>CANBVJ010000006.1 GCA_947372865.1 Comamonadaceae bacterium
CTGCCGCTGTTTGCGCGCCTGAGCCCGGCCGAACAAGACCGCATTTTTGACGGCCACACCGGGCGGCGGGTGGTGCTGGCCACCAATGTGGCCGAGACTTCGCTCACGGTGCCGGGCATCCGCTATGTGATCGATGCGGGCACGGCGCGCATCAAGCGCTACAGTTTTCGCAGCAAGGTGGAGCAGTTGCTGGTCGAACCCATCAGCCAAAGTTCGGCTAACCAGCGCGCTGGCCGCTGCGGCCGGGTGGCCGACGGTATTTGCATTCGCCTGTTTGACCAAAAAGACTTTGACGGGCGCGACCGTTTTACCGATCCAGAAATCTTGCGCTCCTCGCTGGCCGGGGTGATTTTGCGGATGAAGTCGCTGCGCCTGGGCGTGGTGGAAGACTTTCCGTTCATCGAGAGCCCGTCCGGGCGCGCCATTGCCGATGGCTACCAACTGCTCAACGAACTCGGCGCGGTGGACGATGCCAACGAACTTACGCCCCTGGGCCAAGAGCTGGCGCGCCTGCCGCTGGACCCGCGCGTGGGCCGCATGATTTTGGAGGCGCGCAGCCGCCAGGCGCTCGACGAGGTGCTGATCATCGCCTCGGCCCTGAGCGTGCAAGACGTGCGCGACCGCCCTATGGACTTGCAAGCCCAAGCCGACCAGGCGCACGCCAAGTTTGACGACGAAAAGAGCGAGTTCAGCGGTTACCTGAAGCTGTGGAAGTGGATTAGTGATGCGCGGGGTGAGCGGAAGGTGGTGTTGGGTGAATTGGGGTCAGATCCCGATGCATCGGGCTCTGACCCCAATTCACCCAACGGTCGCAGCAAAGGGGGTCAGAGCCCGAGTTTCGCTGCGCGAAATCGGGGTCCGACCCCCTTTGCTGCTCCCCACAAACTCAGCAACCGCCAATACGAGCAACTGCTGCGCCAAAACTTCGTCAACATCCGCCGCCTGCGCGAGTGGAAAGACATCCACAGCCAGCTCCACACCGTGGTGGCCGAACACAAGTGGCGGCTCAACACCACGCCGGCGTCCTATGACCAATTGCATCTTTCCATGCTGGCCGGGCTTTTGGGTAATGTGGGCTGCAAGGTAGAAAACGAGGGCCAGCAGGGCGAATACCTGGGCGCACGCAGCATCAAGTTTTTTGCGCATCCGGGCGCGCACCTGGCCAAAAAGCCGGGGCGCTGGATTGTGGCGGCCGAACTGGTAGAAACCACGCGCCTGTTTGGCCGGGGCATTGCCAACATCGACCCGCAGTGGATTGAGCAGGTAGGCGGCCATTTGTTAAAGAAGCAGCTGCTTGACCCTCATTGGGATAAAAAAGCCGCCGAAGTGGTGGCGCTGGAGCGGGCCACGCTCTACGGCATCGTGGTTTACAGCGGGCGGCGGGTGAACTACGGCCGGGTGGACTTGGCCGGTGCGCGCGAAGTGTTTATCCGTGAAGCGCTGGTGGCCGGCCAGTGGGACAGCCCGCTGCCGTTTTTGGCGGCCAACCTGAAACTCATCAAACAGGTGGAAGAGCTGGAACACAAGGCGCGCCGCCAGGACGTGCTGGTGGACGAGGAGCTGATTTACGCCTTTTACGACCAGCAACTGCCCGCCGACGTGTGCAGCGGTTTTAGCTGCGAGCGCTGGTACCGCGAAGAGGTCAAAAAGCAGCCCCAGCTTTTGCTGCTGACCCGCGACGAACTCATGCGCCACGAGGCCGCCGGCATCACCACCGCCATGTTTCCCAAAACCCTGCGCATGGGCGGCGTGGACTGCGCTGCGAGCTACCTGCACGCGCCGGGCGATGCGCTGGACGGCGTGACCGTGACGGTTCCGCTGTTTGTGCTCAACCAGGTCAACGACGAACGCGGTGAATGGCTGGTGCCGGGCATGCTGAAAGAAAAAATTCAGGCCTTGCTTAAAACCCTGCACCAGCGGCCCCGCTCGCGCCTGGTGCCGCTGCCGGAGACCGCCACGCGCATGGCCGCTGCCCTGAGCGACGAGCGCTTTGGTGCGGGCAGTCTGGTGGACGCGGTCTTGAAGCTGGTGCGCGAAGCCACCGCGCTGGACGTGGCGCGCGCCGACATCAAGACCGACATGTTGAGCCCGCACTTTTTCATGAACTTTAAGGTGGTGGACGAACATGGCCGCCAGTTGGGCCAAAGCCGCAATTTGGGCGCGCTCAAAGCCGAATGGGGCAAGCAGGCGCGCGGGGCGTTTCAGGCGCTGGCGTCTTTGAAGCTGGGGCAGGGTGCTGGCGCTGCCAGCACTTCGGTTGCTATGCCCACCGCAAGTTCGGCCGTGGCGCCGACCAAAGCTAACGTACCTTCAGCACCCGCCCCAAGCAAAGCTGCGCCCGGCGCCCAAAACCTGGTGGACCAGCGCTTTACCGCCTGGACCTTTGGCGAACTGCCCGAGCTGCTGGAAATACGCAAGGGCGCGCAAACGCTGATCGGTTTTCCTGCGCTCATGGACGCGGGCGACGCCGTGACCATCGAAGTGTTTGACGAGCCTGAGGCGGCCGCCGCCAAACACCGCGCCGGCCTGCGCCGCCTGTTTGCGCTGCAAATCAAGGACGCACTCAAGTACTTGGAAAAGAACATCCCAGACCTGCAAAAAATGGCCGTGTCTTACCTGCAAGTCGGGCGCGGCGAGGGTGCTACGCAGCTCGGCGGCACGGTCGAAGAGCTGCGCAGCCAAATCATTGCGCTGGCGCTGGAGCGCGCCTTTTTGCTCGATCCGCTGCCCACCGATGAATTTGCCTTCAAGCGCCGCCTGGACGAAGGCCGGGGGCGGCTCACGCTGATTGCCAACGAGGTGGCCCGCCTGGCCGGCGTGATCTTGATCGAATTTGCCACAGCGGCCCGCAAGATCAAGGACAGCAAAAACGCGGTTGAAGCTTGTGCCGACGCGCAGCAGCAGTTGCAGCGGCTGATTGGCAAACAGTTTCTGTTGACCACGCCCTGGGAGCGGCTGCAGCACCTGGCGCGCTACTGCAAGGCCATTACCCTGCGCCTGGACAAATACCGCGCCGACCCGGCCCGTGACGCGGCCCGCTTGAGCGAGTTGCGCCCGCTGGAGCAGCGCTACTGGCGCCTGGTGGCCGAGCGCAAGGGCGCGGTGGACGAGCGCATGGCCGAATTTCGCTGGCTGCTCGAAGAACTGCGCGTGAGCTTTTTTGCCCAGGAGCTAAAAACGCCGCAGCCCGTCAGCGTCAAGCGGCTGGAAAAGGCCTGGACACAGTTGGCCTAAAGCCCCGCGCCCGCCAAGCTTCGGGGTTTATTGCCCCATGCGCCACATATTGGTGGAACGCGCGCCGCTGCGGCAAAACGCCAATACCGGGCCTGGGGCCGCTTGGAGCGCGGCCGCAAATTCGGCCACTTGTTCTGGCGTGATCTGGCCGCTGATGACTGGCAGGTAGTGGTAGATCAACCCGGCGGCCTGAGCGGCTTGTGCCATGGCCTGGGACGTGGGTTGCTCGGCGCCGCCTTCACCGTCTGGGCGGTTGTTGATCACCGTATGAAACCCGTGGGCCGCGATGGCCGCCATGTCATCGGGGCTGATTTGCGGGGCGGTGGCAAAGTGGGCGGTGTGCTGGGTAATGGAGACGGTCATGGCGGTCTGATGAAGGTGATTGTTAAAACAAAGGGGCGATGGGGGCGACAAACGCCTCAGGAGCCGCTCCAGATGAACCAGGCGGCCATGGCCAGGCCGGCGATGGTTAAGGCGTAGTTCAGGGCCGGGCCCATCCAGGTGTAGTGGCCGCGCGGCACTTCCGGGTGGGTGAGCGTGCGCACAAAGCGCTGGTACTGCCACGCCGCCAGCCCCGAGACCAAAGCGCCCAAGACCAAAAACACCACGCCAAACCACATGGTGGGCTTGGTGCTTTCCGGCACGATGGTGTGGGTGGCGTTGATCATGCGCACAAACAGACCAAAGCGCTCCACCACAAAGCCCAGGCCAATCAGCGCCACAGAGGTGCGTTGCCAGGCCAACATGGTTCGTTCTGCAGCAAAAAATACGCGGGGGTCGTCAAGGTAAGACATAGGAGCAACGGAGGAGTTAAGGGCTAGAAAAGGTCAAAGGGTTTGCAGGCGCTCCAGCGCCGCGTTCAGGGTGGATTCTTCTTTGGCAAAGCAAAAGCGCACCACATGCTGGTCAAAACCGTCGGCATAAAAGGCGGACATGGGGATGGCGGCGACGCCGATGTCGGTCGTCAGCCACTGGCAAAAGTCGGATTCGCTCAGCGTACTGACGTTTGAAATGTCCACGCACTGGAAGAAGGTGCCTTCGCTGGGCAGCAGTTTGAATGGCGCCTTGGCCAGTCCAGCGCGAAAAAGATCACGCTTGCGCTGGTAAAAGGCGGGCAAACCAGCGTAGGGCGCGGCGTCCGCCATATAGGCGGCCAGCGCGTGCTGCACAGGGGTGTTCACGGTAAACACATTGAACTGGTGCACCTTGCGAAACTCGGCCGTCAGCGCCGCAGGGGCGGCCACAAAGCCCACTTTCCAGCCGGTGACGTGGTAAGTCTTGCCAAAGCTCGACACGATGAGTGCGCGCTCGGCAAGGCCGGGGTAGCGGGCTGCGCTCTCATGCACGGCGCCGTCAAACACCATGTGCTCATAGACCTCGTCGCTCACCACCCACACATCGGTGGGCGCCAGCAGGTCTTGCAGGGCCAACATGTCGGCGCGGCTCCAGACAGTGCCGCTGGGGTTGTGTGGCGTGTTGATGATGATGGCGCGGGTTTTGGGCGACAGGGCGGCGGCGATTTTTGCAAAGTCGGGCCGAAAGGTGCCGGGCGTCAGGGGCACGCGCACCACCACGCCGCCGGCCAGCACGATGTTGGGCTGGTAGCTGTCGTAGCAGGGTTCGAGCACGATCACCTCGTCGCCGGGGTGCACCAGCGCCAAGAGCGCCGTCAGGATGGCCTGGGTGGCGCCTGCCGTAATGGTGATCTCGTCTGCCGCGCGGTAGTGGCGCCCATACAGGCGCTCCAACTTTTCGCTCACCGCCTCGCGCAGCGCGGGCACGCCCGCCATGGGCGGATATTGGTTGTGGCCGGCGCGCATGGCGGCGCTCACCTGGTCAATGAGGGTCGGGTCGCAGGCAAAGTCCGGAAAGCCCTGGCCCAGGTTGACTGCCTGGTGCTTGGCTGCCAATGCGGACATGACGGTAAAAATCGTGGTGCCTACGTCAGGCAGGCGGCTGCGCAACAAGTGTTCGTTGGGGTGTGTCATGGCGGTTCTTGGGGCGGGAAGGCCTACAAATCGGCGTCGTTCAGGTGCCCGGCCATGGCGCGGTCCACGGTTTCGCGGGTCAGGCGGCTGCTCAGCAGCTCGGCAAAGGTGTAGACAAAATTGCGCAGGTAGGCGCTGCGTTTGAAGGCCACGCGCGCCGTATTTTGGCCAAACAAGTGGCCGGCTGGGCGCACCACCAGGCCGCTTTGCGCGCCTTGTTCCACGATGTCGCGCACCGCCATCTCAGCCGCAATGCCAATGCCCAAGCCCAACCGCACGTAGGTGGTGATCACGTCGGAGTCAATCGCCTCCAACGCAATGCGTGGCTCCAACTTTTGCGCGGCAAAGGCTTGGTCAATTTTGGTGCGGCCGGTAAACGAGGGGTGGTAGGTTATGAGCGGCTCTTGCGCCACGTCTTCGAGCGTGATGCTGACCTTGTGCGCCAGCGGGTGGTCGATGGGCATGACCAGCATGTGCTGCCACTGGTAGCAAGGCAGGGTGACGAGTTCGGCATAGTCCGCCAGTGATTCGGTGGCAATGCCGATCTCGGCCACTTCGTCGATCAGCATGCGCGCCACTTGGTCGGGCGCGCCCTGGTGCAGGCTGATGTTGACCTTGGGGAAGGCGGTGCGCAGCGCGGCCACTTTTTCGGGCAGCACGTAGCGGGCCTGGGTGTGGGTGGTTGCAATGGACAGGGTGCCGCTGTCTTGCCGGCTGTATTGGTCGCCGATGCGCTTGAGGTTGCCGACTTCGCGCAGAATCAGATCGATGCTTTTTAGCACATGCTGGCCCGGCTCGGTGACCCGTTTGAGGCGCTTGCCGTGGCGGGCAAAGATTTCAATGCCCAACTCGTCTTCAAGCTCAATGATGGCTTTGGACACGCCGGGTTGCGAGGTGTGCAGCGCCTTGGCCGCCTCGGTGAGGTTCAGGTTGCGGCGAACCGCCTCTTGGACAAAGCGAAACTGGTGCAGATTCATATCGAATTTCAACTATAGAAGTGATTCATTATGCTGCATCTATGTTCCAAAGCACCCGTTCCGGGTCAAGAAAAGCGCTGTTTCAGGGCCGCTCGACGGCCATTTCGGCCAGCAGCGCAATCAGGCGCGTGTCTTCGCCCACCGCCGCTTGCAACTCAAACACCGTGTGCGGGTGCGCTGCGCGCAGCTCGGCGACCAATAGTGGAAGGTCTTCACGCGCATGTTTGCCCACGCCCAAAAACAGCGGCACGATGGTGATGGTGCCTACGCCGCGCGCCAAGAGGCTGGTGCAAGCGCTGGCCAAGTTGGGCGTGCTGAGTTCAAGGTAGGCGCATTCCACGGCCACACCCGGCGCGCTTTGCAAGACGCGCTGCGCCACCGCCTGCATGGGCCGGTGCCAAAGCGGGTCGCGCGAGCCGTGGGCGAACAAGACAATGCCGCGCAGTGCGGCTTGGCTTGGGTTGGAAATGTCAGAGTTAAGCGTCATCGTCGAAGCACCAGCCAGCCAAAGGCTGATAGTGAGGCAAGGGAATAAATCAGGCCGGGCAGGGCGGCGGTAAACCAGGGTTGCCAGCCCTGCAGATAGCCCAAATCTCCCAGCACGTTGTTGAGCAGCACAAAGCTGATGCCCGCCATCACCCCGCCAAACACCATGGACGTGGTGCTGCCCGAGCGAAAGTGCAGATAGGCAAAGGGCAGGGCCAGCATCACCATCACCAGGCAGCTCAGCGGATAAAACACTTTTTTCCAAAACTGGATCTCGTACTTTTGCGCCGACTGGCCGTTGCTGCGCAAATGGCGCGTGTATTGAAAAAGGTCAATGGTGCCCATCCGGTCCGGGCGCAGCACCGCCGCCGAAACCATTTCCGCGCTGAGTTTGTTTTGCCATGAAAAATTCGCCTGGTGGGTGCTCAGGGCGCGCGCCGGGCCGGTGTCTGGTACGACAAACTCGGTGCGTTGCACGTCGCTCAGCAGCCACGAGTCGCCGGGGCCAAAGGTGCCGCTTTGTGCCTCGGTCAGGGAGACAATCTCACCCCGGTTGTTCAGCTCAAAAATGCGCACGCCCTTCATGCTGGCGTCGCTGGCCAGCGACGCTACGTTGACAGAAAAGCTGCTGTAGGGCTGGCGCTCCTTGATCCATGCGCCGGTCTTGCCCACGGTAATGTGGCCTTGAAACTGGGCCTTGAGCAGTTGCGCGGTCTTGTCGGCCAGCGGCGCCAGGTAGTCGCCCACGGCAAAGGTCAACACCACAAAGCTCAGGCCCATCACCAGCAGCAGGCGCAATGCCGCCCAGGGCCCCAGGCCGCTGGTGCGCAAAATCGTGAATTCCGAGCTGTTGGCCAGCCGCGCCATGACAAAGATAGTGCCAATCAGCACGGTAATGGGCAGCAGCTCATACACATGGCTGGGCACCATCAGCGCCACATAGGCCAGTGCCTGCGCTACCGAATAGCCCAGCGCGCTGCTGCGGCCCACCGATTGCAGTTCGTCCACAAAGTCAAAAAAGAAAAACAGCGCCACAAAGGCCAGTGTCACTGCAGCCACCGCCACGAACACTTCGCGGTACATAAGTTTGCGAACGGTTTTCATGCCTTGGGCCTCGATGCGCTTCGCAGGCTTGGCAGCGCCCACTGGTTGTGGCGTGCGGCCAGCCACAGCAAGGCCAGCGCCATCGCGCCGCCGTGCAAGACCAGCAAATACGCCGGCAGCGACACCTGCTCGGTCTCCACCCAGCTCTTGCCCATGACCAGCAGGTTGAAATAAACCACAAAAATCAGAAAGGCAAACGCCATATTGGCCGTGCGCCCGGAACGCGGGTTGGCGCCTGCTGCCGCCAGACCAATCAGCACCAGATTGACGGCCGCCAAAAACAGCCCCGAGCGCCATGACAGCTCGGCCAGGTTGCGCGGAATGGGGCTTTCCAAAAGCGCGACGGCTGACAAGGTGCTGGGCGGCGTAAACGAGCGTGCCGACGTGTTGTCCGCGCCCACGCGCGCGCCATAGCGGACAAACGTGCTCACGTTCAGTGCAGCGCTGCCTTCGGTCTTTTCCAGGCGCTGGCCGTTCTCTAAGATCAAAAACTGGTCGTTGCCCAAGGTTTGCACCGTGCCGCGCGCCGCAGAGGTAATGGTTTCCTTGCCTGGTTCGCGTGTAACCATGAACACATGCGAGCCCGCCAACTGGTCTTTTTCGTCACGCTCAATGAAAAATACCCGGTCGCCGCTGGCCGATTCCTGGAACTGCCCGGCTTCGATGCGGGCCATGTCGCCGCGTTTTTCGTACTGGTCGCGCAGATCTTCAATGCGGCCAAAGGCCCAGGGCAACACCACGAAGGCCAGCACAAAAATCACCACAAAAATCGGCCAGCAAAAGCGCAGCAGCGGCCGCAGCAGCGACGCCAAGCCCCGCCCACTGCCCAGCCAGATCACCATTTCGCTGTCCCGGTACATGCGCGTGAGCACGGTGACCACCGCAATAAACAGGCAAAGCGAGAGGATGGTGGGCAGGTCCGACAACACGGTGTAGCCCATGATGATCAGCACATCGGCCGGGTTGAACACGCCGCGCGTGGCCTCGCTCAGGGTGCGGATCAGGGTCATCGTCATCACCACCGTCACCAGCACGACCAGCGTTGCGCCAAAAGTGCGGGCCAGTTCTTTGCGGAGGGAGGAATGGAATAACATGGAAACGATTGAAAGGCTGAATTATGAACTTTGAACTCAAACCCCTGGATCTGATTGGCGCCGCCGACGAAAAAGCCGACCTTTTGGTGCTGTTGGTGTCCAAGGATTTCAAGGCCGCCAAGGGCGATTTGTCCACGCTGATTGCCAGCGCCCTCAAGTCCGGCGACTTGGAAGCCGCCGCCGGCAAATGCCTGTCCTTGTACCGCCCGCTCCAGGCCGCCGCAGTGCGCGTGGTGCTGGCGCAGGTAGCCGATGGCGGCGCGCGCGCCACCCGCTCCGCCGTATTGGCGGCGGTGGCGGCCGCCAAATCGCCTGCTTTGAAGAAACTGGTGCTCTGTTTTGCCGCGCCCGCCCAAGAAGAGGCCGTGCGCGCCGCCGTGAACGCCGTTGCGGAGGCTACTTACAGTTACACCGCCACCAAGTCCAAGCCGCAGCCACGCACCTTGCTCAAGGCCACCATCGGCGTGCCCAACGCATCTGACGTGGCGGCCACCTTCGAGCGTGCCGTAGCCATCGTGGCCGGCGTCGAATTGGCCAAGGAATGGGCCAACCGCCCGGCCAACCACGCCACGCCCCGGCATCTTGGCGAGGCGGCCCAGGCGCTGGCACAGCATGCCAAGATCAGTTGCGAAGTGCTCGGCCCCAAAGAAGTGGCCAAATTGCGCATGGGCTCCTTCATGGCCGTGGCGCAGGGCTCGGACCAACCGCTGCGCTTTATCGTGCTGCGCTATAGCGGCGCGGCCAAAAGCAAGGCGCCCACCGTGCTGGTGGGCAAAGGCATCACCTTTGACAGCGGCGGCATCTCCATCAAGCCTGCGGGCGAGATGGACGAGATGAAGTTCGACATGTCGGGCGCGGCCAGCGTGCTGGGCACCTTCAAAACCTTGTCGCTGCTCAAGCCCGCCATCAACGTGGTGGGGCTGATCCCCGCCTGCGAAAACCTGATCAACGGCCGCGCCGTCAAGCCGGGGGACGTGGTCACCAGCATGAGCGGCCAGACCATCGAGATCCTTAACACCGACGCCGAGGGCCGTTTGGTGCTGTGTGACGCTTTGACCTATGCCGAACGCTTCAAGCCGCGCGCGGTGGTCGACATTGCCACCCTGACTGGGGCGTGCGTGGTGGCGCTGGGAGCGGTGCGCAGCGGCATGTTCTCGGCCAACGACGGTTTGGCGACCAGCCTGGCCGCCGCCGGCGACCGTTCGCAAGACCTGTGCTGGCGCCTGCCGCTGGACGAGGAATACGCCGAAGGACTGAAATCCAGCTTTGCCGACGTGGCCAATATTGGCGGACGGGCCGGCGGGGCGATCACGGCGGCCAAGTTTTTGCAGCGCTTCACCGAGAAATTCTCCTGGGCGCATCTGGACATTGCCGGCAGCGCCTGGAAAAGCGGTGCAGCCAAAGGCGCGACCGGCCGTCCGGTCGGCCTGCTTGTGGAATTTTTGCTGGCCCAGGCGCAAGACAAGTGACGCCAGCGGCGACCGAAGTCGCTTTCCATTTCGGTGCGCCCGACAAGGTGGCCTACGCCACCCGCCTGCTGCGCAAGGCGGTTGGTGCCGGTGCGCGCGTGCTGGTGCTGGGCGACGCTGAAATGTTGCAGCGTCTTGACGCTGCGCTCTGGGGCCTTGCCGCCACGGATTTTTTGCCCCATTGTTTTGCCAACGCCCCGGCACAAGCCTTGGCGCTGTCGCCCGTGCTGATGGCGGACGACGGCTTGGGCCCGCCGGGCGACGCGCCGGGTGTGCTGGTCAATCTGGGGGAGCGCATGCCCCTGGCGTTTGAGCGCCACCGGCGCGTCATTGAGGTCGTCAGTACCGACGAGGGTGACCGCGCATTGGCCCGCCAGCGCTGGAAAACCTATACCGAGCGGGGCTTTTCCATTGTTCGGCACGACCTGCAACTGCGCAGCTAGCGCCAATTTTCTTAATTG
The DNA here is from genome assembly GCA_947372865.1 of Comamonadaceae bacterium. Lineage (GTDB taxonomy): Bacteria > Pseudomonadota > Gammaproteobacteria > Burkholderiales > Burkholderiaceae_C > Allorhodoferax. Next base: position 10,814 of record CANBVJ010000006.1, read on the forward strand.
GCGGTGCGGGCTGGCGCATACGCCGTTCGGACCAAAAATGCTAGCCAACTTGGGGGCTTCCCTATGTCAAAACCTGGTAATTTGAGGTATGGTTACGCCCGTTGAACTTTGGTTCACCAATTTTTGTCGTTTATTTATCTTTGGAGTTTTTATGCAATTCAAATTCAAGAGCGCTTTGACCGTTTTGGCCGCAGCTTCTCTGCTCGTCGCTTGCGGTAAGAAGGAAGAAGCCGCCGCTCCAGCCGCAGCTCCTGCTGCGTCTGCAGACCCAGTGGTGAAAATCGGCCACGTTGGCCCCACCAGCGGCGCGATCGCGCACTTGGGCAAGGACAATGAAAACGGCGCCATCATGGCCATCGAAGAACTCAACGCCGCTGGCGTGATGATCGACGGCAAGAAAGTCAAACTCGAGCTGATGGCCGAAGACGACGCTGCCGATCCAAAGCAAGGCACCGCTGTTGCCCAAAAATTGGCTGATGCCAAGGTTGCAGGTGTAATCGGTCACCTGAACTCCGGTACCACCATCCCCGCTTCCAAGATTTACAGCGACGCGGGCATCCCCCAAATCTCTCCTTCTGCCACCAACCCCAAGTACACCCGCCAAGGCTTCAAGACCGCCTTCCGCGTGGTGGCTGACGACGTTCAACTCGGCAGCACCCTGGGCAAGTACGCCGTGGGCACGCTCAAAGGCAAGGCGATTGCTGTGATCGATGACCGTACCGCTTACGGCCAAGGCGTGGCTGAAGAGTTCGTCAAGGCCGTGGAAGCAGCCGGCGGCAAAGTGGTGGCCAAAGAGTTCACCACAGACAAAGCCACCGACTTCAACTCCATCCTGACCACCATCAAGGGCAAAAAGCCTGACGTCGTGTTCTTCGGCGGTATGGACGCTGTTGCAGGCCCCATGCTCAAGCAAATGAAATCCTTGGGCATCAAGGCCAAGTTCATGGGCGGCGACGGCATCTGCTCCACCGAGCTGGTCAAGCTCGCTGGCGACGCTGTGAGCGACGACCAAGTGTTCTGCGCTGAAGCCGGTGGTGTCGAAGGCGAAGCCAAAGCAGGCATGGACGACTTCAAAGCCAAGTTCAAGACCAAGTTTGGCGCTGACGTTCAAGTCTACGCACCCTACGTCTATGACTCGGTCAAGATCATGGTTGCTGCCATGGTTGCCGCCAAGTCGTCTGACCCAGCCAAGTACCTGCCCGTGTTGGCTGCTACCAAAGACTTCAAGGGCGTGACTGGCCCCATCTCCTTTGACGAAAAGGGCGACATCCTGAACGGTGCCTTGACCCTCAAGACCATCAAGGGCGGCGCTCTGACCACGATCGCAGTGATCCGCTAATCAGCGTATCTCCGCGATCCGTCGGATCCTAGAAAAAGCCCACGCAAGTGGGCTTTTTTTTGCCCCTATTTTGGGCAAGAAGGGCATCGAATGCAGGTTCAGCCAGAAACAAGGCCGTTTGCAGGTTAAAATCAGCGGTTCTGGAGAGGTGGATGAGCGGTTTAAGTCACACGCCTGGAAAGCGTGCGAGGGGTAAAACCCTCCGCGGGTTCGAATCCCGCCTTCTCCGCCAGAAGTAAACGAAAAAACGGACCCCTCGGGGTCCGTTTTTTTATGGGCGCCGTATGCTGTCATGTCACTTTGCCAGCAGCCTTCTGGGTTAGAAATGTTGCAACGCAGCGGCGGTGTCGCAATTAGTCCGTACACTTCGCGCTCGCCCTATTTTTACTGGACATCTGCTGGAGCGCCCTCTGATGAAGTTTCGTTTCCCCATCATCATTATTGATGAAGACTTTCGCTCGGAAAACACCTCGGGCTTGGGCATTCGCGCCTTGGCCCAGGCCATTGAGTCCGAGGGCTTCGAAGTATTGGGCGTCACCAGCTACGGCGACCTGAGCCAGTTTGCGCAGCAGCAAAGCCGCGCCAGCGCGTTTATCTTGTCGATTGACGACGAAGAGTTCACCCCCGGCCCGGACCTGGACCCCGCGGTTTTGAACCTGCGCCACTTCATTGAAGAAGTGCGCCGCAAGAACCTCGACGTGCCTATTTACGTGTACGGCGAGACCAAAACCAGCCGCCACATTCCCAATGGCATCCTGCGCGAGCTGCACGGTTTTATTCATATGTTTGAGGACACGCCGGAATTTGTGGCCCGCCACATCATCCGCGAGGCCAAAAGTTACCTTGAGGGCGTGCAGCCGCCGTTCTTCAAGGCGCTGTTGGACTATGCCGAAGACGGCTCGTATTCCTGGCATTGCCCCGGTCACTCGGGTGGCGTGGCGTTTTTGAAGAGCCCAGTGGGGCAGATGTTCCACCAGTTTTTTGGTGAAAACATGCTGCGCGCCGACGTCTGCAATTCGGTCGAAGAACTCGGCCAGTTGCTCGACCACGACGGCGCCATTGGTGCGAGCGAGCGCAATGCCGCGCGCATCTTTAACGCCGACCACTGCTTTTTTGTGACCAACGGCACCAGCACCAGCAACAAAATGGTCTGGCACCATACGGTGGCGCCTGGCGATGTGGTGGTGGTGGACCGCAACTGCCACAAGTCCATCCTGCACGCCATCATCATGACCGGATCGGTTCCGGTGTTCCTCAAACCCACGCGCAACCACTTTGGCATCATCGGCCCCATTCCGCAAAGTGAGTTTGAGCCCGCCGCCATCCAGGCCAAGATCAAGGCCAACCCGCTGCTCAAGGGTGTGGACGCCAAAAACGTCAAGCCCCGCGTGCTGACCATCACCCAGTCCACCTACGACGGCGTGTTGTACAACACCGAAACGGTGAAAAACATGGTGGACGGTTATGTGGAAAACATCCACTTTGACGAAGCCTGGCTGCCCCACGCCGCCTTCCACCCGTTTTACGGCACCTACCACGCCATGGGCAAAAAGCGCGCGCGCCCCAAGCACGCCATGGTGTATTCCACGCAGTCCATCCACAAGCTGCTGGCGGGTATCAGCCAGGCCAGCCACGTGCTGGTGCAAGACTCGCAAACCGTCAAGCTTGACCGGCACCTGTTCAATGAGGCTTACCTCATGCACACGTCCACCAGCCCGCAGTACAGCATCATTGCCAGTTGCGACGTGGCTGCGGCCATGATGGAGCCGCCCGGCGGCACCGCGCTGGTGGAGGAAAGCATTGCCGAAGCGCTGGACTTTCGCCGCGCCATGCGCAAGGTGGACGAGGAATATGGCGACGACTGGTGGTTTAAGGTCTGGGGCCCGGACAAACTGGCCGATGAAGGCATTGGCCGCGCCACCGACTGGGTGCTCAAGGCCGAAGGCAAGAGCGTCAAGGCTAACTGGCACGGCTTTGGCAAGATGGCCGCTGGCTTCAATATGCTCGACCCAATCAAGGCGACCATCGTCACGCCGGGCATGGATTTGAACGGAAAATTCGCCAAGACCGGCATTCCGGCCAGCATCGTGACCAAGTTTTTGGCCGAACACGGCGTGGTGGTTGAGAAAACCGGCCTGTACAGCTTCTTCATCATGTTCACCATCGGCATCACCAAGGGCCGCTGGAACAGCATGCTCACGGCCTTGCAGCAGTTCAAGGACGATTACGACAAAAACCAGCCCATGTGGCGCATCCTGCCGGAGTTCTGCAAGAAGCATCCGCGCTACGAAAAAATGGGCCTGGCCGATCTGTGCCAGCACCTGCACGCGCTGTACGCCAAATACGACATCGCGCGCCTGACCACGGACATGTACCTGAGCGACCTGACCCCGGCCATGAAGCCCAGCGACGCCTACGCCCACATTGCGCTGCGCAAAACCGAGCGCGTGGAGATTGACCACTTGGAAGGCCGCATCACCGTAGGCCTGGTTACGCCCTACCCACCGGGCATTCCTTTGCTGATTCCGGGCGAAGTGTTCAACAAGAAGATCGTGGACTACCTCAAGTTCTCCCGCGAGTTCAACACCCAGTGCCCCGGTTTTGAGACCGACATCCACGGCCTAGTGGAAGAAGAGGGCGCTGACGGCAAGAAGCATTATTTTGCGGATTGCGTGCGCGGCTAAATTACCGTGTGAAACGAATGCGTGCGCGCAGCGGGTAACCCTAGCCCGGTTTTCATTTTTTGGTAGGTGTGATGTGTCAGGCGACGGGCTGGAGCATGGGCGTGTACGGTGGCCCGTATTACGACACCGAGCCTGCAGGTTTTACACAGGGCAACGCCCAATTTCAAAACCAGTACGTGGTGGCGCTCAATATCACCAAGACGGTGTGGCGCGCGCCAACATGGCTGCTGTCTTTGGAGATTGACGCCGTGGTGGGTCAGCAGTTTGGCCAGGCCAGCCTGACCGAAATTGCTGTAGCACCGGTGTTGCACTGGAGCCGCTTTCCCTGGAATCACCTGCTACAAACCGACTTTCGCACCGGGCCGCTTGGCATTTCGTACACCACCGATGTGGGGCCTTTTGAGCGTGGATCCGACGGGCAGGGCAGCCGCTGGTTGAACTTTCTGATGCTGGAATTGGCGTTCTCACGCCCGCAGGACAAATCCAAGGAGGTGTTCGTCCGCCTGCACCACCGATGTGCTGTTTACGACCTGCTCAATACCTACGGCGCCAATGGCGAGGACTTTCTGGTCTTCGGCTACGGAAAGCACTTTTAAACTGCCTAACATGGGGTTTAAACAGCAGCGGGAAGCACACTTTGCAGAACGAAGTCAGCGGCGCAGCAACGCGCAATCAGGGGCGAGTCACCGCGATTGCGCTGGCCATGCTGCTCGAAGCCGCCATGGTCGTGAGCTGGAGCGGCGGCTTTGTCGGCATTCGCTTTGCCATCGACTACGCACCCCTCTTTTCGATCTTGCTGTGGCGCAGCCTCATGTCCGGGGTGTTGCTGCTGCCCATCGCGTTGGCAATGGGCCCCCGGCTGCGGTCCAAGGAGGTGTTTTCTCAAATGGCTTTTGGTGCGCTGGCCATGTCTGGCTACCTGGGCTGCTTTGCATTCGCCATTTCGCTGGGCGTGCCGACCGGCATCGTTGCGCTGATTACCGACATGCTGCCGCTGATAGTGGCGTTTTTGTCCTGGCCGGTACTGGGGCAGGCCTTGTCCGGGCGGCAGTGGGCGGGCACGCTGATCGGCTTGCTTGGAGTCATCGTCGCATCGGGCATTTCAACCCGCACCGGCGATGTGCCGCTGTGGTCCTACCTGTTGCCCGTGTTGGGTACGGCGTCGCTGGCGCTGGCTACCTTGCTGCAAAACAGCAGCGCGTCCAACACCATGCCGGTCTACCAAAAGCTGTGCATTCAGTGTCTTGCCGCTGCCGCAATTTTCGCCATTCCAGCGTGGCGCGAGGGCAGTGTGCTGCCGGTGTTCAACGCTGGTTTCATCGGCGGTGTGCTGTGGCTGGTCTTTGTGGCCACTTTCGGCGCCTGGGGCTTGTATTACCTGGCGTTGCGCCACACCTCGGCCGCCCGGGTCACGGCTGTGCTGTACCTGAGCCCGCCAGTCACCATGATCTGGGCCTGGGTCATGTTCAACGAGCCCCTGTCCTGGGCCATGGCGGTTGGCATGTTCATTTCGCTGGTAGGGATTGTCATTTTTGCCCGGGCGCAAAAGCCCTTGTCCGCCAAGTAATCCCCGGGCAAGCAGTGCGATCCGCGCCGCTCGCCAACCCACCCAGCGGGCAAAAAAAGAGCGCCTACAAGGCGCTCATTCACAGACATCGGAGCAAAAGCCCCGAAACCCTCATTCGCTGGTCACACCCATGGTCTTGCTGTAGCCGCCGTCCACATAGGTGATCTCGGCGGTCACGCCGCTGGCCAGGTCGCTCAGCAGGAAGGCTGCTACGTTGCCGACGTCTTCGGTGGTCACGTTGCGGCGGATGGGCGAGGCGGCGGCCACCATGCCCAGCAACTTGCCAAAGTCCTTGATGCCGCTGGCCGCCAGTGTCTTGATGGGGCCCGCGCTGATACCGTTGACGCGAATGTCCTTAGATCCCACGGCTTCAGCCAGGTAGCGCACCGACGATTCCAGCGACGCCTTGGCTAGACCCATGGTGTTGTAGTTAGGGATGATGCGCTCGGCGCCCAGGTAGGTCAGCGTCAGCAGCGCGGATTTGGGGTTCAGGTAGGGCAGCGCCGCCTTGGCCATGGCCGGAAAACTGTAAGCGCTAATGTCGTGCGCAATTTTGAAGCCCTCGCGGCTAAGACCGTCCAAAAAGTTGCCGGCAATCGCCTCACGCGGGGCAAAGCCGATGCTGTGGACAAAGCCGTCAAAGGTGGGCCAGTGGGTGGCTAGGTCGGAAAACAGTTTGTCGATCTGCGCGTCGTCGCCCACGTCGCAGTCAAAGATCAACTTGGAGCCAAAGTCGGTGGCGAATTCGGTGATGCGGTCCTTGAAGCGCTCGCCCACGTAGCTGAATGCCAACTCGGCGCCTTGCGCGTGGCAGGCCTTGGCGATGCCGTAGGCGATGGAGCGGTTGGACAACACGCCGGTGATCAACAATTTCTTGCCTGCTAAAAAGCCCATGTCGGTCCTCTAATAAAAATTGAAAATTCTGGGCGGAATTGTCGCACGCGAATTTGTCCGTCCCGTGGGCGTTTTGGCAGCCGCCAAAGCCGTCTTCGCCTGCGCGTGCCGATACGAAAAGCCAAGAGAATCAACGCTCTTGAAGGCCTTTCTAGGCTACAATCCGACCTTCACGACCAAACGGGCGGGTATTTACCGCCCGTTTTTTTTGGTCGATTGTTTTTTGATGCCTTGCGCGCAAGCCCGGGGCATCGCTGGTTGAAACGGATTGAACTGACGTGGCATTGCAAGAAATCGTGGCGCAAATTGTGGGTGGCCTGGGCTACGACCTGGTCGAAATCGACCGGTCGGCCGGTGGCTTGTTGCGCATCACGATTGATTTGCCCTGGGTGCAGGCGGCCGAAGGTGAAGTTCAGATGGAACAGTTCATCACGGTGGAAGACTGCGAGAAGGTGACTCGCCAATTGCAGTTTGCGCTTGAGGTAGACGGTATCGAATACCGCCGCCTGGAAGTTTCTTCTCCCGGTATTGATCGCCCTTTGCGCCACGCAGCGGATTTTGAGCGCTTTGTCGGCCAGGTGGTCGATGTGACGCTCAAGGCGCCGATCGGTTCGGCTGCTACAGGCGGTGTGAGCGCTAGTCGCAAAAAGTTCCGCGGCACGCTGGAGCGCCTTGTAGACGCTCAGGGCGTGGTGGGGTGGCAAATCGTCTGGAGCGATGCGCCCGAAGTCAAGCCCGGTCAGCGCGTGAGCAAAAAACGCGTGCCGCCGCCCTTGCAGGCCTTGGGATTTAACTTGGACGAGCTGCGAGAGGCGCGTTTGGCGCCGATTGTCAGTTTCAAAGGGCGTGGCACCGGTGCGGAGATGCACGGCGGTGAAGAGTCAGTTTCGTAGTCATTGAATTAGAGTGTTCAGGAGAGTCAAGGCATGAATCGCGAATTGTTGATGTTGGTTGAGGCTATTTCACGTGAGAAAAACGTGGAGCGTGACGTGGTGCTCGGCGCCGTGGAAGCGGCGTTGGCGCAGGCCACGAAAAAGCTGTATGCAGGCGATGTGGACATCCGTGTCGCACTCGACCGCGACAGCGGCAACTATGAGACCTTCCGCCGCTGGCACGTGGTGCCCGACGAGGCCGGTCTGCAGTTGCCCGACCAGGAGATCTTGCTGTTTGAAGCCAAAGAGCAAATCCCCGACATCGAGGTGGACGAATACATCGAAGAGCCCATTGAGTCGTTGCCGATTGGTCGCATCGGTGCCATGGCGGCGAAGCAGGTCATTCTGCAAAAAATCCGTGACGCCGAGCGTGAAATGCTGCTCAACGAATTCATGTCGCGTGGCGACAACATCTTTGTTGGCACCGTCAAGCGCATGGACAAGGGCGACCTGATCATCGAGAGCGGTCGCGTCGAAGGCCGCTTGCGCCGTAACGAGATGATCCCCAAGGAAAACTTCCGCGCTGGCGACCGTGTGCGCGCCATGATCATGGAAGTGGACCTGACCTTGCGCGGCGCGCCCATCGTGTTGTCGCGCTCGGCGCCTGACTTCATGATCGAGCTCTTCCGTCAGGAAGTGCCCGAAATCGAACAAGGCCTGCTGGAAATCAAATCTTGCGCCCGTGACCCCGGTTCGCGCGCCAAGATCGCGGTTTTGTCGCACGACAAGCGCGTGGACCCGATTGGCACTTGCGTCGGCGTGCGCGGCACCCGCGTCAACGGCGTGACCAACGAGCTCGCTGGCGAACGCGTAGACATTGTGTTGTGGAGCGAAGATCCGGCGCAGTTTGTGATTGGCGCCCTGGCCCCGGCCAATGTGTCTTCCATCGTGGTGGATGAAGAGCGCCATGCCATGGATGTGGTGGTGGACGAAGAAAACCTCGCCATCGCCATTGGCCGTGGTGGCCAGAACGTGCGCTTGGCGTCCGAGCTGACCGGCTGGAAAATCAACATCATGGACGCTGCCGAATCGGCGCAAAAGCTTGCGGTGGAAACCGACTCTGGCCGTCGCCTGTTCATGGACAAGCTTGATGTGGACGAAGAAATTGCCGACATCCTGATTGCCGAAGGCTTTACCAGCCTGGAAGAAGTGGCTTATGTGCCGCTGCAGGAAATGCTGGAAATCGAGAGCTTTGACGAAGATACGGTCAACGAACTGCGCACCCGCGCCAAAGACGCTTTGCTGACGATGGAAATCGCCCGTGAAGAAAACGTCGGCACCGTGTCGCAAGACCTGCGCGATCTGGCGGGTCTGAGCGCCGAGCAAATTGCCCAATTGGCCGAAGCTGGCGTGCACACGCTGGACGATTTTGCGGATCTAGCCACCGACGAACTTACAGAAATCACCGGCCAGTCTGCGGACGAAGCCACGGCCCTGATCATGAAGGCGCGCGAACATTGGTTCTCCAATGACGCCGCTTCTCAAGAGCCACGGTCATGAAAGGTTACCCAATAAATGTCCAGTACGACCGTCGCTGAGTTTGCTAGTGAACTCAAAAAATCCACCGAAACCCTGTTGGACCAATTGAAGTCCGCCGGGGTGTCCAAGGCGTCGCCCAGCGACGTCTTGACCGACGCTGACAAGCACAGTTTGCTCAATTTCTTGCAAAGCAGCCACGGCACGGCCGGCGCTGACCGCAAGAAAATCACCCTGGTCAAGAAGCAGACCACCGAGATCAAGCAGGCCGATGCCAGCGGCAAGGCCCGCACGATCCAGGTTGAAGTGCGCAAAAAGCGCACTTTTGTGCGCCGTGAAGACGGCCTGGACGCCGTGCCAGAAGGAACCGAATTGCCCGCCGCCGAACAAGTCGCCGCCCCGTCGGTGATTGACGCTGCCGAACTGGTGCGCCGCGAAGAAGAAGCCCGCCACCAGGCCGAATTCATTCGCCGCCAAGAAGAAGAGCTGGCAGCGCGTCGCCAAGAACGCGAAGACCAAGAAGCCAAAGCCCGCGCCGCCCACGAGAAAGCGACGGCCGATGCGCTGGCCCAACAACTTGAGCAAGCGCAGCGCGCGGCCAAGGCGCAAGAAGCCGCTGTTCCCGCCGCTGCACCGACCGAGGCCGCTGCTGCCATGGAAGCGGCCCAAACTGCCGCCGTTGACACGGCGCAACTGGCTGCCCAAGCTGCGTCCCAGGCGCGCGAAGAGGCTTTGGCCTCTGCGGCCCTTGCATCCAAAGCGGCTGCGGCTGAAGAAACCAAGCGTGCATCCGAGCTTGGCGACCGCCGTCGCAAGGCCGAGGCAGAAGCTGCCGCCATCCGTTTGATGATGGCCACGCCCAACAAAGTGGTCGTGCCGCTGAAAAAGCCAGAACCTCCGAAGCCTGTGGTCGATCCCAAGGCTGCGATCAAAGGCACGCTGCACAAACCCGCCACCGGTTCAACCGTTGCCCGCCCAGGAACTGCTGCTGCTGGCGCGCCCGGTACGGGTGCAGGCAAAGAAGTCAAGTCTGCCAAGCTCTCTAGCAGCTGGGCGGGGGATCCTGCCAAGAAGAAAGAACTCAAAACCCGTGGCGACACGGGTGCGGGCGCCGGACGCTCGACCAACTGGCGCACCGGCCCCCGTGGCCGCCGTGGCAACGACCGCGACCGCGACGACCACGTGCAAGCCGCACCGGTGGAAGCGCGCGTGTTGGAAGTGCACGTGCCTGAAACCATCACGGTGGCTGAACTCGCCCACAAAATGGCGGTGAAAGCCTCTGAGGTGATCAAGCAGCTGATGAAGCTCGGCCAGATGGTCACCATCAACCAGCCGCTGGACCAAGACACTGCCATGATTTTGGTGGAAGAGTTGGGCCACAAGGCGGTAGTCGCTGCCTTGGACGATCCAGAAGCCTTCACCGACGACGACGTGGCGCAAGCCCAGTTTGAGTCGCTGCCGCGCGCTCCTGTGGTGACCGTCATGGGTCACGTGGACCACGGTAAAACATCGCTGCTGGACTACATCCGCCGCGCCAAAGTGGCATCAGGCGAAGCCGGTGGCATTACCCAGCACATTGGCGCCTACCACGTGGAAACCCCACGCGGCATGATTTCTTTCCTCGACACCCCTGGCCACGAAGCGTTTACCGCCATGCGTGCCCGCGGCGCCAAGGCGACCGACATTGTGATTCTGGTGGTGGCGGCTGACGACGGCGTGATGCCGCAAACCAAAGAGGCGATCAAACACGCCAAGGCGGCGGGCGTGCCCATCGTCGTGGCGATCAACAAGATCGACAAGCCCGATTCGAACCCCGAGCGCGTGAAAAACGAGCTGGTGGTCGAAGAAGTGGTGCCTGAAGAGTTTGGTGGCGATTCACCCTTTGTGTCGGTGTCGGCCAAAACTGGCCAGGGTATTGACCAGTTGCTGGAGCAAGTGCTCTTGCAGGCCGAGGTGCTGGAACTGCGCGCCCCGGTGGCGTCCATGGCCAAAGGCCTGGTGATTGAAGCGCGTCTGGACAAAGGTCGCGGCCCCGTGGCCACGATTCTGGTGCAGTCGGGCACGCTCAAAACGGGCGACGTGGTGCTGGCTGGCCAAACCTTTGGCCGTGTGCGCGCCATGCTGGACGAAAACGGCAAGGCGATCAAGGAAGCTGGTCCGTCCATTCCTGTTGAGATTCAAGGTCTGACCGAAGTGCCGCAAGCCGGTGACGAATTCATGGTGATGTCGGACGAGCGCCGTGCCCGTGAAATTGCCACCTACCGCGCAGGCAAATTCCGCAACACCAAGCTGGCCAAGCAACAGGCTTCCAAGCTGGAAAACATGTTCAGCGACCTGTCCTCTGGCGACGTCAAGATGCTGCCTATCATCGTCAAGGCCGACGTACAGGGTTCGCAAGAAGCCCTGGCTGCGTCCTTGCTCAAGCTCTCGACCGACGAGGTCAAGGTGCAGATGGTGTATTCCGCTGTGGGCGGCATCAGCGAGTCCGACATCAACTTGGCCATTGCGTCCAAGGCGATCGTGATTGGTTTCAATGTGCGGGCCGATGCCGGTGCGCGCAAACTGGCCGAAAACAACGGTGTGGACGTGCATTACTACAGCATCATTTACGACGCGGTAGACGAGCTCAAAGCCGCTATGTCGGGCATGTTGGCGCCAGAAAAGCGTGAAGAAGTCATCGGTTTTGCCGAGATTCGCACCGTGTTTGTGGCGTCCAAGATTGGTACGGTGGCCGGTTGTATGGTCACGGGTGGACACGTCAACCGCAGCGCGCATTTCCGCCTGCTGCGCGACAACGCGGTCATCTACACCGGCGAGCTCGATTCGCTCAAGCGCATGAAAGACGATGTGCGGGAGGTCAAAGAAGGCTTCGAGTGCGGTATCAAACTCAAGAACTACAACGACATCTCCGTGGGCGATCAGTTGGAATTCTTCGAGATCAAAGAAATCGCCCGAACCATATGAGCCCCCACGCTTGTCACTTCGTGTACTGCGCTGCCCCCCGGGGGGGCCGTCGCACGCCTTGGGGCGGCCCGGCGGCGCGCGGAGCCTGCCTGTGAAGAAAAGGTCCTCTGCCCCGAACCGTGGCTTTCGCGTAGCCGACCAGATCCAGCGCGATCTGACGGAGCTGATCGCGCGCGAGTTGAAAGACCCGCGCGTCGGCATGGTGACGATCCAGTCGGTCGAAGTAACGCCCGACTACGCGCACGCCAAGGTGTATTTCAGTCTGTTGGTGGGCGACCCGGTGCAGTGTGCCGAAGGGCTGAACCAGGCGGCGGGCTTTTTGCGCTCAGGTTTGTTCAAGCGCTTGCACATTCATACCGTGCCGACGCTGCACTTTTTGTTCGATCAGACGACCGAACGCGCTGCCGACATGAATGCCTTGATAGCGCGCGCGGTATCAATGCGCGCCAAAGAGGACTAGGAAGACGATGAACGCGCCACGTGCACGGCTTGCAAGGCGCCCCGTGCACGGGGTACTGTTGCTGGACAAGCCGCTCGGTTTTTCCAGCAACCAGGCTTTGCAAAAAGCCAAGTGGCTGTTGCGTGCTGAAAAGGCGGGCCATACCGGCACGCTCGATCCGCTGGCCACCGGGGTGTTGCCACTGTGTTTTGGCGCTGCCACCAAGTTCAGCCAGATGCATCTGGACGCGGACAAGGTGTACGAGGCAACGCTGCACCTGGGTGTAAAGACCACCACGGCGGATGCTGAGGGCGAGGTGCTAAGCGAACGGCCAGTGGCGGTGAGCGTGGAAGATATTGAACGGGTGGTGCGCCAGTTCACCGGAGCAATCCGGCAGGTGCCGCCCATGCACAGTGCCTTGAAGAAAGACGGCAAGGCGCTGTACGAGTACGCCCGACAGGGCATTGAGGTGGAACGCGCTGCGCGCGACGTGACAATTTACGCTTTGCGCGTGCTGGAAATGCCCACGGTGGCCGCCCCGCACGCGTTGAAGATGGAGGTGAGCTGTAGCAAAGGCACTTACATCCGCACGCTGGGTGAGGATATGGGTGAGGCGCTGGGCTGTGGCGCGCATTTGAGCGCCTTGCGGCGTACCCGCACCGGTGGTTTCGGACAAACGCAGTGTGTGAGTCTGGAGGCTCTGGAAGCCATGACGGAGGCGCAGCGTTTGGCGCTGTTGCTGCCGGTGGATGCGCTGTTGGAAGGTCATCAGCGTGTCGCTCTGGAAAGCGAGAGTGCCGCACGGTTTTTGAGTGGTGTGCGCCGGCGTGGCGACTGGCCTGACGCGGAGCAGGTGGCGGTATACGCCGCTGCACCGCCTGCGTTATTGGGGACGGGTCGCGTAGTGGCAGGGGAGTTGATCCCGGGGCGGCTTTTGAGTCCGCTGGACATTGGTGAGGTACAGGCGCAAAGCGCGGCACTGGCCCAAGCAGGCATTACGAATAGTACGAATTGAAATTTGAATCTGTTGAAAGAAAGTGAAACATGAGTAGCAAGCAAATCCGCAACATCGCCATCATCGCCCACGTTGACCATGGCAAAACCACCATGGTCGACCAGCTCCTGCGCCAGTCGGGCACCTTTGCCGAACACGAAAAAGTGGTCGACACCGTGATGGACAACAACGCCATTGAAAAAGAGCGTGGTATCACGATTTTGGCCAAGAACTGCGCCGTGACCTGGGAAGGTACGCACATCAACATCGTTGACACTCCCGGACACGCCGACTTCGGTGGCGAAGTGGAACGTGCGTTGTCGATGGTGGACGGCGTGGTGCTGCTGATCGACGCGCAAGAAGGCCCCATGCCACAAACGCGTTTCGTCACCAAAAAGGCGCTGGCCTTGGGTCTCAAACCCATTCTGGTGGTGAACAAGGTGGACAAGCCCGGTGCGCGTCCTGACTTTGTGGTCAACGCTGCGTTTGACTTGTTTGACAAGTTGGGCGCCACTGACGAACAGCTCGACTTCCCCGTGGTTTACGCCTCCGGCATCAATGGCTGGTCTTCCATGGAAGAGGGCGCGCCCGGTGAACAGTGGGGCCCCGATATGTCGGCCTTGTTCAACACCGTGCTGGCCCATGTGCCATCGCAAAAAGGCGACCCTGCAGCGCCTTTGCAATTGCAAATTTCTGCACTCGACTTCTCCACTTTTGTGGGCCGTATCGGCGTGGGCCGCATCAGCCAGGGCACGATCAAGCCCATGATGGACGTGGTGGTGATGGAAGGCCCGGACGGCAAACCCATTAAGGGACGCGTCAACCAAGTGTTGACTTTCCAGGGTCTGGAGCGCGTGCAAGCCACCGAAGCCGGTCCCGGCGAGATCGTGCTGATCAACGGTATTGCGGACATCGGTATCGGCGTCACTATCACTGACCCCACCAACCCCGCACCGCTGCCCATGCTGAAGGTGGACGAGCCCACGCTGACCATGAACTTTTGCGTCAACACCAGCCCGCTGGCTGGCCGCGAAGGCAAGTACGTCACCAGCCGCCAGATCTGGGACCGCCTGCAAAAAGAGCTGCAGCACAATGTGGCGCTGCGCGTCAAGGAAACCGACGAAGAAGGTATCTTTGAAGTGATGGGCCGTGGCGAATTGCACCTGACCATCCTGCTGGAAAACATGCGCCGCGAAGGCTACGAGCTGGCAGTGTCGAAGCCCCGCGTGGTGTTCCGCGATGTGAACGGCGAAAAGCACGAACCTATCGAGTTGGTCACCGCCGACATTGAAGAGCAGCACCAAGGCGGCGTGATGCAAGCCCTGGGCGAGCGCAAGGGCGAGCTGGTGAACATGGAGCCGGACGGCCGTGGACGCGTACGTTTGGAATACAGCATCCCAGCGCGTGGTCTGATTGGTTTTACCAACGAATTTTTGAACTTGACCCGCGGCTCGGGCCTGATCTCCAATATCTTTGACAGCTACGAAGCGCACAAGGGTGACATCGGTGGCCGTAAAAACGGCGTGCTGATTTCCATGGACGCCGGTGAAATTTTTACCTACGCCCTGGGCAAGCTCGACGACCGCGGCCGCATGTTCGTCAAGGCCAACGATCCGGTGTACGAAGGCATGATTGTGGGCATCCACAGCCGTGACAACGACTTGGTGGTGAACGCCACGCGCACCAAGCAGCTGACCAACTTCCGCGTGTCCGGCAAGGAAGACGCGATCAAGATCACGCCACCGATTGATTGCACGCTGGAATACGGTGTGGAATTCATTGAGGACGACGAGCTGGTGGAAATCACACCGAAGTCGATCCGCCTGCGCAAGCGCTTCCTGACGGAAAGCGAACGCAAGCGCTCGGGTCGCTAAAGCCTGGGCGGCTTGGGCCGTCTTGGCGCGACGCTTGTCGCACGCTGCAGCGCCCCTCGGGGCGCTGTTTTTGTATGTGGCGGGGGCGGTTTGTGGCCGCCCCTCATGAAGATGGGCAAACACAATGTCAGAATTTTTGATCACCGAAGTGCACGGCCAGGTTGGATTTATCACCCTGAACCGCCCCAAGGCGCTTAACGCCTTGAACCTGGACATGGTGCGCGGGCTGACGGCCATGCTGCTGGCCTGGGAGCAAGACCCGGCGATTGCGGCAGTCGCCATTCGCGGCACGAACAAGCTGGGCAATTTCGGCAGCTTTTGTGCCGGTGGTGACATCCGTTTCTTCCACCAAGCCGCCTTGGCCGGCAACCCGACGCTCGAAGATTTCTTTACCGAAGAATACGCGCTCAACCACCTTATTCACCATTACGCCAAACCCTACATCCCCTTTATGGACGGCATTGTGATGGGCGGGGGCATGGGCATCAGCCAGGGCACGCGCTACCGCCTGGTAACCGAACACACCAAGATGGCCATGCCCGAGACGCATATTGGCCTGTTTCCAGACGTGGGCGGGGGCTACTTCTTGAGCCGCTGCCCCGGCAGCACCGGCGAGTGGCTGGCCCTGACGGGCGCGGCGCTCAACGCGGCGGGCGCTATGGAGCTGGGCCTGGCGGACTACTGC
The DNA here is from genome assembly GCA_947372865.1 of Comamonadaceae bacterium. Lineage (GTDB taxonomy): Bacteria > Pseudomonadota > Gammaproteobacteria > Burkholderiales > Burkholderiaceae_C > Allorhodoferax. Next base: position 26,662 of record CANBVJ010000006.1, read on the forward strand.
CTGAATGCGGCAAGCTTGGAGGCCGCCTGGGCGGCACTGGGCGGTGTGGACTTCGGCAATGCGCAGGGCCTGAGCGCTTGGCTGGCTGAGTTCTCGGTGGCGCCCGCAGCGGCCAGCGGCGTGGAGCGCGAGGCGATTGACCGCATTTTCTCGCTAGCCACGGCGGCGGACATGGTCCACGCCCTGGAATCGGCGTCGGATGCCTGGAGCCAGCAAACGGCCGCCACCCTGCGCCACCGCTCGCCGCTGATGCTGCATGTGGTGCTGGAGCAGGTGCGCCGCGCCCGCAACATGGGCCTGGCCGACGATTTGCGCATGGAACGCGACATGGTGCGCCACTGCTTTCATACCGCGCACCTGGCACGCAGCGGCGTGGCCAGCGAAACGGTAGAAGGCATCCGCGCCCTGGCGGTGGACAAAGACCAGCAACCCCGCTGGAACCCGGCCCGCGTGGAGGATGTAACGACCGAGATGGTGGCGCCGTTTTTTGACAGCCCCTGGCCTGCGTCGGCCCATCCGCTGCGCCAACTGGCCTAAGGTCCGCGCAAAGCGGCCTTAGCGCCTCGCTAAGGGCGCCAGGCCAGCTCGCCCTAGCGGTGGTGGACTTTCATGGCGCGTTCGACTTCGCGCTTGCCTTCGCGGTCTTTGATAGTGTCGCGCTTGTCGTGTTCAGCCTTGCCCTTGGCCAGGGAGATTTCGCACTTGATCTTGCCGCCCTTCCAGTGCAGGTTGATGGGCACCAAGGTGTAGCCTTTTTGCTCGACCTTGCCGATCAGTCGCTCGATTTCGGCCTTGTGCATGAGCAGCTTTTTGGTCCGCACTTTGTCCGGGCTGATGTGGCTGGACGCGGTGTTGAGCGGGTTGATCTGCAGCCCAATCAAAAACAGCTCCTTGTTGCGCACCACCACGTAGCCGTCGGTGAGTTGCACCTTGCCTTCGCGCAGGGATTTGACCTCCCAGCCTTCGAGCACCAAACCAGCCTCAAAGCGCTCTTCAAAGAAGTAGTTGTACGCGGCCTTCTTGTTGTCGGCAATGCGGGACGCGGTATCGGGTTTTTTGGCCATGAAGGGGAGGTGGGGGTGAAAGTGGGGATCGAAAGAGAGCGTGACTACAATCCCGCACACCCCATTCTATGAAAACCGTCAACAAGTCCGTTCTGCTGTGGTACAGCCCCGAAGAAATGTATGCGCTGGTGACGGACGTGGCGCAGTACCCGCAATTTTTGCCCTGGTGCGACCGCGCCTCTGTGCTCAGACAGGACGCCAGCGGCGTCATCGCTGAAATTGGCATTGCGTTTGGCGGCATTCACCAGTCTTTCACTACCCGCAACACGCACACGGCGCCCAGCCAGGTTGACATGGCACTGGTCAAAGGGCCGTTCTCGCAACTGGAGGGGCAATGGACTTTTCTGCCGGTGGGTGACGGCTCGCAGCGCGCATGCAAGGTGAATTTGGCCTTGCGCTACGGGTTCGATAACGCCGTGTTGGGCCGCCTGGTGGGGCCGGTGTTTGACAAAATTGCCGCCACCTTGGTCGATGCCTTTGTCAAACGGGCGCAGCAGGTTTATGGTGAGTGAGCCCGCGGGCCCGGCGCAGATCGCCGTCACCGTGGTTTTTTCTGCTGCGCCGCGTGCCGTGCAAGAACTTGTGTTGCACGTCCCCTTTGGGTGCCCCGTGGAACAGGCTTTGGCGCTGGCTGCACCCCAATTGGGCATCAGCCCGCAACAGCGGCAAGCGCTGGACCTTGGGGTTTGGGGAAAGCGCGTGCCAGCGGCGCATATTTTGTGCAACGGCGACCGCCTGGAGCTGTACCGCCCGCTGACCGTGGACCCCAAAGTGGCGCGCCGTGAGCGTTTTGTGCGCCAGGGTGCCAAATCTGCGGGCCTGTTTGCCACGCGGCGGGCTGGCGGCAAGGCGGGGTATTGATCGGTTTGTCACACGTTTTTCACACTTCACCGCTGGTCCATACCGCTGATGGCGTCTATTAGTAGTTTTGCTACTTCACCATGAAAAAGCATAAGCGCACAAGAGTTGGCGAAATTTGAAGGGTAAACCCGAAGCCCAAGGCGCAGGTTTACCAGACGCGGGTGGCTAGAATCGTGCCGCACATCAATCGGCGGCCCCGAAACCCTTGGGACTGGCCGATTTTTTGCTATCAAAGGCGTGACGCCACCAGTGTTCGCGGCCACATCGGTTCAAACACAAGAACTTCGCTAAAAGGTTTTTCATGGATATTTTTATACAGCAGGTCATCAATGGCCTGGTTCTCGGCAGCATGTATGCGCTTATTGCCTTGGGTTACACCATGGTGTACGGCATCATTAACCTGATCAATTTCGCGCACGGCGAGGTGATGATGGTCGGTGCCCTGACGAGTTGGACCATCATCGGGCTGATGCAGGAATCCATGCCAGGCACGCCTGGCTTTGTGATTTTGCTCATTGCCCTGGTCATTTCCTGCGTGGTGGCCGCCACGCTCAACTTTGTGATTGAAAAAGTGGCCTACCGCCCCTTGCGCAACAGCCCCAAGCTCGCGCCCCTGATCACGGCCATTGGCATGTCCATCCTGCTGCAAACGCTGGCCATGATCATCTGGAAGCCCAACTACAAGTCCTACCCCACCTTGCTGCCGACCACGCCTTTCAATATTGGCGGCGCGGTGATCACGCCCACCCAGGTGATGATTTTGGGAGTAACGGCGGTGTCCTTGGCCTTGCTTATGTGGCTGGTGAACTACACCAAACTCGGGCGCGCTATGCGTGCCACGGCTGAGAACCCGCGCGTGGCCGGCCTCATGGGCGTCAAGCCTGACATGGTGATTTCTGCCACTTTTGTGATTGGCGCCGTGCTGGCGGCCATTGCCGGCGTGATGTATGCGTCCAATTACGGCACGGCCCAACACGCCATGGGCTTTTTGCCTGGTCTGAAGGCCTTTACTGCCGCTGTTTTTGGCGGCATTGGCAATCTGGCTGGCGCGGTGGTGGGCGCGATTTTGCTCGGGTTGATCGAGTCGATTGGCGCGGGCTACATCGGCGAACTTACCGGTGGTGTGCTGGGCAGCCATTACTCGGACATTTTTGCCTTCATCGTCCTGATCATTGTGTTGACCCTGCGTCCTTCGGGCTTGCTGGGCGAGCGCGTGGCCGACCGGGCTTAAGGAGCAAGCATGAAACAACAACAAAAATTCTTCGCGATTGTGGTTGCGGCGGTGGCCCTGCTGGTGCTGCCCATGTTCCTGCAAGGCTTTGGCAACGCCTGGGTGCGCATTGCCGACATGGCGCTTTTGTACGTGTTGCTGGCGCTGGGCCTGAACATTGTGGTGGGTTATGCCGGTTTGCTGGACTTGGGTTACGTGGCATTTTTTGCCATCGGCGCCTACTCCTACGGTCTGCTCAACTCCCCTCACCTGACCGACGCTTTTCCGGCCATCGCCGCCATGTTCCCGCAGGGCTTACATACGCCGATCTGGATGGTGCTGCCGCTGGCCGCCGGGGCCGCGGGCATTTTTGGCATCTTGCTAGGCGCACCCACCTTGCGCCTGCGCGGCGACTACCTGGCCATCGTGACGCTGGGTTTTGGCGAAATCATCCGGGTGTTCTTGAACAACCTGGACAACCCCATCAACATCACCAATGGGCCCAAAGGCATCAACCAAATTGATTCCCTGCACTTTTTCGGCTTTGACCTGGGCAAAAAACTGGTGGTGGGCGGCTTTGAATTTGCCTCGGTGTCCTTGTATTACTACCTGTTTTTGGCACTCGTCTTGTTCAGCGTGTTGCTGTCGCACCGCCTGCAGCTCTCGCGCGTGGGGCGCGCCTGGATGGCGATTCGCGAAGACGAAATCGCTGCCAAGGCCATGGGCATCAACACCCGTAACCTCAAGCTCACGGCCTTTGGCATGGGCGCCACCTTTGGTGGCGTATCGGGCGCGCTGTTTGCATCCTTCCAGGGCTTTATCTCGCCTGAATCCTTCAGCCTGATGGAGTCGGTGATGATTGTGGCCATGGTGGTGCTCGGCGGCGTAGGCCATTTGCCGGGCGTGATTTTGGGCGCGGTGCTGCTGTCGGCATTGCCCGAGGTGCTGCGCTATGTGGCCGGTCCCCTGCAAGGCATGACGGGCGGGCGGCTTGACGCTTCCATCTTGCGCCAGTTGCTCATTGCGCTGGCCATGGTCAGCGTCATGCTGATACGGCCGCGCGGCCTGTGGCCCACGCCTGAGCATGGCAAGTCCTTGCCCCCGGCGGCCAAAGCCTGATTGGAGCGAGCATGACAAATACCAACAAAACAGTGAAAAAAGACACCGTTCTCAACGTCTCTGGCGTGTCCAAGCGCTTTGGCGGCCTGCAGGCCTTGAGCGATGTGGGCATCAAAATCGAGCGCGGCCAGGTCTATGGCCTGATCGGCCCCAACGGCGCGGGCAAAACCACATTCTTCAACGTGCTCACCGGCTTGTACACGCCCGATAGCGGCAGCTTTGAGCTGGCCGGCAAAACCTACCAGCCCACCGCCGTACACACGGTGGCCAAGGCCGGTATTGCACGCACCTTCCAGAACATTCGCCTGTTCGCCGAGATGACGGCGCTGGAAAACGTGATGGTCGGCCGCCACATCCGCACCCATTCGGGCCTGTGGGGCGCCATGTTCCGCACCGCCAGTTTCAAGGCTGAAGAGGCTGCCATCACCCAGCGCGCGCACGAGTTGCTGGACTATGTGGGCATTGGTAAATTTGCCGACTACAAGGCGCGCACCCTGAGCTACGGCGACCAGCGCCGCCTGGAAATCGCCCGCGCTCTGGCCACCGACCCGCAGCTCATTGCGCTGGACGAGCCCGCTGCAGGCATGAACGCCACCGAAAAAGTGATGCTGCGTGAGCTGATTGACCGCATTCGCAACGACAACCGCACCATTTTGCTGATTGAGCATGACGTCAAGCTCGTCATGGGCCTGTGCGACCGCGTGACGGTGCTCGACTACGGCAAGCAAATTGCCGAAGGCACACCGGCCGAAGTTCAAAAGAACGAAAAAGTCATCGAAGCCTATTTGGGCACCAGCGGCCACTAATTTCCAGGACAGTACATGACCAGCAAAACTTTACTCAAAGTCAGCAACCTCAAGGTGTCCTATGGCGGCATTCAGGCTGTCAAGGGCGTCGATTTTGAGGTGCACGAGGGCGAACTCGTCTCCTTGATCGGCTCCAACGGTGCGGGCAAAACCACCACCATGAAGGCCATTACCGGCACCTTGCCGATCAACGCAGGGGACATTGAATACCTGGGACGCAGCATCCGGGGCCAGGGCCCGTGGGATCTGGTCAAGCAGGGCTTGGCCATGGTGCCCGAAGGCCGGGGCGTGTTCACCCGCATGACCATCATCGAGAACCTGCAGATGGGCGCCTACATCCGCGACGACAAGGACGGCATTGAAGCTGACATCGACAAGATGTTTGCCACCTTTCCGCGCCTTAAAGAACGCCGCGACCAGTTGGCTGGCACCATGTCCGGCGGCGAGCAGCAAATGCTGGCCATGGGCCGGGCGCTGATGAGCCGCCCCAAAGTGCTGCTGATGGACGAGCCTTCCATGGGCTTGTCGCCCATCATGGTAGACAAGATCTTTGAGGTGGTGCAAGACGTGTTCGCCCAAGGCGTCACTATTTTGCTGGTGGAGCAAAATGCCAGCCGCGCGCTGTCGATTGCCAACCGGGGCTATGTGATGGAGTCGGGCATCATCACCATGACGGGTGAGGCTAAGCAAATGCTCAACGACCCCAAGGTGCGCGCCGCGTACCTGGGCGAGTAGCCGATAAGCCTTTGCGCCTCGCTGTGTCGCGCCTGGACCGCTACGTCCTGGCGCTGCTGTTGGCGACGCTGGTGTGGGGCGTCACCTTCCCGATCCTGAAAATTGCCACCACGCGCTTGACCGGGGTCGAAATTTCGGCCCTGCGTTTTCTGATTGCCGCTGTTTGCATGCTGCCTTTTGTGCTGCGGGTGCCACGCCATACCTGGCGTGACGGCTTGGTTTTGGGCTGTTTGGTGCTGGTGTCTTATGTGGGTCAGGCCTTTGGGCTCGAATTCATATCCTCCAACCGCAGTGCATTTTTGACCAGCCTGAACGTGCTGATGGTGCCGCTGCTGGCCTGGGGCTTGGGCGCGCGACCGGGCTGGGTCGTGTTGCTGGCCGCAGTGCTCGCCTGCCTGGGCATTGGCTTAATGTCCTTTGACGGCGGCGCCCACCTGCTGGCCGACAGCACCACGGTGCTGGGCGCGCTGGCCTACGCGGCTTATGTGCTGCTTTTATCCCGCCGGGCCAAGTCGCACGTGCCCCACCAATTGGCCACGGCACAAATGTTTTGCATGGCTTTGCTGGGCGGCGTGTGGATGCTGGCGGACAGTGGTCTGGGCGCCGTGCAAACCTTGCCCCAGCGGCTTGATGCGCAGATCGTGGGCGGCCTGCTGTACCTTGGGGTGGTGGCCTCCGCCGGCATGTTTTTCTTGCAAGCCGTGGCCCAGCGTCACGTCAGTGCAGAAAAGGCGGCGGTGATTTACGCCATGGAGCCGGTGTTTGCCGCGCTGTTTGGCTGGCTTTGGCTTTCCGAAATGCTTACGGTTCGCGCGGTTATTGGCGCGCTGATCGTGGTGTTTGCGGTGGTGCTCAGCGAGATAAAGCCGGCCCCAAAGCCCGCCTGAGGTGGTTTGGATCAAGCCGCCTTGTCTGCCGCCGAGGTAAAGGAATCGGCAAAAAACGCATCCGCCGGCATCCCCGCCTGTGCGCTAAACGCACTGCGGGCCGACTCCACTACGATGGGCGCGCCACAGGCGTAGACCTGGTGGTTTGATAGATCAGGAAAATCTTGCAACACCGCCAAATGCACAAAGCCAGTGCGGCCCGTCCACTGGTCTTCGGGCAAGGCGTCGGACACCACTGGCACGTAGTGCAAATGCGGCATCTGCGCCAACTGCGCCTGCACCCAGTCGTCCATGTACAGGTCGCCGGGGCGCCGACCGCCCCAATACAGCGTGGTGGGACGGGTAATGCCACAGTGCTGCATGTGCTCGAGCAAGGCCTTGAGCGGCGCAAAACCAGTGCCCGAGGCCAAAAAGACCATGGGCTTTTCGGAGTCTTCGCGCAGGAAGAAGGAGCCAAACGGGCCTTCGATGCGCAAAATGTCTTTTTCCTTCATCGAACCGAATACCAGATCGGTAAAGCGACCACCCGGCATGTGGCGGATGTGCAGCTCCAGCCCCGGCCCGATGTGCGGCGCGTTGGCCATGGAGTAACTGCGCCGCGCGCCGTCGCGCAAGATGAACTCGATGTATTGGCCAGCGCGAAACGTGAACGCGTCATTGGCGGGCAGTTGAAGTTGCATCACCACCACGTCGGCTGACTTCTTGACCAGGCTGCTGACGCGCGTGGGCATTTTTTTGATAGGCAGGGCGCCCGCGGGCGTGACCTGGCGCGATTCGAGCACGATGTCGCTTTGCGCTGTGGCGCAGCAGGTGAGCACAAAATGGGCAGCTTCGTCTTCGACGCTCAGGGCTTTGCGCTGGAAGTTGGCGTGCACCACTTGGCCTGAGACCATTTTGCATTTGCACGAGCCGCAGGCGCCGTCCTTGCAGCCGTAGGGCAGGCCCACGCCTTGGCGAATACCTGCGGCAAGAATTGTTTCGTCGGCGTTGGCAGAAAAAGTGGTGCCACTGGGTTCCACCGTCACGGTGAAGGTCGAAGCGCTTGGGGTCATCTTTTTAGTTATCCTTGAAACCGTACAACAGTGGAGCCCCCGATTTTGCCCTCAATCCAATCCCCCTTGGGCGCCTTGCCCGCGCGCTTTCGCCGCAGCCGCGTCCTGGTTGTGGGCTGCGGCGACATTGGCCTGCGCGTTGCGGCCCTGCTGGCCGGCAAGCTGACGGTGCGCGCGCTCAGTTCGCAGCGTGTGCGCGTGCCCGCTTTGCGGGCGGCGGGCACCACGCCGCTGTGGGGCAATCTGGACCGGCCCCAGAGCCTGCGCCGCCTAGCCGGTCTGGCGCAGCGGGTGCTGCACTTGGCGCCACCGGCCATCGTGGGCGCCACCGACGAACGCACTGGGGCCTTGCTGTACGCGCTGCGCCGACGGGGCGCGCCCGCAGCCCTGGTGTATGCGTCTACCAGCGGCGTCTATGGCGACTGCGGTGGCGCGTGGGTGGGTGAAGGGCACGCCTTGTCGCCGACCACACCCCGCGCCCAGCGCCGCGCTGACGCCGAGGCCCGCGTGCAGTTCTTTGGCCGCTCGGCTGGCGTGCGCACCACGGTGCTGCGCGTGCCCGGCATCTACGCGCCCAACCGCGAGGGTGGCACGCCCATCGAGCGTTTGCGAAAGGCCACGCCCGTGCTGGACGTGGCAGACGACGTGTTCACTAACCACATCCATGCCGATGATCTGGCCCGCGCCTGCGTGCGGGCGCTGTGGCGCGGCAAACCGCAGCGCGCCTACAACGTCAATGACGACGCCAGCCTGAAGATGGGCGACTACTTTGATGCCGCCGCTGCGCTCTATGGCTTGCCGCTGCCGCCACGCATCAGCCGCGCGCGGGCAGAGGTGGAAATGGGGGCGATGCAACTGAGTTTCATGTCCGAATCCCGGCGCATGGTCAATGCGCGCATGAAGCAGGAACTAGGGCTGCGCCTGCGCTATGCCAGCGTGCTTGACGGCTTGGCCACCGGTCTTTAGGCGCCAGCGGCGTCGTCCGAGGTGCCGACGCGGTCGCTGTAGGCCCATACCAGCGCGCGCCAGACCAGCCAGCTGCACACCCAGGTGATGGGCGCGGCCCATAAGGCGTCACTCAGCCAGTGCGCCATGTCCGCCATGCGCGAAAAGCCAATCAGCACGCCGGCCGTGCAGCCCGCCAGCGCCCAAGTGCGCCTTCGGCGCGGCTGCACCAGCATCAGCGAGGCAAAAAAGAAGCCGCAGGCCACGTGGCCACTGACAAAAGAGCAGTTGTTGTCGCACTGGTCGGTCACCACGCCGGCCCGGGTGAACTGCTGGCTTCCTCCAAAATTTTGCACCTCATAGGGGCGGGCGCGCTGCCAGTTGTCCTTGAAACCGGCGTTGACCAGCAAACCGGGTCCCAATGCGCCGGAGAGAATAAAAAATGCCAGCGGCAGGCGCCATTGCTTCCAACGCGCGCGCCAAGTGACCAGCGCCCAGGCGCTGATCGCCACAAAGATCAGGCCCCGAAAAAAGGCGGGGATATAAAGGTTGATGGCCTGTACCCACCACCAGTCCTTGATCTGCGTCTGCCCGCTGGGCGGTGCAAACCACTGGGCCGCCGCAAGATCCATGTCGGGCCAGGCGGTCGGCACCAGGGCCAAGGCGACCAGGGCCAGGGTCAGGACCAGATACAGGCGAGGCGCTGCGGTGGGAGGATGGGAAGGGACTTGTTGTTGCATGGTGGCTTCAAGCCGGGGGCAGGAGTGAAGTGCGGTTGGGGCTGAGTGCGACTTGTGAAGCCGATTATCCATGGCGCGCCTTGGGCCGCGTGGAACAGGTGCCCGCAGGCGCTTGTGTTGCGCCTCAGTAAAGTTGCCAGCCCCTGTCAACAGCCGCGCCCAGGGCACCGTTACGGAAAGACAACTTTGAAGGACGAACCATGAAACGAGTGATTGCAGCGGCTTTGGGGCTCAGTGCCTTGGCCAGCGTCTGGGCGCAGGACATGGGCCGCGTACTGTCCTCCACCCCGGTGCTGCAGCAGGTGGCCGTGCCCCGCCAGGTGTGCAGCAACGAGCAAATCAGCTACCAGGGCCCCAACAGCGGCGCTGGGGCATTGATCGGCGCCATTGCTGGCGGCGCCCTGGGCAATGCCACGGGAGGGCGTGGTGCAGGAAGGGCGGCGGCTACGGCCATCGGCATGGTCGGCGGCGCGGTGTTGGGCGACCGTTTGGAGGGGCAAGCGCCGGAGCGGATCGAAAACGTGCAGCGCTGCGGCGTGCAAAACTTTTACGAAAACCGCACCGTGGGCTACAACGTGGTCTACGAATTTGGTGGGCGGCAGTACGCGGTGCAAATGCCCAATGATCCGGGCCCGACCATTGCGGTGCAGGTTTCCCCGATGGGTGCGGGGATGGTCGCACAAGCGCCAGCCGCGGCCGTACTGGTGCAGCCCAGCACCACCTATGTGACGGTGCCGGCGCCACGCAATTACTACAGCCCTTTTTACTATCCTCCGGTGGTCCTGCCTTTTGGCTTTTACGGCCAAGGCCACGGGCACTTCAGGGGCCACGAGCGCGAGCATTGGTAAGCGCTGGCCCCAAAGCGGGGCGGGCGTTCAGGATTCGCTGACTTCGGGACGGGTCAGTGGCCCCGCGCCGCTAAAGCGGTCTAGCGCCAGATAAAGCACCGGGGTAATAAACAGCGTAATTGCCTGCGAGAACACCAGGCCACCTGCCACCGCCAAGCCCAGGGGTTGGCGCAGTTCCGCCCCGGCACCCACGCCAAGAGCAATCGGCAGCGCACCCACCAGCGCCGCCATGGTGGTCATCATGATGGGGCGAAAGCGCAGCACGCAGGCGGTACGAATCGCATCATGCGGCGTCATGCCCTGGTGGCGCTGGGCTTCCAGGGCAAAGTCGATCATCATGATGGCGTTCTTCTTGACAATGCCGATCAAGAGCACGATGCCGATGGTGGCAATCAGCGTCAAATCCTGGCCAAACAGCATCAGCGTGGCCAGTGCCCCCACGGCCGCCGAAGGCAGACCGGCCAAAATCGTGATGGGGTGGATGTAGCTTTCGTACAGCACGCCGAGCAGCACATAAATCACCACCAACGCGGCAATTACCAAAATCAGCTGGCTGCCCTGTGAGCTTTTGAACACGGCCGCGTCGCCGCCGTAAGTGGAAATGATGCTGCTGGGCATCTGAATCGCCTCGCGCGCGGCGTCGATTTTGGTAGTAGCGTCGCCCAAGGCCGCACCAGGGGCGAGGTTGAAGGACACGGTGACTGCCTGCAGTTGCCCCACATGGTTGATGGCGGTGGGGCCCACGCTGCGCTCTACGGTAGTAAAGCTTGACAGCGGCACCAGCGTGCCAAAGCTCGAACGCACGTAAATCCCTGAGAGCGCCGACTCATCGAGCTTGGCCTCGGGGGCGACTTCCATGATCACCTGGTAGCTGTCGGTGGGCAGGTAAATGGTGGACACCTGGCGCTCGCCAAAGGCGCTGAAAAGTGCCGAGCGGATGCCGTCCACCGACACGCCCAGGCTGTTGGCGCGGTCGCGGTCGATATTGAGCTGGGCTTGCAGCGCGCGCAGTTGGGCGTCGCTGGTCACGTCCCGGAAAATCGGGTCGGCGCGCATGCGTTCTTGCAGCTTGCCAGCCCAGGTGTTGAGCTCGTCGGCCTTGATGCTTTGCAGGATGTACTGGAACTGCGCCTTGCTGGGGCGCCCGCCGAGTTGCAGGTTTTGCACCGGGCGCATGAATACATTGATGCCGGCCACGCCGCGCAGTTTTTTGCGCAGGCCTTCAATCACCTGTTTCATGGGCAGGCGTTGGCCTGCGGGTTTGAGGCTGACAAACATGCGCCCAGAGTTTTGCGCGTTGTTGCCCCCGTTGAAGGAGCTCACGGCGTTGATATTGGCGTCAGCGCGGATGATGGCGGCGGCGCGTTCTTGCAGCGCCACCATGGCAGTAAAGGAAATGTCCTCGCTGCCTTCGGTGGAGACCTGAATCTGTCCGATGTCTTCTTCGGGGAAAAAGCCCTTCGGGATCACACTGACCAGCCAAAAGGTGGCCACAAAGGTGCTGGCCGCCAGCAGCAAAATCGTTTTACGGTGGCCCAGCGCCAGGTCCAGCACGCGGCTGTAACCGCGCAGCGTGGCGTCAAAACCGCGCTCGAACAGACGCACCAGCGCGCCAGGGGCCTTTTTGTGCGCGTCGTCGGTCAGAAAACGCCCGGCCAGCATGGGCACCAGCGTGAGCGACACAAAGGCCGACACCACAATCGCCAAGCTCACTACCACCGCAAATTCGTGAAACAAAAGGCCAATCACGCCGGGCATGAAGAAGATCGGGATGAACACCGCGATCAAGGACGTAGAAATTGACACGATCGTGAAGCCCACCTCGCGCGCGCCCACGAGCGCAGCCTGGAAGGGCTCTTCGCCGTCTTCCACGTGGCGGATGATGTTTTCCAGCACCACAATGGCGTCGTCCACCACCAGGCCCACGGCCAGCGTCAGGCCCAGCAGCGAGATATTGTCCAGGCTGTAGGACATGCCCCACAACAACGCCACCGCGCCCATGAGCGAAATGGGCAAAGACAAGGTGGGAATGGCCGTGGCGACAAAGCGGCGCAGGAACAAAAAGATCACCAGCACCACCAGCACGATGGTGCCAATGAGCGTGAGCGAGACGTCGTGCAGCGCGTCGCGCACCGACACCGAGCGGTCGTTGATCGGCGTCATGCCCACCGACTGGGGCATTTGCGCCTGCATGGCCGGCATGGCGGCGCGCACCGCGTCCACCACCCGCACCGTGTTGGCGCCGGGCTGGCGCTGGATGGCGATGGTGATGGAGTTTTCGCCGTTGAGCGTGGCCCAGCTCTTGTAGGTCTCCACGCTGTTTTCGACCTTGGCGATGTCTTTCAAGCGCAGCGGCACGCCGCCCTTGGCGCTGATGATCAGGTTGCCAAAGTCGGACGCGGTTTTGAGCTGCTTGTTGGCCTGCAGCACCAAGGTTTGCTTGGGGCCGTCCAGGGTGCCAACCGGCGTGTTGACGTTGGCCGCGCGCAGGGCGGCGCTCACTTCGTCAAAGCTGATGTTGCTGGCCAGCATGGCGTCGGGCTTGACGCGTACGCGCACCGCAAAGCGCTTGGCACCATAGATAGTGACCTGGGCGACGCCGTCAATGGTGGAAAAGCTCGGCGAGATCAGGTGTTCGGCGTAGTCTTGCAAATCAGCCGGCGAAAGTGACGGCGAGGTCAGCGCAATCAGCAGGACTGGCGCATCTGCCGGATTGACCTTGCGGTACGAGGGCGGCGACGTCATGTCCTGGGGCAACGAACGCTGGGCGCGCAGGAGCGCGGCTTGCACGTCCACGGCTGCCGCGTCCACATTGCGGCCTTCTTCGAATTCGAGGGTGAGCGAGGTGCTGCCCAAAGTACTGCTCGAACTGATGGTTTTGAGGCCGGGCACGGTCTGGAACTGCTTTTCCAGCGGCAGCGCCACCGAACTGGCCATGGTCTCGGGGTTGGCGCCGGGCAGGGTGGCTGCCACATTGATGATGGGCGTGTCGTAACTTGGCAGTGCCGCAATCGGAATATTTTGCAGTCCCAAAATGCCTGCGCCCACGATGGACAGGTTGAGTAGCACCGTCATCACCGGACGGCGGGTGAACAGTTCCGAGAAATTCATGGTGCGCTGCGCGATGACGCGCCTGCTGGGGCGGGAGCCGCTGAAGATGCTGGTGCCGAAGCGCCCGCTTTGGCCTCTTTGGGCCGCTCCACCACCAGCGCGCCCGGACGCAGGTTTTGCTTTCCTTCCACGACCACCGACTCACCGGCAGCAATGCCGGTGATGGCCGCCTCACCGCTCTGACCCGCCACTTGTTTGACGGGGCGCAGCAGCGCTTTGCCGTCTTCCACCACATAAACAATGGTGCCGCGCGCGGACTGGATCAGCGCGGCTTGGGGCACCAGCACTGCGTCCTTGAGCGTGTTGATGGTTTGTGAAATCTCCACGAAGGCGCCGGGCCACAGGCGCCCGTCTTTGTTGTCAAACTTGGCGCGCGCGCGCACCGTGCCCGAGGCGGCGTCCACTGTGTTGTCCACAAAGTACAAGCGCCCCTGGAAGCTGCCGCCGCCGTCGGCCAGCGTGGCCGTCACTTTGGCGCCGCCATCCTTGAGCGCTGCGATGGCCTCGGCCAGATTGCGCTGGGGCAGGTTGAAGGTCACCGCAATCGGGTCAAGCTGGGTGATGGTGACGATGGGCGACACATTGTTTTGCAGCGCCGTGCCGATGGAAACACTCAAGGCCCCGGCGCGCCCGCTCAAGGGCGATGTGATGTGGTTGTAGGACAGTGCCACTTTGGCAGCGTCAATGGCGGCCTGGTCGGCCAGGATGGTGGCCGAGGCGGCGTCCACTGCCGCTTGGGCTGTGTCAACCGCGCTCTTGGCCACAAAGTTTTGCGCCAGCAGTTCTTGCGCGCGTTTGAGCTGGCGTTGGGTGTCGGCCAGCGCAGCCTGGTCTTTGGCGAGCTGGGCGCGGGCCTTGGCCAGATTAGCCTCTTCGGCGCGGCCGTCCAGGGTGAACAGGGGGTCGCCCGCGCGCACAAACTGGCCACCGTTGATGTGCATCTTGGTCACCACCGAATTGGTTTGCGACTTGATGTCCACGCTGGCCAGGGGGAACACGGTGCCCGTGGTCCGCAGGTTGACAGCCATGTCGCGCGCTTCGGCTTTGGCCGTGGTCACCGACACCGGGGGGCCGGGTGGGGAGGCTGCTGAGGCGGCGGATGCCGGGGCCGAGGCGCTTGGCGCGGCTGCCGGCGAAGCACTGGCGGCTGGGGCGGGCGCGGCGGCGTCGACCGGCTTTTTGTCACTGCAACCAGGCAAAGCCAGGGCCGCTACCACGGCACACAAGGCCAACGAAGAATAAGAATAGTTCATGAGAGCTCGGGTTTTGCGGTACGCAGGGCGCCTGATGCGGCGCTCTGGCGCGGCGCGCATCGCCCGCTGCAGGCCTGCGGCGGGCGGCTGATCTTAATGGCTAAGCGTTGCAGCACGGCGACCAGGCGTCGCAGCGCGCCGACCGAACGGGGCGACGCTTCCTGCCAGCCGCGCTAATTTGCGAGGGTCAGCGCCACGCCGAATTCCAGCGCAGCGTCCTGCAGTGATTCCAACTGCCCGTGGGCATAGGTGCTGAGCAGGTACAGATCAAAACGGTCAGCGCCCAGGCGGTGCAGACTGCAGGGCACATGGTGGTGGCCGCTGAGCTTCAATTGCCCCACCCCAAAGGCTGCATCGCGAAAGTCCAGCGCAAACAGCTTGCCCAAGGTGGCCTCAGCCTGCGGGCCTTGGATGTGCACGCGGCAGCGGGCGTGGCTCAGGTCCAGCACTGCACCGATGTCGGGCGTAATGTGGGCCTTCAAAGCCGCCGCCACGTCCACTGCACCGCTGCCAATGAGCATGAATTCATGCGGACCGGTGCGCAGCAACAGCCCCAGCGGGCACTGCGCCGTCTGTCCGGTGGCGGCCGGCAGTGGAAACAAATCGGTCGCCGCCAGTGCCTGGCCCAGCGCGGCGCACAAGGCCTGGGTGCCGCCCATCCAGGTGCTGATCAGGGTGACGCTGGCCAGGCGCTCGGCGCGCAGTCGCACTTGCACCAAGCCGTCGCGGGTCGGGTGTTCGTGCGCCACATGGCCGGAAAAAGGGCTGCTGAATGCTGCGGCTGCGGCCAGGGTGGAAGTAGTGGAATCAGACACGGTAGCGCGCTCCTTCGGCGTCCAGGAAGCAGGGTTCGACCACGCGCAGGCGGTACTTGCGCCCCTGCGTGGGGGAGGTGGCGATGATCTCTTTGCCCACATGCGCCGTGCCGCCTTGCAGCAAGCCCAGCGCAATCGCTTTGCCCACCGACTGGCTGAAGGTGGTGGACGTGACGTGGCCCCGGCCATGGCCCTGAACCACGTCATCGGCAAAAAACAGGATGGAGCCGTTGCTCGGCGGCTCTTTGGCGTCTACCGCTTCCAGGCCGACCAAGGTGGGGCGGTTGGCGCGCGCCAGGTGCGGGCTGTGGCGCAGGGCGTCGCCCCAGAACGACTTGGTCTTGCTGGCCATCTTGCCCGCGCCCAGGTCGTCTAGCGTGGTGCGGCCGTCCATTTCAGATCCGACCACATGGCCTTTTTCGATGCGCAGTGAACCCAGCGCCTCCAGGCCGTAGGGCCGCATTTGCCAGGGCTTGCCGGCGTCCATGACGTGTTCCCACACGGCCAGGCCGTGGTGGGTGGGTGTGAAGATTTCATAGGCCAGCTCGCCCGAGAACGTCAGGCGCAGGATGCGCAGCGCCACGCCTTCCAGCGCGCCGCTGCCCTGCGTGTCAAGCACGCCCATGAAGGGCAGGGCGGTATTGTCCAGGTCCAGATGCGGAAAAGCGGCCGAGAGCGCGTCGCGCGCACGCGGCCCGGCTACGCTCATAGCGGCCCACTGGTCGGTGACAGACGCCACCGTCACCCGCAGCGTGGGCCAGACGACTTGCAGCAAAAACTCCAGGTGGCTCATCACCTTGGCGGCCTGCGCAGTGGTGGTGGTCATGAAAAACTGGGTTTCGCTGATGCGCGTGGTGGTGCCGTCGTCCATAACGACGCCGTCTTCGCGCAGCATGAAACCGTAGCGCGCCTTGCCCACGGCGAGTTTGGAGAAGCCGTTGACGTACACCCGGTCCAGAAACTCAGCGGCGTCGGGGCCTTGCACGTCAATCTTGCCCAGGGTGGACGTGTCGGCCATGCCAACGCTGCTTCGCACAAATTCCATCTCGGCCTTGTAAGCCTCGCCCAGCGTGGCGCCGTGGGTGCGGTACCACAGCGGGCGCAGCCACAGGCCGGCTTCCATCTTCACGCCGCCGTGCGTCTCGTGCCAGTCGTGCATGGCGGTGCGGCGCTCGGGCTGGAAATGCGGCCCCACATTGCGTCCGGCCAGCGCACCCAGGCTTGCCGGGGTGTAGGGCGGGCGGAAGGTGGTGGTGCCTGCGGCAGCCACATTGATGCCGCGCGCCGCGGCCATCAGGCCCAGGCCGTTGAGGTTGGAGGTTTTGCCCTGGTCCGTACCCATGCCTAGCGTGGTGTAGCGCTTGAGGTGCTCGACCGACTGGTAGCCCTCGCGGTGCGCGAGTTCCACGTCGGCCACGGTCACGTCGTTCTGGAAATCAATAAAGGCCTTGTCGCTGGGCTTGGCGGCCAGCAGCGTGCCTGCGGGCACAAAAGCGGTACTGGTGTCGTCGACCAGCAGGGGCGCGGCGTCATTCAGGCGGTGGCCGCTGACGGCGACGGCTTGGGCACCGGCCTGCCAGCCCGACTCAATGGCTTCGCTCCAGGTCTGGCTGCCGACCATGGCGCCCGCACCAAACTGGGCGCGGTCAAAGCCGCCGGGCACAAAGCTGGCAATGTCGGCGCGGTAAACGGGCTTGACGTTTCGGTGCGAACTCAAATGCACCGTGGGCGTCCAGCCGCCCGACATGGCGACCAGGTCCACATCCAGCTCCATGGGTCCGCCCATGACGCGCCCGCTGGCCGCGTCATAACCGGCCACGCGCACGCGCTTGGCGTGCAGGCCGCCGTACACATCGGTCACGGTGCTGCCGGTTTGCACCGTGATGCCCGCGCTGCTGGCCGCTGCCAGCAGGTTTTGTGGCACTGCGCTGCGCAAGTCCACCACATTGACTTGCGATCCCGCGTGGGCCAAGGCCAGCGCGTCGGCGTATGCCGCGTCGTTGTTGACGCAAAACACCGCCCGCTTGCCCGGCGCCACGGCGTAGCGGTTGACGTAAGTGCCCACCGCACCAGACAGCATGACGCCGGGTTTGTCGTTGCCCGCAAACACCAGCGGGCGCTCCAGCGCGCCACAGGCCATGACAATGGCGCCCGCGCGCACCGTGCGCATGCGCTGGCGCGGCACGCCGTGCGCCGCATCGGCCACGCCTGGCGCCGAGCGCTCGATTACGCCCACGGTATTGCCGTCGTACACACCAAACGCGGTGGAGCGGTTGAGCATGCGCACCTTGCCGGTGGCCTGCAAATCGGCCAGCATGGTGGCCAGCCAATGGCCCTTGGCGCCGTTGGCCGAATGGCCCAAGAGCGCTCCGCCCAGCGCAAAGTCTTGCTCCACCAGCATCACCTGCGACCCGGCGCGTGCCGCGTGCAAGGCAGCGCTCAAACCTGCGGCGCCCGAGCCAATCACCAGCACGTCGGTGTAATCGTTGTGCCAGTCGTAGCGGTGCACGTCGGCGTCGTTGACCGAGGCGCCCAGGCCTGCGGCCTTGCGGATGAAATGCTCATAGAGCATCCAGGCGCTGCGGGTCGGGCCCATAAAGGTCTTGTAATAGAAGCCAGCCACAAAAAAGGGCGACAGCACCGAGGTGATCGCCATGGCGTCAAAGCGTACCGAAGGCCAGGCGTTTTGCGTGCGGGTGACCAAACCGGCCTCCAACTCCAGCACGGTAGCGGCAATATTGGGCTCGCGCGTGCCCTTGTCGCCCACGGTGAGCAGCGCGTTGCTTTCTTCCACGCCTGCCGCCATGATGCCGCGTGGTCGGTGGTACTTGAAGGAACGGGCCACGAGGTGCTCGCCGTGCGCCAGCAGCGTGGACGCTACCGTGTCTCCGGCAAAGCCCTCAAAGGACCTGCCGTCGAGCGTGAAGCTCAGGCTCTGGCTCCGGTCAATGCGCCCGCCCTTGGCGATGCGGTAAGCGCCGCCGCTGGTGGGGGTGGAAGGTTTGGATTGCGTCATGGCAGTTCTCTCTCGGCGGCGATCACCACCGATTCAATGTCGTGCGTCACCGTATGGCGCTTGACCACCAGCCAACGTCGGCAGCCCAAGGTGTGTTGCCAAAACTCGGTGTGGATGCCGCGCGGGTTTTTGCGCGTATAGACGGTGTCCACCCAGGCGTCGTGGTTTTCGGGCGCCAGGGCGGGGTAGGCTTTGGTGGCGTCGCCAAAGTAGCTGAATTCTTCGTGGTCGCGCAGGCCGCAGTGGGGGCAGTTGATTCTGATCATCTTTGCTTTCTTACTGGGTCGGTTGGAGTGCGTGGCAGGCCGGGTTTCGGCCCGGCGGCCGAGTTACTTTCTTTTGCTTCGCCAAAAGAAAGTAACCAAAGAAAAGGCGAGCCAGAGACCGTGGCCCTGCGGGCTTCCTTGCGCTGCTCGCGTGTGGCGGGGTCGTGCGCAAACTCGCTACGCTCAAACATGCGCCCGCCCTGATCCGCCCCCCGCTGCGCTGCTCAGCACGGCCCCAATGGCGTGGGGAACCGAATCCGGCGCTCGCTTGCTGGCGCAAGCATCGCGCCGACCAAGGCAGGAAGCCAAACCCCACAGCGCTCCGACCAGCCAGGGCGCGCATCGGGTGCGCGCCGCCGCCCGAAACAGTCTGTGCAAACCACCAAGCAGCACCGAGCCGTAAACGCACAGCCGAAGCGACACCACCAAATCGCCTGTTAAAGCCCCCCTTGCCCCCGCCGGGGGTAAGGGGCTGGGGGATGGGGGCAGGAAAACAAAAAGAGAACATAAGCAAACAACAACTCACTGCAAATGGTTGTAAGGCCCCGCCCCCGACTCATCAATATACCGCCCCTGCGCAAACCGATCCATCGTAAACCCCGCACTAAAAGGATGCGGAGAATCATTGGCAATCGTGTGCGCAAAACACCAGCCCGAAGCCGGCGTCGCCTTAAACCCGCCATAACACCAGCCGCCGTTCAGGTACAGCCCATCGACCGGCGTCTTGGTAATGATGGGGCTACCGTCCGGCGTCATGTCCATGATCCCGCCCCAGTGCCGCAGCACCCGCAGCCGCGCCGCGCTCGGCATGGCGCTCACCAAAGCCTGGGTGACTTCGCTCACATTGGCCAGGTTGCCGCGCTGGGCATACGAGTTGTAGCGGTCAATATGGCCACCAAACACCAGACCACCTTTGTCCGACTGCGAGAAGTAAAAGTAAGACGCGGACCACACCACCACGTGGTTGACCACGGGTTTGATGGACTCGCTCACATAGGCTTGCAGCACATGGCTCTCGATCGGTAACTCCAGCCCGGCTTTTTGCGCCAAGAGCGAGGTGTGGCCGGCCACGGCGATGCCGACTTTGCCCGCACTGATGTCACCGCGCGTGGTTTTGACGCCGGTAATGCGCTCGCCCGACCACTGGTAGTCCAGCACTTCGCAGTTTTGAATGATGTCCACGCCCAGGGCGTTGGCTGCGCGGGCATAGCCCCAGACCACCGCGTCGTGGCGCGCGGTGCCGGCATCGGGCTGCAGCATGGCGCCGTAAATCGGGAAGCGCGCCTTGTCTGAAAAATCGAGGTAAGGCGCCTCTTTCATCACGTCTTCACGCGTCAGGATGTCGGCGCGGATGCCGTTCAAGCGCATGATGTTGGCCCGGCGGATTTGTGCGTCTTGGGCGCTGGGCGACATGGTGACGTACAAATAGCCGCGGGGCGAGAACATCACGTTGTAGTTCAGGTCTTGCGACATGCCGCGCCACAAGGACATGGAGTGTTCGTAAAACGCCGTGTTGTCCTGCATCATGTAGTTCGAGCGCACGATGGTCGTGTTGCGCCCCGCATTGCCCGAGCCGATATAACCTTTTTCCAGCACCGCGATGTTTTTAATGCCGTGGTTTTTGGCCAGGTAGTAGGCGGTAGCCAGGCCATGGCCGCCGCCGCCCACGATGATCACGTCGTAGGTCTTTTTGGGCTCGGGGTCGCGCCAGGCGCGGTCCCAGTTTTTGTGCCCTGAGAGCGCATTGCGCAACAGGGACCAGGCCGAGTAATGGGACATCAGGCTCTCTCCGATTACATGCGCATGCGTTTGGCTTCGGGGTCGAAGGGCGGATCCATCTGCAGGCGGGCCGGTCGGCGCTCACCCAGAATCTCGATCTCTAGCTTCATCTCGGGTTTGAAATACTCGGTCGGAATGTAGCCCTGCGCCAGCGACTGCTCCACATAGTGGCCGTAGCCGCCCGATGTGACCCAGCCGACCACTTTGCCATCGACCCAGATCGGCTCGTCGCCCATCACGTCGCAGTCCAGCGCGTCCACCACCATAAAGATGCGGGTCTTCTTGGGGCCGTCCGCCTTTTCCTTGATGGCGGCGGCTTTGCCGATGTACTCGTGCTTGTCGAGTTTGACGAAGCGGTCCAGTCCGGCTTCAAACGGGCCGTAGATGGGGCGGAATTCGCGGAACCAGGTGCCGAAGTTCTTTTCCAGGCGCAGGCACAACAGCGCTCGCATGCCAAAGTTCTTGATACCCAAATCGGCGCCAGCCGCCATGATGCTTTCGTAGAGGCGGCGCTGGTATTCGGGCGCGACCCAGATCTCGTAGCCCAGGTCGCCGGTGTAGGTGACACGGTTCACATGTGCGCGCACGGTGGCGACTTCCATCTCGCGGTAGTCCATGAACTTGAAGGCTTCACCCGACACATCGTCGTCTGTCAGGCGCTGCAGCAGTTCGCGGGACTTGGGTCCGGCAATCGACAGGCCAATGAGCTTCATGCCAAACGGCGTGATGGTGACCGAGCCGTCGGTGGGCAGGGTCTGCTCAAACCAGCGCATGTGGTAGACCTGCGCCTGGCTGGAGCCCCACATCAGGAAGCGCTCTTCTGCGGCTTTGGCAATGGTGAAGTCGCCAATGATCTTGCCGTTGTGGTTGAGCATGGGGCACAACTGCAGGCGGCCGATTTTGGGCAGGGTGTTGGTCATCTGGCTTTGAAGCCAGGCTTCGGCGCCGGGGCCGGTGATTTCGTACTTGGCAAAGTTGGCCACTTCGGTCACGCCCACGGCCTCGCGCACCGCCTTGCATTCGGCTTTGATGGGCTCGAAGTCGTTGGAGCGGTGGAAAGACACGATGTCTTTGGCCTCTGCCCCAGAGGGGGCGAACCACAGCGGCGTCTCCATGCCCCAGGAGTCGCCCATTACCGCGCCTTGTTCGATGAATTTGTCGTACAGCGGCGTGGTTTGCAGCGGACGGCCTGCGGGCAATTCTTCGTTGGGGAAGCGGATACGGAAGCGGCGCGAATAGTTCTCGCGCACCTTGGCGTTGGTGTAGGTGCGCGTGGCCCAGTCGCCGTAGCGCGCCACGTCCATGCCCCAGATGTCAAAGCCCGGGTCGCCGTCCACCATCCAGTTCGAAAGGGCCAAGCCGACGCCGCCACCTTGGCTAAAGCCCGCCATCACACCGCAAGCGCTCCAGAAGTTGGTGCGGCCTTGCACGGGGCCGACCAGCGGGTTGCCGTCGGGTGCGAAAGTGAAGGGGCCGTTGATCACGCGCTTGATACCGGCGTTTTCCAGGGTGGGGAAGTGTTTGAAGGCAATTTCCAGCGAGGGCGCAATGCGGTCCAGGTCGGGCTGCAGCAGTTCCTGGCCAAAGCTCCAAGGCGTGGTTTTGGTGGACCATGGCTTGCCGGCTTGCTCGTACACGCCCAGCACCATGCCTTTGCCTTCTTGGCGCAAATAGCTCTCGGCGCCGAAGTCGATCACGTGGCCAATCTCCTTGCCCGCGCTCTTGTTGAAGGCTTCCACCTCCGGAATATCGTCGGTCACCAGGTACATGTGTTCCATGGCCAGCACGGGCAGCTCGATGCCCACCATGCGCCCAACCTCGCGCGCCCACAGGCCGCCAGCGTTGACCACGTGCTCGCACTCGACTACACCCTTATTGGTGATCACGCGCCAGGTGCCGTCAGGCTTTTGCTCCAGGCTTTCCACCTTGGTCTGCACTTCAATCGTGGCGCCGCCAATGCGCGCGGCCTTGGCGTAAGCGTAGGTGGTGCCGCTGGGGTCCAGGTGGCCTTCGTTGGGGTCGAGCAGGGCGCCCAGAAAGTACTTTTCTTCAATGAAAGGGAAGTAGTTCAAGGCCTCTTTGACCGAGATGATTTCGGTCTCCATGCCCAGGTAGCGGCCGCGCGCCACCGTCATCTTCAAAAACTCCATGCGCTCGGGCGTGTCGGCTAGCATGATGCCGGGCGACTTGTGCAGGCCGCAGCTTTGGCCCGAGATGCGCTCCAACTCTTCGTATAGGCTCACGGTGTAGCTTTGCAGCATGGCCACGTTGGGATCGCCGTTGAGCGTATGAAAGCCGCCCGCGGCGTGCCAGGTGGAGCCGGAGGTGAGCTGGTCGCGCTCGATCAGCATCACGTCGCTCCAGCCTTTTTTGGTCAGGTGGTAAAGCACCGAACATCCCACCACACCACCGCCAATTACTACTACCCGAGCTGTTGTTTTCACTGTTGCGTTCCTTGTTGCAAAGAAAGAGTCAAAGGTTTTTAAAGTTCTGTCGTGTTCAGAAGTCGGTGGGCGCGCCGCCCTCGGACTTGCGTTTGGCCACAAAGGCGTCGAGTTCTTCCTCAATCGCCGGGTCCATATAGGGGCGCTCGTAGGCAGCCAATTCTTTTTGCCACACGGCGTTGGCCTTATCGTACGCCGTGGGGCGCCCGCCCTCGTCCCAGGTCTCGTAATTGCGCCAGTCCGAGATGATGGGTGAGTAAAACGCCGTCTCAAAGCGCTCCAGCGTGTGCGCTGTGCCAAAGTAGTGGCCACCCGGGCCCACGTCGCGCACCGCATCCAGGCCTAAGCCTGCGGGGCTCACGTCCAGCGGCGTCAAAAATTCGGCCACCATCTGCAGCAAATCGCAGTCCAGAATGAATTTCTCAAAGGATGCGGTAAGTCCTCCTTCCATCCAGCCCGCGCTGTGCATGATGAAGTTGCCGCCCGCTTGCGTCAGCGCCCAGAGCGAAAACACAGATTCATAGGCCGCCTGCGCGTCCACCGTGTTGGCGGCGTTGACATTGCTGGTGCGGTAGGGAATACCGTATTTGCGGCAGAGCTGCCCGCCCACCAGCACCGCCTTCATGTACTCGGGCGTGCCAAAGGCCGGCGCGCCGCTCTTCATGTCCACATTGCTGGTAAAACCGCCATAGACCACCGGCGCGCCGGGGCGCACCAATTGTGTAAACGCAATGCCGGCCAGCGCTTCGGCGTTTTGCTGCGCCAAGGCGCCTGCAATCGTCACCGGCGCCATGGCGCCTGCCAGGGTGAAGGGCGTAAGGATAATGATCTGGTTGCGCGAGGACATTTCCAAAATGCCTTGCAACATGGGCGTGTCCAGGCGCAGGGGCGAGGAGCTGTTGATGATGGAAAACAGCGATGGCTCGCGGTCCATCTGTTCGCGGCTGATGCCGCGCGCAATGCGGGCAATCTCCAGCCCGTCCTGGTTGCGCTCTTTGCCCAGCGAATAGGCGTGAAAAGACTTGTCCGTGAGCTTGGCGATGTCGGAGAGGCAATCAAGGTGCCGCACCGAGGCATGCAAATCCACGGGTTCCACAGGGTAACCGCCCGAGCAATGGATGATGTCGTAGCGCTGCGCGAGCTTGACCAAATTGCGGAAGTCTTGCTGGTTGCCTGCGCGCCGTCCGCCTTGCATGTCAGAGGCATTGGGCGGGCTGGCGACCTGGGCAAAAGCCAGGTTTTTGCCGCCGATATGCACATTGCGCTCGGGGTTGCGTGCGTGCAGGGTGAATTCAGACGGGCAGGTTTTGATGGCCTCCAAAATCAGGTTGCGGTCAAAGCGCACCCGCTCGGAGCCCGCCTTGACGTCGGCGCCCGCCTTTTTCAGGATGGCGCGCGCTTCCTCGTGCATGAAATCCATGCCCATTTCTTCCAGAATCGTGAGCGACGCGTTGTGGATCGCCTCAAGCTCGTCCTCGGACACCATGGGCGTGGGCGCAAAGCGGTGCTTCAGATTGCGGTACTTGGTGGTGGAGGGCGCAACGCGGATGCTGCCGCTGCCTCGCCCGGAGCGGCGTCGTGCCGGGGATGCGGGCGTTGTTGCTTCTTCTGTCATGAGGGAGTCTCCACGTTGAACCAAATAGGGGTGATTGACCGCCGGAGCGCCAAGGCGCCTTCAAGCGGCCAATCCAAGTGCGCAAGAATCGACTTGAATTCTATGCAGTAAGGCCTGGATTGCGGGCTTTGAAGGCGCTGCTGCGGCGGCGCTTGTCGGTGCCAAGGCGCAGTCGCCAGTACCCGAGATGCGCGACTGGTTTGACTGTGTTTTCAGGGGGAATACAGGCGAAGCCCCCAAGCTTTTGCGCCTGTGTCACCGTGCCAACGCAGGGCTTTTGCGCGGCTTGCAGTCGCAATTTATTAAATTGCGTAGTGACGGCTCTGCCCTTAGCTCGCCCATAAAAAAAGCCGGGTAAACCCGGCTTTTTTGAGGTTGAACCCGCCTAAGCGGCTGGGTTCAGGCAATCACGACAGGTGCTTGCCGATCAGGCCAGCCATTTCGAACATCGTGACTTGCGCTTTGCCGAAGACGGCCTTGAGCGCGGTGTCAGAGTTGATGTTGCGCTTGTTGGCGGCGTCTTGCAGCTTGTGCTTCTTGATGTAGACCCACAGCTTGCTGACCACTTCGGTACGGGGCAGGGGAGCTGCGCCCACCACAGCAGCCAATGCGGCGCTGGGGGTCAGGGGCTTCATGAAGGCGGCGTTGACAGCGCGCTTTTTGGCCGGCACTTTGGCGGCTACTTTTTTCGCAGGGGCTGCGGCTTTAACAGCGGTTACTTTTTTTGCGGGTGCCGCTTTTGCAGCGGGGGCTTTTTTTGCAGTTGCCATTATGGGTTCGTCCTTGTGGAAGTGGATGTATTGCCAGCGATAGACTACTCAGCTGGAGCGCGAATGCTACTGGAGAAAAGGCCGCTTTCCTAGGGGGACATTACTTTTTAAAGGTGTAAATTCCGTTTTTTGCGGTTCGGCAGCTCTGTCTGACCCTGTTCCTGCTTGTTTAGGCGCTATTTCATGTCTTTATTTGTACCAACCACCGACCTGTGCGATCAGCACCTGGACGACGTCAGCGGTGATTTTCGGGTTTTGCCCCCGGTTTTTTTGGATTTCGGCCAGCAGTGCCGCTTCCACGGACCTGTATACACCGTTCAATGCCTGGACGACAACACCAGTGTCAAAGCGGCGCTGGAGTCGCCCGGTTGGGTGGATGGGCCAGACGGCCGCGTGGCTCAGGTGCTGGTGGTGGCCGGTGGCGCCTCGCTGCGCCGTGCCTTGATGGGCGGCAAGTTGGGCGCCCATGCGGTGCGCAACGGGTGGGCTGGCGTGGTGGTGGATGGCTGCGTGCGCGATGTGGTGGAGCTGGCGCAATGTGCGGTCGGCATCCGCGCATTGGCCGTGGTGCCCATGCCAACGCAGCGCCGCATGGCGGGTCAAACGCAGCTCGCGGTGCAGATTCAGGGTGTTTGGGTGCGCCCGGGCGACTGGTTGTACGCCGATGAAGATGGCATTGTTGTTAGTACGCGGGCGCTCTAGCGCTGTGGGCGCCGCACCCTGCAAGGCGGTGGTTTAGATGCTTGCTGCAGGCGTTCGCCGTCCGGGCAAGGTCGCCAGCAGGAGGCCCAGCAGTGCGAGCGCAAACGCCCAGGCCTGGACCGTGCTGAAGCTTTCATGCAAAAACAGCGCGCCAATGGCTGCTGCGGTAACCGGCAGCATTACGCTGAAAACGCCGGCCTGCGCGGCCGGCACGGTTTGCAAGCCCGTCATCCACAGCCACACGGTGCCCACGCTGGCGGCAAGCGCGTAAAACACCAACAGACCCCAAGAGACGGCTTGCACGGCGCCAAAGTCGAACTGCAGCGCGTGATAGAAGCCTGCGGGCGTCATCAGGGCAAAGCCGTACAGGTTGATAACCGCCGCAATGCGCTTGGGGCTGATGTTGGCCGTGAGCCGCTTGCCAATCACGATATAGGCGGCCTCGCACACCACCGCACCGAAAACCAGCAGATTGCCCCATAGCGCCCGGGTGGCTTCGCCTGCGGTTTGTTCCAACCCGGCCGAGGGCTTGGCCATGGACAGCATCACCATGCCCGCAGCGCCGCAGGCCACAGCCAGCCAGATGCGAAGTCCCATGCGCTCTTTCAAAAATAGGCCGCTCATGAGTGCCGCCACCGCCGGAATGGCCGCCAATATCACCCCGGCCGACACGGTGCTGGTCATGCTCACGCCAAAGAGCATGCAAATGGAAAACATAAAGTTGCCCAAAAACGACTCAAAAAACAGCAGGATGCGCGTGCGCCGGTCCAGCGGCGCCTCGCTGGCCGGTTTCTTGAGCCAGCCCGCCATGGCCACAGCCGCGATGCCAAAGCGCATCCAGCCCAGCAAGAAAACGGGAATGGCGGCCACCAGCGGTTTGGTAAGCGCCACGTAGACGCCCACCAGGCTCATGCTCAAGGCCAGACAAAGATAGGCCAGGGGACGTTGGAAACGGGGGGTCAAAATGAAAGGGCGAGCGATTACCATGCAAGGCTATGGAGGTTACACGATGAGCAGCGACCATTTCGCTTATGCCAACAACACCAACCGCTTTCTGGCCGCCGACGCGCTGCAAGACCAACCCTTTGCGCTGGCTGGCATTCCCTTTGACGGCGCCGTCACCAACCGTCCCGGCGCCCGCTTTGGACCCCAGGAAATCCGCCGCGCCAGCCTGATGCTGTGCGACGGCACGCACCCGTACTTTGATGTCTCGCCGTTGGGCCTCTTGGGCGACGCCGGGGACATGCGCTTGCCCAATGCCTCGCCCCTGCCAGTGGTACGCGCGCAGATTGAGGCGCAAGCCGCAGCGCTCATGGCGCGCCACCACTGCGTGTTTTTGGGCGGCGACCACTCGGTCACCTTGCCGATACTGCGCGCGGCCAAGGCGCGCTACGGGCAAATTGCGCTGATTCACTTTGACGCCCACTGCGACACCTGGGTCGACCACTTTGGCGAACCTTCGGGCCATGGCACCTGGACCTATGAAGCGCTGCAAGAGGGCCTGGTCAGCCCCCAGCACACGGTGCAAATTGGGCTGCGCTCGGGCGGCGTGCGCCAGGCGCGCGACTATGTGGCCGACCAGGGCGGCCTGATTTACACCGCGCGCCAGTTGCGTGGCCACGACGGCGCGGGCCTGCAGCCGGTGGTGGACGCCATTGCCCAGCGCATCGGCCCCATGCCGGTGTACCTGACGCTGGACATCGACTGCCTGGACCCGGCCTTTGCCCCAGGCACGGGCACGCCCGAGCCCGGTGGCTTGAGCAGCACGCAAGTGCTCACGCTTTTAGAAGAGCTGGCGGGGCTGAACTTTGTGGGCATGGACTGCGTGGAAGTGGCGCCCGCCTATGACCATGCAGAAATCACCAGCAACGCTGCGGCCACCGTGGTCTGGACGTATTTGTGCGGCCAGGTCGCCAAGCGTCCGCGCTAAGGCCACTGCCATGGCCTCACTCTTAAAGTCAGACACGCAGCTCAACCAGCACAGCTATTACGAAGCCAGCGTGCTGCGGCCCGCGCCGCTGCCCCCGCTGCGAACCGACCTGTCGGCCGACGTGGTGGTGGTGGGCGCAGGCTTTGCCGGCCTGTCTGCTGCCATTGAGCTGGCGCAGCGTGGTTTGCAGGTGGTGGTGCTGGAGGCCGATCGCATTTGCAGCGGCGCCTCGGGGCGCAACGGTGGACAGACGATTGTGGGTTTTGCCAGCGGGCAGGGCCCGTTTCAATCGCAGCTCGGCCAAAGCGGCGCACGCCAGGCCTGGGACATGTCAATTGAGGCGATTGACCTGATCGAGCGTCGTATTGCCGAATTCCAGATCGACTGCGACCGGGTGCAGGGATATTTGTATGTGGCCGATTCACCCCGCAAGGCGCGCGCCTTAGAGCAAGAGATGCAGGCGCTGCAAGACAACTACGGCTTTGCTACCCAATGGGCACAGGGCGCGGCGGTGCAAGACTACATTGGCAGCGCGCGCTACCTGGCATGTGCGTATGAAAAGCGCTCGGGCCACCTGCATCCGCTCAAATACGGACTGGGGCTGGCACGCGCGGCGGCGTCTTTGGGCGTACAGATTTTTGAAAACTCGGCCGTTACCGCCCTGGACCGGGGCGCGACGGTGACCGCGCACACGGCGCAGGGCCAGGTTCGCGCCGGCTTTGCGGTTTTGGCCGGCAACTGCACGCTGCCCGCCTACGGCCCGGCCGTGGCGCCTGAGTTGGCCGCCCGCGCCATGCCGGTGGGCACTTACATCATTGGCACCGCGCCGCTGGGGGCAGAGCGCGCCGCAGCGCTCTTGCCCCAGAACGCCGCCGTGTGCGACAACAACTTTGTGCTGGACTACTTTCGCCTGAGCGCTGATACGCGCATGCTGTTTGGCGGGCGCGTGAGCTACACCGCCAGCACGCCACGCCACTTGAAGCAGATCATGGCGCAGCGCATGGCTGCTGTTTTTCCTGACCTGCAGAATGTGCCGGTGGACTATGTGTGGGGCGGATTTGTGGACATCAGCATGAACCGCGCGCCCGACTTTGGCCGCCTGGGCGACAACATTTATTACCTGCAGGGCTTTAGCGGCCATGGCGTGGCGCTCACGGGTTTGGCCGGGCAACTGGTGGCGCAGGCAGTGGCGGGACAGGCGCAGCGTTTTGACGTTTTCAGCAAATTGAAACACCGCAACTTTCCTGGCGGCGCCTGGCTGCGCACGCCCAGCCTGGTGCTTGGCACCTGGTACCACCGGCTCAGAGACCATTTTTAAAAGCGTATGCAGGTGCAGAATGGCACCTTGGCGATGGAAAAATAACACCAAACTGCGTACAAGCAGCACCGGAGGATGCAAACCATGTCTGAACAGAAAAACATGACTTTCAACGACCTGGAACAGTGGCTCAACGAGCGCCGAGTGACAGAAGTCGAATGCCTTGTACCCGACCTGACCGGCGTGGCGCGGGGCAAAATTTTGCCGCGTGCCAAATTTACCGAAGACCGGGGCATGCGCCTGCCCCAAGCCATTGTGGCCATGGGCGTGACGGGCGAGTTTCCTGAAAGCGGCCCCTACTACGACGTGATCGACCCGACCGACAAGGACATGCAATTGCGCCCGGACCCGTCCTCGGTGCGCATCGTGCCCTGGGCCACCGACCCCACGGCGCAGGTGATCCACGACTGTTTTGACCACGCGGGCAAGCTGGTGCCCTTTGCCCCGCGCAGCGTGCTGCGCAAGGTCTGCGACCTGTTTGCCGCCGAAGGCCTGCAGCCCATCGTGGCGCCTGAGCTGGAGTTTTACCTTACCGCTCGCAACACCGACCCCAACACCTTGCTCAAGGCGCCGATTGGCCGCAGCGGCCGGGCAGAGACTTCGCGCCAGGCCTACAGCATTGACGCGGTCAACGAGTTTGACCCGCTGTTTGAAGAGATTTACGACTACAGCGACAAGATGGAGCTCAACGTGGACACGCTGATCCACGAGGTGGGCGCCGGGCAGATGGAGATCAACTTTTTCCACAACAAACCCCTAGGGCTGGCTGACGAGGTGTTTTTTTTCAAGCGCACGGTGCGCGAGGCGGCGCTGCGCCACGACATGTATGCCACCTTTATGGCCAAACCGATTGCCGGCGAGCCGGGCAGCGCCATGCATGTGCACCAAAGCCTGGTGGACGTGACCACGGGCAAAAATGTGTTCAGCAATGAAGACGGTACACCGTCCGAGATGTTCATGCACTACATCGGTGGCTTGCAGCGCTATATTCCGGCGGCCATGGTCCTGGTGGCGCCTTATGTGAACAGCTACCGGCGCCTGAGCCGCAATTCGGCGGCACCCATCAATATTGAATGGGGCTACGACAACCGCACCGTGGGCATTCGCTCGCCCATTTCCAGTCCGGCGGCGCGCCGGGTGGAAAACCGGGTGATCGGCTCGGACGCCAACCCTTATGTCGCCATGGCCATGACGCTGGCCTGCGGCTACCTGGGTATCAAGAACAAGATCAAGCCCAAGCCCGAAATGAAGGGCGACGCCTATCTGGCGCCTTATGCGCTGCCGCGCAGCCTGGGCGAGGCGCTGGACTGGCTGCGCCGCGAGTCGGATTTGCACGAGGTGCTTGGCAAGGAGTTCATCACCGTGTATTCGGAAATCAAGGAGCTTGAGTTTGACGAGTTTATGAAAGTGATCTCGCCTTGGGAGCGCGAGCACTTGTTGCTGCACGTGTAAGGCCAGTGCCTGGTCGCATTCTTCTTTTTACATTTTTGCCCCATACCGCCTATGACCACCAAAGTTGATACCCAGCACATCCAGGCCTTGGACAGCGCGCATTTTCTGCATCCGTTTACCGACTTCAAGGACTTGAGTGCCCGGGGCGCCCGGGTGATTACCGAGGCCAAGGATATTTACGTCTGGGACTCAGAAGGCAAACGCATGTTGGACGCCATGAGCGGCCTGTGGTGCGTGAATGTAGGTTACGGCCGCAAGGAACTGGCCGACGCAGCGCACGCGCAAATGATGCAGCTGCCTTACTACAACAGCTTTTTCCAGACCACCAACGTGCCGGCTGCCACCCTGGCGGCCAAGCTCGCCTCACTGGCGCCCACGGTGGGCGACCGCAGCTTCGAGCACGTGTTTTATTCGTCCAGTGGCAGCGAGAGCAACGACTCCAATGTGCGCATGGTGCGCCGCTACTGGGATTTGCTGGGCCAGCCCGAGCGCAAGGTCATCATTGGCCGGGTCAACGGCTACCACGGCAGCACCATGGCGGGGGCCTCTTTGGGCGGCATGAGCGGAATGCACGCGCAGGGTGATTTGCCTATTCCCAACATCACGCACATTGAGCAGCCCTATTTTTTCGAAAAAGGCCTGCCCGGCGAGAGCAGCGACGCGTTTGGAATTCGCGCGGCGGGCTGGCTGGAAGCAAAAATTCTGGAAATCGGCGCGCACAAGGTGGCGGCCTTTATTGGCGAGCCGGTGCAAGGGGCGGGTGGTGTGATCATTCCCCCTGCCACCTACTGGCCCGAGATCCAGCGCATCGTCGACAAATACGGCATCTTGCTGGTTAGCGACGAGGTGATTTGCGCCTTTGGCCGCTTAGGCCATTGGTTTGCTTACGAAAAGTTTGGCTACAAGCCCGACTTGGTGACTTTTGCCAAGGCCATTACCAGCGGCTACATTCCGTTGGGCGGCGTGATGGTGGGCAACCGCGTGGCAAAGGTGCTGATAGAGCAGGGCGGCGAGTTCAACCACGGCTACACCTACAGCGGCCACCCGGTAGCCTGCGCGGTGGCGCTGGCCAATCTGGACATCATGGAGCGCGAAAACCTGGTGGGGCGCGTGCGCGACGATGTTGGGCCCTACCTGGAGCAGCAATTTGCCGCTTTGAGCGCGCACCCGCTGGTGGGCGTGGCCGAGACTTGCGGCCTGATGGCCGGCGTGGTGTTGGTCAAAAACAAAGCAACCAAGGCGCCGTTCCCCGCCGAGCTCGAAGTGGGCATGCGCTGCCGCGCGCACTGCTTTGCCAACGGCCTAATCATGCGCGCCGTGGGCGACCGCATGATCATTGCGCCCCCGCTGACGATTACCCACGCGCAAATTGATGAGCTGATGGGCCTGATTCGCAAGGTGCTGGATTTGACACTGGCCGACACCCAGGCGACGGGCTGGATGGATTGACTTTTATAATTTTTCGCCAGAACTGCATTTCCTTCCTGTTTTTTTATTGAACCCCACCTTGCTCGGAGATTTCCATGATGAATAAATACCTGTGGCCTGTGGCCATCGCTGCGCTGGCGCTGGCTGCCTGCGGTAAAAAAGAAGAAGCCGCCGCACCCGCCGCCAGCGCCCCAGTGGCGGCGGCGCCCGCCGAAGAAAAAGTGCTCAACATCTACAACTGGCCCGATTACATTCCTGAGGGCATGATTGCGGCGTTTGAGAAAGAGACCGGCATCAAGGTGAATTACGACACCTTCGAGACCAACGAGGCGCTCAACGCCAAGCTGGTGGCTGGCAGCATAGGCTACGACATCGTGGTGCCTGGCACGGCGTTTAGCCCCGCGCAGGTGGAGGCGGGCTTCTTCCAGCCCCTGGACCGCGCCAAACTCAAGAATTACGGCAACTTGGACGAGGCCATCATGCAGGGCCTAAGCAAGGCCGACCCCGGCAACAAACACCTGGTGCCTTGGGCCTGGGGCTTTACCACCGTGGGTATCAACCGCACCAAGGTCGAAAAAGCCTTGGGCAAAATGGCGCTGCC
Organism: Comamonadaceae bacterium; assembly: GCA_947372865.1. Taxonomy (GTDB): domain Bacteria; phylum Pseudomonadota; class Gammaproteobacteria; order Burkholderiales; family Burkholderiaceae_C; genus Allorhodoferax. The sequence continues at coordinate 59,429 of CANBVJ010000006.1, forward strand.
GGAAAACGCATGGGACTTGGTGTTCAAGCCCGAATACACGTCCAAACTCAAGTCTTGCGGCATCGCCTACCTGGATTCGCCCACCGAGATCATGCCGCCCGCGCTGCACTACATCGGCAAAGACGCCTATTCCAATGACCCCGCCGACCACAAGGCCGCAGCCGACATGCTGGGCAAAGTACGCAAGGACATCCGAATTTTTAGCTCCACCATGATCGACGACATCGCAGGCGGCAAGGCCTGCGCGGTGATTGGTTGGTCTGGTGACATCAATATCGCTGCCGGTCGCGCCAAAGACAACGGCAGCAAGGACGTGATCGAAGCGCTGCTGCCCAGCACCGGCGGCATGATCTTTTTTGACTCCATGGCCATTACCAAAGACGCCAAGCACCCGGCCAACGCCCACGCCTTCATTGACTACTACCTGCGTGCCGAAAGTGGCGCAGCCGTGTCCAACGAAATGAGCTACCCCACCGCCAATAAAGCGGCGCTGGCGCAGATCAAGCCGGAAGTCGTTGGCAACAAGACCATCTTCATCGAGCCGGCTGTGGCCGCCAAGATGGTGCCCCCGGGTAAGTTCACCAACGAAGGCCGCGAAGCCATGGCCAACGCTTACACCGGTTTCAAAAAGGGCAAGTAAGCATTTGATTCCTGCGTTTCAGTGGCGACCGATATGACCAAAGTGTCCCGCCTGCTCATGCGCCGTTTGGAGCCGGGGCGGCGCTTTGTGATCGGTCTGCCTTTTGGCTGGCTCACATTGTTTTTTCTGCTGCCGTTTTTCATATTGCTGTACATCAGCTTTGTGGACATGGGCAGCGACATCCACCCCTTCAAGCCGCTGTGGGACAGCCAGGCCGGCGTCTTGCGGCTGAAATACGAGAACTACCTCTCTATTTTTTGGCCAAGTGAGGGCGGGGCGCTGTTTCAGACGGTGTATGTGGATGCCTATTTGCGCTCTATTGGATACGCCTTGTGCACCGGGGTGCTGTGCCTGTTGCTTGGCTACCCCTTTGCCTATTTCATTGCCCGGTCCAAGCCCAGCGTTCGCCCTGCGCTCTTGATGATGGTGATGCTGCCGTTTTGGACCTCGTTTTTGCTGCGGGTCTACGCCTGGAAGGGCATTCTGGCCGACCAGGGCGTGCTCAACCAGTTGCTCATGTTGCTGGGCGTGAGCCGCGAACCGGTGCAAATGCTCTACACCAGCTTTTCCATGCTCGTGGGCATGACTTATGTCTACCTGCCTTTTATGGTGCTGCCGCTGTATGCCAACCTAGTCAAGCTCGATGTGCGCCTGCTTGAAGCAGCCAAGGATCTGGGTGCAACGCCGTGGAAAGCGTTTTGGCTGGTGACGGTGCCGCTGTCCAAGGCTGGAATCGTGGCGGGCTTCATGCTGGTTTTTATTCCGGCGGTGGGCGAGTTTGTAATTCCATCCTTGCTGGGAGGCCCCGAAAACCTGATGGTCGGGCGGGTGGTGTGGGACGAAATGTTCAGTAGCAACAACTGGCCGCGCGCCAGTGCGCTCGCGGTGTCCATGATTGCGCTGGTGGTCTTGCCGCTGGCGCTGTATTACCAGCACGTGGGCAACGCCGCCGAGCCCTTGCCCATGGCGCCTGCTGCCGACGCAGACCAATAAGAACACGAACGATGCAGCGCTTCATTAACCAGCACTTCAGCAAAGTTTGGCTTGTAGCCATTTTTTTGTTTTTGTACCTGCCGCTGTTGTTTATGGTGGTGTTTTCGTTCAACAGTACGCGCCAGGACGCGGTGTTTACCGGCTTTTCATGGCGCTGGTATGAGGCGCTGGGGCGTGACACCAAAATTGTTGAAGGCTTTTGGCTTTCCTTGCAAATTGCGGGTGTTACCGGGGTGTTGTCCGCAGTGTTGGGCACGTTTGCCGCTTTTGTGCTGGTGCGCTACCACCGCTTTTCTGGGCGCGCCGTTTTTTCGGGCATGGTCAACGCACCCTTGGTGATGCCCGAGGTGGTCATTGGCTTGTCGCTCTTGCTGCTGATGGTGGGTGTGCAGCGCGCCGTGGGCTGGCCCGAGCGAGGCTTGCTAACCATTATTTTGGGCCACACGCTGTTGGGCATGGCCTATGCCATGGTGGTGGTGCAGTCCCGCCTGCTGGAATTTGACCGCGCACTGGAAGAGGCCGCCAAGGACCTGGGCGCGCGGCCGATGCAGGTTTTCTTTCTGGTGACCCTGCCCAATATCGTGCAGGCCATCGTGGCAGCGTTCTTGCTGTCGTTCACGTTGTCCTTTGACGATGTGGTGATTTCCGAGTTTTTATCCGGACCGGGGGTCAACACCCTGCCGCAGGTGATATTTGGCTACGCTCGCCGGGGCATCAACCCCACTATTTATGCGGCGGCGAGCCTGCTGATTGCTGCGGTCAGCCTGGGCGTGATCGGTTACAGCGTCTGGGTGGCACGTGATGCGCGTCGGCGCGCGCGGGACGCCCAGACTGCCGCCCTGGCTGCCCGGAGTACCCAGTAATTAACAAGTTGGCATAGGGATTGCGTGGATGCAGTACGCCATCCGAATCGCTTAGGATGTAGTGGTTTTCAGTGCGCTTTTTCAGTGCACTTTCGCAATACCGTTTGTCTGCATCGTTTTCTCAGGAGATGAAATTGACCCCCCCCCACCCCTTCAAACTCTGGCGTGAACTCCTCGGTACCCTGGCAGCAGGCCTGATTCTGGCCACGGGCGCGGCACCGGCCTTGGCCGATGAGGAAAAAATCCTCAATATTTACAACTGGTCGGACTACATTGCCGAAGACACACTTGCGAATTTTGAGAAGGAAACCGGCATCAAGGTGCGCTACGACACCTATGACAATAACGAAATCCTGCACGCCAAGCTGGTGGCGGGCAAAACGGGCTACGACATCGTCGTGCCGTCGTCTACCTTCGCCCGGCTCCAAATCGACGGCGGTTTGCTGGCCAAACTGGACAAAAGCCAGCTGCCCAACCTGAAAAACCTCGATCCGGAAATCCAGTCCCAAATCGCCAAGATCGACACCGGCAACCAGTATTTGGTGAATTGGCTCTGGGGTTACACCACCATTGGCATCAACACCGCCAAGGTGAAGGCGGCCTTGGGCAGCGAGCCGATGCCCGCCAATGTTTGGGAGTTGTTTTTCAACCCCAAATACATCAGCAAACTCAAGAGCTGCGGCGTGAGCACGCTCGACAGCGCAACGGAAGTGTTGCCTGCGGCCTTGCATTACCTGGGCAAAGACCCCTTCAGCAAAAACGCGGCTGACTACCAGGAAGCGCTGGCCTTGCTTAAAAGCGTGCGCCCGTATGTCACCTTGTTCAGCTCGTCGGGCTATATCAACGACATGGCCAGCGGCTCGGTATGCATGGCGCTGGGCTGGAACGGCGACATCAACATCGCCCGCAGCCGCGCCATTGAAGGCAAAACTGGCCAGGACGTGGTGGCCCTCATCCCCAAGACCGGCGCAGTGCTGTTTTTTGACATGATGGCCATTCCTGCAGACGCCGCGCATCCCAAAAACGCAATGGCGTTTATGAACTACATCATGCGTCCGGAAGTGCATGCCAGCCTGACCAACAAGGTGAAGTACGCCAACCCCAATAAGGAATCGCGCAAATTCATCAGTCCCGAAGTAGCCAAAAACCCCTCTGTCTTCCCCAGTGCGGAGGAAATGGCCACCATGGTGGCACCCAAGGCGCTGACCAACGACATTCGCCGTCTGGCGACACGGGCTTACACCTCATTCAAGACGGGTATCTAAGCCAAGGGCTTCAACGCACAGGAGAGCCGCCGGTGGCACATCCAAACCAAGTTAGCGCTGCTCCATTGGCAGGCGCCCCGTTTTTGCAGATCCGGCGCGTCGTCAAAAAATTTGACGACGTATTTGCGGTAGATGAAGTCAGTCTGGACGTACGCCAGGGCGAGATATTTGCTTTGCTGGGTTCCTCGGGCTGCGGCAAATCCACCTTGCTACGCATGCTCGCCGGCTTTGAGGCGCCGACTTCGGGCCAGATTTTGCTGGGCGGGCAGGACATCGTGGGGCTGGCGCCCTATGAGCGGCCTATCAACATGATGTTCCAGAGTTACGCCTTGTTTCCGCACCTGACGGTCTGGGACAACATTGCCTTTGGCCTGCGCCGCGACCACATGCCCAAAGCCGAGATGCAGGAGCGCGTGGCGCAAATGCTCGAACTGGTGCAGCTCAAACCTTACGCCAAGCGCAAGCCGCACCAGCTCTCCGGCGGCCAGCAGCAGCGCGTGGCTTTGGCGCGCAGCCTGGCCAAGCGCCCGCAATTGCTGTTGCTCGATGAGCCTTTGGGCGCGCTCGACGCCAAACTGCGCCAGCAGACGCAGCTTGAACTCGTACGCATCATTGAACAGGTGGGCGTTACCTGTGTCATGGTTACCCACGACCAGGAAGAGGCCATGACCATGGCCACCCGCATCGGCGTGATGAGCGAGGGCAAGATTTTGCAAATTGGCCAGCCCGCCGAAATTTACGAAACCCCCAACTGCCGCTTCGTAGCCGACTTTATTGGCAGCGTGAACCTGTTCAAAGGCCACGTCGAAGTGGACGAGCCCGACCATGTGGTGATTGCCACCGCCGAGTGCAAACACTATGTGAGTCACGGCATCACCGGCACCGCGGGCATGGATGTGCATGTGGCGGTGCGGCCTGAGAAGATGACGATCCAGACCACGCCGGTGCAAGACAGTGACCGCGAGTCTCTGGCCGAGGTGGGCTACAACATGGCGCAGGGCGTGATTGAAGACCTGGCTTATTTGGGCAGTTTGACCACCTACCACGTCAAACTCGACGGCGGCACCGTGGTCAAAGTGACCCACACCAACGCGGCACGCCACAGTGCGGCCCAACTCACCTGGGGCGACCGGGTCTATGTCTGGTGGTGTGGCAGCGACGTTGTGGTTCTGACGCGGTAAACCCGATGGCGGCGCGCGAATCTTTGGCCATGAACCCGCGCTCCGCGTATTTAGACCGCCTGAGCGCCGCCTGGGGCCGCTCCGCGGTCATTGGCGTGCCCATGCTGTTCTTGCTGGCAGTGTTTTTGTTGCCGTTTTTGGTGGTTTTCAAGATCAGTGTCTCTGAAATGGACACGGTTTTCTTCCACGATGTGCTGGCCTGGGCAGACGACACGCTGACGCTCAAGGTCAAGTTTGGCAACTACTTCAGCCTGTTCGAAGACACGCTGTATTTCCAGACCTACCTTAGTTCCATCAAGTTTGCGGCTATCACCACCGCTATTTGCCTCGCCATTGCCTATCCGTTTGCCTATTTTCTGGCCCGCAGCCCGGCCGACAAGCGGCCCGCTTTGCTGATGCTGGTAATGCTCCCGTTCTGGACCTCATTTTTGCTGCGCGTCTACGCCTGGAAAATGCTGTTGGCCGACAGCGGCGTCATTAACAACATCTTGTTGGCCGCAGGGTTAATGGCCGAGCCCATCAAGATGATGAACACGCCGTTTTCGCTGGTTTTGGGCATGGTTTACACCTATGTGCCCTTTATGATCCTGCCGCTTTACGCCAATCTGGTCAAGATGGATTTGACGCTGTTGGAAGCTGCGCTCGACCTGGGCGCCACGCCCTGGCAGGCCTTTTGGCGCGTCACGGTGCCCCTGTCCAAAAATGGCATCATTGCCGGCTCCATGCTGGTGTTCATTCCCTGCGTGGGTGAATTTGTGATTCCCGAGCTACTGGGCGGGCCGCAAACGCTGATGATCGGGCGCGTGCTGTGGGACGAGTTTTTCAGCAATAACGACTGGCCCATGGCCGCCGCCGTGGCGGTGGTCATGGTGTTGCTCATCATCGTGCCGGTCGCCTTGTTCAACAAATACCAGGCGGAAGCCAATACCGGGGGGCGGACATGAAGTTCCATGCCGGGCGCTTGACTTCGCGCTTCTGGATGGGCGCGGTATTCCTGTTTTTGTACCTGCCCATCGTCACCCTGGTTGTTTTGAGCTTTAACGCCAGCCCCATGGTGACGAGCTGGGGCGGCTGGTCCACCCGCTGGTACGCCGCGCTGATGAAGGATGCAGAAATCATCTCCGGTTTTCGGCTGTCGCTGGAAATCGCCTTTCTCACCGGCTGCTCTTCGGTGGTCTTGGGCACGCTGGCGGCTTTGTCTTTGCACCGATTCAAGCGTTTTCCGGGCCGGACCCTGTTTGCTGGCATGGTGAATTCGCCCCTGGTGATGCCCGAGGTCATTATTGGCCTGTCGCTGCTGCTGATGCTGGTGTCGGTACAGCGGCTGTTTGGCTTTCCGGAGCGGGGGTTTGGCACCATTTGGCTGGGGCACACGCTTTTGGGCATGGCCTATGCCACGGTGGTGGTGCTGTCGCGCCTGCAAGAAGTCAGCCCTTCGCTCGAAGAGGCGGCGCAAGACCTGGGTTGCCGCCCCTTACAGGTGTTCTTTCTGGTGACTTTGCCCCTGATCTCGCAGGCGATTGCCTCGGCGTGGCTGCTCACTTTTACCCTGTCGCTTGACGACGTCGTGCTTTCGGCCTTTTTATCCGGGCCGGGTTCGACTACCATGCCCATTACCATCTTCAGCCGCGCCCGCCTGGGCCTGAGTCCCAGCGTCAACACGGTGGCCACCATCACGGTAGCAGTGGTGAGCATCGGCGTGATTGCTGCCAGCATGCTGATGGCACGCGCCGAGCGCCGACGGGCCCAAGAAGTGGCCGCCGCCTACCGCGCAGGCTAAGCCGGAACCTGTTTTTTGAAAGAGCCTCCTATGAACGCCCCCCAAAACCAAAAATCCTTTGCTCCTGCCGATTCCACACTTGGAACCAACGCTGACTGGCACGCCCGCCGCCTGGCCGCCACGCCGCGCGGCGTGGCCGTGATGGGTGACTTTTTTATCGACCACGCCAAAAATGCCGAACTGTGGGACATCGAAGGCCGCCGTTACATTGACTTTGTCGGAGGCATTGCGGTGCTCAACACCGGCCACCGCCATCCCAAGATCGAGGCGGCCATTGCCGAACAATTGCAGCGCTTTACCCACAGTTGCTACCAGGTCGTGCCCTATGCGCAATATGTGTCGCTTGCCGAACGCATCAACGCCATCGTGCCCATCGACGGCCCCACCAAAACGGCCTTGTTCTCCACTGGTGCCGAAGCCGTTGAGAACGCGGTCAAGATCGCCCGCTCTTACACCGGGCGCAGCGGCGTCATCGCCTTTGGCGGCGCCTTCCATGGCCGCAGCCTGTTTGCGGTGGCGCTCACTGGCAAGGTTCAACCCTACAAGGCGGGCTTTGGCCCATTTGCCCCCGAGATTTACCACGTACCCTTTCCCTGCCATTGCGCAGACCTGCAGGTCACCAAAAACGCGATGGAGCAGTTGTTCAAGTGCGACATTGAGCCCTCGCGTGTGGCTGCCATCATTTTTGAGCCGGTGCAAGGCGAGGGCGGTTTCAACCCCATCCAGGCCGAAGCAGTGCAATGGTTGCGCGCCCTGTGCGACCAGCACGGTATTGTGTTGATTGCGGACGAAGTGCAAACCGGCTATGGCCGCACCGGCAAGATGTTTGCCATGGAGCATTTCGGCGTCTCGCCCGACCTGATGACCATGGCCAAGAGCATGGGCGGCGGCACCACGCTGTCGGCCGTGTCCGGACGCACCGCCATCATGGATGCGCCCAACCCCGGTGGCTTGGGTGGCACCTACGCCGGCAACCCGCTGGCGGTGGCCGCAGCGCACGCGGTGCTCGACGTAATGGTGGAAGAGGGCTTGTGCGAGCGCGCCCGCATTCTGGGTGAACGCTTGCACGCCCGTTTGTTGGCCGCCAAGGCCAAGAACGCTTGCATCGGCGACGTGCGCGCCCTGGGCGCTATGGTCGCCTGTGACCTGGTCAATGGCACGACGGGCGCGCCCGACGCTGACTTGGCCAAAAAAGTCCAGCAAGCTGCGCTCAAGCAAGGCCTGTTGCTGCTCACCTGCGGCGTTTATGGCAACGTGCTGCGCTTCCTGTTCCCACTCACGATTGAAGACGCCGTGTTCGACGAGGCCCTGGCGATTTTGGACAGCGTGCTGGCCTGATTGTTGTTTTGACTGCCGCGCGGAGGGCGCGGCCTATTCTTTAAGCACATTCGCCAGCCGGGTGGCGTGCCCTTTCCTATGAGCCTGTACCAAGAAACCATTAGCCGCCTGCAAGCGCTGGGCATCCATTCGGTGCTGGTGCAGTTTTGCGACATTCACGGCGTGGCCAAAGGCAAGCTCGTGCCTTTGGCCAATTTGCAAGAATGGGTGGAGCAGGGCGCGGGCTTTGCCGGACCCAGCATATGGGGCACGGGGCTGCCGCGTTTTGGCGCGCGCAGCGAGTATTACGCCCGCGTGCAACTTGATAGCCTGCAACCGCTGCCCTTTATGCCGGGCGTGGCGCACGCGGTAGCCGACGGTTTTGCTGCAGGCGAGCCGCTGGACACTTGTTCGCGCCAGCTGTTGCAGGCCGCCCTTGCCCGCATCCAAGCGCGCGGCTGGACGCTGTGGGTGGGAATCGAGCCCGAATTTTTCTTGTTGCGCCAAGACTACGATGGCGCGTGGCAGCTTGGTGATGCGGCCGATCAGCTCGACAAACCCTCGTACGACCTCAAAGCCATCCACCGCAACCAGGCCTTTTTGGACGATATGCGCTCCACGCTGACTGCGCTGGGCTTTGAGTTGCAGCAAATCGACCACGAAGACGCCTGCGGCCAGTACGAGATCAACTACAAATTTGACGATGCACTGGCCAGTGCGGACCGTTACCTGTTGTTCAAGCTGACTGCGCACGCTATCGCGCAAAAGCACGGCATGGTATTTAGTGCCATGGCCAAGCCCCTAGCGCAGGCGCCGGGCAGCGGTTTGCATTTTCACCTGAGCATTACCGACGCCGACGGACGGGCGGTTTTTGCGGATCCGTCTGGCGCTCTGGGCCTGAGCACGGCGGGCCACCAGTTCGCCGCCGGATTGTTGGACCACGCCGACGCCTTAAGCGCCCTGTGCGCGCCCACGGTGAACAGTTACAAGCGTTTGGCGCTCAGCCACAGCGCCTCTGGCACCACCTGGTCGCCGGTCTGGAAAGCCTATGGCGACAACAACCGCACCTGCCTGGTGCGCGCGGTGGCCGGGCGGCTGGAATGGCGACTGCCCGATGCTTCCTGCAATGTCTACGCTGCGCTGGCGGCCACGCTTTTGGCCGGTCTGGACGGCATGGATCGCGCGCTTGCCGCCCCCACGCCCTGCGACGAAGACCTGTATGAGCGCTTTGCCAGCGGCGCCGCTATGCCTGAGCGCCTGCCGCGCGACCTGTGCGACGCCTTGGTGGCCCTCGAACAAGACACTGCGCTGCGCGCCTTGTTGGGTGAGGCCTTTTGCGCCCAGTTTCTGGCGCTCAAGCGCGCGGAGTGGGACGAATACCAGCAGCAGGTGTCGCCCTGGGAGCTGGCGCGTTACGCCGACGCTTTTTAGTTTTCATTCCGTGCGTCTGCCGCCATATGGCGGCGTGCATTGCACCGGCTTGGGGTCTTCGGCCTATCGCGGCGTCTTTTGGCATGCACGCCAAGTTTTTGTAATGCGAAATTTAAATCGGACAAGACTAGGGTTTTTATTTTACATCTTGCATTTCGAATTTCACATTGCGGTTCAATGCATTTAAGTTATTGATTTCAATCAGAAAAATTTAAGTCTTATATAAGACACAAGAGCTGACTTCTGTCTTATATAAGACCTAAAATACACCCCTAGGCACCGTACTTGCATTGCAAACGGCGCAAACGTTTTACCAACTCAGGAGTGTTCACATGACTCAATCCCTCAACGCACAACCCAGCCGCGAGCAGCAAATTGCCGCCCTGGAAAAAGACTGGGCCACCAACCCCCGCTGGAAAGGCATCACCCGCGGTTACTCCGCCGCTGACGTCGTGCGTTTGCGTGGTTCTTTCCCCATCGAGCACACCCTGGCTCGCCGTGGTGCAGAAAAGCTGTGGAACCTGGTCAACACCGAGCCCTACGTCAACTGCCTGGGCGCGCTCACAGGCGGCCAAGCCATGCAGCAAGTCAAGGCTGGCGTTAAAGCCATTTACCTGTCGGGCTGGCAAGTCGCCGCTGACAACAACTCTTACGCCTCGATGTACCCCGACCAGTCGCTGTACCCCGTGGACTCGGTGCCAACCGTGGTCGAGCGCATCAACAACACCTTCCGCCGTGCAGACGAAATCCAGCATTCCAAAGGCATTGACGCTGGCGACAAGGGCTATATCGACAACTTCGCGCCCATCGTGGCCGACGCCGAAGCCGGTTTTGGCGGCGTTTTGAACGCTTTTGAGCTGATGAAGGCCATGATCAAGTCTGGCGCTGCCGGCGTGCATTGGGAAGACCAACTCGCTTCCGTCAAAAAATGCGGTCACATGGGCGGCAAAGTGCTGGTGCCCACCGCCGAAGCCTGCCAAAAGCTGATCGCCGCCCGCATGGCTGCCGACGTCTGCGGCGTGCCCACGCTGGTGATTGCCCGCACCGACGCCGAAGCCGCTGACCTCTTGACCAGCGACTACGACGAAAACGACAAGCCCTTCCTGACAGGTGAACGCACCGCCGAAGGCTTCTACAAGACCCACAAGGGCATTGACCAAGCCATTTCCCGCGCCATCGCTTACGCCGAATACGCTGACCTGGTGTGGTGCGAAACCGGCACGCCTGATCTCGAATTCGCCAAGAAGTTCGCCGACGCCGTGCACGCCAAACACCCCGGCAAAATGCTGGCTTACAACTGCTCGCCATCCTTCAACTGGAAGAAAAACCTGGACGACGCCACCATCGCCAAGTTCCAGCGCGAGCTCGGTGCCATGGGTTACAAGTACCAGTTCATCACCTTGGCTGGCATCCACTCAATGTGGTACAACATGTTTGACTTGGCACAAGACTACGTGGCACGCGGCATGACCGCTTACGTGGAAAAAGTGCAGGAGCCCGAATTTGCGGCCCGCGACCGTGGCTACACCTTCGTGAGCCACCAGCAAGAAGTGGGTACCGGCTACTTTGACGAAGTCACCACCGTCATCCAGGGCGGCAAGTCCAGCGTGACCGCGCTGACCGGCTCGACCGAAGAAGAGCAGTTCCACTGAAAATTGACAGCGCCGGGCCAGCGTAAAATCTGACTCGCGTTTCAACCCACCTCAAGCGCGGCACCTGCCGCGCTTTTTTGCTTTATGACCATGGTTCAGATCACACTTCCCGACGGCTCCCTGCGCGAATTCCCCGGCCCCGTCACGGTGGCCGAGGTGGCCGCATCCATTGGTGCCGGTCTGGCCAAAGCCGCGCTGGCCGGCAAGATTGACGGCGTGGTGGTCGACACCAGCCACACCATCAGCGCCAACAGCGCCTTGTCCATCATCACAGCCAAAGACGCCGACGGCCTCGAAGTGATCCGCCACTCCACCGCGCACTTGCTGGCCTATGCGGTCAAAACCCTGTTCCCCGACGCCCAGGTCACCATCGGCCCGGTGATTGAGCACGGTTTTTTCTACGACTTTTCCTACAAGCGCCCCTTTACCCCAGACGACCTGGCGCTGATCGAGAAAAAAATGACCGAGCTCGCCGCCAAGGACGAGCCTGTTACGCGCCGCGTGCTGCCGCGCGACGAGGCGGTGGCCTATTTCAAAAGCCTGGGCGAACACTACAAGGCCGAGATCATCGAGAGTATTCCGGCGGGCCAAGATGTGTCCTTGTACCGCGAAGGCGATTTTGAAGACCTGTGCCGCGGCCCCCACGTGCCCAGCACTGGCAAGCTCAAATTCTTCAAGCTCATGAAGCTGGCCGGCGCCTACTGGCGCGGCGACCACAAAAACGAGATGCTTCAGCGCATTTACGGCACGGCCTGGGCCACCAAAGACGAGCTGCAACAGCATCTGACCATGCTCGAAGAGGCTGAGAAGCGCGACCACCGCAAGCTTGGGCGCGAACTCGATTTGTTCCATATTGACGATCACGCCCCTGGCTTGGTGTTCTGGCACCCCAAGGGCTGGACCCTGTGGCAGGGCGTGGAGCAGTACATGCGCCGCGTGTACCAGGACAACGGCTACCTGGAAGTCAAAGGCCCGCAAATCATCGACAAAGGCCTGTGGGAGAAAACCGGCCACTGGGACAAGTACCGCGAAAACATGTTCGTCACCGAGTCCGAAAAGCGCGAATACGCCTTGAAGCCGATGAACTGCCCCGGCCATATCCTGATTTTCAAGCAAGGCATCAAAAGCTACCGCGACCTGCCGCTGCGCTACGGTGAATTCGGCCAGTGCCACCGCAACGAGCCTTCAGGCGGCCTGCACGGCATCATGCGCGTGCGTGGTTTTACGCAAGACGACGGCCACATTTTCTGTACTGAGGATCAAATTTTGCAAGAGTGCGTGAACTACACGACCTTGCTGCAAAAGGTCTACACCGACTTCGGTTTCAAGAACATCATTTATAAAGTCGCCACGCGCCCCGAAAAGCGCATTGGCTCGGACGAGAGCTGGGACAAGGCCGAACACGCGCTCATGGAAAGCCTGCGCGCCTCAGGTTGCGAGTTTGAAATATCGGTGGGCGACGGCGCCTTTTATGGCCCCAAGATCGAATACACCCTGAAAGACGCCATTGGCCGCCAGTGGCAATGCGGCACTATGCAGGTCGATTTCTTCATGACCGAGCGCCTGGATGCTGAATACGTCGGAGAAGACGGCGCCCGCCATCGCCCCGTTATGTTGCACCGCGCCATCGTCGGCAGCCTTGAGCGATTCATCGGAATCTTGATCGAAGAAAGCGCTGGCGCCTTGCCTACCTGGCTCGCTCCGGTGCAAATCGCGGTGCTCAATATCACCGATGCACAGGCCGATTACGCCCGTTTTGTGGCCAAAACGCTGCAGAATCAAGGGCTTAGGGTTGATCTGGACCTTAAAAACGAAAAAATTACGTATAAAATACGCGAGCATTCGATGCAGAAGCTGCCCTATCTGTTGGTCGTTGGTGACAAAGAGATGGCAGCCGGTACCGTCGCAGTGCGCGCCCGAGGAGGTAAAGACCTCGGTGCAATGCCGCTAGATGCCTTCGCGCAACTAATCAAAAGCGACGTTGCTGACAAATCCCTTGTCTAAGGTTGTTTCCAAAGATGAAGTTGGTCCGTCGCGTGCTGCGCGGTTTTAGCCTGTTTGGGCAGATTTTGTGAAGGATTGAGCCATCGCTACTGAATTTCGTGACCGCCGTCAGCGTGAAGAACGCAAACACCGCCTCAACCGGGAAATCATGGTGCCGGAAGTCCGGCTCTCGGGTATTGAGAATGAACCCCTTGGGGTCGTCAGTCTCATGGAGGCCCTTCGCATGGCCGGTGAGTTGGATGTGGATCTGGTTGAAATAGCCGCCACCGCCATCCCGCCCGTGTGCCGCTTGATGGACTATGGAAAGTTCAAATACCAAGAGCAAAAGAAGGCAGCGGAAGCGAAATCCAAGCAAAAGGTCATCGAGGTCAAGGAAATCAAGTTCCGACCCGGTACCGACGATGGTGACTACAACATCAAAGTGCGCAATATCAAGCGCTTTTTGGAAGACGGCGACAAGTGCAAGATCACGCTGCGGTTCCGCGGTCGTGAGATTACCCACCAAGAAATTGGTTTGGCCTTGTTGCAGCGTATGCGCGAAGAGTTGGCCGACCTGATTGTGGTGGAGCAGTTCCCCAAGTTGGAAGGCCGCCAGATGGTCATGATGATTGCGCCGGGCAAGAAAAAGCAAGGCGGATCGAACAAGCCGGTGCAAGAAGCTGCAGCCTAAAGCACGGGTTTATTGAGAAAACAGAATTTGCGCCAGTCTGGTCACTGGTGCAATAGCCCAGAGGTAAAACTCTGGGTGTGCGGCAAAAGCAATTGCGCCGCACAACTTGCGCAGCCAGGTTGACAGGTTTTTAACCGCCAACCGGGGTGTTGCAAGAAAAGTGGCTCGGGGCCAACAAGGCTGAAAATTCTTTTCAGACGCCTCACGAGCACAAAGTAAAAGGAGCATAAGCATGCCCAAAATGAAGACCAAGAGCGCGGCGAAAAAACGCTTTCGCGTTCGTCCTGGTGGCACCGTCAAACGCGGTCAAGCCTTCAAACGTCACATCTTGACCAAGAAGACCACCAAAAATAAACGCCATCTGCGCGGTACCACTGGAGTTCATGAGACCAATATGGGTCACATGGCGCAGATGCTGCCAGGCCGTGGTATTTAATTAACGACGAACAAGGAGTAATACCATGCCTCGCGTCAAACGTGGTGTAACGGCTCGCGCCCGCCACAAAAAAGTTCTCGCCCTTGCCAAGGGTTTCCGCGGTCGCCGCGGTAATGTCTTCCGCGTCGCTAAAGAAGCGGTAATGAAGGCTGGGCAATATGCCTACCGTGACCGCCGTACCAAAAAGCGTGTGTTCCGTCAGTTGTGGATTGCGCGTATCAACGCTGCAGCCCGTCAATGCGGCATGACCTACAGCCAGTTCGCCAACGGACTGAAAAAAGCGCATATCGAGATCGACCGCAAGGTTTTGTCTGATATCGCGGTGCACGACATGGCCGCTTTTGCGGGCATTGTGGAACAAGTGAAAGCCAAGCTGGCCGCCTGATTCCCGTCCCCCTGCGCCGTCAATGCGGCGTATGGCGCACCAGAGACAAGGGCTAGAGCTTGAAAAAGCGCTAGCCCTTTTTCCTTGACTTCCGAGATTTACCTACCTTGCTATGACCGACCTGATTGAGATCGTCGATGCGGCCACCGCTGCCTTTGCCGAGGCCGTGACGCCGGCCGAGCTGGAAAACGCCAAGGCCTTGTTCCTGGGCAAGTCTGGCCGCATGACCGAGCTGATGAAGGGCATGGCGGCCCTGAGCGTAGACGAGAAAAAGTCGCGCGGCGCCGCCATCAACGTGGCCAAACAGGCAATCGAGGCCGCACTTACCCAGCGCCGCCAAGCCCTGGCCGATGCCGAATTGCAATTGCAACTGCAAGCCGAAGCGCTGGACGTGACCCTGCCAGGGCGCCAACGTGGCGCCGGTGGTTTGCACCCGGTATCGCTGACGCTCGAGCGCATCGAGGCCATTTTTGGCTCCATGGGTTTTGATGTGGCCCAGGGCCCCGAGATCGAGACCGACTGGTTCAACTTCACCGCGCTCAACACGCCCGAAGACCACCCCGCGCGTTCGATGCACGACACCTTCTATGTTGAAGGCGGCACCGAGAAAGCGCCTTTGCTACTGCGCACCCACACCAGCCCGATGCAAATCCGCCACGCGGTGCAGCACGTCAAAAAATACCGCGAGGCCGCAGGCGCTGAAGACGGCGCCTTGTTTTCTGGCGATATGCCCGAGATTCGCGTGATTGCGCCCGGGCGCACCTACCGCGTGGACAGTGACGCCACGCATTCGCCCATGTTCCACCAGTGCGAAGGCCTGTGGGTGGGCGAGAACGTGAGTTTCAAAGACCTGAAGTTCGTGTTTACCGACTTCTGCCGTACCTTTTTTGAAAGCGACGACCTGGTCTTGCGCTTTCGGCCCAGTTTCTTTCCGTTCACCGAGCCCAGCGCCGAGATTGACATCCAGTTTGCCGGTGGACCCTTGGCCGGGCGTTGGCTGGAAGTGGCGGGCTCGGGCCAGGTGCATCCCAATGTGATTCGCAACATGGGCCTGGACCCCGAGAAGTACATCGGCTTTGCCTTTGGCATGGGCCCGGACCGGCTGACGATGTTGCGCTACGGCGTCAACGACTTGCGTTTGTTTTTTGATGGCGACATTCGCTTTCTCTCGCAGTTCCAATAATTCCAAGAAAAGCCTATGCAATTCCCTGAATCCTGGCTGCGGGCCTTTTGCAACCCGCCGCTCACCACCGCACAACTCGCCCACACCCTGACCATGGCGGGCCTGGAGGTGGAAGACCTCCAACCGGTAGCTCCACCGTTTAGCCACATCGTGGTCGGCGAAATCCGCCACGCCGAGCAACACCCCAACGCCGACCGCTTGCGCGTGTGCAAGGTGGACGTGGGCGCGCCGGAGCTGCTCAATATCGTCTGCGGCGCACCCAATGCCCGCGTGGGCATTCGCGTGCCTTGCGCCTTGGTGGGCGCCGAGCTGCCACCGGGCGCTGACGGCAAGCCCTTTGTCATCAAGGTCGGGCAACTGCGCGGCGTGGAGAGCCAGGGCATGTTGTGTTCGGCCAAAGAGCTGCAGCTCGCCGACGACCACGGTGGCCTGCTGGAGCTTGCCGCCGATGCGCCGTTGGGCCAAAGCATCCGCACGCACCTGAACCTGGACGACACCTTGTTCACGCTCAAGCTCACGCCCAACCTGGCGCATTGCCTGAGCGTCTACGGCGTGGCGCGAGAAGTGGCTGCGCTCACCGGCGCGCCGCTGCTGGCACCTGAGTTTTCCCCGGTGGCTGTGGGGAACGCCGACACCCTCAAAGTGTCGGTCAGCGCGCCCGATTTATGCGGTCGCTTTTCGGGCCGCGTGGTGCGCAATGTCAATCCGCAGGCCAAGACGCCGCAGTGGATGGTGGACCGCCTGGCGCGCTGCGGCCAGCGCAGCGTCACGGCTTTGGTGGACATTTCTAACTATGTGATGTTTGAGTTGGGCCGGCCGTCGCATATTTTTGACTTGGACAAAATCCACGGCGGCCTGGATGTGCGCTGGGGCAGGGCGGGCGAGCAGATCAAGCTGCTCAATGGCAACACCGTGCAAGTGGACGGCGAAGTCGGCGTGATTGCCGATGATGTGCAGGTCGAGTCGCTGGCCGGCATCATGGGCGGTGACGCCACGGCCGTGTCGGACGATACCCGCAATGTGTACGTGGAAGCCGCGTTTTGGTGGCCTAAGGCGATTGCCGGGCGCTCACGCCGATTCAACTTTTCTACCGACGCTGGCCACCGCTTTGAGCGCGGAGTGGACCCGGCGTCCACCGTTGAGCATATTGAGCACCTGACCCGCCTGATTCTGGAGATTTGCGGCACGCCCGACACAAGCTGTGGCCCGGTGGACGACCAGCAACCCGCCATGCCTGCGCGCACGCCCGTGCATTTGCGGGTGGCACGTGCGGCCAAGATCATTGGCATGCCGCTGACCCAAGCCCAGTGCTTTGACGCTTTGCAGCGCCTGGGGCTGGACGTGTCGCAGGCCGATGGCGTGCTGACCGTGGTGCCGCCGTCTTTCCGCTTTGACTTGCAGATTGAAGAAGACCTGATCGAAGAAGTGGCGCGCATGGTCGGCTACGACGCGCTGCCGCACACGCCCCCGCTGGGCCCGATCACCGCCAAGCTGCGGCCTGAGTCGCAGCGCAGCCCGTTTGCGCTGCGCCGCGTGCTGGCCGGTATGGGCTACCAGGAAACCATCAACTTCAGCTTTGTGGAAGAGCGCTGGGAGCACGAGCTTGCAGGTAACGCCAAGCCCATTAAGCTGCTCAATCCGATTGCCAGCCAGATGAGCGTGATGCGCTCGTCCTTGATCGCGTCTTTGGTGCAGGTGCTCAAGTTCAACCAGGCGCGCAAGGCGCCGCGCGTGCGCGTGTTTGAGCTGGGTCGCGTGTTCTTGCGCAACGACGCGGTGCAAAACACCGACACCACGGTGCAAGGTTTTGATCAGCCTATGCGCGTGGCTGGTCTGGCCTGTGGCGCCGCAGATACGCTGCAATGGGGGCACAAAGAGACGGCAGTGGATTTCTTTGATGTCAAAGGCGATATCGAAGCGCTGCTCTCGCCCCTGAAGGCCGAGTTTGTGCCCGCCACGCACCCGGCCATGCACCCCGGGCGCTGCGCCGAGGTGCACTTGCACGGGCGCGCCATTGGCTACTTGGGCGAGTTGCACCCCCGCTGGCGCCAAGACTACGAGTTGCTGCAAAACCCGGTGGTGTTCGAGTTGGACTTGGACGCCGTGCTGCAAAGCCGCGTGGCCGTGTTTGCCGCCGTGCCCAAACTGCAACCGGTGCAGCGCGATATTGCTGTCATGGTCACAGACGCTGTGAGCCACCAGGCGCTGATGGCCTGTATCCACGCCGCGCCCACCGGCGGGCTGTTGCAAGAGGCGCAGCTGTTTGACGTCTACCGCCCCAAGGTCAGCGCCACCGAGGGCGATACTGCTGCCCCACAGCGCAGCCTGGCCGTGCGCCTGACGCTGAGCAGCGCCGACGCCACCCTGACCGAAGAGCAAATTGAGCAAACCGTCAAAGCCGTGCTCGACCAGCTCGGCCGCGACCTGGGTGCCCGCCAGCGCGCGTAAGCGCCTGGATTGCCTGAGCCCGCAGAAAGAACACCATGCAGTTATCCGTAGACAGCCTTGAAACAGCGGCCGTTACCAAGGCCCAGCTCGCAGACCTGTTGTTTGAACAACTGGGTTTGAACAAGCGCGAGTCCAAAGACATGGTGGACGCGTTTTTTGACCTGATTACCGCCCAGCTCGTGGGCGGTACCGACGTCAAAATTTCGGGCTTTGGCAATTTTCAGATCCGCACCAAGGCACCGCGCCCCGGGCGCAATCCGCGCACTGGCGAGGCGATTGCCATCGAAGCGCGCCGGGTCGTCACCTTCCACGCTAGCCATAAGCTCAAGGATCAAATCCAGGACGACAAGGCCGTGCCTGCCGTCGCCCAGGCCTAAGCCGTAATTTGCATCCGGTGCACCCTGCATTGCGCCTTCTTATAACTTAGAGTAAGCTCTAAGGTTTTGCCTCTACCGCCTTGATTTCAATGGAGAAAATGCTCCCATCTATCCCTGCCAAGCGCTATTTCACCATCGGTGAGGTGGGGGATCTGTGCGGCGTCAAACCCCACGTGCTGCGCTATTGGGAGCAAGAATTTACCCAACTGCGCCCCATGAAGCGACGCGGCAACCGCCGCTATTACCAGCACCACGAAGTGCTGATGATCCGCCGCATCCGCGATCTGCTGTACGACCAGGGTTTCACCATCAGCGGCGCGCGCAACAAGATGCAAGAGCTGATGGACCATGAGCGTGACAAAAAACGCAATGGCGAAGTGCTGCTCGACGGCATGGAAAGCCTGGATCCGCAAGACGACCACAGCGCAAAAGGCGACCATGGCGACGCCCGCCCCCTTTCTGCCACAAGCCCGCAGGCCTGGGTGGAGTTTCGACAAGAACTGTTGTCCATCCGCGCTTTGCTCGTTACCGAAGACTAAAGCGCGCTGTTCTTGCCGCCAAACCGGAAAACACCTTTTGGCAGGCTATAATTCAAGACTTGATTCGGTGTGTGGCGCAGCCTGGTAGCGCACTTGCATGGGGTGCAAGGGGTCGAAGGTTCGAATCCTTTCACACCGACCATTAGACAGTTTAAAGGCCTCTAAGTAGCGATACTCAGAGGCCTTTTTCATTGGTGAATCAAGGACTTATCCTCTAGTGACCGATAGTGAGGTCTATTGACTGCCAGCACGAAACCGGGGAACATACCGGGGAACAAACCGGGGTAAACAGGATTTTTTAGCAGTTGTTCCCCGGTTTTCACTGGAGAACCCCCATGCTCACCGATGCCGATTGCCGAAACGCTCTATGCCCGCCGGACAAGAAACGGGCACGTCTTACCGACACCGAGGGCCTGTACCTTGAGGTAAGCCCCGCTGGATCGAAGCGATGGTTCTGGAAAACATACGCTGACGGCAAAGAGGGGCGGCTGGCGTTGGGTAGCTACCCAGACGTTAGCCTGAAGGCTGCGCGCGTGGCACGGACTGCGGCCAAGACGCAAAAGGCGGCAGGCACCAACCCCGTTCAGGCGCGTAAGGTGGCCAAGCTAAAGGCCGCTACCCCGGCGGGGAACACTTTTCAGGCCACCGCGCTTGAATGGTTCGAGCTGAAGCTGGAAAGCTGGAGCGGCCACTATGCCATTCGAGAAAAGCGCAACCTGGAGAAAGACCTGTTCCCCTTTTTAGGGGCGCGCGACATTTCCACGATTGAGGCGGTCGAGTTGCTGGCTGTGGTGCGCAGAGTAGAGGAACGCGGCGCCCTAGACGTGGCCCACCGGGTACTTACGACCGCCGGGCAGGTATGGCGCTACGCAGTGGCCACGGGGCGTACACCGCGCGATGTGAGCGCAGATATTCGCGGCGCACTCAAGCCCCACCATGGAAAGCACTTTGCAGCCATTACCGACCCCATCAAGTTGGGAGAGTTGGTGCGGGTGATCCGTGGGTATCAGGGCGGGCCGATTGTCCGGGCGGCGCTGCAACTCGCACCCCTGCTATTCCAAAGGCCCGGCGAGCTGCGGGCGGCTGCGTGGATACCTAGCGGCTTTTTTCATGGGTAATTCGGGTCGGCTCCGACTTTGCGTTTACGGCTTCAAAAATCGCAAGGTAAACCGGTCGCTTTCCCCAATGGCCCGGTACTTTTCACGGTCCTGGTCTTTCAGCCGATAGCTCGGAGGCAGGGTCCAGACGCCTTCGGGGTAATCCTTGGTGTCTTTGGGGTTGGCGTTGACTTCAGAGCTGGCGTCGAATTTGAAGCCGGCTTTCTCGATCAGCGCAATGGCCGCGTCTTGTCGCACATAGCCTGAGGCCTGTTGGGCTTCTTGCGTTTGGTCGGTGCGTCCTCGGTGGTCCACGATCCCGAGCACGCCGCCGGGCTTGAGCGCCAAGTAAAAGGCCTTGAGCGAGGCGTCTAGTTCCTTGTCGTTCATCCAGTTGTGCAGGTTGCGAAAGCTGATCACCACGTCCGCACTGCCTGCGGGGGCAACGGCGTGGCGGTCGGCGCGAAAGGGCGTGACTTGCACTTTGCCGTACAGGCTAGGTTCGGCTTTTAGGCGCAGCAGCAGCTTTTCATGATCGGCTTGGTATTGGGGCAGCGAGCCGTCGCGGTTGGCGGCGATATACAGGCCTTGGTCCTTGAGCCAGGGCGCCAAGATTTCCATGTAATAGCCGCCGCTGCCGGGCAAAATTTCAACCACCGTGCTGTTGGGCCGAATGCCAAAAAACGCCAGCGTCTGTGCCGGGTGGCGGTAGGGGTCGCGCGCCACGTTGCCGGGCGAGCGGTGTGCGCCCGTGAGCAGGGGCTCAAAGGTGGCCGGTGTTACCGGCTGCGCCATAGCCACGTTGACCAGCAGGGCGAGGGCGCTTGCCAGTGCGCAAACAGGGCGAATTAAAGTGTTCATGGCGGCCAAGTGGGTTGAAGCGGGGGATGGAGGGAAGGGCGCAGCTTAAGACAAACGGTCGCGCTGGGCCAAGGCCGGAAAAAGCCGCAGCCACGCCGCCGCAATCAGCACCGTGCCCACGCCGCCCAAGACCACCGAGCCCACGGGCCCGAGCAGCGCGGCAGTGGCGCCGGATTCAAACTCGCCCAATTGGTTGGACGCGCCGATAAAAATGGAATTGACGGCGGACACACGGCCGCGCATCTCGTCGGGGGTGTCGAGCTGCATCAGCGTCAGGCGTGTGACCACGCTGATGCTGTCTGCCGTGCCTGTGACCGCCAGCGCCAACATCGACAAAACAAAGCTGTCCGAGAGCCCAAACACCAGCGTTGCCAGCCCGAACACTGCCACGGCGCCTAGCAATTTATGGCCCGCATGCCGCTGCAGCGGAAAGCGCACCAGCAGCAGCGTCATCAAGAGCGCCCCGATGGCGGGCGCAGCGCGCAGCAGGCCCAGGCCTTGTGGGCCGGTGTGCAAGATGTCGCGAGCATAAATGGGCAGCAAGGCCGTGGCGCCGCCCAGCAGCACGGCAAACAAATCCAGCGACATGGCGCCCAACAGCACTTGGCGGCGCCATACAAAAGCCACCCCGGCAAACACCGACGCCAGCGTGGCTGCGCGCTGCGACGGTACATGGCTGTAATGCACCGTCAGCGTAAAAGCCGCAGACACCAAGGACAGTACCAAGCAGGTGCCATACACCGTGCTGGCACCCGCGCCATAGAGCAAACCACCCAGCGCAGGTCCGCCCACGATGGCCATTTGCATACCAATAGAGCTGACCGAAATCGCCCGCTGCAACAGCGATTGGGGCACCAGCACCGGCGTGAGCGCCTGCTGTGCTGGCATCTGAAACGCCCGGGCCATGCCCAAAACCACCGACAGCCCCAGGATCAGGCCGCGCGTGGTCCCGTCGGTTTGCGTGCTGGCCACCAACAGTGCCGCCACCAGCGCCTGCGCCAGCATGCAACTGGCAAATATGCGGCCCCGGTGCAGCCGGTCGGCCAGGTGGCCTGCGGGCAGCGTCATCACCAGCGCGGGCACAAACTGAAATAGGCCCACCAGCCCCAAGTCCCAGGCGCTGGAGGTGAGGTCGTACATCTGCCAGGCCACGGCCAGCATCAGCATTTGGTTGGACAAGACGCCGGTCAGGCGCGCCATCCAAAAGCGCACAAAAGGCGGGTACGCCAAAAGTCGGGGGGAATCAGTCTGGGGCATGCGGGCGAGCTTAGCAGCGCGTGCTTGCTCAACGACTGCGACGCAGTCGCACAAGGATCAGGCGGCTCTTTTGCTGTGAGCGCCGCCTTGAATCAGACCAGCGCAGCGCGGCCCTCGGAAGCCTCGGTCTGCCGCCGTGCCGCCTGAATCGTGTTGTGCACCAGCATGGTGATGGTCATGGGCCCCACGCCGCCGGGCACGGGGGAGATGTAGCTGGCCTTTTGCCGCACGCCCTCAAAGTCCACGTCACCCACCAGGCGGCCATCGGGCAGGCGGTTAATGCCCACGTCGATCACCACGGCGCCGGTGCGCACCATTTGCGGCAATATCAGATTGGGCACGCCAGCAGCCACCACCAGAATGTCAGCCAGGATGGTGAACTGCGCTAAGTCGCGTGTCTTGGCGTGGCAAATGCAAACCGTGGCGTCACGCTGCATCAGCATCATGGCCATGGGCTTGCCCACGATGTTGCTGGCACCCACCACCACCACGTTCTGGCCTTCAATGGGAATGTTCTCGTATTCCAACATCTTGGACACGCCATAAGGCGTGCAGGGCGGAAACACCGTCTCGCCCTGGGCCAGAGCGCCCACGTTGTACAGGTGAAAGCCGTCCACATCCTTGTCCACCGATATGGCGGCCAGCACGCGCTTGACGTCAAAGTGCTTGGGCAAGGGCAGTTGCACCAATATGCCGTGCACCAAAGGGTCGGCGTTGAGTGCCAGAATTTTGTCCAGCACCTCTTGGTCTGGCGTGTCGGCGGCAAAGGCGTAGACGGTGGAAACCAGCCCCACCTCGGTGCAGGCCCGTACCTTGTTGGCCACATACACCTTGGAGGCCGAGTTGTCGCCGACGATGATGACGGCCAGCCCGGGCATTACGCCCTGGGCCTTCAATGCCTGCGTTTGCAGCTTGCACTCTTGGCGCACGTGCTGGGCTACCGCTTTTCCGTCAATGATTTTTGCAACCATGTGTCAATGCCTTTGGTGGGTGTCGCCCCTTGCTCACTCAAGAACGTGGTTTGGTGTTCTCTGGGTCGTACAAGGCGGCGTAGCCCACGGCTTCTACCTTGACAGGGTAGATGTCGTCAAAGTACTGGATCTGCAGCTCGCGGCCCACCTGGCAGTAGTCATGCGGCAGATAGGCCAGGGCAATGTTCTTGCCCAGGGTCGGTCCATACGCAATGCTGGTGGTGTACGAGCGGCGGCCCTGCGAGTCAATCAGCGTGGCGCCGGTGGCGGGGTCCATCACTGCGCAATTGCCCATGGGGTAGCGTGCAACACCGGTGCTGTCGATGTTGTGCGTCATGGTCAGCGTGCACAGGGTGGCGGGCTGGTACTCGCGCTCGCGGAACTTCATGTGCGCTTCTTTGCCATGGAAGTCGGCGGCCTTCACCTTGGGGCGGGCCAGGTCGGCTTCGAACAGGTTGTACTCGGTCAGCAAATCACCGTTTTGCAGGCGCAGGCTTTTCTCCATGCGGCGGCTGTTGGCGTAGGTTTCCACGCCTACGGGTGTGACGCCCAAGGCGTACAGCGCGTCCCACAGGGCCAGGCCGTCTTCGTATTTGAAGTGCAGCTCCCAGCCTTGCTCGCCCACATACGAGATGTGGAAAGCCAGCACTGGCACGCCAGCAATTTTCAGGTTGCGCAATGCGGCGAACGGAAAGGCTTCTAGGCTCCAGGCCTCGGGTTCGTCGGCAATTTTCTGGATGGTGGCGCGGGCGTTGGGGCCCCAGACGCCCAGGCAGCCATATTCGGTGGTGGTGTCGGTGATTTTGACGTTGGCACCCCGGTCTTGGGCCATGCGGCGCACCCAGGTGAAGTCGCGGTGGCCAGCGTCGGCGCCGTCCACGATGCGGTAGTGGTCTTGGCCCAAACGCAGCACGGTCAAGTCGGCGCGCACGCCGCCCTTGGCATCCAGGAAGTGGGTGTACACGCCCTTGCCCACGGCGGTGTCGCCACCGACCTTGGCCACGCAGATGTATTCCAGCAGGTCGGCTGCATCGGGGCCGACTACGTCAAACTCCGCAAAGTGGGAGACGTTGATCATGCCCACGTCTTCCGACATCTTCAAATGCTCGGCGTTGGACACGCGCCAGAAATGGCGGTTGTCCCACTCGTTGGCGCGCACCGGCACCTTGTCGCCGTAGAACTCCAGTAAATGTTCGTTGCTGGCATAACCATGCGCACGTTCCCAACCACTCAGTTCCATAAAGTAAGCGCCCAGCGCTTTTTCGCGCTCGTAGAACGGGCTCTTGAAAATGCCGCGCCCGGCGCTGTAGGGCTCGCGGTTGTGCACTGGCGGGTTGTAAATCTTGAACGCACCTTCGTAGCAGCGGTCGTGGATGTACTGCTCTTCCTGCTGGTACGGATAAAAGCGGGCCACGTCAATGCGGGCATGGTCCAGATGGGTATAACCGTCGGTCATCCAGTCGGCCACCAGCTTGCCCACGCCGGGGCCGTCTTTCACCCATACGGCTTCGGCGTACCACAGGCCGCGCACTTTGCTGGATTCGCCGATCGACGGGTTGCCGTCGGTCGTGACTTGCAACAGGCCATTAAACGAATATTTGTCGTCGTAGCCCAGTTCGGCCAGGATGGGCGTGAGCTCCATGGCCCGCTCCAGCGGCGCCATGATTTGCTCCAGTTCGAGGTCACGCTGTGACGGGGACAAGCGTGCTTCTTCCTTCTCCAGAATGTCGCGCGGGTGGCACATGCGCGGGTTCTTCTCTTCGTAGTAGCCCCATTCGATCTGGCCGCCTTCGGGCGTTTTTGGATCGCCTGTGTCGCGCAGGTAGGCCGAGTTGCCCTGGTCGCGCAATAGCGGGTAGCCGATGTCTTTGCCGGTGCCGGCAAATTCCAAGTAGGGTTTGAAGAAGGTGAGCGGGTGGTCCACCGGCATGATGGGCAGGTCTTCACCGGCCATGTTGGCGATCAGGCGGCCCCACAGACCCGCGCAAACCACCACGTATTCAGCGGCAATAAAGCCCTTGGTGGTTTCCACGCCCTGGATGCGACCGTTCTCGATGCGCAAGCCCGTGCAGGCGGTGTTGGCAAAGGATTGCAGCTTGCCGGATGCCACGGCCGCGTCCACCAGTTCGCCCGCCACCATTTGCGAGCGGGGTTTCACCAAACCAGCGTCCGGGTCCCACAGTGCGCCCTGGATCATGGATTCTTCGAGCAGCGGGAACTTGGCTTTGGCTTCGGCGGGGGTGATCATTTCCACCCGGTTGCCAAAGGCCTTGCCCGAGGCCACGCGGCGCTTGAGTTCGACCATGCGCTCGTCGTCGCCCACGCGGGCCACTTCGATGCCGCCGATGCGCTCGTAGCGGCCCATCTTGTCGTAGAAGTCGATGCTGTACTTGGTGGTGAAGATCGTCATCTGATCGTGCATCGTGTTGAAGCAGAAATCAGACGCGTGGGCGGTGGAGCCGACGTCGGTGGGAATGGCGGACTTGTCGATGCCGACAATATCAGTCCAGCCGCGTTCGATCAGGTGGTGCACCACCGAGGCGCCGACGATGCCGCCTTGCCCAATGATGACGACCTTGGCTCGTTCAGGAAATTTGGCCATGTTGCGCGTAGCTCCTAGGGGAATGGATATCGGTTGAATTCGGCGGAAAGTGTATTCCCCCTTGGGGGGGCAAAAGCGGTAAATGCGACTAACGTTTTCGCAATAACGGCGTGGGATTCCAGGGGCCGTGTGGGGATGCGCAAACTGCGCTTTAAAACACGCGGCTTACAGCGTGGAAAACCAATTTTGTAAAACCAAAATTGCACAAATATTGAAATTTGTGTATTCTTGGTGCATGCCAAAGTCTGCTGAATCGGTTAACAGTCTGCCCGGCTCTGTCCAGGTTTCCCTGCAGATGCTGGGTGAACACCTGCGTCTTGGCCGCAAGCGCCGCAAAGAATCCTTGCGCGCATGGGCCTTGCGCATGCAGGTTTCTGTGCCCACCTTGGCGGCCATGGAAAAGGGGGACGCACGCGTTAGCATGGGGGTTTACGCCACCGCCTTGTGGTTGGTGGGCAGAGATGACGCGCTGCGGTTCTTGGCAGATCCGCAGAGCGATACCCAGGCTTTGGCGCAAGAGCTGTTGGTGATTCAGAACAAGGGGAGGCGGCGCAGTGGTTGATGTTTACAAACCCCAAGATGCAATGAGCCTGTGGTGGCTTGGCAATGGTTCTGGACCGTCTTGCCCGCGCCTGATCGGCCAGATTTTTTTAGCCGATGGCAACCGAAAAGTAGGCTTGGAATATGCGCCTGCGTGGATTGAGCAGGGTTTCGCACTCAGCGAAGACCTTCCTCTGGCCAGTGGCGTGATGTTGCCCAAAGAGCGGGATATGGCCGCTGGTGCCGTTGATGACGCGCGCCCGGACCGCTGGGGTGAACGGGTCATCCGCAACCTTTACAAGCCCGCGCGCTTGTCCGTCTTGGAATACCTGTACTTTGCGGGCGATGGCCGCTTTGGTGCCCTGGGCGTGTCGCTGGACTCCAACAGTTACCGGCCCGGCGGCGATGGAGCGATAGCTAGCTTGGCGAGCCTGCGCGACATGAAGCGCGCGATTGAAGCCATTCTTGCGGATGAAAAATTGGATGAATCCCTGGTTCGCTTGGTCCGGCCCGGCCCCTCGTTTGGTGGCGCGCGCCCCAAATCCATTATTGAGATGGATGGCTCTCAGTGGCTGGTCAAGTTCTCGCAAGGCGAAGACTTTGACACCGAACTGGTCGAGCACGCCAGCATGCGTCTTGCGGCGCAATGCGGCATACAGGTGGCCCAGACGCGTGCGCTGCCGCTGCCCCGTGGGCACGCGGTCGCGGTCAAGCGCTTTGACCGCACAGGTGACAGGCGTTCGCATGTGATCTCTGCCAACACCGTGTTGCGGGCCGCAGGATTGCCCCTGGGGTACCCGGAGCTGGCCCAGAGCCTGCGCAGGATCGCGCGTGCACCGGCCATACGTGGCCAGCAGCAAGAGCTGTTCACGCGCATGGTCTTCAATATCCTGATGGACAACACGGATGACCATGAAAAGAACCACGCCTTTGTGCGGGCGGACGACGGCTTTTACGACCTGTCGCCCGCCTACGACGTGGTGCCATCGGTGCAAGGGCTTGGTCAGCAACAGATGCGTGTCGGCAAAAGCCAGGCGGAATCTTCACTGGAAAATGCGTTGTCAGAAGTGCAAGCCTTTGGCCTGAGCAAAGACGCCGCCGTTGCGTCCATCAGGCGGGTGGTGGCCACGGTTGATCAATGGAAAGAGTCCTTCACCGCCCAGGGTGTCAGCGCGAGGGACCTGGACCGAATGGCGCAGTACATTGACGGCCCCTGGTTGAAGGCGCAGCGGCTTGAGTTTGGGGGGTAATTCGTGGTCATGAAATTGCATTTAGTCTTTGCCTCCGCCATACAGGTCTATCGCTAAGCCACGCCGGTACCCGGAATTCCAGAAGCATTATTCGAACCGCTATCGGATGATAGGTTCTGATGCGCTTAGCAGGTATATGGGCGACTCAGCGGCAATGTTCGATCTACATGGCAGCAAGTTGACGCTGACGATGAAAGTGGAGAGCTTGCGCCGCAAAAATTCTTGAAATTTATAAAATATAGGAGTATAGTTAATGTTTTGCAGATATTTTCATTTCATAAAAATTTGTAATAAGCATTTAATTTAATGCATAAATAAGAAGGTGCAAATTTCTCCATTGAATGTGGGGAAAGTAGTCGTTATTGCGTTTGCCACAGCGTTGCTGGCTGCCTGTGGTGGTGGGGGCAGTTCGGTAACGGTGGTTGACTATCAGCTAGAAACTGCGTTGATAAACTTCGTTACAAAACCTAGTTCTAAAACATTCACAATTTCAGGAGTGGAAACATCTGGCGCATCAATGCCGACAATAATAACGGGTAATGGACTTCGAAGCTACGGAGAATTAGCGCCATCAACTTTTGAAGGTGTTTTTGCACTAGCTAAAACTATTACTGTTACGGGGATAAGTACAGTTGGAGGCGTTGATACGCCTTGGAGTAGCGGCGGGAATGCTTACTTTGATGTAAATTATAATTACTTGGGTACTGATTATGCTACTGTTCAAGCCCGAAGTGCAATTCCTAAAATTGGGCACGTCGGTGATTCTGGAAATATTTATACAGTAAATACTTTTTCTGCCAGTGAAAAAACAACGCGCACAGGTTCACTTAATTTGACGTACTCATTAGAGTTGGAAACTTCTAATTCTGCAATCCTGAAATTGACCACGACCAGTTTCGGTATTTCAGGGTATATTAAATCAATCGTTACCGAAAATTATCGAATCTTGCCGGCGGGTTCGATAGACTTACTGACGATGGCGAGCGTGGCATACAGCGAGCCTGCAGGGTATACCATTACGTACTTGTATTCGTTTTGAATGGCAAGTCAAACGAACTCCAACGCACTTGGAGTGGCACGGACAAAGGTGCGCGCGGGCTAATAGCAAAACAACGTGCGGTGGCTGTGACGCAGAAGCCGCGCTCACGTCGAACGGATGTATAACCGGCGTACTGCGCTTTTCGGGTACAAAAGCGGTGATTAAGCTGGAGCTAATACCCTCCGCACCAAAGTTAAACTTCACTCCCGTTGCCCCAAGCCCCATTTCCGTCACCCCGTATCCGTTCCCCCGAGCCCCGCCCCGCGTTGGCTCACGCTAGGTTGTCATGCAAAAAATCATCGCGCAGATCGCGCAAGAAATCCGTGTTCGCCCTAAGCAAGTCGAGGCCGCTGTGGCTTTGTTGGACGGTGGCGCCACCGTGCCTTTTATCGCCCGTTACCGCAAAGAGGTGACCGATGGGCTGGACGACATTC
>CANBVJ010000007.1 GCA_947372865.1 Comamonadaceae bacterium
ACACGTCCTTCACTGCGCTGCCGGAATTATTGGACCGCGACCACAGCATTCTGGCCTTTAACGCGCGTGTGCTGAACTGGGCCGAGCGCGATGATGTGCCCCTGCTGGAACGCTTGCGCTACCTGTGCATTGTGTCTTCCAACCTGGACGAGTTTGTAGAGGTGCGGGCCGAACCACACCTGATCGCGAACCAGGCGCGTGACCGCAAGGGCTTGTACACCGTAGACACGTTTGACAGGCTGGCTGCGGCATTGCACACGCTGGTGGAGCGCCAGTACACGCTGTACAACGAGCACCTCTTGCCTGCTTTTGAAAAGCAGCACATCAAGATCATTTCGCACGGCGAGCGCAACGCCACGCAGCGTGCCTGGGTGCGCCAGTATTTCAACCGCGAAGTAAAGCCGCTGTTGATACCGGTTGGGCTGGACCCTTCGCATCCGTTCCCGCAGGTAGCCAACAAATCGCTCAATTTCATTGTGCGTTTGGGCGGCAAGGACGCGTTCGGACGCTCCAACGAGATTGCCATTGTCAAGGTGCCGCGCGTGCTGCCGCGCATGATCCGCATGCCGACCCGCGAGTCGGGTTCCAAGCTGTTGCTGGTGTCGCTGTCGAGCGTCATCCGTGCCCACCTGGCCGATCTGTTTGCTGGCCGTACCGTGGATCAGTTCTCCCAGTTTCGTGTGACCCGTCACTCGGATCTGGCCGTGGACGAAGAGGATGTCAAGAATTTGCGCACGGCCCTGCGCCAGGGCTTGGTGCATCGCCACTATGGCCAGGCGGTGCGTCTCGAAGTGGCTGCAGGCTGCTCGGATTTCCTGGCCAACATGCTGTTGGAACAGTTTGAGCTGCCGCAGAAATCCCTGTACCGGGTGCCCGGTCCGGTCAATCTCGTGCGACTGACCCAGATGATCGACCTGGTGGACCGGCCCGATCTGTGCTTCACACCGTATCGGGGTTGCTATCCAAAGCAGATTGCCGCTGGGCAGTCTATTTTTGAACAGCTCAAACGTGGCGACATTCTGATTCACCAGCCGTTTGAAAGCTTTGACGGCGTGCTGGATCTGTTGCGCGAGGCCGTGCACGACCCGCAGGTGCTGGCCATCAAGCAGACGATTTACCGCACCGGTGCCGATTCGGAATTGATGGATCTGCTGCGCGAAGCGGTGCGCCGTGGCAAAGAAGTGACCGTGGTCGTCGAACTCAAGGCGCGCTTCGACGAAGAGGCCAATATCAACTGGGCCGAGATGCTGGAGTCCATTGGCGCGCAAGTGGTCTACGGCGTGGTGGGCCTCAAAACCCACGCCAAGATGCTGCTCGTAACCCGGCGCGAGGGCAATAAGCTCAAACGCTATGGCCACCTGTCTACCGGTAACTACAACGCCCGCACTGCGCGCCTGTACACCGACATCAGCCACATCACAGCCGACGCCGCGCTCACGCTCGACATGGAACATGTGTTTGTACACCTGGCCAGCCAGAGCCGCTTGCCGCGACTGCAAAAAATTTGGATGGCGCCGTTTAACCTGCACAAAAACCTGCTGCGCAAGATCACTGAGCTGGGCAAGGCGGCGGCCAAAGGCCAGTCCACGCGCATCGTCTTGAAAATGAACGCGCTCACTGACGTGTATCTGATCGAGGCCTTGCTCGCAGCCGGGCAGCAGGGCGTAGAGATTGACCTTCTTATCCGTGGCGCCTGCATGTTGCCCGCGCGCGTGCCGGGACTGAGCGACAACATCCGGGTTCGCTCAGTGATAGGGCGCTTTTTGGAGCATTCACGGGTGTTTTATTTTCGACAGGGCGCGGTGGAGTCGCTGTACTTGTCCAGCGCCGACTGGATGAACCGCAACATGGTGCGCCGCGTCGAAGTGGCCTGGCCAGTAACAGACTCCGCGCAGCGCCAGCGCCTGGTGGACGAATGCCTGCTGGCCTACTTGCACGACGGCCTGGACGCCTGGGACATGGCACCCGATGGCCGTTACCACGCCGTGTCCCATAGCGCGTCCACGGGACACGGCGCGCAGGCTGCATTGATGGCGCGCTACGGCACCGAGAACGCCACAAATGCCAAAGGATAGAACCATGGACTTGGTCTTGTGGCGCCACGCCGAAGCCATTGACCTTGAGCTCGTGGGCGACGACATGCTGCGCACGCTGACGCCCCGGGGCGAAAAGCAGGCGCAGCGCGTGGGCGCATGGCTGGATCGCCAGTTGCCTGCCAGCACCCGGGTCTTGGTCAGTCCCGCATTGCGCGCCGACCAGACCGCCAAGGCGCTGGACCGCAAATACAAAACCCACGCCGCCTTGGCGCCCTTGGCAGGTGTGGACGACTTGCTGTCGCTGGTGCACTGGCCCAGCGCCAGCGGGTGCGTGCTGGTAGTGGGCCACCAGCCCACGCTGGGCCAGACGGTTTCACGATTGCTGCGAATGGCAGACGCCGACTGCAGCATCAAGAAAGGCGGCCTGTGGTGGCTGCGTCTGCGCGAACGCGAGGCCAGCACCGATGTTTCTGTGGTGGCGGTTCTCTCGCCGGACCTGGTTTAGCGCAACCTGGCTGGGCACTCTCAGGTTTTGATCGGCCAGGCTTTGAGCTACTAGGCCTTGCTGGGGCGCCCGGTTTTCAGACTGGGAACGGCGGCAATGGCGGCCAGGAAAACGGCGTCAGGCAGGGTGGCCAGGTGTTTCATGCCAGCGCGGATGAGCTCCGTCTTCTTGACCGTTACTTTGAGCTGTGCGGCGCGCTGCTTCATGGCGTCAAGCACTGCATATTCCGCTTTGGGGATGGTGACGCTGTCCCGCACCATTTTTGGCTTTTTGTCCTTAGCGAGCTTGCTGGCGGCTACGGCGGCGCTCACGGATGGTGCAGCAGCAGGCTTTGCACTGGCGGCGATGGGTGCAACCGTAGGCTTGGCAAGCGTTTTTGTGGCAGCGGTGCGCGCAGGCGCTGCTTTCTTGGCCGCGGCGGGTCGCTTGGCGACGGGCTTGCGCGCTGGTGCGGTAGCGGCTACGGGTTGTTTCACGGCAGTGGCGCGCGCCGAAGTTTTTGCAGGCACCGGTTTTGCGGTGGATGCAGATTGCGCAGAAGTGGGTGCGGCTTTGGTCATGCTACTTTGTCCTTGTATTCGAAATTGATAAAAACGGTACATACAGTTTATATCGTTTTTTGCATTCAGCAAACAAGCTGTGTTTGACCATTGGATTGCCGAGCGGGAAAGCAAGCAAATCGGCGCTGGCCTTTGCTTGTTCAGGCTGCGATTTAGCCCTCGATGAAGTCCAGCGGCCAAGGCGTTTTTTGCCAGGCCAGCGCTTCTTCGCGCAAGAGATAGGCCGACTGCGGAAACTCTTGTGCCCAGA
Source organism: Comamonadaceae bacterium (assembly GCA_947372865.1). Lineage (GTDB taxonomy): Bacteria > Pseudomonadota > Gammaproteobacteria > Burkholderiales > Burkholderiaceae_C > Allorhodoferax. The sequence goes on from CANBVJ010000007.1 coordinate 3,352, forward strand.
GTGCTGCGCATTGCAGTTGCAGCTTGGCGCCAGCCAATGCGACAAGGGCTACGCCGGACAAATCCGGGTCGCGCCTCGCGTGGCACAAAATGACGGCCAGGCGCAGCGCCAGCAGTTGCGCACGTAAATCGTCGTTGGCCAGTTCGGCTTCGAGCTTGCGCAATTTGCCCCGGTGGCCCAGCACCAGCAGGCTCAGGCGATGCAGCTCGGGCAGCGAAAAGCCCATGGCGTCTGCGTTGTCCAAAATATAGGCGCCGTGCTTGTGGTAGTCGCTGTGTGAGATGTGGCTGCCAATCTCGTGCAATTCGGCCGCCCATTTGATTTTGCGAACGCTGCGTCCGGATTCGTCATTGGGCAGCGTTTTGCTGGCGCTTGCCAGTTGCCCGAACAGCGACGCGGCCACTTGCCCAACCCGTGCGCCATGGTTACGATCGACGCCAAATTTGGTGGCGAGGCGCAGCACGGTCTTGAGCCGCAAGTCGCTGGAGGTGTCGGTGTTGCCACGCAGTTCACACAGCAGCCCGTGGCGCAAGCCGCCGTCGGTGGGGTGCAGCGCTTTGATTCCGAGCAGGCTAAACAAGGCGCGGGTGATGCTCAGGCCCCCGCCGATCACGGCCTTGCGGTCTTCCCGCATACCCGGCAGTTTGACCCGGTCTGCGCTTTGGGCGCTGATGAGCTTTTCCAGCAGCCAGTCCAGATTTTCCTGGGTAATCAGGCCCTGCGGCCAACCCGCAGCAGCCAGCACGTCGCTGATCGCCCCTACCGTACCGGCCGAACCGTAGGCCACGTCCCAGTGGCTGGGGTGGTAGGCGTCCAGCGCTTCGTCGAGCACCGCCTTGGCTGCGATTTCCGCAATTTCAAAGGCGCGGCGGCTGAATTGTCCGTCGGCAAAGTAGCGGGTTGACCAGGCGATGCTGCCCACCCGAAACGACTCCATCACCCGGGGCTTGAAGCCCTGGCCCAGAATCAGCTCGGTGGAACGCCCGCCAATATCGATCACCATCCGGCGCTCGTCCGACGGTGCCAGCGTGTGTGCCACACCTTGGTAAATCAGCCGGGCTTCTTCGCGTCCGGAAATCACGTCAATGGGAAAACCAAGCACCGCGTTGGCTCGCTCCAGAAACGCATCACGGTTGCGCGCCTCGCGCAGCGTCTGGGTGGCCACCGCGCGGACCTGTTCGGGAGCGAAGCCCGCCAAGCGTTCGCCAAAGCGCGCCAGACAATCCCAGCCGTTCTGCATGGCCGCAGCCGTCAGGTTGCGGTCGGCATCCAGTCCCGCGCCTTGGCGCACGGTTTCCTTGATGTATTCGGTGCGCTGGAATTCACCGTGGTCCAGAACGCCGATTTCCAGGCGAAAGCTGTTGGACCCAAGGTCGATGGCGGCAAGGCGGTCTTCAGAGGTCATGGAGGAAAACGATTTAGATAATTTTGCGGGCGAAGGATAGCACTAAGCCTGCGATGGTTCACCTGATTGCTGCAGCACAACAAAAAGCCCAGCCAAAGCTGGGCTTTTTGCGCCTCGAAAGTTATTTGGGCTGCTCACGGTGCGCTAAGCACCCAGACGGCTTACTTTTTGACCGGGGTCATTACCGTGTCCACGATGTGAATCACGCCGTTGGCGGCCAGCAGGTCGGCCTGAACCACGGCGGCGTTCTCCACCGTAACGAAGTCACCGGCTTTGGACAGCGCCAGCGGGTCGCCATTGAGCGCCTTGACCGAGCTGTTTTTCACGTCTTTGGCCAAAGTCAGCGATGGCACGACGTGGTAGCTCAGCAAGTCTTTCAGTTTTGCCGGGTGCTTGGCCAGGTCTTCCATGGTGGCGGGCTTCACGGCCTTGAAAGCTTCGTTATTGGGCGCAAACACGGTAAATGGCCCTGCAGACTGCAAATCGGCGGTCAGGCCAGCAGAGGTGATCAGGCCGCTGAGCGTGCTCAGCGAGGGTGTTTTTGCAATGGTGTCAGCCACACTGACGGGTTTTTGGGGCCCAGCGCAGGCGGAAACCAGCACAGTCAGCGCAGCGCAGAGGGCGGCGCGGCGCGCCAGGGCAAAGGATTTGGAAGTCAACATGGTCAAAGTCTCCGGTTAGAAAAGCTGAAAGATAAGACCATAAAATGTCAGAAATGTGACAAATAGGGCGAGAGCCTAGGGCTACAGGCGACAACCCAAGGATTCGCAAGAAATACTTTGTTCGTCACACTTTTGTCACAAATAGTTCTTACATTGCAAGGGTTCTTCCAACCCAGCCAAAAAGGTTTCCCATGAAATTTGCAGTCCATTACCCGGTCCTGGTGGCCACGGTCGCTTCTGTTTTGTCCTTTGGCGCAGTCCATGCGCAAGAAATCACCGGCGCTGGCGCCACGTTCCCCGCGCCTTTGTATGCCAAATGGGCTTCTGAGTACAACAAGCTCACCGGTGTGAAGGTCAACTATCAATCCATCGGTTCGGGCGGCGGCATCAAGCAAATTGACTCCAAAACCGTGGATTTCGGCGCATCCGACATGCCCTTGACTGACGAAGTGCTCAAAACAAAGGGGCAGATGCAGTTCCCCACCGTCATCGGCGGCGTGGTGCCCGTGCTCAATGTGGCAGGCATTTCCCCTGGCCAACTCAAACTGACGGGCCAGGTGCTGGGTGACATTTACCTGGGCAAAATTGCCAAATGGAACGACCCCGCAATCAAAGCGCTGAACCCCACGCTCCCCCTGCCGGACGCCGCCATCGCCCAAGTGCGTCGCGCGGACGGTTCTGGCACCACCTTTATCTTCACTAATTACCTCAGCAAGGTTAACGCCGAGTGGAAGTCCAAAGTGGGTGAGGGCACCGCAGTGAACTGGCCCGTGGGCGCCGGTGGCAAGGGCAACGAAGGCGTGGCCGCATTTGTCGGTCGCTTGCCCAATTCGCTGGGCTACGTAGAGTATTCCTACGTCAAGCAAAACAAGCTGAACTACGCCGTGATGCAAAACGCCGCCGGCCACTTTGTGAAGCCCGAGGACGACACCTTCAAGGCCGCCGCTGCCGGCGCAGAATGGTCCAAGTCTTTCTACCAAATCCTGACCAACCAAGCAGGCAAAGAAGCTTGGCCCATCAGCGGCGCGACCTTTATCCTGATGCACACCAAGCAGGACAAGCCCGCCAACGCCACTGAAGCACTGAAGTTCTTCAACTGGGCTTACGCCAATGGCGAAAAAGCTGCTGCTGATCTGGACTACGTGCCTATGCCTCCCGCCGTTGTCTCCGCCATCCAGAAATCCTGGGGTGAAATCAAGGACCCGGCTGGCAAAGCGGTTTCCTTCAAGTAAGAGCTCCATTGCAAAGTCAGGCCCATTGCGCGTTTCGCCCGATGGGCTTGCCTTTGCCAACATAACCTTGAGCGTTTCATGACTTCAACGCCTTCCATCAAACGTGCCCGCAGCGGACCTGTGGCCGACAAAATCTTCGGTTGGGTTGCCAAAGGCTGCGCGCTTTTGACGCTAGCCTTGTTGATTGCCATCCTCACCTCGCTGACCATCAGCGCCTGGCCGGCCATTCACAAGTACGGCTTCTCCTTTTTGACCAGCACGGTCTGGGATCCGGTTCAAGAAGAGTTCGGTGGCTTTGTCATGATTTACGGCACGGTGGCCACGTCTGTGATCGCCTTGCTGATTGCGGTACCGGTGAGCTTTGGCATCGCCCTGTTTCTGACCGAACTGTCACCCGCCTGGCTCAAGCGCCCACTGGGTACCGCCATTGAGCTGCTGGCAGCGGTTCCGTCCATTGTGTATGGCATGTGGGGTTTGCTGGTGTTTGGCCCGGTACTGGCCAAATATGTTCAAACGCCTTTGCAAACGGCATTTGCCGGTGTTCCCTATCTGGGCGCGCTGGTGTCGGGCCCGCCAGTGGGCATTGGTCTTTTGTCGGCCGGCATTATTCTGGCCATCATGATCATTCCATTCATTGCGGCAGTGATGCGTGACGTGTTTGAGGTGACGCCGCCTCTGCTCAAGGAATCGGCCTACGGGCTGGGTGCCACCACCTGGGAGGTGGTTTCCAAAGTCGTGCTGCCGTACACCAAGACCGGTGTCATCGGCGGCATCATGCTGGGTCTGGGTCGCGCTATTGGTGAGACCATGGCGGTGACCTTTGTGATTGGCAACTTCAACCAGCTCGATTCCTTAAGCCTGTTTCAGGCGGCCAACAGCATTACGTCTGCCCTGGCCAACGAGTTTGCCGAAGCGGGCGAAGGCTTGCACCAGGCCGCGCTGATGTACCTGGGCTTGGTGCTGTTCTTCATCACCTTTGTCATCCTGACGCTGTCCAAACTATTGCTCTCGCAACTGCGCAAGGCCGAAGGAGCCAAAACATGATGTCCGAGGCTCAGCAACATTCGCGCGCCGCCAAGTTTGCAGCGCGCAACCGGGTTAACAAGCTGGCCACCTTTTTGGCACTGTCGGCTATGGCCTTTGGCCTGTTTTGGCTGTTCTGGATCCTGATCGAGACCGTGCGTCTGGGTCTGGGAGGCTTGAGCTTTGCCACCCTGACGCAAATGACGCCGCCGCCCAACGAAGAAGGTGGTTTGGCCAATGCCATTTTTGGCTCCTTTCTGATGGTTGGCTTGGCCACTTTGGTGGGCACGCCTATTGGCGTCATGGCTGGCATTTACCTTGCCGAGTTTGACAAGAGCGGCTGGTTGGCCAGCGTCACACGCTTTGTCAACGATATTTTGCTGTCCGCCCCGTCCATCGTGATTGGGCTGTTTGTGTATGCGATTGCCGTCAGCCCCTTTCACACCTTTTCTGCCGCAGCCGGCGTGCTGGCGCTGGCGTTGATCGTGATTCCGGTCGTTATCCGCACCACTGAAAACATGCTGCAACTGGTGCCCGCTGGCTTGCGCGAAGCAGCCTACGCCCTGGGCGCTCCCAAGTGGAAAGTCATCATCAGCATCACGCTCAAAGCGGCGCGTGCAGGTGTCATTACCGGCGTCCTGCTGGCCGTGGCGCGCATTGCCGGTGAGACGGCGCCGCTGCTGTTTACTGCGCTAAGCAACCAGTTCTGGACTTCGAGCCTGGGTCAGCCCATGGCGAGCCTGCCGGTGACGATTTTCAAATTTGCCATGAGTCCGTACGAGAACTGGCAAAAACTGGCCTGGGCCGGTGTGTTCCTGATCACCCTCGCAGTGCTCACGCTCAATATCGCAGCGCGCGTGCTGACCCGCAGCAAAGCCTAAAGCTTCCTTCGCTCCGCCCCACATCACTTCACCAAGTATTCCCATGCTCAAAACTGATACCGGCCCCGCCAGCACCAAGATTGCCGTCAAGGACCTGAACTTTTACTACGGCAAGTTCCACGCCCTCAAGGGCATTAACCTGAATATTCCTGAAGGCAAAGTGACCGCCTTCATCGGCCCGTCGGGCTGCGGTAAATCGACCTTGTTGCGGGTTTTCAACCGCATGTTTGAGCTCTACCCCGAGCAGCGCGCCGAAGGCCAGATTATTCTGGACGGCGAAAACCTGCTCACCAGCAAGGAAGACGTGGCTTTGCTGCGCGCCAAGGTTGGCATGGTGTTTCAAAAGCCCACGCCCTTTCCCATGTCGATTTACGACAACATCGCGTTTGGCGTCAAACTGTTCGAGAACCTGAGCGCCACCGACATGGAAGAGCGTGTCGAATGGGCGCTGCGCAAGTCGGCGCTGTGGGGCGAGGTCAAGGACAAGCTCAACCAAAGCGGCTCCAGCCTGTCGGGCGGTCAGCAGCAGCGCCTGTGCATTGCGCGCGGCATTGCCATCAAGCCTGAAGTTTTGCTGCTGGATGAACCCTGTTCGGCCCTGGACCCGATTTCAACGGCCAAGGTCGAGGAGCTGATCGTCGAGCTCAAGACCGACTACACGGTGGTGATCGTCACCCACAACATGCAGCAAGCCGCGCGTTGTAGCGACTACACCGCCTATATGTACTTGGGCGACCTGATCGAATTTGGTGCCACCGAACAAATGTTCTTCAAGCCCACGCGCAAGGAAACCGAAGACTACATCACCGGGCGCTTTGGCTGATCGCCGCTTTTTGCCCGCTATCGACTTTGTATTGACCGCCCCGTCTCGCCCCCACCTTTGAGGAGTTCGCCATGCCCGATAAACATCTATCCACCCAATTCGACAGTGAGTTGACCTCGGTTTCTTCCCAGGTCATGGAGCTCGGTGGTTTGGTTGAGTCCCAGATTCGCCAGGCCATTTATGCCTTGCAGCATTTCAACCTCGATGCCGCGCACGACGTGACGGCCAACGAGACGCGCGTCAACGCCATGGAAATCGAAATCGACCGCGACCTTTCCTCCATCATCGCCCGGCGCCAGCCCACCGCGCGCGATTTGCGTTTGCTGATTGCCATCTCCAAAACCACAGCCAACCTGGAGCGCGTGGGCGACGAGGCCGAAAAAATCGCACGCATGGTGCGCTCCATCATCGAAAGCGGCGCGCCACGGTCCTTGCCTTCGCTGGAGCTGCGCTACGCTGCCGATTTGGCCTCTGGCCTGCTGAACAAGGCGCTCGACGCCTTTGCCCGCCTGGACGTGAACGCGGCGCTGAGCATCCTCAAAGAAGACGACCTGATTGACAAGGAATTTGACGGCTTTGTTCGCAAGCTCATCACCTACATGATGGAAGACCCGCGCACCATTTCCCCCAGCCTGGACTTGCTGTTTTTGGCCAAGGCCATTGAGCGCATCGGCGACCACGCCAAAAACATTGCCGAATTCATCATCTACGTGGTCAAGGGCGAAGACGTGCGCCACAGCTCCATCGACCGGATCGAGTCCGTCATCAAATGAGAAATATGCCCGCCGTCCTGGTGGTCGAAGATGAGCCAGCGATCGCCGAGCTGATCGCGGTCAACCTGCGTCACAACGGCTTTCGCCCGACCTGGGCCATGGACAGCGTCAGCGCCCAGCGCGAAATTGACGCAGCCTTGCCCGATCTGATTCTGCTGGACTGGATGCTCCCGGGCGAAAGCGGCCTGTCCCTGGCCAAGCGCTGGCGCGCCAACGAGCGAACCAAGGCCGTGCCCTTGATCATGCTTACCGCCCGGGGCGACGAGGCGGACCGCGTAGCCGGCCTGGACGCTGGGGCGGACGACTACATCTCCAAGCCCTTTTCCACCAAAGAGCTGCTCGCGCGCGTGCGCGCCGTGCTGCGTCGCCACAGCCCGGAGCCCAGTGGCGAAGCCATTGTCATTGCCGGCCTGAGCCTGGACTCGGCCACACACCGGGTTTCCTTTGCCGACCAGGCGCTCAAGCTGGGCCCCACCGAGTTCAAATTGCTGCATTACCTGATGGGCCACGCGGAGCGGGTCCACAGCCGTGGCCAGTTGCTCGACAAGGTCTGGGGCGACCACGTCTACATCGAAGAGCGCACCGTGGACGTGCACGTCAAGCGCCTGCGCGAGGCCTTGGGTGCTGCCGGAGCCATGGTGGAAACCGTGCGTGGCGCGGGCTACCGTCTGACGGCCAAGCCCGTGGTGCCGGTTGCGCTTGCTGCCAAAGCGATGGCGGGATAAGCCTTGACTTCGCGCATGCTAGGGCGGCTGTTCTCGTTCGCCCTTTTTCAAATCGTTGGGGCGGTCTTTGGCTGGTGGTTTGGCCGCAGTTTTATGCCCCTGACGGCTCCGATGCTCCCACCCATGTTGCTTTGCGCGCTGGTGTCGAGCTACTTCTGGCTGGTGCTGGACGTAGCACTGGGCATGCGGGTCTTGCGCTGGCTCAGCAGCGGCGACACGCTGCAAACCCAGGTGGGTTTTGGCCTGTGGGGCGAAATATCCGACCGTGTGCGGCGCCTGGCCCGCTCGCGCGAGCGGGCGGTTCAGCAGCGTGACGGCCGCTTCCAGGACTTTTTGGCGGCCATGCAGGCCTCGCCTAACGGCGTGGTGCTGCTGGATGACGATTTGCGCATCGAGTGGTTCAACCAGTCCGCCCAATCGCATTTCGGCCTGGAGGGAACACGGGATCTATTCCAGCACTTTGGCAATCTGGTGCGCGACCCCGGCTTTGCCGCTTACCTGGCCACCGGGGACTTTCAGAGCGACGTGCTCATGCCCGGGCGCGCCAGCACCTCAGCCAAGCCCGTGCGCCTGTCGGTGCATATGCACCCGTATGGCGATGGCCGGCGTCTGCTGCTTTCGCGCGACGTTACTGCCGTGGAGCAGGCCGAGGCCATGCGCCGCGACTTTGTGGCCAACGTATCGCACGAAATCCGCACGCCTTTGACGGTGCTCTCGGGCTTTGTCGAGACCTTGCAAAGCCTGAACCTGACCGAGCAAGAGCGCGTGCGCTATCTGCATTTGATGGCGCAGCAGGCCGAGCGCATGCAGTCGCTGGTGAGCGATTTGCTGACGCTCTCTCGCTTGGAGGGCAGCCCACTGCCGTCGGCACAGGAATGGGTGCCCATGGCGTCGATTTTTGAGCAATGCCACCAAGAGGCAACCGAACTCTCGCGCGTGCTCTGGGGCAATCCGCAGCGCCTGCATTTTGAAATCGCGCCCGACATCGCCGTGGCTGGGTCCGCCACTGAATTGCACAGCGCCTTGCTCAACCTGATTGGCAACGCGGTGCGCTACACGCCTGAGGGCAAGAACATTTTTGTGCGCTGGCAGGCGCAAGCCGACGGTGGCGCTGAATTCGCGGTACGTGATGAAGGCGTTGGCATTGCCGCAGAGCACATTCCCCGCCTGACCGAGCGCTTTTACCGCGTAGACCGCAGCCGTTCGCGCGAGACTGGCGGCACCGGTCTGGGCTTGGCCATCGTCAAACACGTGTCGCAGCGCCACGGCGCGGAGTTATCGATTGCCAGCACGCCAGGGCAGGGTTCCACGTTTACCGTGCGCTTTCCTGCCTCACGGGTTCGGCTGCCTGCCGTAGCGGGCAGCGAAAGCCTTAGCGACGTTGCATAAGCCAGACGGCGTCGCTTCCATCGGCGGGGTGCTGGACCAATGCCTTGGCATTCCAGACAGCGCGGTCCACGGTGGGGGGCACCTCGCCGCTGGCGGTAGGGCCCGCAAGCAGCCAAGCGCAGCGCACCAGCGAGCCGCTGCCGACCAAAGGCAGATGGCCGTACCACTGCAAGGCCGCAATCTGGCTGGTGCCCAAACCTTGCACTTCAACGCAGCCCGGCTTGTCAATTTTCGCGCTCAGGCCTTCTACAAAGCGCGTGTAGCCCTGGGTGTAGTCCAGCAAAGGCAGCCACAGCGTCATCAGCAGCAGCCAGCACCAGACGGCACCTCCGGCGGGTAGGGCCAAACTTTTCCATAGCGCCGCCCGCTGGCGGCTGGTGCGCCAGCGCACCAGCGCGGCCCAAAAGCCCGTGGCTGCCAGCGCCAGCAGCAGCGCGAGCCCTGAAAACTCCGGCACAAAACCCGGCGCCAGCCGTGCCACATTGGCTGCAGGCTGGCTGGGAAAACCAGTTTGCATGGCCAGCCACACCACCCAGATGGTGAATCCGCAGCCCGAAAAGAAGAGCAAAGTAAACCAGTCCACCAGCGAGGCCATTTGCCGCTGCAGCGTGGGCAGCGCAAAAGCCGCCAAGCTGGCAATCGCGGGCAGTGCCAGCAACAAGGTGCGGTCCGAGGAGCCGGTAAATAGCGTGGCAAGCAGCGTGACGCAAAGCAGCCACAGCGGCAGCGCAATGTGGCGGCTGCCGATGTGCTTGCGCCAGCGCACGACCGCCCAGCCTGCCAGCGGCCACGCCGGCCAGGTAAACCAGACCAGCAATTGCGCGTAGCCGTTCCAGTCAATCCACAGCGCCTGCGGCGAAATGATTTTCCATTGCCAAAGCTGCAACACGGTGGCCAGCGCCGCGCTGTATAGGCAGGCTAGCAACAGCGTCAGGCCGCCTCGGCGGTCGCGCAGCACGGCAGCAGCGTCGCGCTGGGTGCCACCCCCCATCGCCGTTATTACGGCGCAGCCCAGACCAAAGAAGAACGCCAGCATGGGCGCACCGCAGAGCGCCAGGCCCGCCAATCCCAGCACGGACGCGGGGCCGGCCAGGCGCGGGCGGTAGGGCAGCGCGCTCACACCATAAAAATACAGGCCCATGAAGCCGAGTTGGGCCAGCGCCGGCGTTGTCTCGTGTCCAAGTTGCGCCAGTCCCAGACAGGCGACAAAGGCCAGTAAGCCGCCATCTGCCACGGTGCGCGCATAGTCGTTGGGCTGGGCCTGGCCGCCAAAGGCAAAGGCCACGGGTTGGGCCTGCGGGCTTTTCGCCAGGTAATAAGTGCCGTACCAGGTGGCCGCCATGGCCAGCGCCAGCAGCAGGGCAAACGGCAGGCGGATCAGCCACAGCGCCACATCGGCGTTGGGGGCGAGCTGCAGCATCCAGGCACCCAGCCAATAGGGCAGCAGCGCGTCGTATTCAGAGGCAATACCCAGCAGCGTGGGGTGCCACCAGTTGGAGCGGCCCGTAGCCAGCTCCGCCATAAAGCCCAGGGCCGCCATGTCGGCGCTTTTCCAGCCGCCGCGCCCGATAAAGCCGGCCAGCACATATACAACGCACAGGCCTAGCAGCGCTGCGCGCGGCAAACGTTTGACTGCGGCCTGGGCTACAACGGCGGGGGTGGTGGTTTGCACTATTTGAAGGTCTCAAATAAAAAAAGCAGCCAGGAAAACCGGGCTGCTTTTTGGGGAATCAACCGGACGCGAGCCCGGTGTGATCTCACTTGGCGGCGGTGAGGCTGGTCTTGCCGAAACGGTTGCGGAATTTTTCCACGCGTCCGCCCATGTTGTCCACCGACTTTTGCGTGCCGGTGTAGAAAGGGTGAGATTCGCTGGAAGTATCAAGCTTGTACAGCGGCAGTTCGCGACCGTCTTCCATCTTGATCATTTCCTTGGTGTTGGCGCACGAACGGGTGACAAACTTGAAGTTGTTTGACAGGTCCATGAAGCACACTTCGCGGTAGTTGGGGTGAATTCCAGCTTTCATATTTTTATCCATCAGTTGCGGCAGCCGCATCAGGCCCTCGGGCAAACCATTGCCCAATCCAAAACCCGGTGTACTTATCGCGTAAAGCCTCAGAGTATAAACCAGCCGCAGGCGCTTAGCCGCCGCGGCGCATCATGTCAAAAAACTCGCTGTTCGTTTTGGTGGCGCGCATTTGCTTGAGCACCATTTCCATGGCTTCGATTTCGTCCATGTTGTACAGAAACTGGCGCAGGATGCGGGTTTTTTGCAAAATATCGGGTGCCAGCAGCAGCTCTTCACGCCGCGTGCCGCTGCGGTTGAGCTGGATGGACGGAAACACGCGCTTTTCGTACAAGCGGCGGTCCAGGTGGATTTCGGAGTTGCCGGTACCCTTGAACTCTTCAAAAATCACCTCGTCCATGCGGCTGCCGGTATCGATCAGGGCGGTGGCGATGATGGTCAACGAGCCGCCTTCTTCGACATTGCGCGCCGCGCCCAAGAAACGCTTGGGCCGCTGCAATGCGTTGGAGTCCACGCCGCCGGTCAACACCTTGCCGGAGGAGGGCACCACGTTGTTGTAGGCGCGCGCCAGGCGGGTGATGGAGTCCAGCAAAATCACCACGTCTTTTTTCAGTTCGACCAGGCGTTTGGCGCGCTCAATCACCATTTCGGCCACGTGCACGTGGCGCGAAGCCGGTTCGTCAAAGGTAGACGCAATCACTTCGCCCTTGACGGTGCGCTGCATCTCGGTCACTTCTTCAGGGCGCTCGTCCACCAGCAAAACCATCATGTGGCTGTCGGGGTAATTGGCAGAAATCGCGTGGGCGATGTGCTGCATCATCACCGTTTTGCCGCTTTTGGGCGGCGCCACCAGCAAGGCGCGCTGGCCTTTGCCGATGGGAGCGATGATGTCGATGATGCGGCCCGTGATGTTTTCGTCGCTCTTGTTGTCCTGTTCCAGGCGCATTTGCACCTTGGGGAACAGCGGCGTCAAGTTCTCGAACATCACCTTGTGTTTATTGCTCTCGGGCGAGTCGCCGTTGACCTTGTCGAGCTTGTTCAGGGCAAAGTAGCGCTCGCCGTCTTTGGGCGTGCGCACTTCGCCTTCAATCATGTCGCCGGTGTGCAGGTTAAAGCGGCGCACCTGGCTGGGGCTGATGTAGATGTCGTCGGTGCTGGCGGTGTAGCTGGTATCGGGGCTGCGCAAAAAGCCAAACCCGTCGGGCAAAATTTCCAGCACGCCATCGGCAATGATCTGCTCGCCGGTTCGGGCGCGCTTTTTGATGATGGCGAACATCAACTCCTGCTTGCGCATGCGGCCCGTGTTTTCAATTTCAAGCTCTTCGGCTTGTTTCAGGACTTCTGACACATGCAGTGCCTTGAGTTCGTTTAAGTGCATGGAATGGTTCCCGTGGGGGAGGTTGACCGAAATTTCGGGGGTGGCAAAAAATCAGGGGAAAGTCGGGGGAGTGCGGCAATGCAAGAGGCGACTCTTATTTGTCCGCGTTCGTCACCTGTTTTGGGGTGACCATCTGTAGAAGATGTGTGAACGGGATAATTATGACAGGAAATCCGCAGGCAAAATAAAACCGGGCGCACCCGGTTGTTTTGTCTGACCTGCGTCAGCAAAACACCCCGCGCGCCGCAAGACGCCGGGGCGCCAATTACATCTGTTCGTCGATAAAGGCGATGAGCTGGGACTTGCTCAGGGCGCCCACTTTGGTGGCCGCCAGTTTGCCGTCCTTGAACAACATCAGCGTGGGAATGCCGCGAATGCCGAACTTGGCAGGAATCTCGCGGTTCTCGTCCACATTCATCTTGGCGATTTGCAGTTTGCCTTCGTAAGCCACCGACACTTCGTCCAGAATGGGGGCAATCATCTTGCAAGGGCCGCACCATTCGGCCCAGTAGTCCACCAAAATGGGCTGCACCGATTGAAGTACATCGGCTTCAAAGGTTGCATCGGTGACGTGTTTGACGAGATCGCTGGCCATAAAAATATTCCTTCGGGGGTGGTGGGTGCTACAGGATTGAAATCGATTGTGACAGAAAGCAAACAAGGACTGGCCCCAAGCCTCACTATGAACGGTATAGAAAAAATTGCCAGCGCGCGCTGCGCTGGCGCACTTCCAAGCAATGAACGGGCGCACCATGCAAGTTGAACTCCCGGTGGTTGTGGTGGGCGGCGGCCCCGCCGGTTTGATGGCTGCGCAGCAGCTCAGCCAGGCGGGCCACGCTGTGCATCTGTTTGACGCCATGCCCACGGTGGGCCGCAAGTTCTTGCTCGCGGGCAAGGGCGGCCTGAACCTGACGCATTCGGAGGCGCCAGACGCCTTTGCCAGCCGCTTTGGCGCGCGCCGCCTCCAATTGGAGCCTCTGCTGCACGACTTTGACGCCTACGCCGTGCGCGCCTGGGCCCAAAGCCTGGGCGTGGAGACTTTTGTTGGTTCGTCGGGTCGGGTTTTCCCCAAGGACCTGAAGGCTGCGCCCCTGTTGCGCGCCTGGCTGGCAAGCCTGCGCCACCCGGCGCAAGGCGCGCCGGTGCAGTTTTACATGCGCCACCGCTGGACCGGTTGGAACGGGCAAGGCGATCTGACCTTTGCGGCGCCGGCGGGCGAGGTCTGCGTGCAAGCCAAGGCGGTCGTGCTGGCGCTGGGCGGCGGCAGTTGGGCGCGTTTGGGGTCAGACGGCGCCTGGGTGACGCTGCTGCAGTCGCGCGGCGTGGATGTGTCGCCCTTGTTACCCGCCAATTGCGGTTTTGACGTGGCTGGCGGCTGGAGCCCGTTTTTTGCCGAGAAATTTGCCGGTCTGCCCTTTAAAACGGTGGCCATCACCGTGCCGGGTGATCACGCTGATTCGGCACCGTTATTTCAGCGCAAAGGCGAATTTGTGGCCACCGCCACGGGTGTGGAGGGCAGCCTGATTTACGCCGCCTCGCAGGCGTTGCGGGACGCGCTGCTGCGGGCGGGGCGGGCTGACTTTTTGCTGGATTTGCTGCCCGACATGACCCACGAGCGCGTATTGGCCGAAGTGCGCCACCCGCGCGGCTCGCGTTCACTTTCCAGTCACTTGAAAAGCCGCTTGCATTTGGACGGCATCAAGGCGGCTGTTCTGCGTGAGTGTTTGCCCAAAGCCAGTTTTGACGACGCGGTGGCGTTGGCTGCGGGTATCAAGGCGGTGCCGATTTCCCTGCAGGCGGCGCGCCCCATCGACGAGGCGATCAGCAGCGCAGGCGGCGTGCGCTTTGAGGCATTGAGCGCTGGCTTGATGGTGCAGCAGCTGCCGGGCATGTTTTGCGCCGGTGAAATGCTCGATTGGGAGGCGCCGACCGGCGGCTACCTGCTCAGTGCGTCGCTGGCCACCGGGCGCCGGGCGGCGCTAGGGGTGCTGGACTACTTGAACAAAAAATGAGGGGTTGACGAGCCTTACCCCGGCACTGGCTCTACAGTTAGGGCTGCTTGGTTCCCCATCTGACCCGGTTGGCCGCTTCACCATGCGAGGAGGCCCGTCAAGGCGAATTGTAATGCCAGGCCTGTTCGCGCGCACCCGTAGAATCAGGTGATGTCTTACCTCGTGCTCGCCCGCAAGTACCGCCCACGCAATTTCGCTGAAATGGTGGGGCAGGACCACGTGGTGCACGCGCTCAGCAACGCCCTGACCACCCAGCGCCTGCACCACGCCTATCTGTTTACCGGCACGCGGGGCGTGGGCAAAACCACGGTCTCGCGGATTTTGGCCAAATCGCTCAACTGCCAGGGCGCAGACGGGCAGGGCGGCATCACCGCCACGCCCTGCGGCGTCTGCCAGGCGTGTACCGACATCGATTCAGGCCGCTTTGTGGATTACACCGAGCTCGACGCCGCCTCCAACCGGGGCGTGGATGAGGTGCAAGCGCTGCTGGAGCAGGCGGTATACAAACCGGTGCAGGGGCGCTTCAAGGTCTTCATGATCGATGAGGTGCACATGCTGACCAACACGGCGTTCAACGCCATGTTGAAGACGCTGGAAGAGCCGCCGGACTACCTCAAATTTGTGCTCGCCACCACCGATCCGCAAAAAGTGCCGGTGACGGTGTTGTCGCGCTGCCTGCAGTTCAACCTGCGGCCCATGGCGCCCGAGACGGTTCGCGAGCACCTGGTGCAGGTGCTGGGCCAGGAGTCGGTGGACGCTGAGCCCCAGTCGCTGCGCCTGCTGGCGCGCGCGGCGCGCGGCTCCATGCGTGATGCGCTGAGTTTGACCGACCAGGCCATAGCCTTTGGCGCAGGCGCCCTGACAGAAGCCACGGTGCGCACCATGCTCGGCAGCGTGGACCGCAGCTATGTTTTTCGCCTGATTGAAGCGCTTGCCTTGGGCGACGGGCGCACGGTGGTGCAAACCGTGGACACCTTGCGGCTCAACGGCCTGAACGCCGCGTCCACCCTGGAAGAAATGTCCACCGTATTGCAGCGCATGGCCGTTTTGCAAACCATGGGCTTAGCCGCTGCCGATGGTGACGACGACAGTGACGCCGAAGCCGCCGACACGGCGCGCCTGGCAACACTCTTGCCCGATGACGAGACGCAGTTGCTCTACAGCATTTGCCTGCATGGCCGGGGCGACTTGGGCCTGGCGCCCGACGAATACGCGGCGCTCACCATGGTGTTGCTGCGCCTGCTGGCGTTTAAACCAGCCGGGTCTGGCACCACACAAATGGGTGCGGCGCCCTTGGCTGAAAAAAAAACTCTGAATGATGGCCCGACCGCGCAGTTGAGTACTCCGGCGCGATCCGCGATGGCACCCCAGGCTGCTTTGGCTGCGTTGCCAAGTGCAGCGGGCGCGCAAGCTGCCGCAGCGCCTCTTGCCCCCAACGCCACCGCTGTGGCTGTGCCCGCTGCGCAGCGGGCCGTGCAGCCGTGGGAAGACCATCCTGCGCCCCCGATTCAGGCAACTGCAGCCCCTTTGCCGACGGCACTTGCCGACGCAGACGCCAATCGCCAGATGCTTGCGCCTGCGGTATCGGCTGGTCAGGCTGTGGCGCTCATGCTCACCTTGCCCCATGTCGGCGGTACGGGCAAGGCTGGCGCAAGCGCAAGCGGCATTGCCAGCGTCCCAGCCGCAGCCCCACCTTCTCCCTCCGCCGCGATTTACTCGCAAAGCGGCGCGCTGCCTCCTGGCCAGATCTTGCCAGTACGCGCCACCCAGCCTTGGGACGATGCGCCTGATGGTGCGTCCGAGGACGACTACGATCTTGACGAGGCCTCGAACGAGCCCGTGCCCCGTGCGCCAGCACCTCTCGCTGCTGCGGTAGACCACCGCGTGGTCGGCGTGCCGGTGCGCCAGCAAGCTGAGAGCCGGGCCGACGCCAGCGCGGCTGCGCAGGCCGCTGTGGTCTTGCTGCCTACCGAAGAGGGCGACTTTTGGCATGCCACGGTGCAAGCTTTGGTGGACGCCCAAGCCATTGGCGCCATGGTGCGTGAGCTGGCGCTGCAGTCGCAACTGGTCGCGCGCGATCTTGGCCAGTGGCTGCTGCGCGTAGAGCGCGAGTCGCTCAACCAGCCCGGCAGCCGCGATCGCCTGACGCAAGCGCTCAAAGACGCCGGCTTTGACGTAGTGTTGGCGGTCGAAGTGGGACGCGTCACCGACAGCCCGGGCCGACGCAACGCCCAGGCCAGCGCCGAGCGGCAAGTGACGGCTGAGCAACTGATTTACGCCACACCAATGGTGCAGGCGCTGATGAAGGACTTTGGTGCCCGTGTGGTGCCGGGTTCTATTCGTCCGCTTTAATTTTTGAATCCACCTCTCCCCCATTCAACCCAAAGGAAACCTTCCATGTTCAACAAAGGACAACTCGCCGGCCTGATGAAGCAAGCCCAGGCCATGCAAGACAACATGAAAAAAGCCCAGGACGAACTGGGCAATATTGAGGTCAGTGGCGAGTCGGGCTCGGGCCTGGTCAAAGTCACCATGACCTGCAAGCACGAGGTACGCCGCGTCACCATCGATCCGAGCTTGCTGGTCGACGACAAGGACATGCTCGAAGACCTGGTGGCTGCGGCCTTTAACGCCGCGCTGCGCGTGGCCGAAGAAACCTCTTCGCAAAAACTGGGCAAGATCACGGCGGGCATGCCGGGCCTGCCCGGCGGCATGAAGCTGCCTTTCTAAGGTGGCGCGACTCCCTTTGTACGGCACCTCCCATGTCTGACGCGCATTCGCTCGATACCCTGATCCAGGCCCTGCGGCACCTGCCAGGCGTGGGCGTCAAGTCGGCGCAGCGCATGGCCTTTCATTTGTTGCAGCGCGACCGCGCGGGCGCGCAGACTTTGGCGCGCGCCTTGATGGACGCCACCGAACACGTGCACCACTGCGAGCGCTGCCACACCTTCACCCAGGACCGCGTTTGCGCCACTTGTCTGGACACCCGGCGTGACCACAGCCAGCTCTGCGTGGTGGAAACACCGGCCGACCAGGCCGCGCTGGAGCGCACGGGCGCTTACCGGGGCCTGTACTTTGTGCTCATGGGCAAACTCAGCCCGCTCGACGGCATTGGGCCGCACGACCTGGGTCTGAAAAAGCTGTTTGAACGCGCTTGTGACGGCATCGTGCGAGAGGTAATTTTGGCGACCAACTTCACCGCCGAAGGCGAGGCCACCGCCCACGTGATTGCCGAAGGCCTCAAGGCCAAAGGCCTGCAACCCACCCGGCTGGCGCGTGGCGTACCGGTGGGTAGTGAGCTGGAATATGTCGATTTGGGTACGATTGCGCACGCGCTGGTAGACCGGCGCTAACGGAGTTAGCGGCGTCAGAACGTAGCGCGCATTGGCGCTGCTTCTGAATATTTTTTGCCATTTTTGAAAGCCTGTTGCCATGCCCTCGATGACTTTTTCTCTGGATTACTGGTGTGTTTTGGTCGCGGCCTTGTTGCCGGTGGTTTGTGCTGGCATTGCCAAAAGCAATCTGTTTGGCAAGCCGGGAGACCGCGGCCGCTACGACAACGCCAATCCCCGCGCCTGGTTGCTCGCCCAGTCCGACTGGCGCGCCCGAGCCAACGCGGCGCAAGCCAATAGTTTTGAAGCACTGCCGTTTTTCATTGCTGCAGTGCTGATTGCGCACCAGCTTGGCGCCGACCAGGCGCGGTTGGACGCCTTGGCACTGGCCTATATCGGCCTGCGCATCGCCTATGTTGCGGCTTACGTGGCCAACCGGGCCACCCTGCGCAGTCTGGTATGGGTTGGCGCGCTGGGGGTGAACATGGCGATTTTGTTCGCGGGTTACCGCTGAACTTAACGCACTGTGGGGCGCAGGCTTAGGCCAGCGCCTTCACCACCGCGTCGCCCATCTCCCGCGTGCCGACTTTGGTCGTGCCCTCGCTGTAGATGTCGGGGGTGCGCAGACCTTGGCTAAGCACCGCGTCCACAGCCGTCTCGATCCGCGCTGCGGCCTCAGGCTGGTTCAGGCTAAAGCGCAGCATCATGGCTGCGCTCAGGATGGTGGCCAGTGGGTTGGCCACGCCTTTGCCAGCAATGTCGGGTGCGCTGCCGTGGCTGGGCTCGTACAGGCCCTGGTTTTTGGCGTTCAGGCTGGCCGAGGGCAGCATGCCGATACTGCCGGTGAGCATGGCGGCGGCGTCAGACAGGATGTCGCCAAACATATTCCCGGTGACCACCACGTCAAACTTCTTGGGGGCTTTGACGAGCTGCATGGCGGCGTTGTCCACGTACATGTGGTCTAGCGCGACGTCGGGGTATTGCAAGCCAATCTCGGTGACCACGTCTTTCCAGAGCTGGAAGGTTTCCAGCACATTGGCTTTGTCCACGCTGGTGACGCGCTTCCCGCGCTTTTGTGCGGCTTGGAAGGCGACATGCGCAATGCGCTCAATCTCGGGGCGCGAGTAGCGCATGGTGTCAAAGGCTTCTTCGCTGCCGGGGAAATGCCCGTCGGTGGCAATGCGCCGGCCGCGCGGCTGGCCGAAGTAGATGTCACCGGTCAGCTCGCGGATGATCAGGATGTCCAGGCCCGACACCAGTTCGGGTTTGAGGCTGGACGCATCGGTGAGCTGCTTGTAGCAAATGGCCGGGCGGAAGTTGGCAAACAGGCCCATGTTCTTGCGCAGGCCCAAAATGGCTTGCTCGGGCCGCAGCGGGCGGTCGAGCTTGTCGTATTTCCAGTCGCCCACCGCGCCGAACAGCACGGCGTCGGAGTCCATGGCCAGCTTGAGGGTGGAGTCGGGCAGCGGGTGGCCGTGGGCCTCGTAGGCGGCGCCACCCACCAGGGCGGTTTCCAGGGTCATGTCGAGGTCCAGGACCTTCAAGACCTTCACGGCCTCGGCCACGATTTCGGTACCGATGCCGTCACCCGGCAAAACTGCAATTTTCATGGTGTCCTTGCGAAACTTAAACGTAAAAAAATGATCAGCTCACCATCGAGCGGGCCAGCCAGGGCTTTTGCGCCAGGCGCTCAAGCTCGAAGGCGCGGATCTTGTCGGCCTGGCGCAGCGTCAGGCCAATGTCGTCAAAGCCGTTTTGCAGGCAAAACTTGCGAAAGGCCTGCACTTCAAACGGGATTTCTTCGCCCTGGGGACGCACGATGACCTGGCGCTCCAGGTCCACCGTCAGCGTGAAACCCGCAAAGGCCAGCGCTTCGTTGAACAACTGGTCCACCGTGGCCTCGGGCAACACGATGGGCAGCAGGCCATTTTTGAAGCTGTTATTGAAAAAGATGTCGGCAAAGCTCGGCGCGATGATGGCGCGAAAGCCGTATTGGTCCAGCGCCCAGGGTGCGTGTTCGCGCGAGGAGCCGCAACCAAAGTTTTTGCGCGCCAGCAAAATGCTCGCGCCCGCATAGCGCGGCTGGTTCAGCACGAAGTCGGGATTCGGGCGGCGGGTTGCGGGGTCTTGGCCGGGCTCACCCGCGTCCAGGTAGCGCCATTCGTCAAACAGGTTGGGGCCAAAGCCGGTTTTGCGGATGGATTTGAGGAACTGCTTGGGAATGATGGCGTCGGTGTCGACGTTTTCCCGGTCCATGGGCGCAACCAGCCCCTTGTGCAGATTGAATTTTTGCATTTACTTTTTTACCGCGTTTTCAATGACCGATCCGGCTTTTTGAATGTCCTGACCCATCCCTTTGACCGTGTTGCAAGCACTCAGGCCCGCGCAACTGGCCAAGGTCAGCGTGACCCACAGAAGCGTACGTAGTGTGTTCATGGATGTTCTCGCAGTGGGTAAATCAGACAAACTTGCGCACATCGACAAAGTGGCCATGGATGGCTGCCGCAGCGGCCATGGCGGGACTCACCAAATGGGTGCGACCACCAGCGCCCTGGCGCCCTTCGAAGTTGCGGTTGCTGGTGGAGGCGCATCGCTCACCGGGCTCTAGGCGGTCGGCGTTCATGGCCAGACACATGGAGCAGCCGGGTTCGCGCCACTCAAAACCGGCGGCGACAAAAATCTTGTCCAGGCCTTCACGCTCGGCCTGTTCCTTGACCAGACCGGAGCCAGGCACCACCAGGGCCAAGCGCACGTTTTTCGCTACTTTTTGCCCCAGCTTTTGCACCAAAGCGGCGGCTTCGCGCATGTCTTCGATGCGGCTGTTGGTGCAGGAGCCGATAAACACCTTGTCCACAAAAATGTCGTTCAGTGGCTTGCCGGGCGCTAGGCCCATGTAGGTCAGAGCGCGCTCAATGGCGCCGCGCTTGTTACTGTCTTTTTCTTTGTCGGGGTCGGGCACACGGTCTTCGATGGACAAGACCATCTCAGGCGAGGTGCCCCAGGTGACGTGGGGGGCGATTTGGCTGGCATCCACATCGACCACGGCGTCAAAGTGCGCGTCGGCGTCAGAATGCAAGGTCTTCCAGTAGGCCGCAGCCTGGTCCCATTCCACGCCGGTGGGCGAGAGCGGGCGGCCTTTGACGTAGGCGATGGTTTTCTCATCGACCGCGACCAGGCCGGCGCGGGCGCCTCCTTCAATGGCCATATTGCAGACCGTCATGCGGCCTTCCATGCTCAGGGCGCGGATGGCAGTGCCGGCAAATTCGATGGTGTAGCCCGTGCCGCCCGCAGTGCCGATCTTGCCGATGATGGCCAGCACCAGGTCTTTGGCGGTGCAGCCTTTAGACAAGACGCCGTTGGCGCGGATCAGCATGTTCTTGGCCTTTTTGGCCAGCAGGGTTTGCGTGGCCATCACGTGCTCGACCTCGCTGGTGCCAATGCCGTGCGCCAGCGCGCCAAAAGCGCCGTGGGTGGAGGTGTGGCTGTCGCCGCAGACCACGGTCATGCCGGGCAGGGTGGCGCCGTTTTCCGGGCCAATCACGTGCACGATGCCCTGGCGTTTGGACATGAAGGGGAAAAACGCCGCGGAGCCAAACTCGGCAATATTGGTGTTGAGCGTGGTGATTTGCTCTTTGCTCACCGGGTCGGTAATGCCGTCGTAGCCCAGCTCCCAGCCGGTGGTGGGAGTGTTGTGGTCGGCGGTGGCCACGATGGAGCTCACGCGCCAGACCTTGCGTCCGGCTTCGCGCAGGCCTTCAAAGGCCTGGGGGCTGGTCACTTCATGGACCAGATGGCGGTCGATGTAGAGGATGGCGGTGCCGTCTTCTTCGGTGTGGACGACGTGTTCGTCCCAGATCTTGTCGTACAGGGTGCGGCCCATGGAAATTCCTTGTGTGCAGGCTGGCATTTTATGCGCACAGTCCAGCATGAAAAATGCCCCGCAGGGCGGGGCATTGGAGTGAATTCGCAGGTGGGATTAGCGCTTGGCGATGTCCACCACGTCGCGGCGCTCGGCGCCGGTGAACAACTGGCGAGGGCGGCCGATCTTGTACTCGGGGTCGCCAATCATTTCGTTGAGCTGGGCGATCCAGCCCACGGTGCGTGCCAGAGCAAAAATACCGGTGAACAATTTCACGGGGATGCCGATGGCGCGCTGCACGATGCCGGAGTAGAAGTCCACATTGGGATAGAGCTTGCGCGAAACGAAATAGTCGTCTTCCAGGGCGATTTTTTCTAGCGCCTTGGCCAGCTTGAACAGCGGGTCGTTTTCTAGGCCCAGGGCTGCCAGCACTTCGTTGCAGGTTTCCTGCATCAATTTGGCGCGCGGGTCGTAGTTTTTGTAGACGCGGTGGCCAAAGCCCATGAGCTTGACGCCCGAGTTCTTGTCCTTGACCTGGTTCATGAATTCACCGACCTTGGACACGCCGCCCATGGCCTGGATTTCTTCAAGCATGTTCAGGCAGGCTTCGTTGGCGCCACCGTGTGCGGGGCCCCACAGGCAGGCCACGCCCGCTGCGATGGCGGCAAACGGGTTGGTGCCTGACGATCCGCACAGGCGCACCGTGGAGGTGGACGCGTTTTGTTCGTGGTCAGCGTGGAGCACAAAAATGCGGTCCAGTGCCCGTTCGATCACCGGGTTCACCACGTAGGGCTCGCAGGGCGTAGCGAACATCATGTGCAAGAAGTTGCCCGCATAGCTGAGCTCGTTCTTGGGGTACATAAAGGGCTGGCCAATGCTGTACTTGTAGGCCATGGCCACCAGGGTGGGCATTTTGGCGATCAGGCGAATGGCCGAAATTTCGCGGTGTTCGGGGTTGTTGATGTCGGTGCTGTCGTGGTAGAAGGCCGACAGGGCGCCGACCAGACCAGTCATGATGGCCATGGGATGCGCATCACGGCGGAAGCCACGCAAGAAGAACTGCATCTGCTCGTTGACCATGGTGTGCTGGGTCACGCGCTTGGTGAATGCGGCCTTACCAGCGGCGTCGGGCAGGTTTCCGTACAGCAGCAAATGGCAGGTTTCCATGAAGTCGCAATTGGTGGCCAATTGCTCGATGGGGTAGCCGCGGTACAGCAACTCACCCTTGTCGCCGTCGATGTAGGTGATGGCCGACTGGCAGGCTGCGGTGGACAAAAAGCCCGGGTCGTAGGTGAACATGCCGGTTTGGGCATAGAGCTTGCGGATGTCGATCACATCGGGGCCGATGTTGCCGCTGTAAACCGGCAGATCCACACTGGCGCTGCCGTTGCTGAAGGACATCGTGGCTTTGTTGTCAGCTAATTTCATCTCGGAACCTTTCAACGAGTTTCTCTAACCATTTTCAAAATTTCATGGAAGTCCGCACTGTCGAGCGTGACTTCTACTTGCGCAAGCGATTTGCGTGCCAAAAACAGGTCTAGCAAGTCGTTGTCGCTCAAATCCATCAACACCCCTAGCGCGTCCGCCTGGCGGACGTTCAGGGCTTTGTCAAAGCGCTCAAAAAAGCGCGCAATAAACAAGTCGTTTTCCAGCAGACCGCGGCGGCAGCGCCAGCGCAGTTTGCTCAAGGCGCGCTCGTCGAGCAGCTCCTGGCCGGTTGGAACGACTTGGTTCACCGTTTAAACCGCACGCAAAACCATCATTTCCTTGATCTTGCCAATCGCCTTGGTCGGGTTCAGCCCTTTGGGGCAAACGTCGACGCAGTTCATGATGGTGTGGCAGCGGAACAGGCGGTAGGGGTCTTCCAGGTTGTCCAGGCGCTCGGCCGTGGCTTCGTCGCGGCTGTCGGCTATAAAGCGGTAGGCCTGCAACAAGCCGGCGGGGCCGACAAATTTGTCCGGGTTCCACCAGAAGCTTGGGCAGCTCGTCGAGCAACTGGCGCACAAGATGCACTCGTACAAGCCATTGAGCTCTTCGCGCTCTTCGGGGCTTTGCAGGCGCTCTTTCTCAGGCGGCACGTTGTCGTTGATCAGGTAGGGCTTGATCGAGTTGTACTGCTTGAAGAACTGCGTCATGTCCACGATCATGTCGCGGATCACCGGCAGGCCCGGCAGGGGCTTGAGCACGATGGTGCCCGTCAGGGTGCGCATATTGGTCAGGCAGGCCAGGCCGTTCTTGCCATTGATGTTCATCGCGTCTGAGCCGCACACGCCTTCGCGGCAGGAGCGGCGAAAGGAAATGGTCGGGTCAACCGCCTTGAGTTTCATCAGCGCGTCAAGCAGCATGCGCTCGGAGCCGTCAAGCTCGACCTCAATGGTCTGCATATAGGGCTTGGCGTCCTTATCGGGGTCGTACCGGTAAATGGAGAAAGTGCGTTTGGACATGGAATGTGCTCGCTGGTTTCGATTTAGAAGGTACGGGTCTTGAGCTCAACGCTCTCAACCGTCAGGGGCTTCATTTGCACTGGCTTGTAGCTCAGGCTGTTGGTCGCGCTGTGCCACAGAGTGTGCTTGTGCCATTCGGTGTCATTGCGACCGTTGGGATGTTCAGGCGTATCGCCGTAGTCGTTCACGGTGTGGGCGCCACGGCTCTCGTGACGGGCAGCGGCGGAGACGATAGTCGCTTGTGCGGCCTCAATCAGATTTTCCACTTCCAGCGCTTCGATGCGGGCGGTATTGAAGACCTTGGACTTGTCTTTGAGGCCAATCTTGTTGACGCGCTCGCGCAGTTCGGCGATCTTGAGTACGCCTTCGTCCATCGTGGCCTGGGTGCGGAACACGCCGGCGTGCTGTTGCATGGCAGCGCGGATGTCGTTGGCCACGTCCTGGGCGTATTCGCCGTCCGCGGCGTTGTCCAGACGCGCCAGGCGGGCAATCGTTGCGTCAGCGGCGGTGGCGGGCAGCGGTTTGTGCTCTTTGCTGGTCTTGGCAAATTCGACAATGTGGTTGCCCGCAGCGCGGCCAAACACCAAGAGGTCGAGCAAGGAGTTGGTGCCCAGGCGGTTAGCGCCGTGCACGCTGACGCAGGAGCATTCGCCCACCGCGTACAGGCCGTTGACGACCTGGCTCTTGTTGTTGGCGTCTTGCACCACCACCTGGCCGTTGATGTTGGTAGGAATACCGCCCATTTGGTAATGGATGGTGGGCACCACAGGAATGGGCTCTTTGGTGATGTCGACGTTGGCGAAGTTGTGGCCAATCTCCAACACCGAGGGCAGGCGCTTCATGATGGTCTCGGCGCCCAGGTGGGTCATGTCGAGGTTGATGTAGTCCTTGTTGGGACCGCAGCCGCGACCTTCCTTGATCTCCTGGTCCATGCAGCGCGAGACGTAATCGCGGGGTGCCAAGTCTTTGTAGGCAGGGGCGTAACGCTCCATGAAGCGCTCGCCATTGGCGTTGCGCAAAATCGCGCCTTCGCCGCGGCAGCCTTCCGTCAGCAACACGCCCGCACCGTGCACGCCGGTGGGGTGGAACTGCCAGAATTCCATATCTTCAAGCGGAATGCCCGCGCGTGCGGCCATGCCCAAACCGTCGCCGGTATTGATAAAGGCATTGGTTGATGCCGCAAAAATGCGCCCGGCGCCGCCGGTGGCCAGGAGCGTGGTTTTCGCTTCCAGAATATGGACGTCGCCGGTTTCCATCTCAATGGCGGTCACGCCCAGCACGTCGCCGTCGGCGTCACGGATCAGGTCCATGGCCAGCCATTCGACAAAGAAGCTGGTTTTGGCCGCCACGTTTTGCTGGTACAGCGTGTGCAACATGGCGTGGCCAGTGCGGTCGGCTGCGGCGCAAGCGCGCTCTACGGCTTTCTCGCCATAGTTGGCGGTGTGGCCGCCAAAGGGACGCTGGTAAATTGTGCCGTCGGGGTTGCGGTCAAAAGGCATGCCCATGTGCTCCAGGTCGTACACGACCTTGGGCGCTTCGCGGCACATGAATTCAATGGCGTCTTGGTCGCCCAACCAGTCCGAACCCTTGACGGTGTCGTAAAAGTGGTAGTGCCAGTTGTCTTCGTTCATATTGCCCAACGAGGCGCCAATGCCGCCTTGGGCTGCCACGGTGTGTGAGCGGGTGGGGAACACCTTGGACAGGACGGCCACGTTCAGGCCGACGCGTGCGAGTTGCAAAGAGGCGCGCATGCCGGAGCCGCCGGCCCCTACGATGACGACGTCGAATTTACGTTTGGATACTGGATAGGACATGGGGTATTTATTCTTAGTAGGAGACGCTTAGACGCGCCACAAGACCTGAACAGCCCAACCGGCACAGGCGACCAGCCAGACGATGGAAAAAACCTGGAGCGAGAGGCGAATGCCCACGGGCTTGATGTAGTCCATCCAGATGTCGCGCATGCCAATCCAGACGTGGTACAGCAGCGCCACGATGATGGCAAAAGTCAGCGCCTTCATCCACTGGGTAGAAAAAATACCAGCCCATTGGTCGTAGCCCACGGGGCCTTTGGAGAATATGAGCTGGGCCAGCACGACCAGCGTGAACAAGGCCATCAGCGCGGCGGTAACGCGCTGGGCCAGCCAGTCGCGCAGCCCGTAGTGGGCGCCCACGACGATGCGTTTGGAACCGTAATTAACTGCCATGGTGTGTGTCTTTCGGTGTGTTGGAGGCTAAAGAGCGGATAGGAGACGTGCGTGGCGCTACGTTTTAGTACAGGCCAAACAGCTTGGCGCCCAGTACGACGGTCAGACCGATGCTGAGCGTGAGGGTGACAACGGCGGACGACTTGCCGAATTCCTTGCTCACAGCGTGGCGCATGTCCATCCAAAGGTGGCGCAGGCCAGCGATAAAGTGGTGCAAGAAAGCCCAGATGATTGACAAGGCCACCAGCTTGACAAACCATCCAGGCACAAAGCCCACGCCGATGTTGAAAACGCTGGTAAAGCGGGCAAAAGACAGCTCCGAGGAAATGGAGGTGTCAAACATCCAGATGATGAAAGGCATCAGCAAGAACATCACCGCACCGCTGACGCGGTGCAAGATCGACACGATGCCTGCCGCCGGGAGCCGGTAGGTGGGCAAATCGGTAAATGCGTTGATATTGCGAAATTCGGGCCGCTTGGGGCGAGTGCTGGGGGAGGGCGCAGACATGGGCGGGTGCTTTCTAAGGGGTAACCGTTGTGTAACTCAGGCTTGATTCAACGCAAATTCTATTGCACTGCACCAATCTGACGGGCGCCTTGCAGGGCGTTTGGGCGAAATAGATAAATTCAGTGCAATTCATTGCGGTAGTAATGCGTGTGCGTTAGGTAAAGGCACTGGCGCATCTCTATGGGCGCGTCGTTGTAGGTATAGGCAATCCGCTCCACGCTGAGCAAGGGTGTGCTGGAGGTGACAGCCAGCAGCTCCGCTTGCGTCGCATCGGGCAGTACCGCGCGGATTTTTTCTTCGGCGCGCACCATGCGCACGCCAAATTCGCGCTCAAACAAGGCGTACATCGGGCCGTTGTCATTGCGCAGGCGCTCGGCGGTCAGGCCCTTGAATGGGGTGCCCGGCAACCAGATGTCTTCCAAAATAGTAGGCGTGGTGCCAAAAGACAGCACCCGGCGCACCTGCAGCACGGCGTCGCCCGGGCGCAGTCCCAGGCCGCGGGCCACGTCGGCCGAGGCCCGGGCGCGTTTGCAATCGATGATCTGGCGCTGCGCCGGGCCTTGGCTGCTGGCGTCGCCGTCATCGGGCACGAGCTTGAGAAAGCGGTATTGCACCTGGCGCTCGGCATGGGTGGCAACAAAAGTGCCTTTGCCCTGGCGGCGTACCAGCAGGTTGTCAATCGACAGCTCGTCAATCGCCTTGCGCACCGTGCCCTGGCTGACCTTGTAGCGCGCAGCCAGTTCCTGCTCGCTGGGGATGGCGGCGCCGGACTTCCACTCGCCCGCTTCTAGGCTTTGCAGTAGCAAGGCCTTGATTTGCTGGTACAGCGGGCTAAAGGCGGGCGTCGCCGTTGGTGCTGGTACAGGGGGGGCGGCGCTGAGAGGCTGGCTTGCGCCCTCAGGTGCCGCTAACGCGGCGCCAGAGTCGCTTGCAAGAGGGTACGGAGCAGCCATAAATGGGGTGATTTTGTCAGCGCGAAGTCAGTATCAGATTAGGGTTAATCATATCTTATATAAGACATAAGACAAGTTGACTTTGCCAAACAAATAAGGGTAAACTCTTAGCCATTCTGCGCAGCCATCGGCTTTGGGGCCGGTTCGGGCAGTCCACGCTTTCACAACACTTCCTGGAGTTTTTCTATGAGCAAGAAGCCCGTCCGCGTTGCCGTTACCGGCGCAGCAGGTCAAATCGGTTACGCAATTTTGTTCCGCATCGCCTCGGGCGAAATGCTGGGCAAAGACCAGCCCGTCATCCTGAGCCTGCTCGAAGTTCCTTTTGAGAAACCCCAGCAAGCCCTGCAAGGCGTGATGATGGAGTTGCAAGACTGCGCATTCCCCTTGCTGGTGGGCATGGAAGCCCACAGCGACCCCATGACTGCGTTCAAGGCCGTTGACTACGCTCTGTTGATCGGTTCGCGCCCCCGTGGCCCTGGCATGGAGCGCGCCGAGCTGCTCGCTGTCAACGCCGAAATCTTTACTGCCCAGGGCAAGGCCCTGAACGCCGTGGCCAGCCGCGACGTGCGCGTGCTGGTGGTGGGCAACCCCGCCAACACCAACGCCTACATCGCCATGAAGAGCGCGCCTGATCTGCCACGCAAAAACTTCACCGCCATGCTGCGCCTGGACCACAACCGCGCTTTGAGCCAGCTCGCCGCCAAAACCGGCAAGGCCGTGGCCGACATCGAAAAATTGGCCGTGTGGGGCAACCATTCGCCCACCATGTACGCGGACTACCGCTTTGCCACTGTCGGCGGCCAAAGCGTCAAGGACATGGTCAACGACCACGACTGGAACGCCAACACCTTCTTGCCCACCGTCGGCAAGCGGGGTGCGGCCATCATTGCCGCACGCGGCGTGTCGTCGGCGGCATCGGCTGCCAATGCCGCCATTGACCACATGCGCGACTGGGCGTTGGGCACCAACGGCAAGTGGGTCACCATGGGCATTCCTTCGGACGGCCAATACGGCATTCCCAAAGACACCATGTTTGGCTTTGCCGTGACCTGCGAAGGCGGCGAATACAAGCTGGTCGAAGGCCTGGCCATTGACGCGTTCAGCCAAGAATGCATCAACAAGACGCTCAAAGAGCTGCAGGACGAGCAAGCCGGCGTCGCCCACCTGCTCTGATCCCGTTCCCGCCCGCGCACCGCTTGGGTGCATGGGCGGACGCAACCGATCCATGCAACATCCCCGCGACATTCTTTTAGGTGCCCAGGCCCGCACCGGGGTGTTGCCGGTGTGTGACCACTACAGCGGCGCGCCCGCGCGCATGCAAAAGAGCCTGGTCTTGCAGGCCGAACTGCTGCAAGAGTTCGGCGCCTGCGTGGTGGACGTCACCCTGGACTGCGAAGACGGCGCCCCGGCTGGCGGCGAGCTTGAGCAGGCGCACACCGTGTGCGAGCTTCTCACCCGCTTTAACGCCCTGGC
This sequence comes from Comamonadaceae bacterium, assembly GCA_947372865.1. Taxonomy (GTDB): domain Bacteria; phylum Pseudomonadota; class Gammaproteobacteria; order Burkholderiales; family Burkholderiaceae_C; genus Allorhodoferax. The sequence continues at coordinate 32,455 of CANBVJ010000007.1, forward strand.
AGATGCCCAAACTGCATTGGCCCGCCCCCGCATCGGTGCGCGGGTGCACGCGGTAGACCATGCCTATTTCGAGTCCGACGTTGCCATCATCGTGGGCGGCGCAGCCGCTGGCTTGAGCTACCTCATGGTGCCCAAGGTCGAGTCGGTGGACGATGTGATACAGGCGGTGGAGGCGATGGACGCCGCAGCCGGCGGCGTGATGGTGCCTTTGCATGTGTTGATTGAGTCCCCAGCGGCAGTGCAACAGGCTTTTGCCATTGCGGCCCATCCCCGGGTGCAGTCTTTGAGCTTTGGCCTGATGGATTTTGTCTCGGCCCACGGGGGCGCCATTCCCGCGTCCGCCATGGGTTTGCGTGCGGGCGCTGACTTGGACACGCTGGACCAGTTTCACCACCCGCTGGTGCTGCGGGCCAAGCTGGGCATTGCCAGCGCCTGCCACGCCTACGGCAAAGTGCCTTCGCACTGCGTGGTCACCGAGCTGCGCGATGCACAGGCCTTGGAGCGCGCGGCCCGCTACGCCGCCACCGCGCTGGGCTATACCCGCATGTGGAGCATTCACCCCGACCAGATTCGCCCGATTTTGCGGGGATTTGCGCCTTTGGCCTCGGAGGTGGATCTGGCGGCACGCATCGTGCATGCGGCGTCGCAGGCCGAATGGGCGCCGATTGCGGTCGATGGCAAATTGCACGACCGGGCGAGTTACCGTTATTTTTGGCAGGTGTTAGAGCGCGCGCACCAGACCGGCCAAACCGTTCCTGCAGAGTTGCAGCATTATTTTGTTTGATTAAAGAAGGAGAAAAAACCATGTTGAACGCTTACCGAGCCCATGTTGCCGAGCGCGCCGCGCTGGGAATCCCCCCGCTGCCCCTGGACGCCAAACAAACGGCCGAACTGATCGAGCTGATCAAGGCCCCCGCCGCTGGCGACGAAGCCTTTTTGCTCGACATGCTGACCCACCGCGTGCCACCGGGCGTGGACGACGCGGCCAAGGTCAAGGCCTCGTTCCTAGCTGCCGTGGCCCATGGCGACTTTGCCGTGGCCCTGATCTCCAAGGCCAAGGCTACCGAGCTGCTAGGCACCATGGTGGGCGGCTACAACGTCAAGCCGCTGATCGATTTGCTGGACCAAGCCGATGTGGCCGCCGTGGCCGCCGCCGCCCTCAAGAAGACGCTGCTGATGTTTGACTTCTTCCATGACGTCGAAGTCAAGGCCAAGGCGGGCAATGCCCACGCCAAAGAAGTGATCCAGAGCTGGGCCGACGCCGAGTGGTTCACCAGCCGCCCCGAAGTGCCCCACACCATCACCGTGACCGTGTTCAAGGTGCCCGGTGAGACCAATACCGACGACCTGTCGCCCGCGCCTGACGCCTGGAGCCGCCCCGACATTCCGCTGCACTACCTGGCCATGCTGAAAAACACGCGCGAAGGCGCCGCCTTCAAGCCCGAAGACGACGGCAAGCGCGGCCCCATGCAGTTCATCGACGACCTGAAGAAAAAAGGCCATCTGGTGGCCTATGTGGGCGACGTGGTGGGCACCGGTTCGAGCCGCAAGTCGGCCACCAACAGCGTGATCTGGGCCACCGGCCAGGACATTCCTTTTGTGCCTAACAAGCGCTTTGGCGGCGTCACCCTGGGTGGCAAGATTGCCCCCATCTTCTTCAACACCCAAGAAGACTCCGGCGCTCTGCCAATTGAAGTGGACGTGACCAAGCTGGAAATGGGCGACGTCATTGACGTGTTGCCTTATGAAGGCAAGTTGCTTCGCAACGGCGAACTGGTCGAGAAATTTGCGCTGAAAAGCGATGTGCTGTTGGACGAAGTGCGCGCTGGCGGCCGTATCAACCTCATCATCGGCCGCTCGCTCACCGCCAAGGCGCGTGAGTCTTTGGGCTTGCCTGCATCCACCACTTTCCGCTTGCCCACGGCGCCCATCAGCACCAAGGCTGGCTTTACGCTGGCACAAAAAATGGTAGGCCGCGCGGTTGGTTTGCCCGAAGGGCAGGGCGTGCGCCCCGGCACCTATTGCGAACCCAAGATGACGACCGTGGGCTCGCAAGACACCACCGGCCCCATGACCCGCGACGAGCTCAAAGACCTGGCCTGCCTGGGCTTTAGCGCCGATTTGGTGATGCAGTCTTTCTGCCACACCGCCGCTTACCCCAAGCCCGTGGACGTGAAAACCCACCGCGAGCTGCCCGCCTTCATCAGCAACCGCGGCGGCGTAGCCCTGCGCCCGGGCGACGGCGTGATCCACTCTTGGCTGAACCGCCTGCTCCTGCCCGACACCGTGGGCACCGGCGGCGACAGCCACACGCGTTTCCCTATTGGCATTTCCTTCCCCGCAGGCTCTGGCCTGGTGGCGTTTGGCGCGGCCACGGGCGTAATGCCCCTGGACATGCCTGAGTCGGTGCTGGTGCGCTTTAAAGGCCAGATGCAGCCCGGCATCACCCTGCGCGACCTGGTGCACGCCATTCCCTTGTACGCCATCAAGGCCGGTTTGCTGACCGTGGCCAAGGCCGGCAAGATCAACGCCTTCTCGGGCCGCATTCTGGAAATCGAAGGCTTGCCAGACCTCAAAGTCGAGCAAGCGTTTGAGTTGTCCGACGCATCGGCCGAGCGTTCTGCTGCCGGTTGCACCGTCAAGCTCAATCCCGCGCCCATCAAGGAATACCTCACCAGCAACGTTGTGCTCATGAAAAACATGATCGCCGACGGCTACGCCGACAAGCGCACCCTGGAGCGCCGCATCCAAAAGGTCGAAGCCTGGCTGGCCAACCCCAGCCTGCTCGAAGCCGACAAGGACGCCGAATACGCCGAAATCATCGAGATTGATCTCAATGACCTCAAAGAGCCCGTGCTGTGCTGCCCCAACGACCCGGATGACGCCAAGCTGCTGTCCGACGTGGCCGGCGCCAAGATCGACGAAGTGTTTATCGGTTCGTGCATGACCAATATCGGCCACTTCCGCGCAGCCTCCAAGCTGCTCGAAGGCAAGCGCGATATTCCTGTCAAGCTGTGGATTGCGCCGCCTACCAAGATGGACGCTGCCGAACTCACGCGCGAAGGCCATTACGGCGTGTTTGGCGCCGCCGGTGCCCGCACTGAAATGCCCGGCTGCTCGCTGTGCATGGGCAACCAAGCGCAGGTGCGTGAAGGTGCGACTGTGGTGTCCACCTCGACCCGCAACTTCCCCAACCGCTTGGGCAAGAACACCAACGTCTATTTGGCTTCTGCCGAACTGGCGGCGATTGCGTCCAAGCTGGGCCGCATTCCCACGGTGGCCGAATACCAGGCCGACATGGGCGTGATCAACAAGGATGGAAGCAAAATCTACCAGTACCTGAACTTTGACCAGATCGAAGAGTACGCCGACGTGGCCAAGGGCGTGACCGCCTAAGGTGTGAGAACCCAAGCCTTCGGGCTTGGGTCGATAACACCGGGGCCTACAAAACGGGCGCCCACAAAAAAGCCCGCATGAGCGGGCTTTTTTGTGGGGAAAAGCGCCGAATTACTTAAGCTTCATTTCCTTGTAGTCCACATGCTTGCGAGCTTTGGGATCAAATTTCTTGATCAACATTTTCTCGGGCATGGTTTTCTTGTTTTTGCTGGTCGTGTAGAAGTGACCGGTGCCGGCTGTCGATTCCAGCTTGATTTTTTCGCGTCCGCCTTTGGTTGCCATGGTGTGTTCCTTAAATATTAAGCTTGACCACGTGCGCGCAAATCGGCGAGCACGACATCAATACCTTTTTTGTCGATCAAACGCAGACCGGCGTTGGAAATGCGCAAGCGAATCCAGCGGTTTTCTGTTTCGACCCAGAAACGGCGGTATTGCAGGTTAGGAAGAAAGCGGCGCTTGGTTTTGTTGTTGGCGTGGGAAACATTGTTCCCAACCATCGGGCCTTTGCCCGTGACTTGACATACGCGTGCCATATGGACACTCCGATACTTAAAACAGCGTGGCAGCCTGTGTTGTCACAAACTGCCGCACTTCACCTCGCCAAAATAGTGGGTGGCGGTAACCCATCTGCTCGCCCCCGACCGTCAAAGGCCTGAAGCAGCAAAGCCCATGATTATAACCAAGGATCGTTAGGGAATTAGCCCAGTCGCGCCAGGTGCCGTGCAATTTCCGCGCGCACCCGCACAGGCGCCGTACCGCCCTGGGTATTGCGCGCAGCCAAAGAGCCTTTGAGGCTCAAGACTTCAAACACGTCGGCCTCCACGGCCGGGTTGAAGGTTTGCAAGGTGGCCAAGGGCAGCTCAGACAAATCCACGCCCAGACTTTGCGCGGTTTTGACGGCATGGGCCACGACCTCATGGGCATCGCGAAAGGCCAGGCCTTTTTTGACCAGGTAGTCGGCTAGATCGGTGGCGGTGGCGTAGCCGCGGCGGGCGGCGGCTTCCATGGCTGGGGCGTTCACCGTAATGCCGCCCATCATTTCGGCAAAGATGCGCAGCGTGTCTTTGAGCGTGTCCACGGTGTCAAATAGCGGCTCTTTGTCTTCCTGGTTGTCTTTGTTGTAGGCCAGGGGCTGGCCTTTCATGAGCGTGATCAGGCCCATCAGGTGGCCGACCACGCGCCCGGTCTTGCCACGGGCGAGTTCGGGCACGTCGGGGTTTTTCTTCTGCGGCATGATGGACGAGCCGGTGGTAAACCGGTCGGCCAGTTGAATAAAGCCAAAGTTCTGGCTCATCCAGATGATGAGTTCTTCGCTCAGGCGGCTGATGTGCACCATGCAGATGCTGGCGGCTGCGGCAAATTCCATGGCGAAGTCGCGGTCGCTCACGGCGTCCAGGCTGTTGTGGCAGACCTGCGCTGCGCCGTGCGTGTCCACCATGCCCAGGGCGCGGGCCACGCGTTCGCGGTCCAGCGGGTAGCCGGTGCCCGCTAGCGCGGCGCTACCCAGGGGCAGGCGGTTGGTGCGTCGGCGCACATCCATCATCCGTTCGGCGTCGCGGGCAAACATTTCCACATAGGCCAGTAGGTGGTGCGCAAAGCTCACCGGTTGGGCCACTTGCAGGTGGGTGAAGCCTGGCAGGATAGTTTCAGTGTGTTCGGCGGCGGCGGCAATGAGCGCCTTTTGCAGGCCCACAAGCAGCTCAGTGATCAGGTCAATCTCGCTGCGCAGCCACAGGCGCACGTCGGTGGCGACCTGGTCGTTTCTGGAGCGCCCGGTGTGCAGGCGCTTGCCGGCCATGCCCACGATTTGCGTCAGGCGCGCCTCAATGTTCAGGTGCACGTCTTCGAGGTCGAGCTTCCATTCAAAGGCGCCCGATTCGATCTCCGCCGTGATTTGCGCCATGCCGCGCTGAATATCGGCCAGGTCTTGCGCGCTGATGATGGCCTGGGCTGCCAGCATGTCAGCGTGGGCCAAGCTGCCTGCGATGTCGGCCTGCCAGAGGCGCTTGTCAAAAAACACGCTGGACGTGTAGCGCTTGACCAACTCGCTCATGGGTTCAGAAAAAAGCGCCGACCAGGCCTGGGATTTTTTGTCGAGTTGGTTTGTCATGCGCAGATTTTATCGGGGCAGGGCGGGCACCCGTCAGGGGCGCCGCCCGCCAGTCGGCTTCAGCCCGTATTGCGCAAGCCCGCCGCAATGCCGTTGATGGAAATATGGATGCCGCGCTGCACCCGTTCGTCCGCCTGGCCGGCGCGGTAGCGGCGCACCAGCTCGACTTGCAGATGGTGCAGCGGATCAATATAAGGAAAGCGGTGGCGGATGGAGCGCTGCAGCGCCGCGTTGTGCGCCAGGCGCTGCTTGTCTCCGGTGATCAGGGTCAGCGCTTGCGCGGTGCTGTGCCATTCGGCCTCAAGGGCGTTGAAAATTTTCTTGCGCAGGCGGGCGTCGGGCACCAGTTCGGCGTAGCGCGCGGCCAGGGCCAGGTCACTCTTGGCCATCACCATGTCCATATTGGACAAAAGCGTCTGGAAAAACGGCCATTGCCGCTCCATGCGGCGCAGCAAAGCGGTGCGCTTTTTGATTTGTGCGGCGCTGTGTTCGCCCTTGTCGCCGTGTACAAAGCGCTGCACCGCGGCGCCAAAGCCCAGCCAACCGGGCAGCGCCAGGCGGCACTGGCCCCAGCTAAAGCCCCAGGGAATGGCGCGCAGGTCTTCGATGCGTGGCGAGGGCGTCGGCGCTGGGCCGCCCCGAGCCGACGCAGCCCCCTCGGGGGGCAGCGAGGACACGCCAGTGCCGAGCGTGGGGGCAAACATCCTAGAGGCGGGGCGCGAGCCGATGTTGAGTTCTGCGATTTCGCGGATCGGCGTGGAGCTGAAAAAATATTCGGTAAAGCCGGGTGTCTCGTACACCAGAGCCCGGTAGGCGTCCATGCTGTGTTGCGACAGTTGCGCCGCCGCTTCCAAAAACGCAGGTGTGGCCGGTTTGGTGGCTTGCAGCAAGGTGGCTTCCAGCGTGGCGGCCACCAGGGTCTCCAAATTGCGACGGCCGATTTCGGGGTTGGCGTATTTGGAGCCAATCACTTCGCCCTGCTCGGTCAGGCGAATCTGGCCGCGCACCGTGCCCGGGGGCTGGGCCAGAATGGCCTGGTAGCTCGGGCCGCCGCCACGCCCCACCGTGCCGCCGCGGCCGTGGAACATGCGCAATTGGATGGGGTGTTTGGCCGCCAGCGTGTCAAACAGCTCGACCAGCGCGATTTCTGCGCGGTACAGCTCCCAGTTGCTGGTGAAAATGCCGCCGTCCTTGTTGCTGTCCGAGTAGCCCAGCATGATGTCTTGCTCGGCGCCGCTGCGTTGCACCAGCGCGGCCACGCCGGGCAGGGCGTAAAACTCGCGCATGATGGGCGCCGCGTTGCGCAGGTCTTCAATGGTTTCAAACAGCGGCACCACGATCAGGTCGCACACCGCCTCACCGTCGAGCGTGCCGCGCAGCAGGCCCGCTTCTTTTTGCAGCAGCAGCACTTCAAGCAAATCGCTCACCGACTCGGTGTGGCTGATGATGTAGTGGCGAATCGCCTCGCGCCCAAAGCGCTCGCGCATCACCTTGGCCATGTCAAAAATCGCCAACTCGCTTTGAGCGTGGGCGCTGTAGCTGGCGCCTGCCACTTTCAGGGCGCGGGCGTCGTTGAGCAGGCCTAGCAACAGCGTTCGCTTGTGCGCCTCGTTCAGCGCGCTGTAGTCGGCTTCCAGGCGCGCGGTGCGCAGCAACTCGGCCACCACCGCCTCGTGCTTGTCCGAGCTTTGGCGCAAGTCCACCGTGGCCAGGTGAAAGCCAAACACTTCCACCGCCCGAATCAAGGGGTGCAGGCGCTGCGCCGTGAGCGCTTGGCCGTGGTTGCTGACCAGAGAGGCCTCAATGGTGCGCAAGTCGGTAACCAGCTCTTCGGCCAAGCGGTAGGGGTTTTGCGGCGGCACGGCGTGGCGCGCAGCGTCGGTCCCGGTCAGTTCGTGCAGCGTGGCGGCCAGCCGCGCATAGGCGCCGATCAGGGCGCGGCGGTAGGGCTCGTCTTGACGGTGCGGGTTTTGGTCGGGGCTGCGTGCAGCCAGGGCCTGCATGTCGGCGCTGCAGTCGCTGAGCATGGTGGAAATGGACAACTCGCCACCCAGCAAATGCACCTCGGTCAGGTAGTGGCGCAGCGCCACTTCGCTTTGGCGGCGCAGGGCGTATTCCAGCGTCTGGGCGCTGACGTTGGGGTTGCCGTCGCGGTCGCCGCCAATCCACTGGCCCATGCGCAAAAAGGAATGCACCGGCTGCGCGCCCAGCAGTTGCTCCAGGTCGCCATAAATCTTGGGAATCTCGCGCAAGAACGTGGATTCGTAATAGCTCAGCGCGTTTTCCACCTCGTCGGCCACGGTGAGCTTGTTGTAGCGCAAGAGCCGGGTTTGCCAGAGCTGGGCCACACGGGCGCGGATCTGGGCGTCAATGGCTGCGAGTTCGCGCTGGGTCAAGGCGTTGCGCGGCTGCGCCTCGCCCCGGTAGAGCACGTCGTCGCGGGCGGTCAGCAATTGGGCGATGGCGCGCTCGGCGTCCAAAATGCTTTTGCGTTGCACCTCGGTGGGGTGGGCGGTGAGCACCGGCGAGACAAAGCTGTGCGCCAGCGACTGCGCAATCGTGTGCGGGGTAATGCCAGCCCAGCGCAGGCGCGAGATGGCGACGTCAATGCTGCCTTCTTGCGTTTCGCCCGCGCGCTCATGCACGGCGCGCCGACGGATGTGGTGGCGGTCTTCGGCCAGATTGGCCAGATGGCTGAAATAGGTAAAGGCGCGGATGACGCTCACCGTCTGGTCGGCACTCAGGCCCTTGAGCAGCTTTTTCAGGGCCCGGTAGGCCTCGTGGTCGGCGTCACGCCGAAAGGCCACCGACAGCGTGCGAATTTGTTCCACCAGCTCAAAGGCTTCTACACCGTCTTGCTCGCGAATCACGTCGCCCAGCATGCGGCCCAAAAGGCGAATGTCTTCCACCAGCGGGCGCTCGTTGCTTTTTGCGTTTTTGGGCAGACTGGCGGGCGAGGGTGCAGGAGCGGCGGTTTTCATCGGGCAATCGGGTCGCAAAAAGGTGGAAAACAAAGGGTGGCAACTGGGGCGGATGCGGCGCGGACGCGAGGCTTGCGAGGGGCCCCGAGAGTGGCACAAGCCATGCTAGCATTCCATACGGCCTTTGGCCCTCCTACTAATTACCAACAGCGAACAACTTTGCAACACTTCACCATCGCCACCCGCGAGAGCCGCCTGGCCCTTTGGCAAGCCCGCCACGTGCAATCCCTGCTCACTACGCAGGGCCACCAGGTCACGCTTTTGGGCATGACCACCAAGGGCGACCAGATTCTGGACCGGTCGCTGAGCAAAGTGGGCGGCAAAGGCCTGTTTGTCAAAGAGCTCGAAACCGCACTCGAAGAAGGCCGCGCTGACCTGGCCGTGCATTCGCTCAAGGACGTGCCTATGGAGTTGCCGCCCGGCTTTGTGCTGGCCTGCGTGATGGAGCGTGAAGACCCGCGCGACGCCTGGGTTTCCAACCGCTACGCCAGCCTGGCCGACCTGCCGCAAGGCGCCGTGGTCGGTACTTCTAGTCTGCGCCGCGTGGCCTTGTTGCGCGCCCTGCGCCCCGATTTGCGCATTGAGCCCCTGCGCGGCAACCTCGACACCCGCCTGAAAAAGCTCGACGACGGCTTGTATGACGGCATCGTGCTGGCGGCAGCCGGCCTGATACGCCTGGAGTTGGGTGCCCGCATTGCGCAAGTGTTTGAACCCACGCAGATGCTGCCCGCCGCCGGACAAGGCGCTTTGGGCATTGAAATTCCCGAAGGCCGTGCGGACGTGGCGCAAGCCCTGGCGAGTCTGGTGCATTTACCCACCCTGTTGGCCGTGTCGGCCGAGCGCGCAGTGAGCCGGGTGATGGGCGGCAGCTGCTCCATGCCGCTGGCGGCGCACGCTACTTTTTCGGGCGACGTGCTGGGTTTGCAAGCCGCCTGGGGCGACCCGGAGGGCGTGAACCCGTTGGTGCAGGTCAGCGGCCAGGCGGCCGTGCAAGACCTGGCATCCGCCGTGCGTTTGGGCGAGCAGGTGGCCAAAGCGCTGCAGGACGCCGTAGCGGCCCAAGCCCGCTAAACCCCTTGACCACCCGCAGCGGGTGCAGCCACTGTGCTGCGGCGCCTGCCCCGGGTGGATGTGCTGACCCGAACCGGGGCTTTTGTATGCATCCCTTGCCACGCGCCATCGTCACCCGACCGGCCAAAGAGGCGCAGGCCTGGGTGGAAGATTTGCGCGTTTTGGGTGTGGACGCCACCGCTTTGCCCCTGATCACCATTGGCCCCGTGGCCGACCCCGCCGCGCTGGTGGATGCCTGGCGCAGCCTGGCGCACTATGACGCCGTCATGTTTGTCAGCGGCAACGCGGTAGCGCATTTTTTTGCCCAGCGACCGGCCTATGTCGCGAACCCATTTGGTGAACCGGGCAGTGCGCTGCGCGCCTGGGTCACCGGCCCGGCCAGCCAAAGCGCGTTGCAGTCCTGCGGCGTGTTGCCCACGGCCATTGATGGCCCGGCGATGGATGGCGCCCAATTTGATTCCGAGGCGCTGTGGCGCACCGTGCGCCCGCGCGTGGTGCCCGCTTACCGGGTGCTGATCGTGCGCGGAAACGCGGCTGGTGCCACCAGTGAAGCCAGTGCCGACCCGGCGTCCCCGGGTGTGGGCCGCGACTGGTTTGCGCAGCAGGTGCAAGCTGCTGGCGGTGTGGTGGACTTTGTGGTCGCCTATGAACGCCGCGCGCCCGTCTGGGACGCCGCCCAAGTGGCCTGGATTGCCCAAGCCGCCTGTGACGGATCGGTCTGGATTTTCAGCAGTGCCGAAGCGGTGGGCTACCTTGGCGCCTCGATGCCACAACAGGCGTGGACGCAGGCCCGCGCCGTGGCCACGCATCCGCGCATTGCGCAGGCAGCACGTGAGATTGGTTTTGGCCGGGTGCTGCAGTCGCGTCCCTTGCTGGCTGAAGTGGTGGCATCGATAGAATCCGGCCTATGACTACAGCCTCAGCCGAAGCGCCCGAACCCAGCCTTGCCGCCGCCCCAGTGGCGCCACCCGCAGCAGCCGAACGCAGCCCCTTCGGTGGCTGGTTCCTGTATGTCAGCGCGGTAGTGGCCGCTGCGGCCTTGCTGGCTTGCGTGCTTTTGTGGCAAAAAGTCAGCTCCATGCAAGAGCAACTGGCCCGCCAAAGTGGCGACGCGATTGGCCAGGCCAGCGACGCCAAAAGCAGCGCCCGCCAGGCCCAAGACCTGGCCCTGGAGACCGCCGCCAAGCTGGCCGTGACCGACGCCAAGCTCAGCGAAGTGGCCTTGCAGCGCACCCAGGTGGAAGAGTTGATCCAAAGCCTCTCGCGCTCGCGCGACGAAAACCTGGTGGTCGATATTGAGTCGGCGATTCGCCTGGCCCAGCAACAGGCGCAGCTCACCGGCAGCGTGGACCCCTTGCTTTCGGCCCTTAAAACGGCCGATACCCGTCTGGCCCGCACCGCGCAGCCCCGCCTGGCGCCCTTGCAGCGCGCCATTGCTCGCGATGTGGCGCGCATTCAGGCCACGCCGCTGTCGGACACGCCGACCTTGCTGCTGCAGCTCGACGAGCTGACGCTATTGGCCGACGACCTGCCCGTGTCCAACGCCGTGGCGCTGCCCCCGCCCAGCGAGACGCTGGCCCGTAAGCCCCAAGAAGCCATGTCCGTCTGGTGGCTGCGCATCTGGGCCGAGTTGCAGGCCGATGTCAAAGACCTGGTGCGCGTGAGCAAGATTTCTGAGCCCGAGGCGGCGCTGTTGTCGCCCGAACAGTCCTTCTTTTTGCGCGAGAACTTCAAACTGCGCATCCTCAACGCCCGCCTGGGGCTGATGTCGCGCCAGATTGAGCCCGCTCGCGCCGACCTGGCCACGGCGTCCGCCGTGCTGGGGCGCTACTTTGCCCCCGCCTCACGCAAGACCCAAACCGCCGCGGCTTTGTTGTTACAAGTGCAGGGCAAGATGCGCCTGCTGGAAGTGCCCCGCGTGGACGAGACGCTGGCGGCGCTGTCCACCGCAGCGGCGGGGCGCTAAGGCCATGCGCGCAGTTTTTTGGCTCATGGCGTTGTTTGGCGTGGCGGCGGCCAGCGCCTTGTTTGCGGCGGGCAACCCGGGCACTGTCACGCTGTATTGGCCGCCTTATCGGGTGGATGTGTCGCTGAATCTGGCGCTGCTGGTGCTGGCGGCTGGTTTTGTGCTGTTGCACCTGGCGCTGCGCGGGTTTTCGGCCTTTGCCAGCATTCCTGCCCAGGCCCGGCGCTGGCGTCTGCAGCACCGCGAACGTTTGGTACATGCCTCCCTGGTGGATTCTTTGGTTCACCTGGTGGCGGGGCGTTTTGTGCGTTCGCGCAAGGCAGCCGAACACGCATTGGCCCTGCAAGTGGCCCCCGACGGTGAAGACGACACCGTGCGCAGTAGCGCACGCCTGCAGGCCATGCTGCATCTGGTCGCTGCCGAAAGCGCCCACGCCTTGCAAGACCGCACCGTGCGTGACGGCCATTTCCAACAGGCCAGTGAAGCCCTGCGCAACCCCGATGTGGCCAGCGCGCAAGAAGGCTTTTTCCTTCGCGCCGCCCGCTGGGCGCTCGACGACCATGACGCGGGCTCGGCCATGCAGTGGCTCGACCGCCTGCCCCAGGGCGCGGCGCGGCGCACCGTGGCACTGCGCCTGCGTTTTCGGGTGGCACGCATGCAAGGCAAAACCGCGCTGGCGCTGGAAACCGTGCGCCTGCTGGTCAAACACCACGCGATTGCCAAAGCCAACGGCCTGAGCATTTCCAGAGCGCTGGCGCTGGAGCTGCTGTTTGCCGCCAAAGACCCGGCGCAAATCGCCCAGGCCTGGAGCACCCTGGAGGTGTCTGAGCGCACCATGACCGACGTCGCCCTGGGCGCCGCGCGCCACTGGTTGGCCCTGAACGGGGACGCGGCGCAGTCGCGCCTGTGGCTGCTGCCCGTGTGGGAGCGCATGGTGCAGCAGCCCAAAGAACTGACACCCGCGCAGCGCCTGCAACTGGTGCGCACGATTGAAACGGGCTTCATTCAGCAAGACGGAACGCCCGACGCCGCATGGCTTGCCCGTATCGAAGCGGCGCAAATGGCCGACCCACGCGACGCCTTGCTGCAGTACCTGGCTGGGGTCATGTGCGCACGCTTGGGACTGTGGGGCAAAGCCCAGCATCTGTTTCGCCAGTCGGTGGCCGTTACCAGCGATCTGGAACTCAAACGTGACGCGCAGCGTGCGCTGGACGCGGTGTTGCAGCGGCGGGATTAGAAACGGCCTTTCGGTGATCGGCCCCTTTGGGGGCAATGTAAAAGGCAAAGAAAAAGGGCACCGAGGTGCCCTTTTTCATGCGCTGGCAGTGCCCAAGCACTGCGCAGACTTACTCGCCCAGAGGCAGATCCATCTTGGTCAGATCACGCTTGGTTTCCACCAGGACCAGAGGCCCTTCCTGAACGGTCACAGCAGCGGGGCGCTCGCGGGGAACGTGCACCACGGCTGCCTCAGCCGCAATGGCGGCCTGCACGGCAGCGATACGCGCTGGGTCAGAGTTGACCCACTGCAGGCCCGAGGTTTGGGCTACGGCTTGCAGGCTGTCCATTGGCAGGGCAAAGCCCGATACCTTGGGCATGCCGTTGCCAGCGGGCGCTGCGCTTGCTGCAACGGGTGCCGATGCGGCCACCTTCACGGCGGCTACCGGTGCTGCCACTGGAGCGGGCGCTGGTGCGGCAAGCACTGGCGCGGCTTGCGCCACCACAGCAGGAGCTTCAACCGGCGTAGCTTGCACCGCCACGGCGGGCGCTGGTACGGCTACAGGAGTTTGCGCAGCCGCTTCGGCCACCACAGGTGCAGGCGCTGCAGCGGGCTGGGTAAAGTAAGAAGCGCGCACTACGTGCTCAACTTCCTGGCCTTCTTCGCCTTGGGCTGTGCCGGATTGGGGCGCCGCGTCGCTGCGTTCGCCGCGCTCACCACGGCCACCACGCTCGCCACGGTCACGGCCGTAGCGGTCACGGGAGCGGCGTTGGCCGGACTCGCGGCCGTCCGAGCTTTCGCTTGCGCTGCCGTCTGCAGCGCCTTCCGGATTGCCCGGTGCGTCAGGTGCGGCTGCGCCATTGGCGTCAACGCTGCCTTCTTCGGTGCGCGGGCCACGGTCATTGCGGCGACCACGTCCACCGCGTGAGCGGCCTTCACGGGGCTCGCGCTCGGTGCTTACGCCTTCAGGGCCGGCGGCTTCGCCGGTGTTTTCCGTGTTGCGTTCCTGGCGGGGGGCGCTGTCCTGGCGTTCGCCAGATTCGTTGCGCTCGTTGCCACGTTCGCCGCCACGGCCACGGCCGCCGCGCTCACCGCGCTCACCGCGCTCACCGCGCTCACCGCGTTCACCACGCTCGGTGCGGGGTGCGCGCTCTTGGCGGGGTGTTTCACCTTCGGCGGGCACGGACACCGCGTCCATTTCGGCGCCCATGGGCTTGCCTTCTTGGTCGAAGCGATCGCGCTGGGGGCTGCGTTCGCCAGCGCCCGCGCGCTCGCCGTTGCGGCCACGGCCGCCCCGTCCGCCACGTTCACCACCGCGTTCCCCATTACGGCCTTCGCCGCGTCCTTCGGGGCGCGCTTCGCCACGGCTGGCGTCGCTGCGGGGGCCACGGCCCTCGCCACCACGTCCGCCACGGCCACCTTCACGGTTGCCACGTCCGTCACGGCGCTCTTCGGTCTTGGCCGCAGGTGCTGCGACTGCTGGCGCAGGAACGCTGGCAGGTGCCGAAAACAGGCCTTTGATCCAGCCCATCAGGCCCGCAGGTGCAGGCGCTGCGGCCACGGGTGCTGCCGGTTTGGCTGCCACAGGCGCGGGCTTGGGTGCTTCGACCTTGACGGGCGCCTGGGGCGCGGGTGCATCGGGCAACACGCCTTTGATGATGGGCGTTTGCTTGTTGGTCGGCTCTTGCGAGCGGCGGGTCACGCCGGTGGCCTCTTCCATGTCGTCGGCCATCTTGTAGCTGGCTTCGATGTGGTCCAGGCGCGGGTCGTCGTGCTTCAGACGCTCGAGCTTGTAATTGGGCGTTTCCAGCGTCTTGTTGGGCACCATCAGCACGTTGATGCGCTGCTTGAGCTCAATCTTGGCGATCTCGGTACGCTTTTCGTTCAGCAGGAAGGACGCCACGTCCACAGGAACCTGGCACAGGACGGATGCCGTGTTGTCCTTGAGCGACTCTTCCTGGATGATCCGCAAAATCTGCAGCGCGCTGGATTCGGTGTCGCGGATGTGGCCGGAACCGCCGCAACGCGGGCAGGGGATGGACGCACCCTCACTGAGTGCCGGGCGCAGGCGCTGGCGGCTCATTTCCATCAGGCCGAATTTGCTGATCGTGCCAAATTGCACGCGCGCACGGTCTTGGCGCAGGGCGTCGCGCAGGCGGCTTTCCACGTCACGGCGGTTGCGGCTTTCTTCCATGTCGATAAAGTCGATCACGATCAGGCCGCCCAAGTCACGCAGGCGCATCTGGCGTGCTACTTCGTCAGCGGCTTCCAGGTTGGTGCGGGTGGCGGTTTCTTCGATGTCGCCGCCCTTGATGGCGCGGGCCGAGTTCACGTCCACGCTCACCAGCGCTTCGGTGTGGTCAATCACGATGGCGCCGCCCGAAGGCAGTTGCACCGTGCGGGCATAGGCCGATTCGATCTGGTGCTCGATCTGGAAGCGGCTAAACAGCGGCGCGTCATCGCGGTAGCGCTTTACGCGGGCGGCGTGCTCGGGCATGACGTGGGCCATGAACTGCTGCGCTTGCTCGTACACGTCGTCGGTGTCGATCAGGATGTCGCCAATGTCGTGGTTGAAATAATCGCGAATCGCACGAATCACCAGGCTTGATTCCTGGTAAATCAGGTACGCACCCTTGCCGCCTTTGGAGGCGCCGTCGATGGCGTTCCAGAGCTTGAGCAGGTAGTTCAGGTCCCATTGCAGCTCAGGCGCGCTGCGGCCAATGCCGGCGGTGCGGGCAATGATGGACATGCCGTTGGGGTATTCGAGCTGGTCGAGCGCTTCTTTCAGGTCAGCGCGGTCGTCGCCCTCGATGCGGCGGCTCACGCCACCGCCACGGGGGTTGTTGGGCATGAGCACCACATAGCGGCCGGCCAGCGAGACAAAAGTGGTCAGCGCCGCGCCTTTGTTGCCGCGTTCTTCTTTTTCCACTTGCACCAGCAGTTCCTGGCCTTCGCGGATGGCGTCCTGAATGCGGGCGTTGTTGACGGCCACACCTTGTTGGAAATACTGTTTGGAGATTTCTTTGAAGGGCAAAAAGCCGTGACGGTCTTCGCCGTAGTCGACAAAACAGGCCTCCAGCGAAGGCTCCACGCGGGTAACCACGGCCTTGTAGATGTTGCCCTTGCGCTGTTCGCGCCCTTCGATTTCGATTTCGTAGTCGAGGAGTTTTTGTCCGTCGACGATGGCCAGGCGGCGTTCTTCAGCCTGCGTGGCGTTGATTAGCATCCGTTTCATGGAGTGCGTCCTTTTCAGTTGTCAGTTGCCCAAAATGGGCCAACGATGCCTGAACCGAAAAACTGAACTGAGGAGGAATTGCCGGAGAACTTCGATTCACACGAGGTGTCGAAGCGTAGGCGCAGGGACGAGGGGATGGATGTGGGTTGTTACAGCCCGGCGTGCAGCACTTGGTGCCCCGCAACCGGCTGGCAATGCCTCAAACGCGCCAACAAACGGGGCGCAGGCGCTCCGCAGGCACAAGGTTTTCAAGGGCTTCAACACACATCTCTCGTTTCATTCCATTCCCAGACCGAGGAGGTCTGGAAATTTTGGGTATTCCGTATCAGGGGTTCAATTCTTCGGCTTGACCGTGTTGTGTGCTGGCCACCAACCGCATCTGGCGGGTGGTTTGCAAGCAATGCAGCAAGGCGGCATCGACCGGCTAGCGCGGCTGTTTGTGGGGGGTGGACTAAACTCCAACCAAATCAACCACTTACGGCAAAACGCTAGTGAAACACATTATAGGGGCCAACGCCGCCACGCCGATTGCAAGCGCCCCCGCCGGGCCAGGAGCGGCCGTGCAGTGGCTCACGGTTGACGAGAACGGCAGCGACCAGCGCCTGGACAACTACCTGATGCGCCAGCTCAAGGGCGTGCCCAAGACGCACATCTACCGCATCATCCGCAGCGGCGAGGTGCGCATCAACAAAGGCCGCGCCAGCGCCGACACGCGGGTGCAGGTAGGCGACGTGCTGCGTTTGCCGCCAGTGCGCGTGTCCGAGCGCGCCGCCGACAAGGCCCAGGCCATGGCTGAGGGCGCATCAAAACACGTGCCGGCCAAGAACTTTGCGGTCTTGTTTGAAGACGCGCACTTGCTGGCCATCGACAAACCGGCGGGCGTGGCCGTGCATGGCGGCTCGGGCGTGAGTTTTGGCGTGATCGAGCAATTGCGCATGGCCCGGCCGCAGGCGCCGTTTCTGGAACTGGTGCACCGCCTGGACCGCGAAACCAGCGGCATCTTGCTCGTCGCCAAAAAGCGCAGCGCCCTCAAACACCTGCAAGCCCAGTTCCGCGACCGGGAAACCGGCAAAACCTACCTGGCGCTGGCGCTGGGCCAGTGGCCGAGCAACAAAAAAGTGCTGGACAAACCCCTGCACAAATACCTGCTGGACACCGATGGTGGCAAAGGCGAGGGCGAGCGCCGGGTCAAAGTGGTGTCCAAAGACGACCCCGACGGCATGCCGTCGCTGACCCTGGTCAAAGTCAACAGCACCACGGCCCAGGGCGCGCCGCAGCCGTATTCGCTGCTGGAAGTGACTATCAAAACCGGCCGCACCCACCAGATTCGGGTGCATCTGGCGTCCGAGGGCATGCCGATCGTCGGTGACGACAAGTACGGCGACTTCGAGCGCAACAAGGCGCTGGCCCGCGCAACGGGTGCGCATTCGCTCAAACGCATGTTTTTGCACGCCTGGCGCCTGCAATGCGACCACCCGGCCACCGGCCAGCGCATGGAGTTCCACGCCGCGCTGCCGCCCGAACTGGCCACTTTTTTGCAGGGCGTGCTGCCTGCGGCCCGCGTCCTGACCCCGGCATCGGTGGCCGTTACCGCCTCTATTTCCGACTCTTCCAACCCCGGGGCGGCCAGCTCCGCCCTATCTGCCCATGAGCCCCACTAAAACCGCAGCGCGCGCGCGCCGCTTTGACCTGATCGCCTTTGACTGGGACGGCACCCTGTTTGATTCCACCGCCATCATTACCCGCAGCATCCAGCGCGCCGTGGGCGATGTGGGCGGGGCGGTGCCCAGCGACGCAGACGCCTCGTACGTCATTGGCTTGGGCCTGATGCAGGCCCTGGCGCACGCTGCGCCCGACGTGCCCAAAGAAAAATACCCCTTGCTGGGCGAGCGTTACAAGCACCATTACTCGTTGCACCAGAGCGACATCAGCTTGTTTCCTGGCGTATTGGGCATGCTGGACGATTTGCGCCAGCGCCAGCATTTCTTGACCGTAGCCACCGGCAAAAGCCGCTGGGGCCTGGACCAGGCGCTGGAGCATGTGGCGCTCAAGGACCTGTTCCACGCCTCGCGCACGGCTGACGAGACGGCGGGCAAGCCCGACGCCCGCATGCTGCACGAGCTGATGGCCGAGCTGGGCGTCTCGCCCGAGCGTACCTTGATGGTGGGCGACACCACGCACGACCTGCAAATGGCCATCAACGCCGGTTGCGCGGCCGTGGGCGTGAGCTACGGCGCACATGACACGTCAGCGCTTGCCGCCCTGGATCCGCTGTTTGTGGCCCATTCGGCCGCCGAGCTGCACCAATGGATGCTGGACCACGCCTAAGTACTAGCCATGAGCCCGGAATTCGAACGCATCGCGCTCTGCCGTTCAGACGAACTGGCCGAAGGCGGCTTGGCCGTGCCTTTTGACGTGGTGTACCAAGGCCTGAGCTGCTGGGCGTTTGCGGTGCGCTTTGAAGGCCAGGTTCACGCCTACCTGAACCGCTGTGCCCACGTGGCCATGGAAATGGATTTCCAACCTAATCGCTTTTTTGACGCCACTGGGCGTTGGCTGATTTGCGCCACCCACGGCGCGCTGTACCAGCCCGCCACCGGGCGCTGCATGTCGGGTCCGTGCCGGCGCGCCCTGGTCAAAATTGACATGAGTGAACAAAGTGGTGTGGTCCACTGGCATACTGCCCCTCAACTTCAGCCTATCGCCTTCTAATATGACCGACAACGAGCCCTCCCTAGAACAGCCCGCAGCCGCGACACCCGCAAGCCCGCCGACCGCTGCGCCCAGCGCAGGCACCCACTGGGAGCGCTCCGCCATTGAAAAGTGGATGGACGCCACGCTGGCAGAACAACGCAGCACGCGCCGCTGGAAATACGGCATGCGTGCCGCCTGGCTGGTGTTTTTGGTCGCCCTGGTGTGGCTGGGCATGGACCGTGGCGGCGTGCACAACGCCGATATCACCCGTCCGCATACGGCAGTGGTGGAAATCAAGGGCGAAATTGCCTCCACCAGCGAGGCCAATGCCGAATTGATCGTTTCGTCCATGCGCAGCGCCTTTGAGGACGAGGGCGCGCAAGCCGTGGTCTTGCTGGTCAATTCGCCCGGTGGCAGCCCGGTGCAGGCGGGCATCATCAACGACGAGATTCGCCGCCTCAAAGCGCTGCACAAAAAGCCGGTCTATGTCGTGGTGGAAGAAACCTGCGCCTCCGCCGCTTATTACATTGCCGTGGCCGCGGACCAGATTTTTGTCGACAAGGCCAGCGTGGTCGGCAGCATCGGCGTGTTGATGGATGGTTTTGGCTTTACCGGCCTGATGGAAAAGCTCGGCGTGGAGCGCCGGCTGATGACGGCCGGACAAAACAAGGGCTTTTTGGACCCCTTTAGCCCGCAGACCGAAAAACAGCGCGAATTTGCGCAAGCCATGCTCAATCAGATTCACCAGCAGTTCATTGCGGCCGTCAAGGCCGGGCGGGGTGAGCGCCTGAAAGAAACCCCTGACACCTTCAGCGGCCTGTTCTGGACGGGTGACCAGGCGGTGCAAATGGGTCTGGCCGACCAATTGGGTAACTTGGATTTTGTGGCGCGCGAAATCGTCAAAGCGCCCGAGATCATTGACTACACCCGGCGTGACAACGTGGCCGAACGCCTGGTCAAGCGCTTTGGTGCGTCCATGGGCGAATCGATGGCCCAAGCCCTGCGCACTGCGCCTGCGCTGCGTTAGATTAAGTTACGGGCCAATCGCAAACACGGTAGGCGTGGCGTTGTCCAGCGCCCAGCCCCGCGCCTTCCAGGTTTTAACGTCGGCACTGTGGTTGCGGGCACTGGGAAGCGTCAGCCCGCTCGACGTTGCCAGCCGGGTACCGGGCTGCAACGTTTGCAGCAAAGTGGCCAGCAAGGCCTGGTTGCGGTAGGGCGTTTCAATAAAAAGCTGGGTTTGCTGCGTTTTGAGCGCCAGCGCCTCCAGCGCCTTGACGCGCTGCGCCCGCTCTGCTGCTTCGCTGGGTACATAGCCGACAAACGCAAAATTCTGGCCGTTCAAGCCGCTGGCCGCCAGCGCCAAGAGCAGCGACACGGGCCCGACCAGTGGCACCACCACAAGGCCCAGTTGGTGGGCCGCGCGCACCACCGACGAGCCCGGATCGGCCACTGCCGGCATGCCCGCCTCGCTGACCAAACCCACGTCGTGGCCTTGCAGCGCGGCAGCCAAGAGGGGGCGTGCGTCAAAGCCGCCCTGGTGGTCGCCTTTTTTGTGCACTTCGCGCGGGAGCTCCACCAAGGTTTGCGCCTGAATGGGCGCCGCCAGCGGCACCACTTCGCCCACGCGCTTGAGGTAGGCGCGGGTGGATTTGGCGTTTTCACACACCCAGTGCTGCAGCGACGCGGCCACGCGCAGCGTTTGCATCGGCATGGAATCTTCCAGCGGGCTTTGCTGTGCGCAGCCAAAGTCCAGGGGTGCGGGCACCAGATACAGGCGACCGGGCGCCGTGCTCATGCGCCACCCAATAAAGGCAGGCCCGCGGCGCGCAACATGCTGCTCAGGCGAATCAGCGGCAATCCGACCAGGGACGTGGGGTCGTCGTTGTCAATGCTTTCCAGCAGCGCGATGCCCAGGCCCTCGCTTTTGCAACTGCCCGCGCAGTCATACGGTTGCTCGGCGCGCAGGTAGAAGTCAATCTCCTGGTCAGACAAATCACGGTATTTCACCCGGACCTGCGCCAGCGCCTCGCTGCAAAAACCGGTGTCCTGGCACACCACGGCCATGGCCGTCTGAAAAACCACGGTTTGGCCGCGCATGCGGCGCAGTTGCGCTGTGGCGCGTGCATGGTCGCCGGGTTTGCCCAGACTCGCGCCGTTCAGGTCCGCCACCTGGTCGCAACCAATGACAACGCTGTCCGGAAATTGCGCCGCCACAGTGCGCGCCTTGGCCAGCGCCAGGCGCGCTGCCAGTGCAGCGGGGGCTTCAAGTGCTTGGGGCGTTTCGTCCACGCCGGGGGCGGCAACGGTAAATGGAAGGCCCAGGCGTTCGAGCAACTGGCGGCGGTAGACCGAGGTCGAGCCCAAAACGAGTGGGCGGGGAAGGGGTAAATGCATGCGGCGATTCTCTTACACTGCCGCCATGCACCCGAAATTTAACCCGCGCAAACTCTCTGTTCTCAACTTCGCCAAAACGCAGGCCCGCCTAGAAGGTGTGGAACCACTGGCGCAATTGGACCGCCTGCATGAATTTCAGCAGGCCGGCGCCGAAGGTTCCGAAGTGCATTTCCAGGCACAGGGCGAAATGCGCGCCAACAATGCGGGTGCTTTGGCGCCTTGGCTGGTCTTGTCCGCCAGCACGCGCCTGACCATGGTGTGCCAGCGCTGCCTGGGCCCGGTAGAAGAAGAAATAGCGTTTGAGCGCGCGTTCCGCTTTGTGGAGTCTGAGGCGCAGGCGCAGATTGAGGACGAAGAGGCTGAAGAGGATGTGCTGGTCTTGAGCCCGGACTTTGATCTGCTGGAACTGGTGGAAGACGAGTTGTTGATGGACTTACCCGCCTCGCCCAAGCACGCGGTCTGTCCGCAGCCCGTCAAATTGCGGGTCGCAGATGCAGATTACCAAGAGCCCGAGGACAAGCTCAATCCCTTTGCGGCCCTGGCCGGGCTGAAAATTCCCAAGGGCTAGACCCAGCAGGCCCGATTCGGCGGCGCGGTTTGAACGCCCGCCTTGGGCTATAATCGTGGGCTTACCGCGCGGCTAAGGCTAGGACTGGCAGTGCGTTTTAACCAACCTACCGTGTTGCGGGTCCCGCAGCACTTTTGACCAGGAGCCCACCATGGCAGTTCAGCAAAACAAAAAATCCCCCTCCAAGCGCGGCATGCACCGTTCGCACAACGCTTTGGTGGTGCCCGGCATCGCCGTTGAGCCCACCACTGGCGAAATCCACCTGCGCCACCACATCAGCCCCACCGGTTTCTACCGTGGTCGCAAGGTGTTGAAGACCAAGTCTGAAGCTTAAATCCCATTTAGGCGAAAAGCCCGAAGCTGCATGCTGTGTAGCGTCGGGCTTTTTTCTTTTTTGAGCCCGCATTTGTTTCCGCTTTCTGCTGCACAGGCCCCATCGGCATGATCACCATCGCCGTTGACTGCATGGGGGGCGACCACGGCCCATCGGTGACCTTGCCGGCCTGCCGCAAGTTTCTGGACGCGCGACCTGATGCCCATTTGGTGCTGGTCGGCTTGCCTGAGGCCTTGCGTGGCTTTTCCCACCCCCGCGTCACCGTAATAGAGGCCAGTGAAGTCGTCACCATGGACGACCCTCTTGAAGTGGCGCTGCGCAAGAAGAAAGACTCTTCCATGCGCGTGGCGGTGCAGCAGGTCAAAGACGGACGCGCCCAAGCGGCGGTGTCGGCGGGCAATACCGGCGCCTTGATGGCCATTTCACGCTACCTGCTCAAAACCCTGGACGGCATTGAGCGCCCGGCGCTCTCCGGCCAGATTCCTAACGCCTTGGGCGGCGCCACCACAATGCTCGATTTGGGCGCTAACGTTGATTGCACCGCGCCCCAGTTGCTGCAGTTCGCCGTGATGGGCTCGGCCCTGGTTTCGGTAATGCAAAACAAGCCCGACCCCTCGGTGGGCCTGCTCAATATCGGCTCCGAGATCATCAAGGGCAACGAGACCATCCGCGAAGCTGGTGATCTGATGCGCGCGGCAGCGCTGGCGGGCGACTTGCATTTCTTTGGCAACGTCGAAGGCAACGATATTTTCAAAGGCACGGTTGATCTGGTGGTGTGCGACGGTTTTGTGGGCAATGTGGCGCTCAAAACCGGCGAAGGCCTGGCCAGCATGATTGGTGGTTTTTTGAAAGCTGAGTTTTCAAAAAATATATTTACCAAATTTGCGGCAGTGGCTGCTTATTCGGTTTTGTCGGCGCTCAAAGGCCGCATTGACCCCGGGCGCCACAACGGTGCGGCGTTGCTGGGCTTGCGCGGCGTGGTGTTCAAAAGCCACGGCTCTGCCGACGCTTTGGCCTTCACCAACGCCTTGTTGCGGGCGTATGATGCGGTCGACCACAAGCTGCTGGAGCGCGTGCAGACACGGCTCGCGCATGCGGCCCCGCTCTTGGCGGGCTTGCACACTGACACAGAAAACGCCGTTCCCTCCCTCCCATGAGCAGATATTCACGCATCACCGGCACCGGAAGCTACCTTCCTCCCCACAAGTTGACCAACGCCGACCTGGTGGCCCAACTCGGCGCCAAGGGCATCGAGACTTCAGACGACTGGATTGTCGAGCGCAGCGGCATCCACGCCCGCCACTTTGCGGCCGAAGGCGTGTTCAGCAGCGATCTGGCGCTTGAAGCCGCCAAGAATGCCTTGCAAGCGGCCAACCGTACGGCGCAAGACATTGATCTCATCATCGTCGCCACATCTACACCCGACATGGTGTTTCCGTCCACTGCCTGCATATTGCAAGGTAAGCTCGGCGCGGCGGGCGGCGCGGCCTTTGACGTGCAAGCGGTTTGCAGCGGATTTGTTTATGCGCTCACCGTGGCAGATGCCCTGATCAAATCGGGCACCGCGCGCTGCGCCTTGGTGGTGGGAGCCGAAATCTTCTCCCGCATCCTTGACTTCAATGACCGCAGCACCTGCGTGTTGTTTGGCGACGGCGCGGGCGCCGTGGTGCTGGAAGCCTCAGACACCCCCGGTATTTTGTCCAGCGACCTGCATGCCGACGGCAAACACGTCGATCTTTTGTGCGTGCCCGGCCACGTGAGCGGTGGGGCTGTATCTGGCTTACCGTTGTTGCAAATGGCGGGCCAGTCGGTGTTCAAGCTGGCAGTGGGCGTGCTGGAAAGCGCTGCCCGCGCCGTGCTGGAAAAAGCCGGCAAGACCGAGGCCGACATTGACTGGCTGGTGCCGCACCAGGCCAATATCCGCATCATGCAAAGCACGGCCAAGAAGCTCAAGCTGTCCATGGACAAGGTCATCGTCACCGTGGGCCAGCATGGCAACACTTCGGCCGCGTCCATTCCTCTGGCCCTGGACCACGGCGTGCGCAGCGGCCAAATTTTGCCTGGCCAAACCTTGCTGCTCGAAGGCGTGGGCGGCGGCTTTACCTGGGGCGCGGTGCTCCTTGATTTCTAGCTTTTTGTTCCAGTCAAGATACCTAGCCTCTTGCGCAAAACCCCAATGAAACCTTTTGCCTTTATTTTCCCCGGACAGGGCTCGCAGTCCGTTGGCATGCTCGACGCCTGGGGCGACCACGCCGTGGTGCGCCAAACCCTGCAAGAAGCCTCAGACGCGTTGGGTGAAGACCTGGCCCAACTCATCCACGAAGGTCCGAAAGAAGCCCTGGCCCTGACCACCAACACCCAGCCGGTGATGCTGGTCGCCGGTGTGGCTGCTTACCGGGTGTGGATGGCTGAAGTGGGCGTGGCCCCTCAAGCGGTGGCCGGCCATTCGCTGGGCGAATACGCCGCGCTGGTGGCAGCGGGATCGCTGACGCTGGCCCAAGCCGCGCCACTGGTGCGCTTGCGCGCCCAAGCCATGCAAGACGCCGTGCCCGTGGGCATGGGCGCCATGGCCGCAATTTTGGGCATGGACGCGTTGCGCGTAGCCGCCCTGTGCGCCGAAGTGACGCAGGAATTTGGTGCGGCATCGGCCGAAGTGGTGGAGGCCGCCAACTTCAACGACCCGTCGCAAACCGTGATCTCCGGCAGCAAGGCGGCGGTAGACCGCGCCTGCGAAGTGCTCAAGGCCAACGGCGCCAAGCGCGCCTTGAGCTTGCCCGTGTCCGCTCCGTTTCACTCCTCGCTCATGCTGCCTGCGGCGCAAAAACTGCAGCAGCGACTGGCGGAAATTGAATTTGCCGCGCCGCAAATTGCCTTGGTCAACAACATCGACGTCACCGTCGAGTCCGATAGTGCCCGCATTCGCGACGCGCTGTACCGCCAGGCCTTTGGTCCGGTGCGCTGGGTGGAAACCGTGCAGGCCATCAAGGCGCGCGGCATTGCGCATTTGCTTGAATGCGGCCCGGGCAAAGTGCTCGCCGGCATGGTCAAGCGCATTGACCCCGAGTTGACGGGCGTGGCCATGTTTGATCCCGCCTCGCTGGCGGATGCCCAAGGAGCGCTGGCATGACACACATCGTTTTTGCTGGTCAGGTGGCCCTGGTCACCGGCGCTTCGCGCGGCATTGGTGCTGCTATTGCCCTGGAATTGGCCCGCAAGGGTTTGCGCGTGGTCGGCACCGCGACCACCGAGAGTGGTGCCGCCGCCGTGGCGCAAGCGCTAGCCGAGTTTCCTGGCTGCGGCGGGCGCGTGTTGAACGTGACCGACGGCGCTGCAGCAGACGCCTTGGTGGACGCGGTCGTGAAAGAGTGGGGCGGTATCCATGTGCTGGTCAACAACGCCGGTATCACCCGCGACAACCTGGCTATGCGCATGAAAGATGACGATTGGGACGCGGTGATCGACGCCAACCTCAAAGGCGTGTTTCGCATGAGCCGCGCTGTGATGCGCCCCATGATGAAACAGCGCTACGGGCGCATCATCAACATTACCTCGGTCGTGGGCGCTTCTGGCAACCCCGGCCAGGCCAATTACGCTGCAGCCAAGGCCGGCGTGGCGGGCATGACCCGCGCGCTAGCGCGTGAGCTGGGTTCGCGCAAGATCACCGTCAACTGCGTTGCGCCCGGCTTTATTGAGACCGACATGACCGCGGGCCTGGCACAAGAGCAGCAAATTGCGCTGCAAAGCCAGATTCCTTTGGGTCACCTGGGCAAGCCGTCTGACATTGCCCACGCGGTGGCCTATCTGGCCTCGCCCGAAGCGTCTTATGTGACGGGCCAGGAATTGCACGTCAACGGTGGCATGTACATGTAAAGTACGCCTTTAGTTTCGGTCGATGTGTCCGTTCGGCCGCTGGCGCAAAGTCACTGACTTTGCACTGGTAAAATTACGGACTGTTTTACAACCCTCAGAGGGAATCCATGAGCGATATCGAAGTACGTGTCAAAAAAATCATTGCCGAGCAACTCGGCGTTGAAGAGTCTCAAGTCACCAACGAAAAAGCCTTTGTCGCTGATCTGGGTGCAGACTCGCTCGACACCGTGGAGCTGGTAATGGCGCTCGAAGACGAATTCGGCATCGAAATTCCTGACGAAGACGCAGAAAAAATCACCACGGTGCAAAACGCTGTGGATTACGCTACGACCCACAAAAAGGCCTGAAGCGTCGGCGCTGCGCAAGCGGTGCCTGCGATTTCAGGTGGGCGTACGGGCTCCTGGCGGCTGGATGCAAAGCCGCAAACTGGGGCTTAAGTAACGGCTGCAGCAATGCAGCGTTTCATTGCAGCAAAGTTCAATACAGGTGAATATGTCCCGTCGTCGCGTGGTAGTTACTGGTTTGGGTTGCGTCAGTCCCGTAGGTAATACGGTGGAACAGGCGTGGTCCAACCTGCTTGCAGGTCAATCAGGCATTGGTCTGATTACGAAATTTGATACATCGGCCTTTGTCTGCAAAATTGCGGGCGAAGTGCGCGGCTTTGAGCTGGAGCGCTACATCAGCGCCAAGGATGCGCGGGCCATGGACAGTTTTATCCATTTCGGCATCGCTGCGGCCGTCCAGGCGGTTGAAGACTCCGGTCTGTCCACCGGGGCCGCGCTAGGAGAAGAAGAAGCCACACGCATCGCATGCGTGATCGGCTCGGGCATCGGCGGCTTGCCGATGATCGAAAACACCAACATCGAATACACCGCGCGCGGGCCACGGCGCATTTCGCCGTTTTTCGTGCCAGCGTCCATCATCAACATGACTGCGGGCCACGTGTCCATGCGTTTTGGCTTTAAAGGTCCGAACCTGGCAATTGCCACGGCGTGCACCACAGGCCTGCATTGCATTGGCCAGGCTGGACGCATGATCGAGTACGGCGACGCCGATGTGGTGGTGGCCGGTGGCTCGGAAGCCACAGTCTCGCCGCTGGGCGTGGGCGGTTTTGCCGCTATGCGCGCTTTAAGCACCCGCAACGACGACCCGGCTACCGCATCGCGCCCGTGGGACAAAGACCGCGATGGTTTTGTGCTGGGCGAGGGCGGCGGTGTGATGGTGCTCGAAGAGTACGAACACGCCAAAGCCCGTGGCGCCCGGATTTACGCCGAGCTGGCGGGCTTTGGCATGAGCGCCGACGCCGGTCACATGACCGCGCCCAATATGGACGGTCCGCGCCGCGCCATGGTCACGGCCATGCGCAATGCCGGTGTCAACGCCGACCAAATTGACTACCTGAACGCCCACGGCACGTCCACCCCGCTGGGCGACACCAACGAGACCAACGCCATCAAGGCCGCGCTGGGCGATCACGCCAAGCGCGTGGTGGTCAACTCCACCAAGTCCATGACCGGGCATTTGCTCGGTGGCGCCGGTGGCATCGAGTCGGTGTTTACCGTGCTGGCGCTGCACCACCAAAAGAGCCCGCCCACGATCAATATCTTCAACCAGGATCCGGAATGCGACCTGGATTACTGCGCCAACGTGGCGCGCGACATGCCCATTGAATATGCCCTGAAAAACAATTTCGGCTTTGGCGGAACCAACGGCGCACTGGTCTTCAAGCGGGTTTAGGCCCACCGCTGCGCGCGCATAGTTCCTTTTCGGATCCTGCGATGCACCTGCCACCGTCCGCTCAATGGCGCCTTGGGCGGAGCAGCGCGCATGGCTTCCTGCTGATGCTTGCAGAGGCCATTAACTTCTTTTTGCTTTTTTTCTTGCAGGGCCAGACGGCGCACAGCACTTGGTGGGGCCTGTTGGCGCTTGCCTCGGCGCTGCTGCTGCACGCCGGCTTGCGCTGGTGGAAAAGCCCCGTCGGTGTGCTGCGCTGGACGGGCCGCGAATGGCACTGGGTACAGGCGGGGGCGGTGCAGGTTGGCGCACTGCGTTGGGTGCTTGATTTGCAAACCGTGGCCTTGGTGCACGTGGGTCCAGCATCTGGACGCGGCGCAAGCCGCTGGCTTTGGCTGGAGCGCGGGGTCCAGAGCCCAGCCGCTTGGACAGCCCTGCGCCGGGCGCTGGTTGCCAGCGTCAGCGAAGCTGGGCGTGCGGGCGACGAGGCACTCGCTGCAAGCGGGGCAACAAATTTTTCTGTGAACTATTTAACTGGGCTACAAATGCCCCATCTACCGCCCAGCGTTACAACTGTGGCCTTGAACGCAGGCACAACCGGCTTCCAAGATTCGACTTTGAGGTAATTTATATGCTGTCATCCCTGAGTTTTCGACGTGTGCGGATAGTCACTACATCCCTGGCGCTGGTCTGCACCACGGCCACTGTGGCCCTGGCTCCCTGGCAAAGCGCTGTGGCGCAGGTGCGAACCTTGCCCGATTTCACCGACTTGGTCGACCAGGTCGGACCGTCGGTGGTCAACATCCGCACCCTGGAAAAAGTGGTGCCCCGCGCAGCGCCTGGCGGCCCCGGCGACGAGGACATGCTGGAGTTTTTCCGCCGCTTTGGCCTGCCGATGCCCAATATCCCCCGCCAAGCGCCGCGCTCCAACCGGCCTGCGCCCGATGAGGAGCAGCCCAAAGGCGTGGGTTCGGGTTTTATTTTCTCGTCGGACGGCTTGATCATGACCAACGCCCATGTGGTCGAAGGTGCGGATGAGGTTTTGGTCACCCTGACCGACAAGCGTGAATTCAAGGCCAAAATTCTGGGAACCGACAAGCGCAGCGATGTGGCTTTGGTAAAAATTGAAGCCACCGGCCTGCCTGCCATCAAGGTGGGCGACGTGGGGCGGCTGCGCGTGGGTGAATGGGTGATGGCCATCGGCTCGCCTTTTGGCCTGGAAAACACGGTAACTGCGGGCATCGTCAGCGCCAAGCAGCGCGACACCGGCGACTACCTGCCCTTTATCCAGACCGATGTGGCCATCAACCCCGGCAATTCGGGCGGCCCGCTGATCAATATGCGCGGCGAGGTGGTTGGTATCAACAGCCAGATTTACTCGCGCTCCGGCGGTTTTATGGGCATTTCCTTTGCCATTCCGATGGACGAGGCGGTGCGGGTGGTGGAGCAGTTGCGCACCCAGGGGCGCGTGAGTCGCGGGCGCATTGGCGTGCAAATCGGGCCGGTCAGCAAAGAAGTGGCTGAGTCGCTGGGCTTGCCCAAAGCGCAGGGCGCGCTGGTGACGGGGGTGGAAGCGGGTGCGCCGGCCGACAAGGCCGGGGTAGAAGCGGGCGACATTATTGTGAAGTTTGACGGCAAGGCGATCGAAAAATCGGGTGATCTGCCTCGCATTGTGGGCAGCATCAAGCCCGGTACCAAATCGACGCTAACGGTGTTTCGCCGTGGCAGCATGAAAGACCTGGGCGTTACCGTAGCCGAAATCGAGGCCGACGCCGCAGTCGCCAAGGGCGAAGCGCCGGAACCCAAGCTCAAGGGCGTGGCCGGTCAGTCCTATGGCTTGGTGGTGAGCGAGCTGACCGACGCCCAGAAAAAAGAGCTGAAGATCAAGTCCGGCGTTCGCATTGAGGCGGTGACCGATGGCGCCGCCCGTGCGGGACTGCGGGAAGGCGATGTGATCTTGGCCGTGGGTAACACCGACGTGGGCTCTGCTCGGGAGTTGGAGTCTGCGCTGGCCAAGCACGACAAGAAAAAACCTTTGAATGTGCTGTTCCGCCGTGGCGACTGGACCCAGTTTGCGGTGATCAAAGCCGGCAATTGAGGCAGTCTGGCGCGCGGCGGCGCAAGACCCCGAAAGCCCAAGGGGTTCTCGGGGTGCCAGGAGGGCTTCGGGCCGCTGGAGCCATCCATGTTTTCGTTAGAATGGGAGGCTTAAATCGCGTCAAACGGTAATAAGTGGATGGTAATAGTTCACGATGCGGGATTTTTAGGGGCTAAACCGGCGTTGCTTGCGGTTTGGACGCGGCACACGGCGAATTCCTGTGGATAAGTTGTGTTTAAGTTGATTGTCAACCCGCTTTGCTCGTAATCCTCGCTCATTTCGGTCTGTGCTTTTCCCGCTTTTTGCCTACAATGAACTTCCAGCTTTCGCAGTTGCCAAAGATTGTTGGTTCAGGGCGCGTTCGTTCAAAGACGCGCCCTTTTTTATGGCCGGTCCTTTTTCATTCATCTCTTTGAAGCCCTTGCTTGATGCAACACATCAGAAATTTTTCCATCATTGCCCACATTGACCACGGCAAGTCCACGCTCGCTGACCGTCTCATCCAGCGCTGCGGCGGCCTGGAGGCGCGTGACATGCAGGCCCAGGTGCTGGATTCGATGGACATCGAAAAAGAGCGTGGCATCACCATCAAGGCCCAGACGGCGGCGCTGCATTACAAGGCGGCTGACGGCCAGATCTACAACCTCAATCTGATTGATACCCCTGGCCACGTGGACTTCTCTTATGAAGTGAGCCGCTCGTTGTCGGCCTGCGAAGGCGCGCTGCTGGTGGTGGACGCCAGCCAGGGCGTGGAAGCACAGACGGTGGCCAATTGCTACACCGCGCTCGACCTGGGCGTGGAGGTGCTGCCGGTGCTGAACAAAATTGATCTGCCCAACGCGGACCTGGACAACGCGCGCAGCGAGATTGAAGACGTGATTGGCATTGACGCCACCGACGCCATTCCCTGCTCGGCCAAAACCGGCGTGGGCATTGACGAGATTTTGGAAGCTATCGTGGCCAAGATTCCGGCGCCTAAGGGCAACCCGGACGGTCCTTTACGTGCCATGATCATCGACAGCTGGTTTGACGCCTATGTGGGCGTTGTGATGCTGGTACGGGTGGTGGACGGGCGCCTGGCCAAGGGCGAGCGCATCAAGATGATGGCGTCTGGCGCCACGTACAACGCCGACAACCTGGGCGTGTTTACCCCAGCCAACGAACCTCGCCCATTTTTGCAAGCCGGCGAGGTGGGTTACATCATTGCCGGCATCAAGGAATTGCAGGCGGCCAAGGTGGGCGACACGGTGACGCTCATCAAACCGGGCAGTGGTGGCGCTGCCGCCACGGCGACCGAGGCGCTGCCGGGCTTTAAAGAAATTCAGCCTCAGGTGTTTGCCGGCTTGTACCCGACCGAGGCGAGTGAATACGACTCCTTGCGCGATGCGTTGGAAAAGCTCAAGCTCAACGACGCGTCGCTGCATTACGAGCCCGAAGTGTCGCAAGCGCTGGGTTTTGGTTTTCGTTGCGGCTTTTTGGGCCTGTTGCACATGGAAATTGTGCAAGAGCGCCTGGAACGCGAGTTTGACCAGGACCTGATCACCACCGCGCCCAGCGTGGTCTACGAGGTCATGAAAAACGACGGCACCGTGGTGATGGTGGAAAACCCGTCCAAGATGCCTGACATCGGCAAGACCGCCGAAATTCGCGAGCCCATCGTGACCGTGCACCTGTACATGCCGCAGGAATACGTGGGCGTGGTGATGACCTTGGCCAACCAGAAGCGCGGCATCCAGATGAACATGGCCTACAAGGGCCGCCAGGTGGTGCTCACCTATGAGATGCCGCTGGCCGAGATCGTGCTCGACTTCTTTGACAAGCTCAAAAGTGTGAGTCGCGGTTATGCATCAATGGACTATGAGTTCAAGGAATACCGCGCCGCTGACGTGGTCAAGGTGGACATTTTGCTGAACTCCGAGAAGGTGGACGCGCTGTCCATCATGCTGCACCGTACGCAGTCGCAGTACCGCGGCCGCGCGGTGGTGGCCAAGATGCGCGAGATCATTTCCCGCCAGATGTACGACGTGGCGATCCAGGCCGCCATTGGGGCCAACATCATCGCGCGTGAGACAATCAAAGCCCTGCGCAAGAACGTGCTGGCCAAGTGCTACGGCGGCGATATTTCGCGCAAGAAAAAGCTCCTTGAGAAACAAAAAGCAGGTAAAAAACGCATGAAACAGATTGGCTCCGTGGAAGTGCCGCAAGAGGCATTCCTGGCAATTTTGCAGGTGGAAGATTGATGCAGGCGCTAACCGCTTTGGTGTTGGGGGCCTTTGTGGCGTACGCAGGTTCGTGGTACCTGGGCTTTGTCGAAGGCAACTTTGCGCTGCTCTTGTTCATGGCCAGCGTGGTCAGCGGCCTGTATTGGCTCGCGGAACGTTACTACTTTTTGCCCGCGCGTCTGGCCGCTGCGCAGCGCCTGGAAGCCGCCGACGCGCAACGCCGCGCCGAGCTGGCCAAACAAGGCATCACCCAGGTGGACAGCAGCGTGGCGCAGGCCAAGGCTAACATCCTGGCGCAGCCCTGGTGGCTGGATTGGACCGCCGGGCTGTTCCCCGTGATCATTTCGGTGTTCTTTCTGCGCTCCTTTATTGTGGAGCCTTTCAAGATTCCGTCGGGCTCCATGATCCCAACGCTCTTGGTGGGCGACCTGATCTTGGTGAACAAATTCCACTACGGCCTGCGCCTGCCGGTGATCAACGTCAAGGTGACCGAGGGCACCAAGCCCCAGCGCGGTGACGTGATGGTGTTTCGCTACCCGCCCAAGCCCAGCCTGGACTACATCAAGCGTGTGGTCGGCCTGCCGGGCGACACCGTGGCTTACCTGAACAAGCGCCTGACGATCAACGGCCAAGCGGTCGAGACCCAATCGGTGCCTGAGTTTTTTGACGAAGACGCGATGCGCTATTTCAAGCAGTACGAGGAAAAGCTGGGCGACCAGCCCCACCGCCTGCTCAATGACGATGAGCGGCCCGCCTTTGTGCCGGGCACGGACCGTTTTCCGGGCTCCGAGGCCTGTAACTACACGGTCGAGGGTGTCACCTGCAAAGTGCCCGAGGGCAGCTACTTCATGATGGGCGACAACCGCGACAACTCGCTGGACTCGCGCTACTGGGGCTTTGTGCCTGAGCGCAACATTGTTGGCAAGGCGTTTTTTGTTTGGATGAACTTTGGCAGCATCAAGCGCATCGGATCCTTCCACTAAATCAGTTTGAACCACGACATGCAACAGTTGCAGCAACGTCTGCAACACGTTTTCAAAGACCCCACCTTGCTGGCGCGGGCGCTGACGCACCGCAGCTTTTCCATTGACCACTACGAGCGGCTGGAGTTTCTGGGCGACTCGGTGCTCAACTTGGCGGTGTCTGACCTGCTTTACCTGCGCCTAAGCGCGCTGCCCGAAGGCGACTTGTCGCGCGTGCGCGCCAACCTCGTGCGCCAGGAGACATTGCACAAGCTGGCGGTGGACTTGGGCTTGCCCCGGCTGCTCAAGCTCGGCGAAGGCGAAATGCGCTCGGGCGGCCCCAAGCGCCCCTCCATCCTGGCTGATGCGCTGGAAGCCATCATCGGCGCGGTGTATCTGGACGCCGGCTACGCCGTCGCGCAAGCGCTGGTGCAGCGTCTGTTTGTGGCGGTAGACGTCAACCCGCAGATGGACGCCATTGGCAAAGACCCCAAAACCGAGCTGCAAGAGTGGCTGCAGGGTCGCAAGCGCAAGCTACCCGAATACCGGGTCGTGGCCATCATGGGCGCGGCGCACCAGCAAAGTTTTGACGTGGCCTGCGAAATCGCTGAGCTGCGTCTGTCCGAGCGCGGCATCGGCGGCTCGCGCCGCGCCGCCGAGCAGGCCGCCGCCGCCGCCATGCTGCAAACCATTCACACCAAGGTCGACCATGACAACTAAAAAAACAACACCCAAGACCAGCTCGGTTCCCTTGCCCGCCACTGCCGTGGTGCCCCGCATTGACGACGGAGCCGACCTGGAAAGCATGCTCGAAGGCCTGCTGAAAACCACGCCGCGTGCGGCCCCTGGCGCAGTAACGCAAGTCGGTGAGCGTTGTGGCTTAGTGGCAATTGTCGGCAAGCCCAATGTGGGCAAGTCCACCCTGATGAACGCGCTGGTGGGGCAAAAGATCAGCATCACCTCGCGCAAGGCGCAAACCACGCGTCACCGCATTACCGGCATCCACACCCGGGGGGCGACGCAGTTTGTGTTTGTGGACACGCCCGGTTTTCAGACCCGGCACAACAATGCGCTCAACCGCTCGCTCAACAAAACTGTGCTGGGCGCGGTGGGCGATGTGGATTTGATTTTGTATGTGGTGGAAGCCGGTATGTTCAACCAGGCCGACGCCAAAGTGCTGGCGCTGCTTAGCAAAAACGTACCCACGCTTTTGGTGGCCAACAAGCTCGATCAGGTGAACCGCCGCGCCGACATTGCGCCCTGGTTGCAGGAAATGCAACAGCGCCACGCCTTTGCCGAATTTGTGCCCATGTCGGCCAAAAATGCCAAAGACATTGAGCGCATGCTGGGCATTTGCGAAAAATACCTGCCCGAACAAGCCTGGTGGTACGCCGCCGACGAGTTGACCGACCGCAGCGAAAAATTCCTGGCCAGCGAAACCGTGCGTGAAAAGCTGTTTCGCCTGACCGGTGACGAGCTACCTTACACGTCCACCGTGGTGATCGACAAATTTGAAGAAGAACCGGGCCGTGGCAAGCAAAAGCGCCTCTTGCGCATTGCCGCCACCATCGTGGTGGAGCGCGATGGCCACAAGGCCATGGTGATTGGCGACAAGGGCGAACGCATCAAACGCATCGGCATGGAAACCCGGGTCGAGCTGGAAAAGCTGCTTGATTGCAAGGTCTTCATTGAGATGTGGGTCAAGGTGCGTTCTGGCTGGGCCGACGACGAAGCCCGCGTGCGCTCGTTTGGTTACGAGTAAATGGCCACCCGGCGCATCGCAGACGAACCCGCGTATGTGCTGCACCGCTACGACTGGAGCGAGTCGAGCCTGATCGTGGAGGTGTTTACCCGCCACCATGGCCGCATCGCGCTGGTAGCCAAAGGCGCCAAGCGACCAAGCTCCAGTTTCCGGCCGATTTTGCTGCCCATGCAGCCGCTGCACCTGGCCTTTGGCGGCGACGCTGAGATTCGCACCCTTAAAAGTGCCGAGTGGCAGGGCGGCCACGTGATGCCCACGGGCGACGCGCTCTTGTCGGGCTACTACCTCAACGAATTGTTGCTCACGCTGCTGGCGCGCGACGACCCGCACCCCGTATTGTTTGACGTCTACGCCCGCGTGGTGGAAGTGATTGCCAGCCAGCACGGCGAAGTGCTGCAGGCGGCGCTGCGCAGCTACGAGCTGCTGCTGCTGCGCGAAGTGGGCCTGCTGCCGCAATTGGATGTGCAAACCATGACCCTGGGCGCGCTGCAGCCCCAAGCCCGCTACACCCTGGTGCCCGAAGGCGGGCTGCGCCAGGCCCATGCGGACGACCGCACCAGCCTGAGTGGCGCCCAATGGACGGATTTGCAGGCCACGCTGGCGCTGGATGCGCCATTCACCGCCACCTTGCGCGCCTGCGCGGAGATGAGCGCCGAGCTCAAGCCCCAGTTGCGCGCCTTGCTGCACTACCATTGCGGCACCAAGACCCTGCGCACCCGGCAGATGATGATTGATATCCAGTCCCTCTAAACCGCCCCAAAACACGACCGATTACCGATCCGCCCGTCCGCCATGAAGCCCCACGCCACCGCTCTTTCTGTCAACCTCAACAAGGTCGCGCTGGTGCGCAACACGCGCCACCTGGGCATTCCCAGCGTCACCCGCGCCGCCACCTTGTGCCTGCAGGCGGGCGCCTCGGGGATCACGGTGCATCCCCGGCCTGACGCGCGCCATATTCGCGCCAGTGACGTTGAAGAGCTCGCACACCTGATGCAAGCCTGGCCGGATCGCGAATTCAATATCGAGGGCAACCCTTTTCACAACCTGATGGACTGCGTGGGCGTGCTGGTGGCGCGCAAGCTGCCGGTGCACCAAGTGACCTTTGTGCCCGATGGCGAAGGCCAGTTCACCAGCGACCATGGCTGGAATTTTCCGCAAGACGCGCAGCGCCTGCGCCCGCTGATCGCCCAGTGCCACGCCTGGGGCATGCGCGTGAGCTTGTTCATGGACGCCGAGCCTGGCGCCATGGCCGCTGCCCGCGCTGTGGGTGCGGACCGGGTGGAGCTGTATACCGAGCCGTATGCCGCCGCCTGGGGCACTGCGCAGCAGGGTGCGCAGTTGGAGCGCTTTGCCCAGGCTGCGCGCGCGGCGCTGGACGCGGGCTTGGGCGTCAACGCCGGCCACGACCTGAACCTGGACAACCTGGCCGCCTTTGCCCGCCAGGTGCCGGGCTTAAGTGAAGTGTCCATTGGCCACGCCCTGATTGGCGACGCGCTGGAGCGCGGTTACGCCGGGGCGGTGGAGGCCTATCTGCGCTGCGTGCGGCCATGATTTACGGCGTGGGTACCGATATTTGCGACATCCGGCGCATCCGCTCCAGCCTGGAGCGCCATGGCGAGCGCTTTGCCGCCAAAGTCTTGTCCGAGGGCGAACTGGCCACTTGGAAGGCCCGCAGCGCGCGCTGGCCCGAGCGCGGCGTGCGCTACCTGGCCACCCGCTTCAGCGCTAAAGAAGCGTTCAGCAAAGCAGTGGGCTTGGGCATGCGCATGCCCATGACCTGGCGCCTGTGTGAGATTGCCAACCTGCCCAGCGGCGCGCCCGTGGTGGTGCTGCACGGCGTCTTGAAACAATGGTTTGAGGCCAAGGGCCTGCAAGCCAAAGTGACCTTGAGCGACGAGAGCGACTACGCCGTGAGCTTTTGTATCGTCGAAGCCCCTTAGCTCGCCGTTAGCCGCCAAGCCCTTTTCCCCTTCAAAACGCCGCCCTTTATGAGTTTTCACGCGCCCTTGGTTATTGACATTGCCGGCACCCGTCTGACTGCGGTAGACCGCCAACGCCTTATCCACCCCTTGGTGGGTGGTCTGATCCTTTTTGGCCGCAACTGGGAAAGCCGCGCCCAGCTCAGCGCTCTGTGCAAAAGCATCAAACGCCTGCGCCCGGACCTGCTGATTTGCGTGGACCACGAAGGCGGGCGCGTGCAGCGCTTCAAAACCGACGGATTCACCCACGTGCCGCCCATGCGCGCCTTGGGCGACATGTGGCTGGCCGCGCCCCGGGCGGGGCGCAAGGCCGGTCCGCTGGATGCGGTGCGCTCGGCGGGCGCCTGCGGTTACGTGCTGGGCGCCGAGCTGCGGGCCTGCGGCGTGGACTTCAGCTTTACGCCGGTGTTGGATTTAGACCACGGCGCCAGCGGCGTCATTGGCGACCGTGCCTTTGCGCGCGACCCGCGCGTGGTCAGCCTGCTGGCCCAGGGCCTGGCCCACGGCCTGTTGCAAAGCGGCATAGGCAGTTGCGGCAAACATTTTCCGGGCCACGGTTTTGTCAAAGCCGACTCGCACTTGGCCGTGCCCGTGGACAAGCGCAGCCTCAAAACCATTTTGGCCGACGACGCCGCACCTTACCGCTGGCTGGGGGCGACGCTTGACAGCGTCATGCCCGCCCATGTGATTTACCCCAAGGTGGACAGTCGCCCGGCGGGGTTTTCCAGCATCTGGCTGCAAGACGTCTTGCGCGGCCAACTCGGGTTTGAGGGCGCGGTATTCAGCGACGACCTGTCCATGGCCGGCGCCCGTGTCATGAACGGCCAGGCGCTGAGCTACACCGAGGCGGCGTTGGCAGCGCTGGCAGCGGGCTGCGACATGGTGCTTTTGTGCAACCAGTCACTGGCGCAGGCCGACGACACAGCGCCGATTGACGAACTCATCGCGGGCCTCACACAGGCGCAAGTGCAGGGTGCGTGGCGCATGGACGAGCGCAGCGAAGAGCGTCGCCTGGCGCTCTTGCCACGTTTTGCGTCTCCCGACTGGGACCGCCTGATGGTTTCACCCGCTTATATGCAAGCGCTGGACTGGCTGCCTTGAAGCACAGGCGCCCCTACCGTGCTACGATCCCGACCGTATAACTAGTTTGTCAACCTCTCTTACAAGTCACAAAAATGAAATTGAATTCCCTGCTCGCCGCTTCGGTGATGTCTTTGGCAGCTTCTTTGTCCTTCGCGCAGACCGCGCCTGCAGTTGCACCCATTGCGCCTGCCGTGGTGCAACCCGCGCCTGCTGCTGCAGTGGACAATACGGCCAAGGCCGAAGCACCGGCCAAAAAGCACGCCAAAAAACAGGCGCACAAGGTCAGCGTCAAGAAGCACAAGGCGGCTAAGCACAAGAAAAAAGCTGCAATGTAATTTGTGGCTTTGCCGGAAAAGGCCCGCACAGGGCCTTTTTTTACGTCTGAATCCGCGTGCTAGGCGCCGCAGTTAGGGCGAGCGGTGCAGGCGTGGCGCCGACAGGGCGACGATTTGGTCTGCGGTGGCCTGGTCAATATTGCGGTTGCCCGCAAGCAGCTTTTGTTTGAGCAACAGGTCACGCAACTGTTGCACGTCGCGCACCGTGGGCGCGACCTTGATTTGGGCCAGAGCGGCTTGGCTGTTGCCGGCCAGCACCAATGCGGCGACCTTGGGCGCCCAGACACTAGGACGTGACATGCGTACTTTCCTTTAGATTTTGAATGTTGAAATCCATTTTGGCACACTGATACACGGACTCCGAATGAAAACTGCTTTGTTGAAATGGGGCGCGATGGCCCTCGCGCTGTTGTTGGCCGGGTGCGCCTCACCGCCTTCCACACCTGGGCAGGGCGCCCAGGGCGGCGTCGATGGAGCGGTCAAGGCTGCAGCGCCGGTGGTCAGGGTGCCCCCCCGCATTGGACTGGCCTTGGGCGGCGGTGCGGCGCGCGGCTTTGCGCACGTCGGCGTCATCCAGGTGCTGGAAGAGGCGGGCATTCGTCCAACCCTGGTGACGGGCACCTCTGCCGGTAGCCTGGTTGCGGCCTTGTATGCCAGCGGAAAATCTGGGGCCCAGCTTCAACAGGTCGCCGAAACCATGGAAGAGGCCACCATCGCCGACTGGACACTGCAAATTTTTACCCGTGGCGTCTTGCGCGGCGAGGCACTGGCCAAATACGTCAATACCCAGGTGGGGCAAAAGCCGATTGAAGCCATGGTGATCCCCTTGGGAATTGTGGCCACCGACCTCAATAGCGGCAACGACGTGTTGTTCCAACGCGGTGACACCGGTACTGCGGTGCGTGCGTCCAGCGCCGTGCCAGCGGTGTTTCAGCCGGTCAAATTGGGGGGGCGGGAATATGTCGATGGCGGTCTGGTTTCGCCCGTGCCGGTGCGGGCTGCCCGCAAGATGGGCGCGGAGCTGATTATTGCGGTCGACATTTCTACGGCACCTGAGTCCAGTGCAGCCAATGGCACGCTGGAAATCCTGCTGCAAACATTCACCATCATGGGTAAAAGCATCAGCTCCATTGAGCTCAAGGACGCCGATGTGCTGGTACGACCCCAGTTGGCGGGCGTCTCCAGCGCCGATTTCTCGGCCCGCAGGCGGTCTATTGAAGCCGGACGCCAGGCCATGCTGCAGGCTTTGCCGCAGTTGCGCGCCGCAATCGAGGCCAAAACACACTGACCTCTGGCGTCAGCGCCCGGTTATCTCTTGCCGGCGCGAGCCGCGGACAGGCGAAAAAAAAGGCCTCGTTTTGCAACGAGGCCTTGAAGGGATCCCTGAACCTAGAGGTTTCGAAAGGACCCGAGGAGACAACGGGTGCAGAACAAATTGCTCTGCGATGGCTGAATTATCTCAGGGTTTTCCCTTGGGGTGCAGCACAAGTCAAATAATTTTCCTGCGCACCGGTACCTGAATTAACGCTTTTTGGCAGCAGCAGTGGCTTGCTTGGTGGCGTTGGTTGCAGTGGCAGCCACAGCTTGGAAGTTGGCTTCGGCCACGTCGGTTGCTTGCTTGACGGCCTTTTGCACGGATTCCAGCGCAGTGTGAGCGGCAGTTACGGCGCTTTTCATTACTGCAACAGCAGATTCGGAACCAGCAGGTGCGTTCTTGGCGGCGCTGTCGACAAAGGCGGAAAACTTGTGTTGGGCTTCAACAGCCTGGCCTTCAACGGTCTTGGTGAACTCAGCGCTGGCGCCGGTGGCGATGTCGT
Source organism: Comamonadaceae bacterium (assembly GCA_947372865.1). Lineage (GTDB taxonomy): Bacteria > Pseudomonadota > Gammaproteobacteria > Burkholderiales > Burkholderiaceae_C > Allorhodoferax. The sequence goes on from CANBVJ010000007.1 coordinate 72,285, forward strand.
ACAGGTGGCGGCTGTAAGCGGCGGTCTTTTCAGCCAAAGGCTGCAGCAGGCCGGATTGCAGGGCCAATAGTTCTTGTGCGTCTTTGGCGCTGAACAGGGTTTGTGCGTGGCTGGAAGCCTCGGACAAAGCAGCTTTGGAAGCGGTCAGGTTCAGTTCAACGATCTTCTCGACGCCCTCGAAAGCCTTGTTGGTCAGGCCAAACAGGGTTTCCATGTTGGATTTGTGGGAAGCCATTACTTGTTCTACGGTCAGCATAAAAATACTCCAAAAGGTTAAGTGAAAACATCATCTGCTCCGTAACTCAACCCCATGGGTTCTTATGTTGCAGTGCAGCATGGTTTGAATTATAGGCAGGAAAAAGCAGCGTGCAAGTCTTTTTTGTTGCGGTGCAACATTTATTTGTATCTTTTTGGAAAAATTGCTTTTCCAACGTGATCCAAGTCAGATTTTTCGGCCAGAGTCGCCGGTTTGGAGCCCTTTGCAGCCCGGTTTGCTGGTCGCTAGCAGGACCGTCTTGCGCCTTGAGGCCGTTTTTGCGATGGCAAAATGCCCCCTTTGCGTAGTCTGCGGGCCGGTCGCTCTAGCGCTTGCTGCTGCTTTTTTGTCCCGCCCCTATCCTGAACCGCTATGACCAAACCCAGCCCCTCCCAGCGCAGCGACTACCGCGCCTGGCGCTCTATTTCTAGCCGCTGGATGGACAACGACGCCTATGGCCACGTCAACAACGTCGTTTACTACAGTTGGTTTGACACGGCGGTCAACGCCTATCTGATCGAACACGGCGCATTGGATGTGGCCCATGGCGCCACCATTGGCCTGGTGGTGGAAACCCATTGCAATTATTTTGCGCCCCTGTCGTTTCCACAAACCGTGGACGTCGGGCTGCGCGTGGCGCACCGAGGAACATCGAGCGTGCGCTACGAGCTCGGTATTTTTGGCAGCGGCGATACTGCTGCCGCCCAGGGCCATTTTGTACACGTCTACGTGGACGCGCACACGCGCAAGCCCACGCCGCTTTCACCCACCCTTGTTTCTGTATTGGATGCTTTGTTATGAACTCTGGCCTGTCGGATACCAATCCCGTGGACGCTGCGATCACTTCGCGCATGTCGGTGCGCGCTTTTACCAGCCAGCCGGTGGAAAAACCCGCGCTGGCGCATTTGCTGGAGGTGGCCAGCCGTTCGCCCTCGGGCACCAACACGCAGCCCTGGAAGGTGTATGTCTTGCAAGGCGCCAGCCGCGATAGCCTGGTGTCACAGGTATGCGCCGCCCACGACGCAGTGCGCGCCGACCCGGCCTTGGGCGCGCAGTATGTGGAAGAGTACGACTACTACCCCGAGAAATGGGTCAGCCCCTATATTGACCGCCGCCGCGAGAACGGTTGGGGCTTGTATGGCCTTTTGGGCATTGGCAAGGGCGACAAAGACCAGATGCACGCGCAGCACCAGCGCAACTACCGCTTTTTTGACGCGCCTGTGGGCCTGATGTTCACCATGGACCGGGTGATGGGGCGTGGCTCGCTGGTGGACTACGGCATGTTCATGCAAAGCATCATGGTCGCAGCGCGCGGCCACGGCCTGTCCACCTGCCCGCAGGCGGCCTGGAACGGTTTTGCCAAAATTATCTTGCCCCATATTGGCGCAGGCGCCGACGAAATGCTGGTCTGCGGCATGGCCCTGGGTTATGCCGACGAGACTGCGCCAGTGAACCGTTTTCACACGCCGCGCGTGTCGGTGCAGGATTTCACGACCTGGCTGGATTGAGCGCTCCCGTTTTTGCTACCGCACAAGGCTTTTGATGACTTCCACTTCCCACAAACCCCGCATTCTGGTCACCCGCGCCATTTTTCCGCAGATCCTTGATCGGCTGTCGGAGCACTTTGAGGTCGAGACTAATCCCGCCGATGATCTCTGGGACCGCGCCGAGCTGCTGCGCCGGCTGCAGGGCAAGGTGGGCGTGTTTACCACCGGGGTGGAGCGGATTGACGCAGCACTCTTGGCGCAATGCCCGGAGCTGAAAATTTGCGCCAACATGACGGTGGGCTACAACAACTTTGACCTCGACGCCATGACGGCCGCAGGCGTCTTGGGCACCAACGCCCCTGATGTGCTGACCGAGACTACTGCTGACTTTGGCTTTGCGCTGCTGATGGCCACGGCGCGCCGGGTGACCGAGAGCGAGCACTTCTTGCGCGCCGGAAATTGGACGCGCTGGAGCTACGACATGTTCTCGGGCGCCGAGGTACACGGCAGCACCTTGGGCATTTTGGGTATGGGCCGCATTGGGCAGGCGATTGCGCGCCGGGGCGCCTTTGGCTTCGGAATGAATGTGATTTACCACAACCGTTCGCCCCTGAGCGCCGCGCTAGAGCAGGAATGCAAGGCGCGCTACGTAAGCAAGCAAGCGCTGCTTGCGACGGCGGACCATCTTGTGTTGGTGGTGCCGTACAGCGCCGCCTCGCACCACAGCATTGGTGCGCCCGAGCTGGCGTTGATGAAGCCCACGGCCACGCTGATCAACATTGCGCGCGGCGGCATTGTGGACGACGCTGCGCTGGCGCTGGCACTTAAAAATCGCGTGATTGCTGCTGCTGGCCTGGACGTGTTTGACGGCGAACCCAGCGTCCACCCCGACTTACTGACGGTGCCCAACGTGGTGCTCACGCCCCATATTGCCAGCGCCACCGAGGGCACACGCCGGGCCATGGCCGATCTGGCGGTGGACAACCTGGTGGGTTATTTGGTCCATGGCAAGGCGGTAACGCCGCTCAACCCAGGGGTCCATCCGGGTGCCTGAAGCGCTTGGCGGGGCGGGTGCGCCATGGTGTGTCTGGCGCGCGCCCGTATGACACGCTTGAAGGGCGCACGATGGCGACAATTTTTAGGACCGGAGACTGGACGATGAATGCTGTGAAATTTCTGCTTGCACTGCCGGTTTTGGCATGCGCTCTAGCCGCATCGGCGCAAACCGTGACGCTGAAAGTGCACCATTTATTGCCCGCCGGATCGACTGCGCAAACCCTGTTCATTAAGCCCTGGTGTGACCGTGTGGCCCAAGAGTCGGGCGACAAGATCAAGTGCCAGATTTACCCGTCCATGCAGCTCGGTGGCACGCCGGCGCAGTTGTTTGACCAGGTCAAGGACGGCGTGGTGGACGTGACCTGGACGCTCTTAGGCTATTCCGCCGGGCGCTTCCCCTTGGTGGAGGTGTTTGAGCTGCCTTTCATGATGCAAAGCCCTGAGGCCACCAGCAAAGCGGTGTGGGACTATGTGCAGCTCCATGATCAGGCGGAGTTCAAAGATGTCCACCCGTTGGCCTTTCATGTGCATGGCGACGGTGTGTTCCACATGGTCAGCAAGCCGATCAAGGTGATGGCCGACCTGAAAGACCAAAAAGTGCGCGCCCCCACGCGCCAGACCAACAAAATGCTCGCCGCCCTGGGCGCCACGCCCATGGCCATGCCGGCGCCCCAGGTGAGCGAGGCGCTGGCCAAGTCGGTGATTGACGGCGCCTTGCTTCCCTACGAGGTGGTGCCGGCCGTCAAGATCCAGGATCTGGTGAAGTTCCACTCCGAGACCGATCCGTCTGAGCCTGCCATTTACACCTCGGTGTTTGCGCTGGTTATGAACAAGGCTAAGTACGACAGTCTGCCGCCCGACCTGAAAAAGGTGATGGATGCCAACAGCGGCAAGGCGCTGTCCGGCCTTGCCGGCAAGGCCTTTTTGGCGGCAGACGTGGAAGGCAAAAAGCTCACCGCCAAGAACACCACCAACGTGATTTCCAAGTCCGAGCTGGTGGCATGGAAAAAAGTCGGCCAAACCGTGACTGACGCCTGGGTGGCTGATGTGACGGCCAAAGGCGCCAACGGCAAACAACTCTTGGACAGCGCCCGCGCCCTGATTGCCAAAAACACCGACCGGTAAATCGGCACTGGAGCGCTGCTTGCGCTTTGGCCCTTTGCACCGCACCAAAAACTTCCATGCAAGAACCACATCCCAAGGCCGTAGCGGCGCTTTCGCCGCAGGACTTCGGTCCGTACGGCCAATGCCTGTTTGCGGCCTGCCGGTGGCTGGCGCTGCTGGGCGGCGGCGTGTTTTTGGCTTTGGTGGCCATGGGTCTTGTCAGCATCGTAGGGCGCAAGCTGTTTTCGGCCCCGGTGCCCGGCGATGTGGAAGTTCTGCAAATGGCCGCAGCCTGTGCGTCTGCCAGCTTTTTTGCCTATTGCCACCTCAATGGCGGCGACGTGAAGGTGGACTTTTTTACGGCCCGCGCCAGCGCTAAAACCCTGCACTTTCTGGATGCTTTCGGGTCTGGTTTGGTCGGCCTGTTTGGCAGCACCGTCGCCTGGCGCGCCTTGGAAGGCGCGCTGTCGATTCGCTTGGCGGGTGAAACCAGCATGATTTTGGGCTGGCCGCTGTGGATTGCGCAGATTTTGATGGTGCCAGGTTTTGTGCTGCTGGCGCTGGCTGGCTTTTACATGCTGGCGTTGCACCTGCGCCATGGCGCTTTGGCCGCCTTGCCATGAACGGCATTGCCCTTGGCGGCCTGATTTTTACGGGCCTGATGCTCTTGCTGGTGCTGCGCGTGCCTATTGGCGTGGCCATGTTTACTGCGGGCGCGGCGGGCTACTTTTACCTGACCGACGCGCAGGCGCTGCCGCTGCTCAATTTCCTGAAAAACCTGGCCTATGCGCGCCTGTCGAACTACGACATCGTGGTCATTCCGCTGTTCCTGCTCATGGGCCAGTTTGCCACGCACGGCGGGCTTAGCGCGGCGCTGTTTCGCTTTGTGGAGGCTTTTATGGGCCACTTCAAGGGCGGTATCGCCATGGCGGCGATTGGTGCTTGCGCCGGCTTTGGCGCGATTTGCGGCTCGTCGCTGGCCACGGCGGCCACCATGGGGCAGGTGGCTTTGCCGCAGTTGCGCCGCTTTGGCTACTCGGGGGCGCTGTCCACGGGCGCGCTGGCGGCAGGTGGTACTTTGGGCATTCTGATTCCGCCTTCGGTGCCGCTGGTGGTGTATGCCATTCTGACGCAGGAATCGATCGGCAAGCTGTTCATGGCCGCCGTGTTGCCGGGGCTGATTGCCACGGCCGGCTACATGCTGGTGGTCAAGATCATGGTGACGCTGCGCCCGCAGGCTGGCCCGGCTGGCCCGCGCCGCGCTTGGAGCGAGCGCCTGGGCGCCACGCTGCAGGTGGCGCCGGTGCTGCTGGTGTTTCTGGTGGTGATCGTGGGCATTTATGGTGGCTGGGCCAACCCGACCGAGGCGGCAGCCATTGGTGCTGCGGCCTGCGGCGTGCTGGCCGTGGTCGGCGGTGGCATGCGCTCGCGTGGTGTGATGGACAGCATTTTGGGCACGGCGCAGGCCACGGCCATGATTTACCTGGTGCTGTTGGGGGCGGACATGCTCAACACGGCGCTGGCGCTGTCGCAAATGCCGGTAGAGCTGGCCGCCTGGGTGCAAGCCAGCGCTTGGAGCCCCATGGCGGTGATGGTGGCGATTTTGTTGATTTACCTATTTTTGGGTTGTGTGATGGACAGCCTGGCCATGATTTTGCTGACCATTCCGATCTTTTACCCGGTGGTCATGGGCCTGGACTTTTATGGCCTGAGCAGCACCGACAAGAGCGTGTGGTTCGGTATTTTGGCGCTGATGGTGGTCGAGATTGGCCTGGTACATCCGCCGGTGGGCATGAACGTGTTCATCATCAACCGCCTGGCCAAAGACGTGCCGCTAGTGGAAACCTTCAAGGGGGTGGTGCCGTTTTTGGTGTCGGACTTCATGCGCATTGCGCTGCTGTTGGCCTTCCCCTCTATTTCTTTGGTGCTGGTGCATAACTTCAAGGCCTGAGCCCGCGCTATTTCTGAACCACAATGCTGGTTTGGAGGGCGACGGCTTTGAACAACGAAATGCTTGCTTTGGTGGTGGTTTTGCTGGTGGTCAACGTGGCGCTGGCGCTTTGGGCCGTGGTGCGGCGCAGCGATGGTGGCGCTGCCACAGCCGCCGTTCAGGCGCAAGCCGAGTTGGTGCAACTGCTGCACGCCAGCTCCGAGCGCATTGACCGGCTGGAGCGCGAGCTGCGCCGCGAGGTAAGCGAGTCCGCGCGCGATGGCCGCCAGGAATCGGCCCAAAACCTGGCCACCTTCCAGCAAACCCTGACGCAACAGGCGGCTGAGGCCACCCGCACCCAAAACACCCAGATCGACGCCTTTGGCCTGCAACTGGCCGGCTTGCAAAAGTCGCTGTCAGACACGCTAAGCACGCAACTCACGGGTTTGAGTGAATCCAACGCCCGGCGCATTGCCGAACTGAGCGAAACCAGCGCCCGCACCTTGACCGAGGTGCGCCAGACGCTGGACGCCCAGCTCGCGCAGTTGCAAACCACCAACGCCGCCAAGTTGGACGAAATGCGCGCCACCGTGGACGAAAAGCTCCAAACCACCTTGCAAGCGCGCTTGGGCGCCGGTTTCAAGCAAGTGGCCGACCAGTTGGAACAGGTGCACAAAGGCCTGGGCGAAATGCAAACATTGGCACAGGGCGTGGGCGACCTCAAGCATTTGCTCACCAACGTCAAGACGCGCGGCATTTTTGGCGAGGCGCAATTGGCATCTCTGTTGGAGCAGGTGTTTGTGAGCGAGCAATACGCCGCACAGGTGGCCACCCGGCCGGGCAGCAAAAACGTGGTGGACTTTGCCATCAAGCTGCCCGGTAAGTCGGACGATGGCGCGCCGCTGTGGTTGCCGATTGACGCCAAGTTTCCCAATGAAGACTACGAACGCCTGCTCGACGCCCAGGGCAGGGCCCACGCGGGCGACGCGGCGGAAGCGGGCAAGGCGCTGGAGTTGCGCATCCGGCTGGAGGCCAAGTCGATTTCTGAGAAATACGTGGAGCCACCGTACACCACCGACTTTGCGATTTTGTTTTTACCCACCGAAGGCCTGTACGCCGAAGTGCTGCGCCGACCCGGCCTGATGGAGGCGCTGCAGCGCGAGCACCGAATTACGCTCGCCGGCCCGACCACGCTCTTGGCCATGCTCAGTTCCCTGCAAATGGGCTTTCGCACCCTGGCGCTGGAAAAGCGTTCCAGCGAGGTGTGGCAGGTGCTGGGCGCAGTCAAGACCGAGTTCGGCAAGTTTGGCGACGTGTTGTCCAAGGTCAAATCGCAGACCGAGACGGTGCTCAAAACCCTGGACGGCGCCGAAGTGCGCAGCCGCGCCATGGGCCGCGCCCTGAAAAAAGTCGAAAGCCTGCCCGAATCGCAAGTGGCCGCGCTGATTCCGCAGGACAAGGACTTTGACAGCGACGCGGGCGGCTCGCTGTTGTGAATTTCCCCGAATCGGGGACCGTGGCCGAAGCGCCGGCTGACCCCGAAACATCTTCTGAAACCAGCCGCGCCTGGGCGCTCCTGCGCCTGATTTGCGGCCACATTTGCCTGCACGCCAGCATGGCTGGCATGCGGCTGGCTGCGCCCCTGCTGGCGCTGCAGCTGGGTCACAGCGCTGTGCATGTGGGGTTTTTGCTGGCGCTGTTTTCGCTCAGTCAGGTGTTTTTGGCGCTGCCCGCAGGCCGCTACGCAGACCGGCATGGCCTGCGCCGCCCCATGGGCATGGGCGTGGTGGTGGCCATGGCAGGTGCGCTGTTGTCCTTGTTCTTCCCGGTGTTTGCGGTGCTGTGCGTCAGTGCGCTGTGCATGGGTGCGGCCACCGGGGGGGCGTCGATTGCCTTGCAGCGCCACGTGGGCCGTGCCGCGCGTAGCAACACCGAGCTCAAGCGCGTGTTCAGTTGGCTGGCCATTGGTCCGGCCGTGTCCAACTTTTTGGGGCCCGTCGGCGGCGGTTTGCTGATTGACTACGCCGGTGCGGCTTTGGGCGACGCGGTGCCGCTGGCCGGCTTTCGCGCGGCGTTTTTGTTCCTGGCACTGCTGCCGCTCTTGGGCTGGTGCTTCATACGCGGCACGTCGGAGCTGCCTCCCGTGGTGCAGGCGCCGGACGCGCGCGCGCCTTCGGCCTGGGCGTTGCTGCGCGAGCCCGCCATGCGCCGCCTGCTGCTGGTGAACTGGGTGCTGTCTTCGTCTTGGGACGTCCACACTTTTGTGGTTCCCCTATTGGGTCACGAGCGGGCGTTCAGCGCCTCGGTGATCGGCACGATTCTGGGCGGCTTTGCCATAGCGGCGGCTGCTGTGCGCGTGGCCATGCCGCTGGTCGCTGCGCATTTGAAAGAGTGGGTGGTGCTGACCTGCGCCATGCTTATGACCGCCGGGCTGTTTGCGGTTTACCCGTTCATGTTGTCGCCCTGGAGCATGGGCCTGTGTTCGGTGTGCCTGGGCCTGTCGTTGGGATCGGTGCAGCCCATGATCATGAGTACCTTGCACCAGATCACGCCGCACGCCCAGCACGGCCAGGCGCTCGGGTTGCGGTTGATGACCATCAATTTCTCCAGTGTGGTGATGCCTCTCTTGTTTGGCACAGCCGGGGCGGTGGTGGGCGTGTCGGTGGTGTTTTGGACCGTGGGAACCTTGGTGGCACTGGGGTCGCGGGTGGCTTGGCGACTGCGTGCTTGATAGGGCCTTATTGGTCTAGATTTGCTTGTTCCGGCTTTTGTGCGCCGAGGGCAATGGGGTAGATGATTCCGCTCATGTCCCCCGAACCGGGCTTTGCCCGGTTCTCCTCCTTTACTTCGCTGCACCATCCACCCCATTGCCCTCGGCAGCCATTGCTTTTGGCGCGCCACGGTTCAATATGTAGGCGGGCCAGCACCAGTGCAAGACGCAGGACGGTGTGGCGCTCAGCGCAGTGAGGTAAAGGAGGAGCCCGCAGGGCGGGGGACACGAACGGAGCTGAGTGCCATGGCGGCCTGCGTCTAGCGTGTCTTCATGGCAGTTGCTAAAAGCAGCCCCTGCATGCAGGTTCAGGAAACCGCAGGAACCGCGTCGCCCAACTCGTAAAAGGCCTTGATCACGTTCCAGGCGTCTTGCGGCGTGTCGCAGTAGTGCAGCAACCCCAAGTCTTTGCGCTCAATGGCGCCTTCTTCAATCATCACCTCAAAGTTGATCAGGCGCTTCCAGTAGGAGCTGCCGTACAAAATAATGGGCACCGGTTTTTCTTTTTTGGTTTGCACCAGGGTGATGATCTCGAACAGCTCGTCCATGGTGCCGTAGCCCCCGGGAAATGCCACCAGCGCTTTGGCGCGCATCATGAAATGCATTTTGCGTGCGGCAAAGTAATGGAACTGAAAATGCAGCGCGGGCGTGACGTAGGGGTTGACCTTTTGCTCATGCGGCAAGGTGATGTTCAGGCCCAGGGTGGGCGCGCCCAGCTCAAAGGCGCCCCGATTGGCCGCCTCCATCACGCCGGGACCGCCGCCGGTGCAAATGTAAAGCTGGTCGGCCTGCGCCCGTCCCGTGCTGTAGCTGGCCACCAAGCGCGCAAACTGGCGCGATTGGTCATACCAAGTGGAATTGCGCACATCGCGCTGGGCGCGTTCCAGCTCTTGGGCGTCGGTGCGTTTTTGGGCCAGCGCCAGGCGCTCGGCTGCAGACTCGGGCGACACAAACCGGGCGCTGCCAAAGACGACCACCGTGTGTTCTATGCCCTGGCGGGCGAGTTCGAGTTCGGGCTTGAGCATTTCCAGCTCAAAGCGGATGCCACGGGTTTCGCGGCGCAGCAAAAATTCAGGGTCGGCAAAGGCCAGCCGGGTTGAATCCGCGCCCAGCACGTCTTGCGGATCGTGTTTGAACTCGCGCCATTCGCTGGCAACCTGGCTTGCAGTCAGGGCTTTGGTGTTTTCCATGGGCGAATTGTCAAACATCGCGTCTCCGTGTCAATGATCCAAAAAACAAAAAGCTCCCGAAGGAGCTTTTATTGTGCGGCCGCCGTGTGAACGGCGCGTGTACTGGCTTAGACGCGTTTGCGGTATTCGCCGGTGCGGGTGTCGATTTCGACCTTGTCGCCTTGCGCCACGAAGATTGGCACGCCGATCTCGAAACCGGTGGCAATCTTGGCAGGCTTCAACACCTTGCCGGACGTGTCGCCCTTGACGGCGGGCTCGGTCCAGGTGATTTCGCGTACCACGCTGGTGGGCAGCTCGACCGAGATGGCTTTTTCGTCGTAGAACACGACTTCGAGTTCCATGCCGTCTTCGAGGTAGTTCAGCGCGTCGCCCATGTTTTCGGCTTCGACTTCGTACTGGTTGAACTCTTCGTCCATGCAGATGTACATGGGCTCGGCAAAGTAGGAATAAGTGCAATCTTTCTTGTCCAGAATGACCTGATCCATCTTGTCATCGGCCTTGAACACGACTTCGGTGCCGAAGTTGTTGAGCAGGCTCTTGAGCTTCATGCGCACGGTGGCGGAATTGCGGCCACCACGGCTGTACTCGGTCTTGAGGACGACCATCGGGTCCTTGCCGTGCATGATGACGTTGCCGGCGCGGATTTCTTGAGCGATTTTCATAAAAATTTGAAGGTAAGGCCGCAGCCGGAGCGGGTTGGCGCTGGCGTGATGCGGCGAGTTAGCGGGGTGCAAAGTAGCTGGATGACCAGACCGCTAATTCCCCAAAAGCCTCTGATTTTAGCGGTTTTTAGCCACAAACTGAAGCAGACGACTTGTCATGTCATCTTGCCCGAGCAGTGCCTGCCGCGCGGATTCGGCGTGTTGGCGCCAGTCGACCAGGTCGGAGGCGCTGGGGGCCATCAGCTTTTCACCGCTTGTGTTCCATGCGCGGTGAAAGGTCTTGAGCGATGCGGGGGCGTCCAGCTGCTGCAAAAAAGCCTCGAGTTTGGGCAGATGCGCACCATCGTCCTGCGGGTAAATGCTCCAGACCAAGGGTTTGCCGGCCCACAGGGCGCGCAGCACCGAATCTTCACCGCGAACGAAATTCAAGTCACAACGCCAGAGCAGGTGGTCAAACTCGGTCTGGCTTAGCCACGGCAGCCAAGTGATCGTCAGTTGCTTTGGGTCGGCTTTTTCTGGCGCGGTTTTCCATTGACTTAGCACGGCCTTGACAGCTTGCGCCGTCCTGCCCGCGGTCACCAACAGCTCGACGGGTTGCCCGGCCAGACCGTGGAGCGACCATTCGGACAGCAGGGCGTCGAGTGCAGGCGGTTCATAACAAAACAGCGAGACCTGCAATCGGGACGAGACGCGATGCTGCTCGACTTCGGCTTCAACATCAGCCATGCTTTTGA
>CANBVJ010000008.1 GCA_947372865.1 Comamonadaceae bacterium
CTACTCCATCGAAGACCTCGCGCAGCTCATTCACGACCTGAAGAACACCGCGCCGCACGCCAGCATCAGCGTGAAGCTGGTGAGCGAAATTGGCGTGGGCACCATTGCCGCGGGCGTGGCCAAGTGCAAGGCCGACCACGTGGTGATCGCCGGGCACGACGGCGGCACGGGCGCTTCGCCCTGGTCGTCCATCAAGCATTGCGGCAGCCCTTGGGAAATCGGCCTGGCCGAAACCCAGCAAACCTTGGTGCTCAACCGCCTGCGCAGCCGCATCCGCGTGCAGGCCGACGGCCAAATGAAAACCGGCCGCGACGTGGCCATTGGCGCGCTCTTGGGCGCCGATGAATTCGGCTTTGCCACCGCACCGCTGGTAGTGGAAGGCTGCATCATGATGCGCAAATGCCACCTCAACACCTGCCCGGTGGGCGTGGCCACGCAAGACCCGACCCTGCGCAAGAAGTTCTCGGGTAAGCCCGAGCACGTGGTCAATTACTTCTTCTTTATTGCCGAAGAAGTGCGCCACATCATGGCCCAGCTCGGTATCCGCAAGTTTGACGACTTGATTGGCCGCGCCGACCTGCTCGACATGCGCAAGGGCATCGAACACTGGAAAGCCAGCGGCCTGGATTTCAGCCGCCTGTTTGCCCAGCCCCAGGTGCCGGCCGACGTGCCGCGCTTCCAGATTGAGGAACAAGAACACGGCTTGGAAAAAGCCTTGGACAACGTGCTAATCGCCAAGAGCCGCGCCGCTATCGACAAGGGCGAACGCGTGCAGTTCATGGAAATGGCGCGCAACGTCAACCGCTCGGTGGGCGCCATGCTCTCGGGCGCGGTGACCAAAGTGCATCCTGAGGGCCTGCCGGACGATTCCATCCGCATCCAGTTGGAGGGCACCGGCGGCCAGTCCTTTGGCGCGTTTTTGTGCAACGGCATTACCTTGTACCTGATTGGCGACGCCAATGACTACACCGGCAAGGGCCTCTCCGGTGGTCGTGTGGTGGTGCGCCCGAGCATTGATTTCCGGGGCGAAGCGGTGCGCAACACCATCGTGGGCAACACCGTGATGTACGGCGCCACCACCGGCGAGGCGTTTTTCAGCGGCGTGGGCGGCGAGCGTTTTGCGGTGCGCCTCTCAGGCGCCACGGCGGTGATCGAAGGCACGGGTGACCATGGCTGCGAATACATGACCGGCGGCACCGTGGCCGTGCTGGGCCTGACCGGGCGCAACTTTGCGGCCGGCATGAGCGGCGGCGTGGCCTATGTCTATGACGAAGACGGCCAGTTCGCCAGCCGCTGCAACACCAGCATGGTGAGCCTGGAGAAAGTGCTGACGGCTAAAGAGCAGACGGCGCAAATCGACAAAGCGGTTTGGCACCGGGGTGAGACCGACGAGGCCCAGCTCAAAAAACTGCTCGAAGACCACAACCGCTGGACTGGCAGCAAGCGCGCCCGCGAACTGCTGGACCACTGGGACACGGCCCGCGCCAAGTTCGTCAAGGTATTCCCCACCGAATACAAGCGCGCTCTGGCCGAGATTTACGCCAAAAAGCAGGCCATCACTGCCAAAACATTGGCCCCGGCGGCGCTCTAAGCGCGCGTTCACCACCGATCAAGGAACACCATCATGGGAAAAATCACCGGCTTCATGGAGTTTGAGCGCGTTGAGGAAGGCTACAAGCCCGTGCCTGAGCGCCTGAAGAACTACAAAGAATTCGTCATCGGCCTGGACGACGCGCACGCCAAGGTGCAAAGCGCGCGCTGCATGGACTGCGGCACGCCGTTTTGCAACAACGGCTGCCCGGTCAACAACATCATTCCCGATTTCAACGAACTGGTGTTCCAGGGCGACTGGAAAAACGCGATTGACGTGCTGCACAGCACCAACAACTTCCCCGAGTTCACCGGCCGCATCTGCCCGGCGCCCTGCGAAGCAGCGTGCACGCTCAATGTCAATGACGACGCGGTGGGCATCAAGTCCATCGAGCACGCCATCATCGACCGCGCCTGGAGTGAAGGCTGGGTCACGCCCCAGCTGCCCAAGTCCAAGACCGGCAAAAAAATCGCCGTGGTCGGCTCCGGCCCTGCGGGCATGGCGGCCGCCCAGCAACTCGCGCGCGTGGGCCACGACGTGACCTTGTTTGAGAAAAACGACCGCATTGGCGGCTTGCTGCGTTATGGCATTCCCGACTTCAAGATGGAGAAGTCGCACATCGACCGGCGCGCCGCGCAGCTGCAGGCCGAGGGCGTCACCATCCGCACTCGCGTGCTGGTGGGCGAGATGCCCAAAGGTACCAAGGTGACCAACTGGGCCAAAGAAACCATTTCTGCCGCCCAACTGCAAGCCGACTTTGACGCAGTGCTACTGACCGGCGGCTCCGAGCAGTCACGCGATTTGCCGGTGCCCGGGCGCGAGCTTGAAGGCATCCACTTCGCCATGGAATTTTTGCCCCAGCAAAACAAGGTTAACGCTGGCGACAAGCTCAAGGGCCAGTTGCGCGCCGACGGCAAGCATGTCATCGTGATCGGCGGCGGTGACACCGGCAGCGACTGCGTGGGCACCAGCAACCGCCACGGCGCGGCCAGCGTCACCCAGTTTGAGGTGATGCCCCAGCCCCCCGAAGAAGAAAACCGCCCCATGACCTGGCCCTACTGGCCGCTCAAGCTGCGCACCAGCTCCAGCCACGAAGAAGGCTGCGTGCGCGAATTTGCGGTGTCCACCAAGGCCTTTACCGGCGAAAACGGCAAAGTCACCGGCCTGACCACGGTGCACGTCGAGTTCAAGGACGGAAAACTGGTTGAAATCGCAGGCACCGAGAAGCACCACCAAGCCGATCTGGTCTTGCTGGCCATGGGCTTTGTGAACCCGGTGGCCACTGTGCTGGACGCGTTTGGTGTGGAAAAAGACGCCCGCGCCAACGCCAAAGCCAGCACCGACGAGCGCGGCGGCTACGCCACCAACGTGAAAAAAGTGTTTGCTGCGGGCGACATGCGCCGCGGCCAGTCGCTGGTGGTGTGGGCGATCCGCGAGGGCCGCCAAGCGGCGCGCGCGGTTGACACTTTCCTGATGGGAAGCAGCGATTTGCCGCGTTAATCGCGCCAAACTACTGTCACGTGCGGTCTTGCAGCAGTAAATCTGCGGTAAACCGTGCGCGGCAAAGGCCGGGGAATTCGGGTAATCCCGTATGATTGGGGCTGAATTTACTTGTCAACATGCAAACCTTCCCCCGCGCTCTCGTCGAACTCAATCACCTGACCTTTGGTTATGGTGACCGGGTCATCCTCGACGACGTTTCATTGCAAGTGCCGCGCGGCAAGGTCACGGCGCTCATGGGCGCCTCGGGCGGCGGCAAGACCACCATCCTGCGCCTGATCGGTGGCCAGAACCGCGCCCAGTCCGGCACCTTGCTGTTTGACGGGCAAGACATCACGCCCATGCACCAGCAAGCGCTGTACGCCGCGCGCCGCCGCATGGGCATGCTGTTCCAGTTTGGCGCGCTGTTTGCCGACTTGTCGGTCTATGAAAACGTGGCCTTTCCGCTGCGCGAACACACCGACTTGTCTGAAGACCTGATCCGCGACATCGTGCTGATGAAACTCAACGCCGTGGGCCTGCGTGGCGCGCGCGACCTCATGCCCAGCGAAGTCTCGGGCGGCATGGCCCGGCGCATCGCCCTGGCGCGCGCCATTGCCCTGGATCCGGAATTGGTGATGTACGACGAGCCGTTCTCCGGCCTGGACCCGATTTCCCTGGGCACCGCCGCGCACCTGATTCGCCAGCTCAACGATTCCATGGGCCTGACCAGCATTTTTGTCTCGCACGAGCTGGAGCAGACCTTTGCCATTGCCGACCACGTGATCATCCTGGCCAACGGCAAAGTTGCCACCCAGGGCACGCCCGACGAGGTGCGCCAGAGCACCGACCCGCTGGTCTACCAGTATGTGCACGCCCTGGCTGACGGCCCGGTGCGCTTTCACTACCCCAGTGTTAGCGTGGAACAAGACTTTGGACCGGAGCGCACGCTATGAGCTGGATCAATCCCCGAGACATCGGTTTTGCCGCACGCCGCCAAATGGCCGAAATAGGCCACGGCGCGCGCTTGTTTTTCCGCCTGCTCACCACGCTGCCGGGCAGCCTGCGCCGTTTTGCGCTGATTCGTGACCAGATCCACTTTCTGGGCAACTATTCCCTGGTCATCATTGCGGTCTCGGGCCTCTTTGTGGGTTTCGTCTTTGGTTTGCAGGGCTATTACACGCTGCAGCGCTACGGCTCATCCGAGGCGCTGGGCCTGCTGGTAACGCTCAGTCTGGTGCGCGAACTCGGCCCGGTAGTGACGGCCCTGCTGTTTGCCGGACGTGCCGGCACGTCGCTCACTGCCGAAATTGGCCTGATGAAGGCCGGAGAACAAATCAGCGTGATGGAGATGATGGCCGTTGACCCGGTGCTGCGCGTGCTGGCGCCCCGGTTTTGGGCTGGCGTCATCACCATGCCGCTCTTGGCGGCCGTGTTCAGCGCCATGGGCATTATTGGAGGCTGGGTGGTGGGCGTGCTGATGATTGGCGTTGATTCGGGCTCGTTCTGGAGCCAAATCCAGGGTGGTGTGGATGTCTGGCGCGACGTGGGCAACGGCATCATCAAGAGCGTGGTGTTCGGTTTTACGGTAACTTTTGTGGCTTTGTTGCAAGGTTTTGAGGCCCAGCCCACACCGGAAGGGGTGGCCAGCGCCACCACGCGCACGGTGGTGGTGGCTTCTTTGGCAGTTTTGGCACTGGATTTCATCCTGACCGCCATGATGTTTACGATTTAACGGTGACTAGAAAGGTGTTGCATGCAGCGCTCTAAGAATGATGTGTGGGTTGGGCTGTTTGTGCTCATCGGGGCGGTGGCCATCCTTTTTCTGGCTTTGCAGTCGGCCAATTTGCTGAGTCTGAACTTCCAGAAAACCTATACCGTCACGGCCAAGTTTGACAACGTGGGCGGCCTCAAACCCAAAGCTGCGGTGCGCAGCGCCGGCGTGGTGGTGGGCCGGGTGGACAAGATCGTGTTTGACGACAAATCCTTCCAAGCCCGCGTGGTGCTGGCGATGGAAAGCCGCTACAGCTTTCCCAAAGACAGCTCGCTCAAGATTCTCACCAGCGGTTTGTTGGGTGAGCAGTACCTAGGCATCGAAGCTGGCGCCTCGGACGTGCTGCTGGCGGCGGGGGATACCATTTCCAGTACCCAGTCCGCGGTGGTGCTGGAAAGCCTGATCAGCCAGTTCTTGTACAGCAAGGCGGCTGACGGTGCGGGCACCAAGCAAGCGGACTAGGGGCACAGCGGGCATGCGCACGGTGATTTGGGTAAAGCGGGTCAGCGCCATGGCGCTGCTGCTCGCCTGCCTGTTGCCCGCGCAGGCGCAGCCCAACCGCCCGGACCCGCGCGACCCCTTTGAGCCTTTTAACCGCGCCATGTTCTCGGTGAACGACGTGCTGGACCGCGCGCTGATCAAGCCGGTCGCAACCGTGTACAGCAAGCTTGCGCCCCACTGGGTGCGCAAGGGCGTGGGTAACTTTTTCGGTAATTTGGGCGATGTGTGGTCGGTGGTGAACAACGCGGCCACGCTCAAAGGCCAGGCCACCAGCGACAGCCTGGGGCGGGTCATGGTCAACAGCACGGTGGGTCTTTTGGGCCTGCTCGATGTGGCCACTGAGATGGATATCGAAAAACACCCGGCTGACTTTGGCCTAACCCTGGGCCGCTGGGGCGTGAAGCCCGGCCCTTACGTGGTGTTGCCGATATTGGGGCCTTACACCTTGCGTGAAGTCGTCGCCTTGCCCTTGGATTACCAGGGCAATCTGGTCAACCATGTAGCAGACCAGGGAACGCGCGACGGCTTGACCGTGCTCAATGCCATCGACGTGCGGGAGAGCTACCTTAAGGCGGGCGATGTGATTGACGCCGCCGCGCTGGACGCGTATTCCTTCACCCGCGACTCGTATTTCCAGCGCCAGCGCTACCGCCAGTACGACGGCGACGTGCCCGAAAGCCCGGAAGACGCGCCGTAGAATTTACGTTTACATAAAAATTACCGGGGCCTGTCCGTCAGGCAGGGCGCTTGCGCGTTGTGTGAAGAGGCCCACCGGTCTGAAATTATTAGGGAACCACATGAACCGTCAGTTATTTATCCGCCTGTTTGCCACGCTGGCTTTGGCCGTGTCGTTGGGCAGCGCCTGGGCCGAAGACGAGGCGCCGGACGCCTTTGTCAAGCGCATCTCGGTCGATGTGCTCGACACCATCAAGGCCGACAAGGCCATGCGCAACGGCGACATTGGCCGCATCGTCACCTTGGTGGATACCCGCATCATGCCGCACGTTGATTTTCAGCGCATGACGGCCTCTGCCGTGGGCCCCGGCTGGCGCCAGGCCACGCCCGAACAGCAAAAACGGCTGCAAGACGAGTTCAAGATTTTGCTGGTGCGCACCTACGCCGGTGCGCTGTCGCAGGTGAGCGACCAGACCGTGGTGATGAAGCCCTTGCGCGCTTCGCCCGAGGACAAAGAGCTGGTGGTGCGCAGCGAAGTGCGCGGCAGTGGCGACCCGATTCAGCTCGATTACCGCCTTGAAAAAACCCCGGGCCAGGGCGCAGGCTGGCGCATTTACAACCTCAATGTGTTGGGCGTGTGGCTGGTAGAAACCTACAAGAGCCAGTTTTCGCAGGAAATCAACGCCAAGGGCATTGACGGCCTGATCGACTCCTTGGCCGCGCGCAACAAATCCAACACCAAGAAAGTCTGACGTGCTGCAACTGCCCGCCACCCTGACGCACGCCCAGGCTTCGGCTTGTCTGCGGGATTTGGGCCAGGCCTTGGCGGCACAGCCAGGCGCTGCGGTGCTAGATGCGTCGGCCTTGACCAGTTTTGATTCTTCGGCGCTGGCAGTCTTGCTGGAGCTCCAGCGCGTGGGCGTCCGCCTGGGAAAAGCGCTGGAGGTGCAGGGTTTGCCCGCGCGCCTGCTGGCGCTGGCCACACTCTACGGCGTGCAGACCTTGCTGGGCGCGGGTGCTGCTCCCGTGGCGGGTGACGCGTCAACTGCGGGCTGATTCTGCCACTGCCCCTGCTTTTCGCCGGGTAAGCGGCGGCGCGTAAAATCGCGTGCTCCCATGCTCGCAATTTCCTTCCAATCCATCTCCAAGGCCTACTCGTCCCCCAAAGGACCCCCAGGCACCACCTTTTTAGCGGTTGACAATGTCAGTCTCGGCATTGAGGAGGGGGAGTTTTTTGGCTTGCTCGGCCCCAATGGCGCGGGCAAAACCACCATGATCAGCATGCTCGCCGGCCTGACCCGGCCCAGCAGCGGTTCGGCCAGCGTCTTGGGCCACGATGTGCAAAATGACTTTGCCGCGGCCCGTCGCAGCCTTGGTGTGGTGCCGCAAGAGCTGGTGTTTGACCCCTTTTTCAATGTGCGAGAGGCCTTGCGCATCCAGTCGGGCTACTTCGGCGTCAAGAACAACGACGCCTGGATTGACGAACTGCTAGAAAGCCTGGGCCTGGCCGACAAGGCCGAAGCCAATATGCGCCAGCTCTCGGGCGGCATGAAGCGCAGGGTGCTAGTGGCGCAGGCCTTGGTGCACAAGCCGCCGGTGATTGTGCTCGACGAGCCTACGGCCGGCGTGGACGTGGAACTGCGCCAGACGCTGTGGCAGTTCATCGCCAAACTCAACAAGCAAGGCCATACCGTGCTGCTGACCACGCACTACCTGGAAGAGGCCGAGGCCTTGTGCGGGCGCATTGCCATGCTCAAGTCTGGGCGCATCGTGGCGCTGGACCACACCAGCACGCTGCTCAAGGCGGCGTCGAGCAATGTGCTGCGCTTCAAGGTGGACGGCGACTTGTCGCCCGCGCTGGCCGCGCAGGCGCGTGTGACCGGGCGCATCGTGCAGTTCCCGGCGCATGACGCACTGGAAATCGAACACTTTTTGGCCGCCGTGCGCGAGTCCGGCCTGGTGGCCCAGGACGTGGAAATTCGCAAAGCCGATCTGGAAGATGTGTTTTTGGACGTGATGCAAAAGCATTCTGGTCAAACGGCGACTGCGGGAGTCTTGGCATGAACGGCTGGCAAACGCTTTTGTACAAGGAAGTGCTGCGCTTTTGGAAGGTCGCGTTTCAAACCATCGCGGGCCCCGTGCTCACCGCCATGCTGTACCTGCTGATCTTTGGCCACGCGCTGGAAGACCACGTCAAGGTCTATGACCAGGTGAGCTACACCGCGTTTTTGGTGCCCGGCCTGGCCATGATGAGCTTGCTGCAAAACAGCTTTGCCAACAGTTCGTCTTCGCTCATCATGAGCAAGGTGATGGGCAACCTGGTCTTCATCATGCTCACGCCGCTGTCGTACTGGCACTGGTTTGTGGCCTATGTGGGCGCGGCGGTAGTGCGCGGCCTGGTGGTGGGGGCGGGCGTGTTTGTGATTTCCGCGCTGTTTACCCATATCAGTTGTGCCCAGCCCTTGTTTATTGTGGCTTTTGCGGTGATGGGCGCAGCCCTCATGGGTACCTTGGGGTTGATTGCTGGCCTGTGGGCCGAAAAATTTGACCAACTCGCGGCCTTCCAGAACTTTGTGGTCATGCCCATGACGTTTTTGAGCGGCGTGTTTTATTCCATCCATTCGCTGCCCGCCTTCTGGCAGGGCGTGAGCCACTTCAACCCGTTTTTCTACATGATCGACGGCTTTCGCTACGGCTTTTTTGGTGTGAGCGATGTCTCGCCCTGGCTCAGTTTGAGCGTGGTGGGCGTGGCACTGGCGCTGGTCAGTGGCATTGCGCTGCAGTTGCTGCGCAGCGGCTACAAAATCCGCAGCTAATTTTTACCGATTGCCTTCATGACCGCCGACCAACTCCAAGCCCTCATTACCGCAGGTTTGCCCTGCGACCACTGTGCCCTGGAGGGCGACGGCCGCCACTGGTACGCCACCATCGTGTCGGGCGCCTTTGAGGGCAAGCGCCTGATTGGGCGCCACCAGATGGTGTACGCCACCCTGGGCACGCGCATGCAAACCGACGAGGTGCACGCCTTGTCGATGAAAACCTATACCCCGGCCGAATGGGCGCAGCAATCGGCCTGAGCCAATCTACAAGACCATGGACAAATTACTCATACGCGGCGGGCGCAGCCTGCATGGCACGGTGCCTATTTCCGGCGCCAAAAATGCCGCCTTGCCCGAACTCTGCGCCACGCTGCTCACCGCCGAGCCGGTGACGCTGCGCAACGTGCCACGCCTGCAAGACGTGTCCACCATGCTTAAGCTGATTCGCCACATGGGCGTGCAGATGGAGCAGCACGCCGATGGCAGCGTCAGCGCCAATGCCGGCGCGCTGAACCTGCCCGAAGCCCCTTATGAGCTGGTGAAAACCATGCGCGCCTCGGTGCTGGCGCTGGGCCCCTTGCTGGCGCGTTTTGGCCATGCCAAGGTGTCGCTGCCCGGCGGCTGCGCTATTGGCTCGCGTCCGGTGGACCAGCATTTGCTGGGGCTGACCGCCATGGGCGCCGAAATCAGCGTGGAGCATGGCTACATGCTGGCGCGCGTGGGCGGCGGGCGCAAGCGTCTCCAAGGCGCGCGCATCACCACTGACATGGTGACAGTGACCGGCACTGAAAACTTTTTGATGGCCGCCGCGCTGGCCGAGGGCGAAACCATTCTGGAAAACGCTGCGCAAGAGCCCGAGATTCCCGACCTGGCCGAAATGCTGATTGCCATGGGTGCGCGCATTGAGGGCCACGGCACGAGCCGCATCCGCATCCAGGGCGTCGAAGCCCTGCACGGCTGCGACCACCAGGTGGTGGCCGACCGCATTGAGGCGGGCACCTTTTTGTGCGCAGTGGCCGCCACCGGCGGTGACGTGGTGCTGCAACACGGCCGCGCCGACCATCTGGATGCGGTGATCGAAAAATTGCGCGCGGCCGGCGCCACGGTGAAGGCGGTGGACGGTGGCATTCGCGTGCAGTCCAGCGGGCGCTTGCAGGCCCAGGGCTTTCGCACCACCGAATACCCGGGCTTTCCGACCGACATGCAGGCGCAATTCATGGCGCTTAATTGCATCTCGCACGGCGCGTCCAAGGCCACTGAGACGATTTTTGAGAACCGCTTCATGCACGTCAACGAGCTGGTGCGCTTGGGCGCCAACATCCAGATCGAGGGCAAAGTGGCGCTGGTGCAAGGCGTGGCCGCGCTCTCGGGCGCGACCGTCATGGCTACTGATTTGCGCGCCTCTGCCTCGCTGGTGATTGCCGGCCTGGTAGCCCAGGGCGAAACCGTGGTCGAGCGCATCTACCACCTGGACCGCGGCTACGACCAAATGGAATCCAAGCTGCGCGGCATTGGCGCCGACATTGAGCGCATCAAATAAGGCGGCGCTTTGCACCGCCACCCCACCGAAAACGAGAACCGCATGATCACCATTGCCTTGTCCAAAGGCCGCATTTTTGAAGAAACGCTGCCGCTCTTGCGCGCCGCCGGCATCGAAGTGCTGGACGACCCCGAGAAATCGCGCAAGCTGATTCTGGACACCAACCACGCGGACGTTCGTGTGTTGGTGGTGCGCGCCACCGACGTGCCTACTTATGTGCAGTTTGGCGGCGCCGATATGGGCATCACCGGCAAAGACACGCTGCTCGAACACGGCGGCGACTGGGGCAGCGCCACCAGCGGCGCGGGCCTGTTCCAGCCGCTGGATTTGCAGATTTCCAAATGCCGCATCAGCGTGGCCGTGCGCGCCGACTTTGACTACGCCCACGCGGTGCGCCAGGGCGCGCGCCTGAAGGTGGCGACCAAGTACGTGGCCATTGCCCGCGAGTTTTTTGCCACCAAAGGCGTGCACGTGGACCTGATCAAGCTCTACGGCAGCATGGAACTCGCGCCATTGGTGGGCATGGCCGACGCCATCGTGGATCTGGTGTCTACCGGCAACACGCTCAAGGCCAACAACCTGGTCGAGGTAGAGCACATCATGGACATCAGCGCGCGCCTGGTGGTCAACCAAGCGGCCCTGAAGCTCAAGCGCGAGCCGATCCGCAACATCATCAACGCCTTTGCTGGCGCGATTGGCAAGGCTTGAATCCGGCCATGACATTTACTGCCACGCCCGCGCGCCTGTCCACCCAGGACGCCGACTTTGAGGCCCAGTTTCAAGCCCGCCTGCATTGGTCCGCTGACACCGACGCCGCCATCGAGCAGCGCGTAGCCGATATCCTGGCCGATGTGCAGCAGCGCGGCGACGCCGCCGTGCTGGACTACACCGCGCGCTTTGACGGACTGAGCGCCGACAGCGTGTCGGCGCTGGAACTCACCCAGACTGAACTCAAGGCCGCGTTTGACGCCATTCCGCAGGCCCAGCGCCAGGCGCTGGAATTTGCTGCGGCTCGGGTGCGCAGCTACCACGAGGCGCAAAAACAGGCCTGCGGCCAAAGCTGGAGCTACCGCGACGCGGACGGCACGCTCCTGGGCCAAAAAGTCACGCCGCTGGACCGCGTGGGCATTTACGTGCCCGGCGGCAAGGCGGCCTATCCTTCCAGCGTGCTCATGAACGCCATTCCCGCCCACGTGGCCGGGGTGGGCGAAATCATCATGGTCGTGCCCACGCCGCAGGGGGTGAAAAACCCGCTGGTGCTGGCGGCGGCCTATGTGGCGGGCGTGACACGCGCCTTTACCGTGGGTGGCGCGCAGGCTGTGGCCGCGCTGGCCTATGGCACGGCGACCATTCCTGCGGTCAACAAAATCACCGGCCCGGGCAACGCCTATGTGGCGGCTGCCAAGCGCCGCGTGTTTGGCACCGTGGGCATTGACATGATTGCTGGCCCGAGCGAGATCTTGGTGCTGGCCGACGGCAGCACGCCTCCTGACTGGGTGGCCATGGACTTGTTCAGCCAGGCCGAACACGACGAGCTGGCGCAAAGCATTTTGCTGTGCCCCGATGCCGCTTATATCGACCAGGTACAAGCCGCTATTGACCGCTTGCTGCCCACCATGCCGCGCGCTGACATCATCGCCAAGTCGCTCACCGGGCGCGGCGCGCTGGTGCACACCCGCAGCATGGAAGAAGCCTGCGCCCTGAGCAACCGCATCGCGCCCGAGCACCTGGAAGTCTCCAGCGCCGACCCGCACCGCTGGGAGCCACTGTTGCTGCACGCCGGGGCCATCTTTTTGGGCGCCTACACCAGCGAATCGCTGGGCGACTACTGCGCCGGGCCCAACCATGTGCTGCCCACCAGCGGCACGGCGCGCTTTTCCAGCCCGCTGGGCGTGTATGACTTTCAAAAACGCAGCAGCCTGATAGAGGTGAGCGCCGCCGGTGCGCGCGTGCTCGGGCCGGTAGCCGCTGTGCTGGCCTATGGCGAAGGTCTGCAGGCCCACGCCCGCGCCGCAGAAATGAGGCTCGAATGAGCGGCTCGCTTCCCCCAAGCCCGCAAGCGCTGGTGGCGCGGCGCATCCGCGCCGATGTGCAGGCCATGCACGCCTATCTGGTGCAAGACCCGCAAGGTATGGTCAAGCTTGACGCCATGGAAAACCCCTACCGCCTGAGCGCCGAATTGCAGAGCGCGCTGGGCGCGCGCCTGGGCGCCGTGGCGCTCAACCGCTATCCTGGCGTGCGTGTGCACGACCTGCGCCAGGCGCTCGCGCACTACGCGCACATGCCCGCGGGCTACGACATTGTTTTGGGTAACGGCTCGGACGAGCTGATTTCGCTGCTCAGCCTGGCTTGCGCCGTGGGCACCGATCGGGTGACCGGCAAACCGCCGGTGGTGCTGGCGCCTGTGCCCGGCTTTGTGATGTACGCCATGAGCGCGCAACTCCAGGGCCTGGACTTCGTCGGCGTGCCCCTGACGCCCGACTTTGCGCTGGACGTGCCGGCCATGCTGGCCGCCATTGCGCAGACCCAGCCGGCCATCGTCTACCTGGCCTACCCGAACAACCCCACCGCCAATCTGTGGAGCGAGGCCGACATGGCGCAGGTGGTGGCCGCCGCTGCGCAGAGTGGCAGCCTGGTAGTGCTCGATGAGGCCTACCAGCCTTTTTCCAGCCGGAGCTACCTGGACACCATTCGCGCCCAGCCGCAGATTCACACCCATGTGCTGCTGATGCGCACCTTGAGCAAATTTGGCCTGGCCGGTGTGCGCCTGGGGTATTTGATGGGGCCGCAGGCCCTGGTAGCCGAGTTGGACAAGGTGCGCCCGCCCTACAACATCAGCGTGCTCAACTGCGAGTGCGCTCTGTTTGCGCTAGAGCACGCCGACGCCTTTGCCGCTCAGGCCCGGGCCATTTGCGAGGAGCGCGCCCGCTTGCTGCAGGCGCTGCGCCAGCTGCCCGGCCTGCAGGTGTGGGGCAGCGACGCCAATATGGTGTTGGTGCGCGTGCCAGCGCGCGCGGGCCAAGACGCCGCCCAGGCGGTGTTTGAATCCATGCGCGCGCGCAGCGTGCTGGTAAAGAACGTTTCTAAAATGCACCCCTTGCTGGCAGATTGTCTGCGCCTGACGGTCGGCACCGCCGACGAGAACACCCAGCTGCTCGCAGCACTAAAGGCTTCCCTATGACCCAACACGCCCTGATTGAAGTGCCCGGCGCCAACGCCGGCGGCCCGCGCCCCGCGCGCACGGCTGAGGTGGCCCGCAACACCGCCGAGACGCGCATCCACGTCAAGCTCAATCTCGACGGCAGCGGCCATTCGCGCCTGTCCACCGGAATTGGCTTCTTCGACCACATGCTCGACCAGATCGCCCGCCACGGGCTGATTGACCTGGACATTGAGGCTGAGGGCGATTTGCACATCGACGGCCACCACACGGTAGAAGACGTGGGCATCACCCTGGGCCAGGCGGTGTTGAAGGCCGTGGGCGATAAAAAAGGCATTCGCCGCTACGGCCACGCCTATGTGCCGCTGGACGAGGCCTTGTCCCGCGTGGTGATTGACCTCTCAGGCCGCCCGGGCCTGACCATGAACATTCCGTTTACCAGCGGCAGCATCGGCGGCTTTGACACCCAGCTCACGCACGAGTTCTTTCACGGTTTTGTCAACCACGCCGGTGTCACCCTGCACATTGACAACCTCAAGGGCGACAACGCCCACCACCAGGCCGAAACCGTGTTCAAGGCCTTTGCCCGCGCCCTGCGCAGTGCACTCGAATACGATCCGCGCGCGCTGGATGCCATTCCTTCGACCAAGGGCTCGCTCTAGCGCCTGACGGCGTGTTCCTGCTTCGCTCTCTATGAAAACAGTCGCCATCATTGATTACGGCATGGGCAATTTGCGCTCGGTCACGCAGGCCGTGATGCACGCCGCCGAGCACGAAGGCGTGCAGGCGGTTTGGGCGCGTACGCCCCAAGAAGTGATGGACGCCGAGCGCGTGGTGCTGCCCGGCCAGGGCGGCATGCGCGACTGCATGCGCGAGCTGCACGACTCGGGCATGCTGGCCGCCGTGCTGCACGCCGCCGCAAACAAGCCGCTCATGGGCGTGTGCGTGGGCATGCAAATGCTGCTGGACCATAGCGAAGAACTTGACACCGCCTGCCTGGGCCTGATTCCCGGCAATGTGGTGAAGTTTGATCTGGCCGGCCAAATGCAGGCCGACGGCAGCCGCTTCAAGGTGCCGCAAATGGGCTGGAACCAGGTCTGGCGCAACAACCATGGCGGCGCGCCGCACCCGGTCTGGGGCGAGGTGCCCGACGGCAGTTACTTCTATTTTGTGCACAGTTATTACGCCAAACCGTCCGATGCGCGCCACAGCGTGGGCGAAACCGACTATGGTTCGCGCTTTAGTTCGGCCATTGCGCGTGATAATATTTTTGCCACCCAGTTCCACCCGGAAAAAAGCGCCAAACAGGGCCTGGCCCTGTACCGCAACTTTTTGCGCTGGAACCCGTAAGCTCCTTCTTCCGTTTTATTTCTTCATCCACCGCTAAAGCACCATGCTGTTAATTCCTGCGATTGACCTAAAAGACGGCCACTGTGTTCGCCTCAAACAGGGCGATATGGACCAATCCACCACTTTCGGCGAAGACCCGGCGGTCATGGCGCGCAGTTGGGTGGACAAGGGCGCGCGGCGCTTGCACCTGGTGGACCTGAACGGCGCCTTTGCCGGTCACCCCAAGAACGAGGCGGCGATCCGCAAAATCCTCAAGGAAGTCGGCAGCGAAATCGACGTGCAGCTCGGCGGCGGCATTCGCGACCTTGACACCATCGAGCGCTATTTGGATGCCGGTCTGCGCTACGTCATCATTGGCACCGCAGCCGTCAAAAACCCCGGTTTTCTGCAAGACGCCTGCACCGCTTTTGGCGGCCACATCATCGTCGGACTGGACGCGCGCGACGGCAAGGTGGCCACCGACGGCTGGAGCAAGCTCACCCGACACGACGTGGTCGATTTGGGCAAAAAGTTTGAAGACTATGGCGTCGAATCCATCATTTACACCGACATCGGCCGCGACGGCATGCTCAGCGGCATCAATATTGACGCCACCGTCAAACTCGCCCAGGCCCTGTCGATTCCGGTAATCGCCTCGGGCGGCCTGAGCAACCTGGCCGACATTGAGGCCCTGTGCGCCGTAGAAGACGAGGGCGTGGAGGGCGTCATTTGCGGCCGCGCCATTTACACCGGTGACCTCGACTTTGCTGCTGGACAAGCCCGCGCTGACGAAATCAATGGCTGATGGCGGCGCGCTGTGCCGCAGCGAAACCCAGTACGGCCAAGCCGGTCAGCGTCTCACGCTGGCCAATGGCGACACGGTGTGGGTGGCTTTGCAGGGCGCGCACGTGGTGTCCTGGCAGGCGGCGGGCCGTGAGCGCCTGTATGTGAGCCCGCGCAATGTGTGGGACGGCCAAAGCGCCATTCGCGGCGGCGTGCCCCTGTGTTTTCCCCAGTTCAACCAGCGCGGTAGCCTGCCCAAACACGGATTTGCCCGCAACAGCGTTTGGACGGCGGGCCCGGCCACGGTGCAGGGCGACCATGTGCAGCAAGATTTCACGCTCGCCTCCAGTGCGCCAAGCCTGGCGCTCTGGCCCCAGCATTTCGAGGCCACGCTGCGCGTTACCTTGGTCCCTAATGAGCTGACCGTGGCGCTGTCGGTGCACAACACCGGTACCCAGGCGCTGGAGTTTTCCGGCGCATTGCACAGCTACTTGGCGGTGGACGACATTGCGCAAGCGCGCCTGCATGGCCTGCAAGGCCAGCCCGAGTGGGACGCGCTGACCGATACCCACGCCAGCGCCGCTGCCGAACTGCAATTTGACGGCGAATTTGACCGCGTCTACGGGGCCGCACCTGGCCTCTTGGCGCTGCAA
The DNA here is from genome assembly GCA_947372865.1 of Comamonadaceae bacterium. GTDB lineage: Bacteria > Pseudomonadota > Gammaproteobacteria > Burkholderiales > Burkholderiaceae_C > Allorhodoferax. The sequence goes on from CANBVJ010000008.1 coordinate 16,305, forward strand.
GACGGCGTGCATCGCCTGGACATCAGCCAAAGCCCGGGCTGGGCCAACAGCGTGGTCTGGAACCCCGGGCGCGACAAATGCGCGGCCATGGCCGACTTGCCCGCCGACGGTTTTTCTCATTTTGTGTGCGTGGAGGCGGCACAAGTAATGTCGCCGATTACTGTTGCGGCCGCTGCCAACTGGCAGGGCTGGCAGCGTTTTCGCGCGCTGCAGGAAGCATAGATATGTTGGCCAAACGCATCATTCCTTGCCTAGACGTGACCGGTGGACGCGTCGTCAAAGGCGTGAACTTTGTCGAACTGCGCGACGCCGGTGACCCGGTAGAAATCGCCGCCCGTTACAACGAGCAGGGCGCCGATGAGCTGACTTTTCTGGACATCACCGCCACCAGCGACGCCCGCGACGTGATTCTCCACATCATTGAGGCCGTGGCCTCGCAGGTGTTTATTCCGCTCACGGTAGGCGGCGGCGTGCGCACCGTGGACGATGTGCGCCGCCTGCTCAACGCGGGCGCCGACAAGGTGAGTTTCAACTCGGCGGCCATTGCGCGGCCCCAGGTGATTGAGGACGCATCGCACAAATACGGCGCCCAGTGCATTGTGGTGGCCATTGACGCCAAGCGCCGCGTGGGTGAGGCGCTGCAACTGCGCGGCCCCGGCTGGGACGTGTTCAGCCACGGTGGGCGCCAAAACACCGGCCTGGACGCGGTGGTGTGGGCCACCGAGATGGCACGCCGCGGTGCGGGCGAGATTTTGCTCACCAGCATGGACCGCGACGGTACCAAGAGCGGCTTTGACCTTGAGCTGACACGCGCCGTAGCCGACGCGGTGCCGGTGCCGGTGATCGCCTCCGGCGGCGTAGGCACGCTGGACCACTTGGCCGACGGCGTCAGCATTGGCGGCGCCGACGCAGTGCTGGCGGCCAGCATTTTTCATTACGGCGAATTCACCGTGGGTCAAGCCAAAGCGCGCATGGCCGCGCGTGGCATTCCGGTGCGATTGGAATGACTATGGGCTGGCTGGACGAGATCAAATGGGACGCCCAGGGCCTGGTACCCGCCATTGCGCAAGAGCAGGGCAGCAAAGACGTGCTGATGTTTGCCTGGATGAACCGCGAGTCGCTGCAAAAAACCGCCGAACTCGGCCGCGCCGTCTACTTCAGCCGCTCGCGCAACAAGCTCTGGTTCAAGGGCGAAGAGTCAGGCCATGTGCAAGTGGTGCACGAAATCCGGGTCGATTGCGACACCGACGTGGTGCTGCTCACCGTCACCCAGCAAGGGCATACTCCAGGGATTGCTTGCCACACCGGGCGCCACAGCTGCTTTTTTAGCGTCCTCAAAGACGGCCAATGGCAGGCGGTGGACCCGGTCTTGAAAAATCCCGACTCCATTTACAAATAGCCCCATGACCGCCCCAGCGCCTGCCCTGAACCCCTTGTCCCAAGACGCCTTGGCACGTCTGTCCGCCGTGATCGAAAGCCGCAAGGCCGCCAACGGGGGCGACCCGGCTGCCAGCTACGTTGCGCGCCTCCTTCACCAGGGCCCGGACGCTTTCCTGAAAAAAATTGGCGAAGAAGCCACCGAAGTGGTGATGGCCGCCAAAGACGCCGACCACGGCGGCGACCGCAGCAAAATCGTCTATGAGGTGGCCGACCTGTGGTTTCACTGCCTGATTGCGCTGGCGCATTACGATTTATCGCCCGCTGACGTGGTGGCTGAGCTTGCGCGCCGCGCTGGCACCAGCGGCATCGAAGAAAAAGCCTTGCGCAAGGCGCTGCTGCGCGATGCCCAGGGTGGCTGAGCGTCAAATTTCCTTCTTTGAGTGTTTTTCGTCCCATGAGCCTTACTTTTGCTGCTGCGCACAACGCCAGCCACACGCCAGACCACGACCCCCATTGCCTGTTTTGCAAGATCGTGGCCAAGAAAATTCCGTCACGCACGGTGTTTGAGGACGCCGATTTTTATGCCTTCCATGACATCGCGCCCTGGGCGCCGGTGCACTTCTTGTTGATCCCCAAGCTGCACATTCCGTCCATGGCGCACATTACCGAGGCGCACGTCGGCCTGATGGGGCGCATGATGGCGCTGGTGCCCGGACTGGCTTTGCAAGAGGGCTGCAACCCCTACCCCGAGGGCGGCTACCGCCTGGTGACCAACACCGGTGCCGAAGGCGGACAAGAGGTGCACCACCTGCATTTCCACGTGATGGGTGGCACGCGCCCCTGGCTGCGCGGCTAATGGCCACATGCATACGCGCAGGCGCGGTGGCGACTAGAATTCTGTTTACTAATTAGGAGGAACGTATGGGTTTATCAACCACGCACCTGATCATATTTTTGGTCATCATCGTTGTGATTTTTGGTACCAAGAAGCTGCGCAACATTGGCGCCGACCTCGGCGGTGCTGTCAAAGGTTTCAAGGACGGCATGAAAGACGGCGGCGAAAAGCCTGCTGATGCAGCGGCGCCGGCCCAGCAAGTCGCGGCCAACGCCCCGGCGGCCAAGGAAACCATCGACGTTGAAGCCAAAGCCAAGCACTGAATGCGTCTGCATGAACGCTTCTGCGCGCCAAGGTTGGGGTTCTAGTGTTTGATATCGGTGTTACCAAGCTCGCCATCGTCGGCGGCATTGCGCTGATCGTCATTGGCCCGGAAAAGCTGCCCGGTTTGGCCAAAACCCTGGGCACGCTGCTCGGACGCGCACGGCGCTATGTGGCAGACGTGAAAGAAGAGGTCAACCGCTCGATTGACCTCGAAGAGCTGCGCAAAATGAAGGACACGATGGAAACCGCCGCGCAAGCCGTGGAAACTTCCATCCAGACCAGCGCCGACGAGGTGCAAAAAACCTGGTCGGCGGCGACGTATTCGGGCCAAGAGGCGGTGTCACTGCCTTATTACTCCGTCCACCAATTGCCCAAGAAACGCTGGCGCACCAAAATCAGCGCCACCCCCAACTGGTACAAGGCCCGCTCTGGCACCCGCACCAAGGCCCTCTCAGGCGCGGCCCGCGTGGCGCGCTTTCGGCCACCCAAAGTGAATCCATGAACGACTCCGGCTCCAAAGACGACGAACTCGCGGGCACCGAGCAACCGTTCGTTCAACACCTGTTTGAACTGCGCGACCGGCTCTTGCGCTCCATCTACGGCATCGCCGCCGTGTTCCTGGTGCTGGTGTTCTATCCGGGCCCGTCCCAGCTCTACGATTTGTTGGCCATGCCTTTGGTGCGCGCGCTGCCTGAGGGTTCCAAAATGATTGCGGTGGGCGTGGTCTCGCCCTTTTTGGTGCCCATCAAGGTGTCGGTGATGGCCGCCATTGCGCTGGCCCTGCCCTGGATCTTGTACCAGGTGTGGGCTTTTGTGGCGCCGGGCCTGTACAGGCACGAGAAAAAGCTGGTGCTGCCCCTGGTTGCGGCCAGTACGGTGCTGTTCTACGCCGGCGCGGCGTTTTGCTACTTTTTTGTTTTTGGCCAGGCTTTTCCGGCCATCCAGAAAATGGCGCCGGCCTCAGTGGCAGTCAGCCCCGATATTGAGGCTTACCTGGATTTCGTCATCACCATGTTCATCGCCTTTGGCGTGGCCTTTGAAGTGCCCATCGTGGTGGTAATCCTGGCGCGCATGAACGTGGTGACCGTGGCGCAGCTCAAAGCGTTTCGCACCTACTTTATTGTGGCCGCCGCTGCGGCCGCCGGGCTGGTGACGCCGCCTGATCCCGTGTCCATGTTGGCGCTTCTGGTGCCAATGTGCATCTTGTACGAAATGGGCATCTGGGCGGCGCAAATCTTTATCCGCCACACCCAGGCGCCCGACGCTGATCCAGTCAAAGACCCGGCTGCCAGCGCCGCCGAGTCCTGAACCTGACTGCCAGCGGCGCCAGTTCCTGAAACACGCCGCCGTTTAGCGGTTTGACTTCTGCGGGCGGGGTCGCAGGCCCGGGGTGATGGCGAGTTGCAGGCTTTGTTTCTTGCGCTGCAGCGAAAACTGCGCTGCTACGCCTGGCTTGAGTGCGGCCACCTGCGCCAGTAACTGGCTCACGTCTTCCACTGGCACGCCGGCGATCGCCTCAATCACGTCGCCCGGTGCGATGCCGGCTTTGGATGCCGGGCCGCCTTGCAGCACGCCGGTGATGATGACGCCGCTGCGCGCGGCCACACCAAAGGTTTCGCGCAGCTCGGGCGACAGGTCGTTGGGTTCCACGCCAATCCAGCCGCGCGTGACCTGGCCGTCCTTCACAATGCCGTCGAGCACCTGTTTGGCCGTGGCCACCGGAATGGCAAAGCCAATGCCCAGGCTGCCGCCGGTGCGCGAATAAATGGCGGTGTTGATGCCCAGCAGGTTGCCACTGGCGTCCACCAAGGCGCCGCCGGAGTTGCCGGGGTTGATGGCGGCGTCGGTCTGGATGAAGTTCTCAAAGGTGTTGATGCCAAGCTGGTTGCGCCCCAAGGCGCTGACGATGCCGCCCGTGACCGTCTGGCCCACGCCAAAGGGGTTGCCGATGGCCAGCACCTGGTCGCCCACCTGCAAGTCGTCCGAGTTGCCCAGCACCATGACCGGCAGGCGGTCGAGTTCAATTTTCAGCACCGCCAGGTCGCTGTCGGGGTCGGTTCCGATGACTTTGGCGCGGGCACGGCGCCGGTCGTTCAGAATCACTTCAATCAGGTCTGCGCCTTCAACCACGTGGTTGTTGGTCAGCACGTAGCCGCTGGCGCTCACAATCACGCCGCTGCCCATGCCCGAGGCGCCGTCGCTCTCACCATCGGGCTCGCCGTTGAACAAGCCAGGCCACTGCTCGACCGACCGTGGCAGGCGGCGGCTGGAATTGCTTACGTTGATGCTGACCACCGCCTTGGACGCTTTTTGTGCCGCCAGTCGAAAACTGCCCGGCGGCACCTCGCCGATGCGCAGGGCGGGCGCCTGCAGCAAAGCCACGGCGCCTTCGCCGCGTGGCGCCATCCAGGCCGGCTTGAGCGTCAACACCACAAAATAGGCCGCCAGCAGCACCGTGGCGCTTTGCGAAAACAGGAGCCAAACACGCTTCATGAAAGTCCGATCCGGTAGGGCATGCGCACGCTGCGCTGCACAGCGGCAAATTGTAGGGCGCACCCCGAAGGCAGCCGCTGCGCCGGGTCATATCACGATAGCGTCTGATAATGGCGCTCCCACCCTTGCGGTGGCGCAGGCCCAGTCGCCTGCGTGCCGCCGATGATGCAACTGTTCTTAAAGCCACACCCAGCCCCAAGGCGCGACCATGAAGCACCCTATTGACCTGTTAACCGCCCTGGACGCGATGCTGGAGCCCGCGCGCTTCAAAGATTACGGCCCCAACGGCCTGCAAGTCGAGGGCCGGCGCCCGGTGCGCAAACTGGTCAGCGGTGTCACCGCCAGCTTGGCGCTGATTGAGGCCGCTGTGGCCCAAGACGCCGATGCCATTCTGGTGCACCACGGCTTGTTTTGGCGCGGCCACGACGGCTGCGTGACCGGTTGGATGCGCCAGCGCCTGGCGCTGCTGCTTTCGCACGATGTCCACCTGTTCGCCTACCACCTGCCGCTGGACGCGCACGAACTCTGGGGTAACAACGCGCAACTCGGCCAGCGCCTGGGGCTGGTCGGGCAGGCGCGCTTTGGCGAGCAGCAACTCGGCTGGCTGGGCGAGCCGGTGCAGGGCAGTTTTGCCGACGCTGCCGCGCTGGCCGCCCACGTTCAAGCGGTGCTGGGTCGCCCGGTGGTGTTAGTGGCGGGCAAACCGGGGCCGCTGCGGCGCATCGCCTGGTGCAGCGGCGGTGCACAAGGCTATTTTGAAGCCGCCATTGCCGCCGGGGCGGACGCATTTATTACCGGTGAAATCTCCGAGCCCCAGGCGCACTACGCGCGCGAATGCGGTGTGGCCTTTATTGCCTGCGGCCACCACGCCAGCGAACGCTATGGCGTGCAGGCCGTGGCGCACCAGGTGGCGCTGCAACTGGGGCTGGCGCATACCTTTATTGATATTGACAACCCGGCGTGAACGGGTGATGTCTTAGTCCTGCGTCCGAACCGAAAGCCCCTTTTTTGATGACCGCCACCCCTGCCGCGCACGACCTGCCCATTGCCATCACCCTGGGCGACGCCGCCGGCATTGGCCCGGAAATCATCGCCAAGGCCTTTATGGCCGAGACGGCGTTGCTGCGCCCCTGTTTTGTGGCGGGCGACGTGGCCACCATGCGCCGCGCGCTGGCGCTGGTGGCAGGTTCTGGCGCCCCAGCCTGGCCGGTGGCGCAGATTGCGCACCCCAGCGAGCTGCTGCAACTGCCGCCACGCTGCCTGCCGGTGCTGCAGGTGGGCGCGCCGCTTTCGCCCGTGGCCACGGGCCAGGTCAGCGCCGTGGCAGGCGAATTTGCCGGGCGCTGCGTGGCCTGGGCGGCCAAACAGGCGCTGCAGGGCCAGATTGCCGCGCTGGTGACCGCGCCCTTGCACAAAGAGGCGCTACACGCGGCGGGCGCGCCCTACAACAACTACCCCGGCCACACCGAAATGCTGCAGGCGCTGGCCGCCGAGCACCTGCATACCACGGTGGCGCAGTTGCCGGTGCGCATGATGCTGGCCAATGAAGAGCTGCGCACCGTGCTGGTCAGCATCCACCTGTCGCTGCGCCAGGCGCTGGAGGCGGTGACGTTTGACAACGTGCTGCAAACGCTGCTGATCACCCACCGCGCCTTGCAGGCGGTACTCGGTCGGGCCCCGCGCATTGCGGTAGCCGGACTCAACCCCCACGCGGGGGAGGGCGGCCTGTTTGGCGACGAAGAGATCCGCACCATTGCCCCGGCGATTGCGGCCGCGCGCGCCCAAGGTTGCGACGCCAGCGGCCCCTGGGCGCCGGATACGGTGTTCATGCGCGCCCGGGCGCGGCCCGGCGTGGCGCCAGAATTTGACGCCGTGCTGGCCATGTACCACGACCAGGGGCTGATTCCAGTGAAATACCTGGGCGTGGAGCAGGGCGTCAACGTCACCCTGGGCCTGCCGCTGGTGCGCACCAGTCCGGACCACGGCACCGCTTTTGACATTGCCGGCCAGGGCCGCGCCGACCCGGCCAGTCTGATTGCCGCCGTGCGCATGGCGCGTCAATTGGTGGGTCAGGGGACTTGATCGGGCATCGGAGCCATGCCAAGCCAGGCCATGCTTTTGGGGTGGCAAAGCGCTAAGCGGTGTCTCTTGGCGGTCAGCTACAATCTGCGGCTTCCCACGTAGTGATTTTTCCTGAGGATTCTCATGAGCGACACCCTCGTCGGCAACAAGCCGAACGACCCCAGCAAACGCACCTGGATCATTGCATCCTCCTGCGTTGGCATCGCAGGCGCTGCAGCAACCACAGTGCCTTTTGTCAGTACTTTCCAGCCGTCCGAGCGCGCAAAAGCGGCCGGTGCGGCGGTTGAAGTGGATATTTCCGCTATCAAACCGGGCGAGAAAATCACCGTGGAATGGCGCGGCAAGCCGGTTTGGGTGGTGCGTCGCACGCCTGAGCAGCTCGCAGCATTGCCAGGCTTGGACAGCGCCTTGGCCGACCCGCAAAGCAAGCGCAAGCAAGACGAGTTCACGCCCGTTTACGCACGCAATGAAGGTCGCTCGATCAAGCCTGAATATTTTGTTGCGGTCGGCATTTGCACCCATTTGGGTTGCTCGCCGTCCGACAAGTTCCAGATCGGCGCCCAGGCTTCCTTGCCCGACGACTGGAAGGGCGGCTTTTTGTGCCCTTGCCACGGCTCGACGTTTGACATGGCCGGCCGCGTGTTCAAGAACAAGCCCGCACCTGACAACCTCGAAATTCCGCCACATATGTACCTTTCCGACAGCAAGCTGCTGATCGGCGAAGACACCAAGGCCTGACCCCCGCCTCCGGAGCACACTATGGCTGAAATGAAAGAAATCTCCCCCAACGCGCCCGCCGCCGCCAAGCTGCTGAACTGGGTGGACAACCGTTTTCCCCTGAGCAAGCTCTACAACGAGCACATGGGCGAGTACTACGCACCCAAGAACTTCAACTTCTTTTACATCTTCGGTTCGCTGGCGATGTTGGTGCTAGTGATCCAGATCGTTACCGGTATTTTTCTGGTGATGCATTACAAACCCGACGCCGCGCTGGCGTTTGGTTCGGTCGAATACATCATGCGCGACGTGCCATGGGGCTGGTTGATCCGCTACATGCACTCCACCGGCGCATCGGCCTTCTTCATCGTGATTTACATGCACATGTTCCGCGGCCTGATCTACGGCAGCTACCGCAAGCCACGTGAGCTGGTCTGGCTGTTCGGTTGTGGCATTTTCTTGTGCCTGATGGCCGAAGCTTTCATGGGTTATCTGCTGCCTTGGGGCCAGATGAGCTATTGGGGCGCCCAGGTGATCGTGAACTTGTTTGCCGCCGTGCCTTTTGTTGGTCCGGACTTGGCCTTGCTGATTCGCGGCGACTACGTGGTCGGTGACGCCACGCTGAACCGCTTCTTCAGCTTCCACGTGATTGCCGTGCCCCTGGTGCTGCTCGGCCTGGTGGCTGCGCACATCATCGCCTTGCATGAAGTCGGATCCAACAACCCGGACGGCGTCGAGATCAAGGCGACCAAGGGCGCTGACGGCCACCCGCTGGACGGCATTCCTTTCCACCCTTACTACACGGTGCACGACATTTTTGCCGTAAGCATGTTCCTGATGGTGTTTACCGCCATCATCTTCTTTGCGCCTGAGTTTGGTGGTTACTTTCTGGAATACAACAACTTCATCCCGGCCGATCCGCTGAAAACACCGCTGCACATCGCGCCGGTCTGGTATTTCACGCCTTACTACTCCATGCTGCGTGCCATCACCAGCGAAATGGTGCTGGTGCTGATTGCCTGCGTGGTGGGTGCTGCTGCCCTGAGCGTGTTCAAGATCAAGATGCCCGCGATCTTCAAGCTCGTTATCGTGGGTGCGGCCGCTGTCGTGACCGCCATGATGCTGTCGATCGACGCCAAGTTCTGGGGTGTCGTGATCATGGGCGGCGCCGTTGTCATTCTGTTCTTCTTGCCATGGCTGGACAACTGCGCGGTCAAGTCGATCCGCTACCGTCCAAGCTGGCACAAATACCTGTACGGCATTTTTGTGGTCAATTTCATCGTGCTGGCCTACCTTGGCGTGCAGCCACCGTCGGCCATCGGCGAGCGCGTGTCGCAAGTCGGCACCCTGTTTTACTTCGGCTTCTTCTTGCTGATGCCGTGGTGGAGCCAGATGGGCGAGACCAAGACGGTTCCCCAGCGCGTCACCTTTGCCGCCCATTGAGCTGGAGTTTGAAAAAATGAAAAAAATCGTACTCAGCCTGATAACCGCCCTGGGCCTAATGGTGGGGGCGCAAGCCAACACCGGGGGCATTGCCTGGGACAAGGCGCCCAACAACGTCAACGACATGGCGGCCCTGCAAAGCGGCGCCAAGACCTTTGTCAACTACTGCCTGAACTGCCACGCCGCTGCCTTCATGCGCTTTAACCGCCTGAAAGACATTGGCCTGACCGACCAGCAGATCAAGGACAACCTGCTGTTCACCACCGAAAAAGTCGGCGAAACCATGAAAGTGGCGATGGACCCACGCCAAGCCAAAGACTGGTTTGGCGGCAACCCGCCCGACCTGACGGTGATTGCCCGTTCCCGTTCGGGCGCGCAAGGCACCGGTGCGGATTACCTGTACACCTACTTGCGCACTTTCTACGTGGACGAGAAAAAAGCCACGGGCTGGAACAACCTGGCTTTCCCGAACGTGGCTATGCCTCACGTGCTTTGGGAACTGCAGGGCAAGCGCGCTGCGGTTTACACCACGGAAGTTGTGCATGGTCATGAAACCGAAGTCTTCAAAGGCTGGGAACAGCTCACCCCCGGTAAGATGACCCCCCTGCAATTCGACCAAGCCATGGGTGACTTGGTGGGCTACCTGCAGTGGATGTCCGAGCCAGCCCAAGGCAAGCGGGTGCAGGTGGGTGTCTGGGTACTGTTGTTCTTGCTGGTCATGACCCTCTTTACCTGGCGCCTGAACGCGGCGTACTGGAAAGACGTCAAGTAAGCCCATTTCCAACCGGTAGCGCGACCGCGATCTGCGGTCGTCGTTCATTACAGAGTGGGCCCGCCAAGCGCTGCCCACTCTTTTTATTTTTTAGGAGTCCCCCGCCATGATGGTGCTGTATTCAGGAACAACCTGCCCCTTTTCCCACCGCTGCCGTTTTGTGCTGTTTGAAAAAGGCATGGACTTCGAAATCCGGGACGTGGACCTGTACAACAAGCCCGAAGACATCAACGTCATGAACCCGTATGGCCAGGTGCCTATCCTGGTCGAGCGTGACCTGATTCTGTACGAGTCGAACATCATCAACGAGTACATCGACGAGCGCTTTCCCCATCCCCAGTTGATGCCCGGCGACCCGGTGGACCGCGCCCGTGTGCGCTTGTTCCTGCTCAATTTTGAGAAGGAGCTCTTTGTGCACGTCAGCACCCTGGAAGCCCGCAGCTCCAAGGGCAACGAAAAGGCGCTGGAAAAAGCCCGCGCCCACATCCGCGACCGCTTGACCCAGCTCGCTCCCGTATTCCTGAAAAACAAGTTCATGATGGGCGACAACTTTTCCATGCTCGACGTGGCAATTGCTCCGCTGCTGTGGCGCCTAGAGTATTACGGCATTGACCTGAGCAAGAACGCCGCGCCGCTGCTCAAATACGCAGAGCGCATCTTTTCACGTCCGGCCTACATTGAGGCGCTCACCCCGTCCGAAAAGGTCATGCGCAAGTAAGCGCTGCCGTTCTGCGATTCATGCAAGCCCCTGCGACAAGTTCCACCCGCCCGTACATGGTTCGCGCCATGTACGACTGGTGCGTGGACAACAACTGTACGCCCTTCATTGTGGTGGCGGTAGACGCCAGCGTGCGGGTGCCACAGGAGTTTGTGCAAAACGGCGAAATCGTCCTCAACGTGAGCCTGGGTGCCACCAGCAATATGACCTTGGGCAATGACTACATCGAGTTCAAGGCACGTTTCGGTGGCGTGGCGCGTGATATTTGCGTGCCTTTGGGCCGGGTGTCTGCCATCTATGCGCGCGAGAACGGGCAGGGGATGACCTTCCCGGTAGAAGCCACCAGCATTGATGCCGCCGTTCGTGCAAAACCTGGCGTGGCGAGTGTCCCCAACGGGCCCACAGAAGCCGCGCAGCCGCCGGTGTTCGGAATTGTGCCAAGCGACGATGGCGCCAAAGAAACCGACCCCAAGCCGCCCACAGGCCCGCGCCCGTCGCTGACCCGCGTGAAATAAACGGCATCAAATTAGTCGCATCAAAGCGCGCTATGCGCCCAGGTCCATGCAGGCCCTGCGTTAGAATAAAACCCGTGCCGATTTAGCTCAGTTGGTAGAGCAACCGCCTTGTAAGCGGTAGGTCATCAGTTCGAATCCGATAATCGGCACCACCCTTTAAAAGCCTGACTTGTTCAGGCTTTTTTTTATTGGGCGAGCGAATAGCGCAGCCGCTCAAAGTGCGTCGAAGAACGCATTCAGACTATTTGCATTTGGATGGGTGGAGCGCAAGGGCAGCTTCATCGAAGTGCCGTAGACTCCGGCTGCTGGAGCCATTGATTTTCTTTCTCATTTTCTAGCTTTGTTTCCTTGCCAACCACAAGGCGGACAGAGAAACAGAGAAGAAAATTGGTGCCCAGGAAGGGACTCGAACCCCCACGATGTTACTCGCTAGTACCTGAAACTAGTGCGTCTACCAATTCCGCCACCTGGGCATTTCAGGAAAGAGAGTGATTGTATCAAACAAGTTAGCCAAACCAGCGGATTGCTGGACGAAGTTGAAGGTGTTGTTCAAGGACACCGTGATGGACACGGTTTTGTGTCGCGCGATGACGGCGGTCCGGACATTTATTTGCCCCCCAACGAGATGCGTGCCGTGCTGCACAAAGACCGCGTCAAGGCGCGCATTGTGCGCAGCGATCGCAAGGGTCGACCCGAGGGCCGGGTGCTGGAAATTGTCGAGCGCTCGACCCAGCCCATCATCGGCCGTTTGCTGCAGGAAAGCGGCGTGTGGCTGGTGGCCCCCGAGGACAAACGCTACGGCCAGGATATTCTGATTCCGCGCGGCGGCACGGGCAACGCCAAGACCGGCCAAGTAGTGGTGGTGCAACTCACCGAACCGCCGGCCCTGTTTGGCCAGCCCGTGGGCCGGGTGCAAGAGGTGCTGGGCGAGGTGGACGACCCCGGGATGGAGATTGAAATCGCGGTGCGCAAATACAGCGTGCCGCATGAGTTTTCGCTGGCCTGCATGGCGCTGTCCAAAACCCTGCCCGACGCGGTGCGGCCCCAAGACCACGCCCACCGCGTTGACCTGACGGATGTCCCGCTGGTCACGATTGACGGCGAAGACGCGCGCGATTTTGACGACGCGGTGTATTGCGAGCCTGCCACGCAAGGGCGTGGCAAATCGGCCGTCAAAGGCTGGCGTTTGCTGGTGGCAATTGCCGACGTGAGCCATTACGTGGAAAACGGCTCAGCCATTGACATTGACGCTTACGACCGCGCCACCAGCGTGTACTTTCCGCGTCGGGTCATTCCCATGTTGCCCGAGAAGCTGTCCAACGGCCTGTGTTCCCTCAAGCCCGAGGTTGAGCGCCTTTGCATGGTCTGCGACATGTTTGTCACGCTCGAGGGCGAAGTCACGGCCTACCAGTTTTACCCCGCGGTGATGTGGAGCCACGCGCGCTTTACCTATACCGAAGTGGCAGCTATTTTGGGCAACACACGCGGGCCGGAGGCGCAAAAACGCAAAGCCCTGGTGGGTGACTTGCTGAATTTGCATGGGGTGTATGAGTCGCTGCTCAAGTCGCGCCAGCGCCGTGGCGCGGTGGACTTTGAGACCACCGAGACGCAAATCGTGTGCGACGAGACCGGCCGCATCGAGAAGATCGTGCCGCGCACCCGCAATGTGGCGCACAAGCTCATTGAAGAGGCCATGCTTGCAGCCAACGTTTGCAGTGCGGACTTCATTGCGCAAAGCAAGCACGCCGGCCTGTTTCGGGTGCATGAGGGCCCCACCGCCGAGAAGGTGGAGGCCTTGCGCGCCTACCTCAAAGCCATGGGCATCGGTATGACCATCAGCGACACGCCCAAGCCAGGCGAGTTCCAGATGATTGCTGCGGCCACCAAGGACCGACCGGACGCTGCGCAAATCCATTCCATGCTGCTGCGCTCCATGCAGCAGGCGATTTACACGCCTGGCAACAACGGCCACTTCGGCCTGGCCTTTGACGCTTACACCCACTTCACCAGCCCGATTCGGCGTTACCCCGATTTGCTGGTGCACCGTGTGATCAAGGCGGTGCTGGCCAACGCCAAATACCATTTGCCAGTGTTGCCCATGCCGGGTGAGGCGCACGCCAAGCTGGCGCGCCGCCTGGAAAAAGGCAAGGCTGCCAAGGCGCAAGAGCCCGGCGCCAAGCCCAAAAAAGCCAGCGCCGAGAACCTAGCCTGGGAGGCCGCCGGCCTGCACTGCAGCGCCAACGAGCGCCGCGCCGACGAGGCCAGCCGCGATGTGGAAGCCTGGCTCAAATGCAAGTACATGTACGAGCATTTGGGCGAGGAATACAGCGGCGTGGTCACCTCGGCCACTTCGTTTGGCCTGTTTGTCACGCTCGACGCGATGTATGTCGAAGGCCTGGTGCACATCACCGAGCTGGGCGGCGAATACTTCCGCTTTGACGAGGTGCGCCAGGAACTGCGCGGCGAGCGCACTGGCATGCGCTATGCCATCGGCACCCGGGTGGACATCCAGGTCAGCCGCGTGGACCTGGACGGCCGCAAGATCGACTTCCGCTTGGTGCAAAACGGCCAGCCGCTCACGTCTAAGACTTTGCTCGACAAGGGCTCAGACACCGAACGCAGCCCGCGCAGCCGCGAGCAAGGACCTGCGCGTGGAAAGTCGGGCAAGGGTGTAAGCGCCAAGGCGCCCATGGCAGAGAAGAAGGCCGCCGCTAAAAGTAAGACGCCGCGCAAGCGGCGTTAAACAGGCGCTAAAAAGGCCTTAAACCCCTCGCAGCAAAAACACGCCAGCATCGCGCCCCAAAGGCGCAGCCAGCCGTTGCACCAAGAGCCGGTAGGTGTCCAGGTCAAAGGCCAGGCGCTGGCGGGTTTGCAGGGCGTCTGCCAGGTCGGCCTCGTCGTGCACCGTGGCCACGTGGCACCACTGATCGAATATGTGGATGTCGGTGCGCTCGGTGCGGGCGTCAAATTCGCGCACTGCCACGGGCGCGGGGTGGGGCCAGGCTTGCAGGCGGTGCTGGCCCAGCGCCATTTGCAGGCGCAGACGGTGGACTGCCGCACTTTCGCGCCCGGCGCAAACCCCCTTGCACTTTCCAATCTGGCTGGCAAAGCAGGCGCCTTTGCCAGACTCCAAGCCCAGCGCCTGCGGGCACAGGCCGTGGTTGTCGCACAAGCTGCGCAGCGCGTCCGTGGCCTGGCGTTTGGAGCGGTACACGCCATAGAGCTGGTGCAGCGTGCCGGGGTGCTGCGCGTCCAGGCCCACCAGGCGCAACAGCGGGCGGGCGTTGGGGTCGTCGGACAGTTCCCAGGCGCTCAGGCCCTTGCTTTGGCGCAGTTGCCGGTTGTGGATGGGTTGCATCGACTTGACCAAGCGCGCTTCCAATAGCAGGGCGCCCAATTCGCCCGCTGTTTCTCGCCACTCAATGCGGCGGATTTCTTGCAGGATACGCATTTCGCGCGCCTGCTTGGTGGACGCCTGAAAGTGCGACAGCACGCGCGTACGCATATGGATGCTTTTGCCCACGTAGAGCGGAATCTCGCCCTCGCCATAAAACAGGTACACGCCGGGCGTGTCGGGAATGTCGTGGATGGGGGTTTCCAGTTGCGGCGGCACGCTGGCGCTGCCTTGCAACAGGGCGGTGGCCTCGCGCTGAAGGGCGTCCAGGCCCAACTCGTGCTGCGCTACCTGCAGCCAGGCCAGCACCACGTCCACGTCGCCCATGGCACGGTGGCGTGCCAGCGTTTGCAGGCCGTGGCGCTGCAAAATGGCGTCGAGCCCGTGGCCCTTGTGCTGCGGATACAGTTTGCGCGAAAGGCGCACGGTGCACAGGGTTTTGACCTTGAGCGCGTGGCCCATGCGCTCCAAGGACTGGTGCACAAATCCGTGGTCAAAGCGTACGTTGTGGGCCACGAAAACAGCGCCTTCTAGCAGCTCTAGCAGCTGGCGCGCCACGTCTTCAAAAGGCGGCGCGTCTTGCACCATGGCGTCGGTGATGCCGGTCAGGCTCTGGATAAAGGCCGGAATGCGACAGCCGGGGTTGACCAGCGTGCTCCAGCGCGCCACCTCCACGCCATGCTCAATACGCACGGCGGCGATTTCGGTAATGCGGTCGTGCTGTGCGTTGCCGCCTGTGGTTTCCAGGTCGAGCATGACGTAGCAGGGCAGCATGGCGGCAGCCTTGGCGTCTAGCAAAACATCAGCGCCAGCCAGGCCGGGTCGTCAAGCAGGTTGATGGCGCCGTAGACGCCAAAGCGGTAGGTCCAGCCTTGCAGCAGCTCCAGCCGATCTGGCCAAGTTGAGGCAAAAAACAACTCCAGCGCCAGCACGGGCGGCGGCTTGGCGCGCTGCAGGTGCATCAAATGTCGAATGCGTGAAAGCCAAAGGCCCCGGCGCGCCGGTCGGCAAAAAAGCGCTCCAGTGTGTCTTTGACGGTGCGAAAGGCAATCTCGTCCCAGGGAATGTCGGCCTCGTCAAACAGCAGCGCCTCTTGTGTTTCGGTGCCCGGATTGAACACGTCACTGAGCAGCTCGGCGCGGTAAAACAAATGCACCTGCCCGACCCGCGCCACGTTGACCAAAGAAAACAACGCTTGCAGCGCAAACTCCGCACCGGCCTCTTCCACGGTTTCGCGGGCGGCGCCGTCGGCCGTGGTTTCACCCATTTCCATGAAGCCGGCCGGCAGCGTCCACTTGCCCAGGCGCGGCTCGATATTGCGTTTGCACAGCAAAACCTTGTCGCCCCAGACCGGGATGGTGCCCACCACATTGAGCGGATTGACGTAATGCACCGTGGTGCAAGCCGGGCACACCGCGCGCACCTTGGTGTCGCCGTCATCAGGCAGGCGGTGAACCACCGCCGTGCCGCAGGACTTGCAGTGTTTGATGGGAGCGCCGTACATCGTCAAAAAAACACTCCTTTACGCAGCCACCACGGCCACGCGGATGCCGCTCAAGCCCGTGATGTCGCCCTGCATCACGTCACCCGCCACCACGGCGCCAACGCCGGCCGGTGTGCCGGTGAAGATCAGGTCGCCGGGCTGTAGCTCCCAGGCGGCAGAGAGTTGCTCAAGGGTCTCGGCCACGTTCCAAATAAGCTGCGCAATCGTGCTGTTTTGGCGCACTGCGCCGTTGACGCCTAGCGAGATCGTGGCTTGGCCAATATTGGGCACCTGCGCGGCCGGGGTGATGGAGCCGATGGGCGCGGAGTGGTCAAAGCCCTTGCCAATGCACCAAGGGCGGCCGGCTTTTTTCATGTCGTTTTGCAGGTCGCGCCGCGTCATGTCCAGGCCCACGGCGTAGCCGTAAATGTGGCGCTGTGCGTCGGCTGCTGCAATATTGCGCCCGCCTGTGCCTATGGCCACCACCAGCTCAATCTCGTGGTGCAAGTTGGAAGTGAGCGTGGGATAGGGCATGTGCGCCGTGGCACCTGGGGCGGCGTAGCGCAGCGCGTCGGCAGGTTTCATGAAAAAGAACGGCGCCTCGCGCCCGGTGCCGCCCATTTCTTTAGCGTGCTCTTCGTAGTTGCGGCCCACGCAATAGATGCGGTGCACTGGAAACTGTTCTGACAGGCCGACAACGGGCACGCTGACCGTGGCGGGTGGAGCGAATGTGTAGTTCATGGGCGTATTGCGCGAGCGCTTCGGATTTATCAGGCGGACTGGGCGACCAGGTCAAAGTGTTCGACCACGGGCGGGGCAGCAAAAAACGGGCCGACCACGGCGCGCCAAGCGGGAAAGGCGGGAGAGCCGCGAAAGCCCACGGTGTGGTCTTCCAGTGTTTCCCAAAACACTTGCAGCACATAGCGCTCGGGGCTTTCGATGCTGCGGTTGACCTTGTAGCCCTTGAAACCTTTGGCGTGTGAGATCACCGTGCTGGCGCCTTGGGCGATGGCCGCTTCAAAGGCGGCGTTCTGGCCGGGGTGGATGCGGATGTCGGCAATTTCGAGAATCATTGGGGGCTCCAGGTGGGGGTTCAGGGGGTTAGACCATCAAGGCACATCGCCAAGGCGCCATGTTACCGGGCCGCGCCTTGGTGCGCGCAAAGGTCGCGTCGCCAACCGCCGGGCGTATGCTTCGGGCCTTATGCGATTTTCCGCCCCAGACGCTAGCGCAGACCTGCGCGCACCACCCAGGTGGGCGGCTGACTGGCTGCGTCCGCAATGGCCTGCACCCAAAAATGTCCAGGCGTTTTGCACGGGCCGCGCAGGCGGCGTCTCTGCTGCGCCTTATGACGCCCTCAATCTGGGCGATCACGTGGGTGACGCGCCTGAGGCGGTAGCCGCTAACCGCGCGCAATTGCAACAGGTGCTGGGCGTACGCACTGTGTTTTTGAACCAGGTGCACGGCACCGAGGTGCTGGCGCTGCACGCCGACTGCGCCGATGGCACCCAGGCTGACGGCTGTTGGACGGACGCGCCCGGCTTGGCTTGCACCGTGATGGTGGCCGACTGCCTGCCCGTGCTCTTGTGCAGCGCCGACGGCACCCGGGTGGCAGCCCTGCACGCGGGCTGGCGCGGGCTGGCTGGTGGCGTGGGCGCGGTGGGCGTTCTGGAGTCTTTCTTGCAAAGCCAAAGCGCGCAGGGCGTAGCGCCTGAACATTGGTTGGCCTGGCTGGGTCCGTGCATTGGACCGCTGGCGTTTGAAGTGGGCGACGAGGTGCGCGCTGCGTTTGTGGACCACTCCAACGCTGCAAGCCAGGCATTTACGCCGCACGGGCCTGGTAAGTGGCTGGCAGATTTGGCGCTTTTGGCACGTCAGCGCTTGCAGGCTGCGGGCGTGGTGCAGGTCTATGGCAACGACAGCAGCGCGCGATGGTGCACCGTGGGCAATCCGCTACAGTTCTTTTCGCACCGGCGTGACCGCGTCAGTGGCCGCCAGGCTGCTGGCATCTGGCTCGCCTGACCGCGCTAGTCCCGCTGCCGGGGCCGCAGCGACTTGCGCGCTGGCTTGGGCCTCTTGGGCTTCTTTTGCCTCGCGCGCACGCCGCCTTGCCGGCGTGGCCATGAAATACAGCACCAAGCCCACGGGCAGCAGGCCGTAGAGGACAAAAGTCACCAGTGCGCCCAGCAGCGTGCCGTTGGTGTTGGTGGCTTCGGCCACCGCCATCATCAAGGTCACGTAAATCCAGGCGATAGGAATCAGGTACATCAGAGTTACGTTTCGGGTTTGTTTCGTGGCAAGGCGTTGCAAATGTCAGGAAAAAGAAGGACATCGACAGGATAATTCTTCCACTATGCCTTAGGAACGCGCGCATTGAGGCTTTATTACAAGGAGACAGCGTGAAAAACCAGCAAAACCTGTGGGCCCACTCGGCAGAGCATTTTCAAACCGCCTTGAGCGACAGCTGGGCCAAGGCCTTGTCGAGTTTTCAGAACCTCACGCCCGGTGCGGGCGCGGCGCCTGCCATGCCCACGCCACCGCAGCTGCACTTTGCGCCCGAAAAGCTGCAAGAAGTCCAGCAGCAATACCTCAAAGACGCCGCAGAACTGATGACGCAGGGCGTGATGGTGAAAGCCCCTGTGTCTGGCGACAAGCGCTTTTCAGGCGCCGCCTGGGAAACCAACCCAGTAGCCGCTTTTACCGCCGCCATGTACTTGCTCAACAGCCGCACCCTGCTGGCCATGACCGATGCCGTGGATTCGGACGCTAAAACCCGCAACCGCCTGCGCTTTGCGGTCGAACAAGGGCTGGCCGCCGCCGCGCCCAGCAACTTTTTGGCCTTCAACGCCGAGGCGCAGAAAAAAGCCATCGAGACCAAGGGCGAAAGCATTGCCAAGGGCATGCAAAACCTGATGCACGACATGCGCCAGGGCCATGTGTCGATGACGGACGAGAGCCTGTTTACCGTCGGACAAAACGTGGCCACTACCGAAGGCGCCGTGGTCTTTGAGAACGAATTTTTCCAGTTGCTGGAATACAAGCCCTTAACTGCAAAGGTGTTCGAGAAGCCCTTTTTGCTGGTGCCGCCCTGCATCAACAAGTTCTACATCCTGGACCTGCAGCCCGAAAACTCGTTGATCCGCTACGCCGTGTCGCAAGGCCACCGCACCTTTGTGATCAGCTGGCGCAACCCCGACGAGTCCATGGCCACCAAAACCTGGGACGACTACATCGAACACGCGGTCATCAAGGCCATTGCCGTGACCAGCGAAATTGCCGGTAAACCGGGCACCGATGATTCGATCAACGCCCTGGGTTTTTGCGTGGGCGGCACCATGCTGACCACCGCACTGGCGGTGTTGGCCGCACGGGGTGAAAAGCCGGTGGCCAGCGCGACGCTGCTGACCACGCTGCTCGATTTCACGGACACCGGCATTCTGGACGTGTTTATTGACGAGGCTTTTGTCAAATACCGCGAACAGGAAATGGGCCAGGGCGGCCTGATGAAGGGGCAAGATCTGGCCTCGACCTTTAGCTTCTTGCGCCCCAATGACTTGGTCTGGAACTACGTGGTGGGCAACTACCTCAAGGGCGAAACGCCGCCCCCGTTTGACCTGTTGTACTGGAACTCAGACGCCACCAACCTGCCTGGCCCCTATTACGCCTGGTATTTGCGCAACACCTACTTGGAAAACAAGTTGGTTCAACCCGGCGCGGCCAGCAGCTGTGGCGAAAAAATTGACCTCGGTTTGGTGGATATGCCGGTCTACATCTACGGTTCGCGCGAAGACCACATCGTGCCCATCAACGCCGCCTACGCCTCCACCCAGGTGTTACCGGGCAAAAAGCGCTTTGTCATGGGCGCCTCCGGCCACATCGCCGGGGTGATCAACCCACCTGCCAAAAACAAGCGCAGCCACTGGATCCGCGCCGACGGCAAATTGCCCAAGACCCACGCTGCATGGCTGCAAGGCGCCACAGAGCACCCTGGCAGCTGGTGGACCGACTGGTCGCAGTGGCTTAAAGCCCACGCAGGCAAGCAAATCGCGGCGCCCAAGGCCTATGGCCGCGGCAAATACAAAGAAAGCATGCCAGCACCGGGTAACTACGTACTCGCCAAGGCCTGAGGCGCTGCCTGGTTCAGGCATGATCACTTTTTGAATTAATTCACCCCTAACCCAGTATTTGGAGCAAATAAATGGAAGACATCGTCATCGTCGCAGCCACCCGCACCGCCGTCGGCAAATTTGGCGGCAGCCTGGCCAAAATCCCTGCCCCTGAGCTGGGTGCTGCGGTTATCAAGAACCTGCTCGAGCGCACCGGTTTGGGCGCGGACCAGATCGGCGAAGTCATCATGGGCCAGGTGCTGGCCGCAGGTTCGGGCCAAAACCCGGCGCGCCAGTCGCTCATCAAGAGCGGCGTGGCCAAGGAAACCCCGGCGCTGACCATCAACGCCGTGTGCGGCTCCGGCCTCAAGGCCGTGATGCTGGCCGCCCAGGCCGTGGCCTATGGCGACAGCGAAATCGTGATTGCCGGCGGCCAGGAAAACATGAGCGCCTCGCCCCATGTGCTGATGGGCAGCCGCGACGGCCAGCGCATGGGCAACTGGAACATGGTCGATTCGATGATCGTGGACGGCCTGTGGGACGTCTACAACCAGTACCACATGGGCATCACCGCTGAAAACGTGGCCAAGGCCCACGGCATCACCCGTGACATGCAAGACGCGCTGGCCCTGGCCAGCCAGCAAAAAGCCGCTGCCGCGCAAGACGCAGGCAAGTTTGTGGGCGAGATCGTGCCGTTCTCCATCGCGCAGAAAAAGGGCGACCCGCTCATTTTTGCGGCCGACGAATTCATCAACCGCAAATCCAACGCCGAAGCGCTGGCCGGTTTGCGCCCCGCCTTTGACAAGGCCGGTGGCGTGACCGCAGGTAACGCCTCGGGCATCAACGACGGCGCCGCCGCCGTGATGGTGATGACGGCCAAGAAAGCCGCCGCCCTGGGCCTGACGCCGCTGGGCCGCATTGCCAGCTTTGCCACCAGTGGCCTGGACCCCGCCATGATGGGCATGGGCCCGGTGCCTGCGTCGCAAAAAGCGCTGGCACGCGCCGGCTGGAAGGCGCAAGACCTCGATTTGCTCGAAATCAACGAAGCCTTTGCCGCCCAAGCCTGTGCGGTCAATCAACAAATGGGCTGGGACACGTCCAAGGTCAACGTCAACGGCGGCGCCATTGCGATTGGTCACCCCATTGGTGCGTCCGGCTGCCGTATTCTGGTCACCCTGCTGCACGAAATGCAGCGGCGCGACGCCAAGCGTGGCATTGCCAGCCTGTGCATCGGCGGCGGCATGGGTGTTGCTTTGACCATTGAGCGCTAAACCATGTCACGCCTTTTTCACGCGTCAGTTGCCAGTTAATAACCAAGAAGGAGATAAGCATGAGTCAGAAAGTAGCCTACGTCACCGGCGGCATGGGTGGTATCGGTACCGCTATTTGCCAGCGCCTGCACAAAGAAGGTTTCAAAGTCATCGCCGGTTGCGGCCCCACGCGCGACCACGTCAAGTGGATCGCCGAGCAAGCGGCCCTGGGATACACCTTTTACGCCTCGGCCGGCAATGTGGGCGACTGGGACTCTACGGTCGAAGCCTTCACCAAGACCAAGGCCGAGCACGGCAATATTGACGTGCTGGTGAACAACGCCGGCATCACCCGCGACCGCATGTTCCTGAAAATGAGCCGCGAAGACTGGGATATGGTCATAGAGACCAACCTCAACTCCATGTTCAACGTGACCAAGCAAGTGGTGGCCGACATGGTGGAAAAAGGCTGGGGCCGTATCATCAACATTTCGTCGGTCAATGGCGAAAAAGGCCAGGCCGGTCAAACCAACTACTCGGCTGCCAAAGCCGGCATGCACGGGTTTTCGATGGCGCTGGCGCAAGAACTGGCCACCAAAGGCGTAACCGTCAACACCGTGAGCCCCGGCTACATCGGCACCGACATGGTCAAGGCCATCCGTGAAGACGTGCTGGCCAAGATCGTGGCCACCGTGCCCGTCAAACGCCTGGGCGAGCCCAGCGAAATCGCGTCCATCATCGCCTGGCTGGCGTCGGAAGAAGGTGGTTACGCCACCGGCGCCGACTTCTCGGTCAACGGCGGTTTGCACATGGGCTAAGGCCTTGACCGTTGCTGCATTGCCGGTGACGCGCATAAAAAAAACCCGCTTCGGCGGGTTTTTTTATGTTCGCGCTGCGCCAGATTTAACCGGCCAGCCCTTTGTACAACATATAGGCCGCCAGACAATACAGCAGCAGCGCGAATATGCGCTTGAGCTGCGCCACTGGCACGAGGTGGGCGATCTTGGCTCCCCAGGGTGCGGTCAGCACGCTGCCCGCGCCGATCACCGCCAGCGCTGGCAGCCAGACGTAGCCCAGCGCGCCTTCGGGTAGCGCGGTCAGGGCCGAGCCGCTGACGATATAGCCCACGGTGTTGGCCAGCGCAATCGGAAAACCCAGCGCCGCGCTGGTGCCTACGGCGTTGCGCATGGGCACGTTGCGCGAAACCATAAAGGGCACGCTGACAAAACCGCCGCCAGCGCCCACCAGCCCGGATAAAAAGCCGATCACGCCGCCGGCCGCCACCTGGCCGGCGGGGCCAGGCATTTCGCGGTTAGCCTGGGGTTTTTTGTCGCGCAGCATTTGGGTGGCGGAAAAACTCACAAAAAGGCCAAAAAAGATGGCCAGCCAGGTGCCCTTGAGCACGCTGAACATACCCACGCTGGCCAGCGCACCGCCCAGCATGATGCCGGGCGCCAGGCTTTTGACAATGTCCCAGCGCACTGCGCCACGCTGGTGGTGGGCGCGCACGCTGGCCACGCTGGTAAATACGATAGTGGCCATGGACGTGGCAATCGCCATCTTGACTGCCAGATCGGCGCTGACACCGCGGTGCGACAGGATCAGGGTCAGAAAAGGGCCCATCAGCATGCCCCCGCCAATGCCCAAGAGGCCTGCCAAAAATCCAGTACACAGGCCAAGCAACGCCAGTTCGGCGATCAGGGTGGGTTCGAGCATGGGGAGTGGGGGAGTGAGAGGTTGAAAGAAGGTGTCTGCAAGTGCCACCGGACCGGCATCCTGAACCGGGGTTCAGGTGGGCGAGGTCAGCCCCACATTGGGTCCGTCTAACGCGAGACGGTCACGCTTGCGGGGAATATTCCAAGCCCTGGCTCATAGAGCATAGGTTCAAGGAAATATAAAGCCCGGCGGGCACCGCAGACGCTTTGGATTGTAGGCCCGCGCACCGACTTGCGTGCGCCGCTGGGGTGCGTCTTTTGGGGCTAAAACAACAGGCCGTCGCGCGCCAGCACCTTGTCCAGGCGGTGGATCAATGGCTCCAGCAGCTTGTCGTCCTGGCGGCGGTCCAGGGTGAGCGCGGGCGCAGGTTCGACCGCTACGCCTTCGGGTGGGGCGTCGGCATTGGCCACCTCAAAGGCCAGGTTCAGCGCCGCCAGCACCGCAATGCGGTCCCGGGCGCGCACCTTGCCGGCGTCGCGGATCTTGCACATGGCGGCGTCCACACGCTGCACGGCCTGGGTCAGCTTGGCCTCGCCGCCCTCGGGACAGCCGAGAAGGTAGTTTTGACCCATGATCTGGACGTCGAGTTGTTTCATGGTGTGTCGTCAGGCTTGGGGCTGGGGGTGGGCGCCACGGCGTCGCTGTCAGGCTGGCCGGGCAGGCGGTCGAGCAAGGCGTCGATACGCGCGCGCGCCGCACTCAGGCGGGATTTGAAAGAATCGCGCTCGGTGGTGAGCGCCTGCACCTGGCTGCTGAGCAAGGCGTTGGTGCGTTGGAGTTCTTCGTATCGCACCAGCAGGCGCTCAACGCGCTCGGCGATTTGCTCAGTGGGGGACAAGGGCTGCATAGCGCGACATTGTAGGTCGCAGCCAAGCGGTTTTCTTACGCGCTCTGCGCCTTAGAATCAGCCCGTTGGTGCTCGCGCCGTGGTTCACACGGTGCAGTTCAACGGGAAGCAGGAGGGAAAAGCTGTGCAACAGCCGACCTAACCTGCGCTGCCCCCGCAACGGTAAGTGGACAAATCGACGCTCGTACCTGGGTTTCGATTTCGCTCCCATCACAGCCACTGAGTGCCCTGAACAAGCACTTGGGAAGGCGATGGGGGTTGTGCCATCAGCCCGGATACCGGCCAATAAAGTGGTTGCACGCCTGCGTGCAACTGTGACGCCCATGCGCTGTCGGGGAAGACGGCGAGGGTTTT
Organism: Comamonadaceae bacterium; assembly: GCA_947372865.1. Lineage (GTDB taxonomy): Bacteria > Pseudomonadota > Gammaproteobacteria > Burkholderiales > Burkholderiaceae_C > Allorhodoferax. The sequence continues at coordinate 40,734 of CANBVJ010000008.1, forward strand.
ATTGATGGTCTTTTTCCTATGAAAACTGGTAACTCTCGTGCGCGCTTGGCCGCGCTTCCTTTTGCCGTGGCTGCGGCTTTTTCTTCCAACTCTGGTTTTGCGCAATCTGCGGATAACGCCACGGCGCTGCAGCAGGTGGTGGTGACGGCCATGCGCGTCGAACAGCCGCTGGCCGATGTGCTGTCGTCCTTGTCGGTCATCACCCGCAAGGACATTGAGCGCTCCCAAGCGCAAACCCTGGCCGACTTGCTGCAAGGCGAGGCCGGTTTTGAGTTTGGTCGCAACGGCGGGCCAGGCGCGGTCACTTCCTTCTTCTTGCGCGGGCAAGACAGCATCAACACCGCCATCGTGATTGACGGCGTCCGCGCACCGGTCGATCAGATCGGCTCTTTGCTGGTGATCGACATTCCGATCCAGCAAATTGAACGAATTGAGATCCTGCGTGGCAATGCCAGCGCCTTGTATGGCGACGCCGCAGTAGGCGGGGTTATCAGCATTACCACCCGCGCTGGCAGCGGGGCGCCCAAAGCCTACGGTTCGGTGACGCTCGGCGCACGCAACACCCGTGAAGTGCTGCTGGGTTACGCCGGGGAATCCGACGGTTACAAACTTAACCTCAATGTGGGAAGCGCGGCCTCAGACGGCTTTTCGGCAATGAACAGCCAGCAAAAGACCCGGGCTAATCCAGAGAATGACGGCTACACCAGCCAGTCGCTGGCATTTCGCTTGGATAAAAAGGTCGATGCCGACCTGTCCGTCGGCGTGCACTTGAAGGCGAACGCCTCATCGGCTGACTATGACGACGTGGACGATCAAACAGCCACTGCAGCGGACGCCCAAGTCCTGAAAAAGCAAACCCAAAATCTGGGAGCCTATCTGCGGCGCAATATGACATCGGACTGGTCTACCACCCTGGCGCTCGACATATCCCAGTTGCGATATGAAGATACGAAGAACGGCGTGCTGTACGTGGATTGTGGCGGTTGCACTTATCACAATGGCATCTCTACGGCCCATCAAAGCGAAGTTCGATGGTCAAACAACTATCAGGCCGCAGCAGACACGCTGGTGAACTTTGGCGTTGATTCGACGCAGGCCAGCTATTTAGCCACAGGGGACAGCGCCTATGACATGCGCAAAACCAGCGTGGGCTACTACGCAGGTGTCACGCAAAACTTGGGCAAACTCACGCTGCAAGGAAATATGCGTAAAGACCAATTGGTGACAGAAAACACGGTCTCGGGCACCACCGGTCGCAGCGACCAATCGGCGAACTCCGGCCTGTTGGGCTTGGGCTATCGCTTGGATGACCAGTGGAAAGTGACCAGCTCCCTTTCCGCTGGCTTTAGGGCGCCTACCGCTTATGAAGTGGCCGCCACCCCGCTTGTCAAGCCAGAGTTCCACCACAGCCAGGAGATCGGTTTGGTCTACGCAGGCGGCGTAACTTATGCGCGTGCTGTCTATTTTGAAACCCGCACGGACGACGCCATCACCTCGGACGATGGCTGGCCAGAGATTTACAGCAACGTGGGGCGCACAGAAAACAAGGGCTTGGAGGCGGTGCTGCAAACCCAGTGGTGGGGCAACCGTGTGCGGGTGTCTTTGGTGTCGCAAGACCCCAAGAACCTGAGCACCGGCTTCGCGCTGGCGCGCCGGGCTCGCAACTACGGCAGTATCGACGTCTCGCGGATGGTGGCGGGCTATGAGCTGGGTGCCAAGGTCTATGGTGCTGACGAGCGCAAGAACAGCCAATACGACAGCGTGGTGCTGGCCGGTTACAGCGTCTGGTCCTTCTACGCCAGCCGGCAAATCGACAGCGAATGGACGCTGCGTGCGCGGGTAGAAAATGCCTTTGACCGCCAGTACCAGCTCGCCTCCGGCTACAACACGCCGGGCGCGGGTGCTTTTGTTACCCTGCAATACCAGCCTAAATAGGTTTATGCCCGACCTCTCCCCCCAACGCATCGTCTGCCTGACCGAGGAAACCACCGAGTGGTTGTACTTGCTCGGGCAGGAGCGGCGCATTGTGGGGATTTCGGGCTACACCGTGCGCCCCGCGCGGGCACGGCAAGAAAAGCCCAAGGTGAGCGCGTTTCTGAGCGCCAAGATCGACAAGATCTTGGCGCTGCAGCCAGACTGCGTGTTTGGGTTTTCTGACTTGCAGGCCGATATTGCGGCCTTGCTCATTCGCCAGGGCGTGCAGGTCACCGTGTTCAACCAGCGCAGCGTGGCCGAGATTTTTTCGATGATGTACCAGGTGGCGGCCATGGTGGGCGAGGCCGCGCAAGGCCTGGAGCGCATTGACGCTATGCGGCAAGGGCTGGACCAGATGCGTACGGAAGTGGCAGCGCTGGAGGCGCAGGGTGCGCGCCGGCCGCGCGTGTTTTTTGAAGAGTGGGATGTGCCCCACATCAGCGCGATCCGCTGGGTGTCCGAACTCATGGGCATCGCCGGGGGCGACGATATTTTTCCCGATCTGGCCCACGAGTCGCTGGGCAAGAACCGCATCATTGCCGACGGCTTTGATATCGTGCGGCGCAACCCGGACATCATCATTGGTTCGTGGTGCGGCAAGAAGTTTCGGCCCGAGACGGTAGCTGCGCGCCCCGGTTGGGCGCAGGTGGCTGCCGTGCGCGACGGCGCTTTGTTTGAAATCAAATCCTCGCTGATCTTGCAGCCCGGCCCTGCGGCCTTGACTGACGGCGTGGCCGCGCTACACCGCATTTGCCGTGACTGGATGCGGGCGTCTATCGGGCGGGCTGCGGCATGAAGGCGCTGGCGCTCTTGCTTTCTGTGTTGGCGCTGCTGTGGGGCGCCTGCGCCCAGGCCGCCGCCAGCGCCACCTTGCTGGACGACCGGGGTGCGGTGGTGCAACTTTTGCCCGTGCCCCAGCGCATCGTCAGCCTTTTGCCTTCGATGACCGAGTCGGTCTGCGCCTTGGGCCAGTGCGCCCAATTGGTGGGCGTGGACCGCTATTCCAATTACCCAGCCAGCGTGCGCGCGCTGGCGAGCGTGGGCGGCGGGTTGGACCCGAATATTGAAGCCATCGTGGCGCTCAAGCCCGACTTGGTGTTGGTGGCCACCTCGGCCCCCGGCACCGAGCGCCTGCGCGCCCTGGGCCTGCGCGTGGTGGCGCTGGAGCCCAAAGACTACGTAAACGCCGTGCGCGTGCTGCGCACCCTGGGCCAGTTACTGGGCGTGGATACGGCCAAGGCCGTGGTGCAAACCATGGAAGCCGATATGCGCGCTGCCGTAGCGCAAGTGCCGGCCAGCGCGCGTGGCAAGCGGGTGTACTTTGAAGTGAGCCCCGGCCCGTATGCTGCCAGCGCATCGTCCTTTTTGGGGCAGACGCTGGAGCGCCTGGGCCTGCAAAACATCGTATCCGGCAGCCTGGGGCCTTTTCCCAAGGTCAATCCCGAGTTTGTGGTGCGGGCGCAGCCTGACGTGATTTTGATTGGCGACAGCAACGCGGACGCCATGCCAAGCCGCCCCGGCTGGGCCGCCTTGAGCGCCCTGCAGGCGCGCCGCGTGTGCGCTTTTAGCAAAGAAGACGCCGATGTGTTGGTGCGCGCCGGCCCGCGTATGGCCCAAGGGGCGATGCTGGTGGCGCGCTGCTTGCAAACCGTCTACGGCGCTGCCCCCGCATCGGCCAGCTCCAAGGCGGGCGCGCCATGAAGCAGTGGGTGCGCCAACGCCCCATGGCACTTGCGGCCGGGCTGGCCCTGTTGTCGCTGCTCTTGCTGGGTTTGGGTGCCTGTGTGGGCAGCACTGGCTTGCAAAGCGTGCGCGAGGTTTGGAGCGACGCCGTGTCGCGGCAAATCGTTTGGGATATTCGGCTGCCGCGCAGCGCCGGGGCCTGGGCTGCGGGCGCCTTGCTTGGCCTGGCCGGGGCGGTGGCGCAAGGCCTGTTTCGCAATCCGTTGGCCGATCCGTATTTGCTGGGCAGCGCGGCGGGTGCTTCTTTGGGCGTGTGCGTAGCCTTGGCGCTTTTGGGTGCGTCGCCTGTGGCGGCTCCCTGGCTGCTGCAACTTGGCACTACGGGGGCGGCCTTTGTGGGCGCTACGGCGGCGGTGTTTTTGACGCTGGCGTTGGCGCGCGGTGTGCAGCAGACCCTGCGCTTGCTGCTGGCCGGGGTGGTGGTGGGCGTGGTGCTGGGGGCGGCCAGCTCTTTGGTTTTGCTGGTGCAGCCGCAGCTCATGCAGGCCATGCAGGGATTCATGTTGGGCAGCACCGCCTTTGTCGGCTGGGACGCCTGCGTGCTGATGCTGGGCGGCTGGTGCCTGTGCATGGCGCTGGCCTGGGGCCTGAGCCCGGTGCTTGACGGCCTGTCGCTGGGCGAGAGCACCGCTGCCAGCCTGGGCCTGCCGGTGGTGCCCATGCGCATGGCGCTGGTGCTGGTGCTGGCGCTGGCTACCGGCACCGCCGTGGCGCACACCGGGCTGATTGCTTTTGTGGGTCTGGCCGCGCCGCACTTGGTGCGCGCGATGACGCGCGCGGGCCATGCGCGCCTGGTGCTCTTGTCGAGTTTGATGGGAGGCGCCTTGCTGCTGGGCGCGGACCTGCTGGCGCGCAGCCTGCTGGCCCCGCAAGAGTTGCCCGTGGGCGTGCTGACCGCCGTGCTGGGCGGCGGCTACTTACTCTGGCTGATGCACCGGCAAAACCCTGTGGCGGTGGGAGCCAAGCCATGACGGCCGCCCTGAAGCCGGCATCAACCGTGGCGCTGAGCGCCCAAGGTATTGGCGCCCGCTTGGGCAGCACGCAAGTGCTGCAAGGCCTGGATTTGCAGATCGAGGCCGCGCGCTGGACCAGCATCGTCGGGCCCAACGGCGCGGGCAAGTCCACCTTGCTCAAGGTGCTTGCTGGTTTGATGGCGCACACGGGTGTGGTGCATTTGCAGGGCCAGCCGCTGGCGGCGTGGCCGGCGCGCCAGCGTGCGCAGCAGCTCGCCTGGCTGGGCCAAAGTGAAGGCGCGGGCGACGATTTGACGGTGTGGGACGTGGCGCTCTTGGGCCGCCTGCCGCACCAGGCCTGGTTGAGCAAGCCCAGGCCCGAAGATTACGCTGCGGTAGAACACGCCCTGCGCCAGACGCAGGCCTGGGACTGGCGTGAGCGCACCCTGGGCCAGCTCTCGGGCGGTGAGCGCCAGCGCGTGCTGCTGGCGCGCGCCCTGAGCGTGCAAGCGCCCGTGCTGCTGATGGACGAACCCCTGGTCAACCTGGACCCGCCACACCAGGCCGACTGGCTGCACATCGTGCGCACACTGGTGGCCCAGGGCACCACGGTGGTCAGCGTGCTGCATGAAATTTCGATGGCCTTGCAGGCTGACACGCTGGTGGTGATGGCGCAGGGCCGCATCTGCCACCAAGGCCCGTGCGCGGACCCTGCCAGCCACCGCGCACTCGAGGCGGTGTTTGACGCTCGCATTGCCATCCACGCGGTGCAGGGCCAGTGGGTGGCGCTGCCGCGCGCGACCGACGCCGCATGAGCGCCAAGTGCGTCATGGTGCTGGGCACTACCAGTGGCGCAGGCAAAAGCTGGCTGACCACGGCGCTGTGCCGCTATTACGCCCGCCAGGGCTTGAAGGTGGCGCCCTTCAAAGCGCAAAACATGAGCAACAACGCCCGCGTGGTGGCGGCGTGGCCCAGTGCAGATCCCGATGCAGCACCCGGCGCGCTGGACGCCGAAATCGGCAGCGCCCAGTACTTTCAGGCCTTGGCCGCACGCGCCGAGCCCGACGTGCGCATGAACCCGCTGCTGCTCAAGCCCGAACGCGACACGCACAGCCAGGTGGTTTTGCTGGGGCGCGTCAGCACCGCCTTGTCTGAGTTACCCTGGCGCGAGCGCAGCAGCCACGTCTGGCCGGCTATTACGCAGTCGCTGGACGCGCTGCGTGCGGAAAACGACGTGGTGGTGATTGAAGGGGCAGGCTCGCCCGCCGAGATCAACCTAGCTAGCAGCGACATCGTCAACATGCGCGTGGCCTTGCATGCGCAGGCCGCCTGCCTGCTGGTTACCGACATTGACCGTGGCGGCGCTTTTGCCCATTTGTATGGCACCTGGGCGCTGCTGCCGCAGGGAGAGCGTGTGCGGATCAAAGGCTTTGTGCTCAACAAGTTTCGGGGCGATGCCGCGCTGTTGGCGCCGGGGCCGCAAATGCTGCAAGACCTGACCGGCATCCCCACCGTGGCCACGCTGCCCATGTGGTGGCAGCACGGTTTGCCGGAAGAAGACGGCCTGTTTGACGAGCGCAGCCTGGCGCAAGGCGCCGTGCGCACCACGGTGGCGGTGGTCGCCTATCCGCGCATCAGCAATCTGGACGAGTTTCAGCCGCTCAAGAATATTCCCGGTCTGCGCCTGCAGTGGGTGCGCAGCCCGTCTGAGCTGGCCGGTTTGGCCGCCACCGACTGGATCATCCTGCCAGGCTCCAAAAACACCAGCGGCGACCTGGCCTGGCTGCGAAGCCAGGGGCTGGACCAGGCCGTGGCCACGCATGCGGCGCGCGGCGGCGCGGTGCTGGGCATTTGTGGCGGTCTGCAAATGCTGGGCGAGGCGCTGATTGACCCGCACGGCATTGACGGCAATGCGCCAGGGCTGGGGCTGCTGCCATTGGTGACGGTGTTTGAAACCGAAAAAACCGTGCGCCGCGCGGCCAGCCGTTTTCAGACCGCGCTACCCGCTTCATCATCACCCTGGCAGGCGCTTGATGGCGTGGCCGTCACCGGCTACGAAATCCACCACGGCCAAACCCAGGCGCACACCGCCATGCTCGCGCAAGGCCACCAGGCCCATGCGGTGCTGGATGCCGGCCTGGGATGGCAAAACGCGCAGGGCAATGTGATGGGCATTTACCTGCACGGCCTGTTTGAAGACGCCGCCGCCTTGCAAGCCCTGTTTGGCCACCAACTGGCTGGGCCGGTGCCGACGCTGGAGTCGGTGTTTGAGGGGCTGGCCGATTTTGTGGGTGCGCATTTTTCGCCTGGCGTGCTGGACGGTTTGCTGGCCTAGGCATCGCCGGTGACCAAGGGCAGCCCGCAGCCATCGCGCTGGGCTTGATACAGGGCAAGGCCTCTTGTTTCTGGCCACGCCGCTCAGCCGCACAATAGTGCCACGGCCTCTCAGGCCGACTTTGCACAAAAACACCATGCCATCCTCCACCCCGCCCCAGACCCCCTGGACCGCCGCCGACGCCCGCGCCTGCATCAAACTCCCCACCGCAAGCGACCACAAATACACGCGCGGCGTGCTGGGTGTGGTGACCGGCTCGCGCCAATACCCCGGCGCCGCCGTGCTGACCACGGCCGCCGCGTTGGCTACGGGCTTGGGCATGGTGCGCTTTTACACGGATGCTGCGCGCGCCGGTCTGGCCATGCTGGTGCTGCAACGCAGCCCCGAAGTGGTGGTGGCGGCGGGCAAGGTGCAGGCGTGGCTGCTGGGTTCGGGCGTGGCGCCCGCAGGTGGCTGGTCGCTGAGCAACTGGCTGCGCCACCGCCAAATGGCTGCCACGCGCGCCCAGGCTGCTCCTACCGTGCTGGACGCTGGCGCCTTGCACCTGGCGGGTACCCTGCGCGTCCCCACGCTCATCACCCCGCACGCTGGTGAACTGGCCACACTGCTGAGCGCGCGCGGCGTGCCAGTGTCGCACCATGCCATTGCCGCCGACCCGCCGCATTGGGCCGCCCTGGCGCAACAGACCTTGGGTGTGACGGTGTTGCTCAAAGGCGCGCGCACCGTGGTGGCGGGCGAGGGCATTTGCATCACCTTGCCACCGTCCACGCCTTGGCTGGCCACTGCCGGCACGGGCGATGTACTAGCAGGCATCGTCGGGGCGTTGGTCGCTAATTGGCATCTGGAACTGGTTAACCAAACGTCGCTAATGGTGAAGTTGGCTGCCACGGGCGCCTACATCCACGCCCGTGCGGCGCATAAGGCCTCAGGCGGTGGCCCGGTGACGGCTACTGCGCTGATTGATTCGATTGCGCCGGTGGTGCGGGAGTTGCTGGGGGCGCAGGATTAGGGCGTCTGTTGCGGCAGGCGGTTTGGATTGGTGCTGTGTCGAATGCGGGCCTTGCGCTTGCAGCTTGGTGGGCGCAGGCTTTTGTGCGCCGAGGGCAACGGGGTAGATGCTTCCGCGAATGTCCCCCGAACCGGGCTGTGCCCGGTTCTCCTCCTTTATTTCGCTTCAGCATCCACCCCATTACCCTCGGCAGCCTGCGCTGTGGGCACGTAAGTCCTGAATCCTTTTTGTTTCTACCAGCAACACTTTCAGACGCAGGGCGGCATGGCGCTTAGCGCAGTGAGGTAAAGGAGGAGGCCGCAGGCCGGGGGACACGAACGAAGCTGAGTGCCATGGCGCCCTGCGTCCCACGTGCCTTATAAAAAAACCCCAGGATCAGCCCTTGAACCCACAAACCCCCGCCACCGCACAGTTCCCGCAGTCTGGCGTGCGAGCCTTGCACACATAGCGGCCGTGCAAGATGAGCCAGTGGTGGGCGTCCACCAGGTATTTTTTAGGAATGCGCTTGAGCAGTTTGAGTTCGACGGCCAGCGGCGTTTTGCCGGGCGCAAGACCGGTGCGGTTGCCCAGGCGAAACAGGTGGGTGTCTACCGCCATGGTGGGTTCGCCAAAGGCCACGTTGAGCACCACGTTGGCGGTTTTTCGGCCTACGCCGGGCAGGGCTTCGAGTGCCTCGCGGGTGCGCGGCACCACGCCGTCGTGCTGGGCCACCAAGATTTCACAGGTCTGCAGCAAATGCCGCGCCTTGCTGCGAAACAAGCCGATGGTTTTGATCTGCGCCTCCAAGCCGACCAGCCCGAGCGCGATGATTTTTTGCGGCGTATTGGCCACGGCAAACAGGCCGCGCGTGGCCTTGTTCACGCCTACGTCGGTGGCCTGGGCGGAAAGCAGCACGGCGGCCAGCAGCTCAAACACGCTGGCGTAGTGCAGCTCGGTTTGCGGGTGCGGGTTGGCCGCCTGCAGGGTGGCAAAAAAGGTCTCGATCTGGGTGGCGTTCATAGCGTGGGCGGTTTGGCGGGCGGTTTGAAAAGTAGACAATAGCGGCAAAACCACACGGACAAGATACACCATGCCCCTGCAATTCGCCGACCGCCTGCAAAACATCGAAACCTCTGCCATCCGCGAGCTGTTCAAGCTGCTGGGCAAACCCGGCATCATCAGCTTTGCCGGGGGCTTTCCCGATCCTGCGCTGTTTGACGTCGAGGGCCTCAAGATATCGTCTGACGCGGTGCTCTCCAACAACCCCGGCCCGGTGCTGCAATATGGCGCGACTGAAGGCTGGGGCCCGCTGCGCGAGCAGATCAGCCACTTTATGGCGGGCAAGGGCGCCACCGTGGCGCCCGACGGCCTGATCGTCACCACCGGCAGCCAACAGGCCCTGGACCTGATTGGCAAAACCATGATCTCGCCCGGCGACAAGGTGATTGTGGAAGCGCCCACGTTTTTGGCCACCATCCAGTGCTTTCGTCTGTACGGCGCGCATCTGATTGGTGCGCCGATTGACGCCGACGGCGTGGACGTGGGCCGCTTGGAGCAGCTCATTGTCGAACATAAGCCCAAGCTCGTCTACCTGATTCCCACCTTTGGCAACCCCAGCGGCGCCACCCTCAGTCTGGAGCGCCGCCTGCGCGTGCTGGAAATCGCAGCGCGCACCCACACCCTGATCGTGGAAGACGACCCTTATGGCGAGCTGTACTTTGACCAAGCGCCGCCACCGAGCCTGCTGGCGCTGAGCGACCAGGTGCCGGGCAGCCGCGAATATTTGGTGCACTGCGGCAGCCTGAGCAAAATTTTGAGCCCGGGCCTGCGCGTGGGCTGGATGATTGCGCCGCCCGAGCTGCTCGCGCGTGCCGCCATGTGCAAGCAGTTCAGCGACGCCCACACCAGCAACCTGACGCAGGCCATTGGCGCGCACTACCTCACCCTGGGGCGCTTGGACGCCGCGCTGGCCGTGGTGCGCCGCACCTATGCCGAACGCGCCCGCGTGATGGCCGCCAGCCTGCAGCGCACGCTGGGTGAGGCCATTGCTTTTGACGCGCCGCAGGGCGGCATGTTCTTTTGGGCGCGCCTGACCGGTGCCAATGGCGGCCCGACCAACGCCGCCGAATTTGCCAAGCGCGCCATTGAACAACTGGTGGCCTTTGTGCCCGGCGCCCCGTTTTACCCGCACGATCCAGACCCGGCCACCCTGCGCCTGAGCTTTGCCACCGCCGACGTGGCCAAGATTGAAGAAGGCATTGCCCGCCTGGGCGCCGCCTTGTGACGGGCGCACCGCTCACGAGCGAACGGGGGTGGGTGCTGTCCCACGTAGAGCTGGGCGCGGTCTTGTGTTTTGTGGCCGGGGCGATCAACGCGGGTGGCTTTTTGGCGGTGGGCATGTACACCTCGCACATGAGCGGCGTGGTCTCGTCCATGGCCGACAACGCGGTGCTGGGCAAGTGGCTTGCGGTGTGGATTGGCCTGTGGAGCGTGCTGGCCTTTGTGGGCGGCGCCATGACCACGGCGCTGATGGTGCGCTGGGCGCTGCGGCGCAATTTGCGCAGCGCCTACAGCCGGCCGCTCTTGGTCGAAGCGGTGTTGCTGCTGGTGTTTGGCCTGTTTGGCGCGGCCATTGACGCGCGCAGCATGGCGCTGGTGCCGTATGCGGTGGTGTTGCTGTGCTTCATCATGGGCTTGCAAAACGCGCTCATTACCAAGCGCTCCAATGCTGAGATTCGCACCACCCACATCACCGGCCTGGTCACCGACCTGGGGATTGAGCTGGGCAATTTGTTTTATTTCAACCGCAGTTTTCCGGACGCGCCCAAGGTCCGGGCTAACCGCCACAAGATTGCCAACTACCTCAAGCTCTTGGTGAGCTTTGTGCTGGGCGCGCTCACCGGGGCCTGGGGTTTCAAGGCGGTCGGCTATATCGCCACCGTGCCGCTGGCCTTGGTGCTGGTAACACTGGTGGTGCGGCCCGTGTTGTTTGACTTTCATGCATGGCGCCGGCGCCTGATGGCGCGCCGGTGATGGGCCTGTGACCGCGCCAGACCGCCGCCAGTTGTTGCGCTGGGCTACGGCAGCCAGCAGCTCCCTGTGGCTGCCGCGCAGCGCCTGGAGCCAGACTCGGGCGCTTGACGACCCCTTTTATTGCGGCGTGGCCAGCGGATCGCCCACCGCAGACGGCGTGGTCTTGTGGACCCGCTTGGACCCCAAAGCCCTGCGCCCCGCCAATGACGGCACGGCCGCCGTGCGCTGGGAGCTGGCGCACGACGCGCAATTTGCGCGGGTGGTGCAGCGCGGCCAAAGCCTGGCCAGCGCGGCGCTGGGCTGGTCGGTGCATGTGGATGTGGCCGGGCTAGAAAGTGCGCGTGGCTACCACTACCGTTTTTTGCTGGGCGACGCGGTTAGCGCCACCGGGCAGACCCGTACCTTGCCTGCGCCCGGCAGCGCGGCGGCGCACCTGCGGCTGGCCTATGCCTCGTGCCAAAAGTGGGAGGACGGTTATTTCAGCGCCTGGCGCCACATGCTTGCCGACGCGCCCGACCTGGTGCTGTTTTTGGGTGACTACATTTACGAATACCCCGGCACCAGCAGCAAATTGCGCAAGCCCGGCGGTGGCTGGGTGCTGACGCTGGACGACTACCGCGCCCGCTACGCGCTCTACAAAAGCGACCCCGACCTGCAAGCCATGCACGCCGCCTGCCCCTGGCTCATGACCTGGGACGACCACGAGGTGCAAAACGACTACGCCGGCCTGCAAGCGGGCGAGGGCCTGGTCAGCGCCCCCGACTTTGCCGCGCGCCGCGCCGCCGCTTACCAGGCGTATTACGAGAATTTGCCCTTGCGCGCCAGCGTGCTTACCCAAGCCCTGGGCGGCCTGGCCCAGGGTGCGGAGATGCGGCTCTATGGCAAGCTCGCTTACGGGAATTTGGCCCAGTTGTATTTGCTCGACGCCCGCCAGTACAAAGACCCGCAGGCCTGCAACCCCGAGGGCAAAACCGGATCAAGCATCTTGCGCCCCGAATCTTGCGCCACCTGGAATGACCCGGCGCGCAGCCTGCTGGGCGGCACGCAAGAAAAATGGCTCGCGGGCGCGCTGGCCTCGGCAGCAGCAGGCGGCGCCCGCTGGAACGTGCTGGGCCAGCAAACCCTGCTGGGCCCGCGCGACTTTGCGATCGGGCCGGCACAAAAGTTCTGGAACGATGGCTGGGACGGCTACAGCGCCGCCCGCACCCGGCTGACCACGGCGCTGCAGCAGCCTGGCGTCGCCAACCCGGTGGTGCTGGGCGGCGATGTGCACGAAAACTGGGTCGGCCACGTGCTGGCCGACTACACGCGCCCAGGCAGCAAAAAAGTGGGCGTGGAGTTTTGCGGAACCAGCATTACCTCGCGCTCGGGCAAGACGGATTCGAGCGCCGCGCTGCTGCAAGAAAACCCGCATTTCGTGTTTGCCAACGCGCAGTACCGAGGCTACGGCCTGGCCGATTTCACACCGGGGCAACTGAACGTGCGCCTGCGCGTGCTCGACGACGTGCAGCGCCAAGACAGCACCGTCAGCACCCTGGCCGCCTTTGCCGTAGAGGCCGGGCGTGCCGAAGTGCTGCCGGTTTAAAGCCACGCCATGAACCCCGAAGACCTAGAACGCCTGGTAACTTTGCCCATGCCTTTTGGCAAGCACAAGGGCGTGCTCATTGCCGATTTGCCCGGCAACTACCTGAACTGGTTTGCCCGCGAGGGATTCCCCAAAGGCGAGATTGGCCGCCTGCTGCAGCTCATGCAAGAGATTGACCACAACGGTCTGTCAGAGCTGCTCACGCCGCTGCGCCACCGCCCGCTAAACGTAGGGGCGCCGCCGTTAGCCGGCGGGCAGTTCCCGGTGGTGCCGTAGCCGAAGCGAAAAAATCAGATGTGGCTGTTTGGCCCCCCTCTCTCGCCCGCTGGGCGAGAGAGGGGTTGGGGGAGAGAGGGGTTGGGGGAGAGAGTGGGCGAAAAAGCGAGAGTCGGGAGAGAGTGGGAAATTACACCAGCACTTCGAGCAGCCGGTCCAGCCCGCCTTCGTTGATCGCCACCATGGCCTGCGCGCGCACTGCGGGTTTGGCGTGGTAGGCCACGGACAGGCCGGCCGCGCCCATCATGGGCAGGTCGTTGGCGCCGTCACCCATGGCAATCGCCTGCGTCGGGTTGATGTCCATCTGGGCGCAGGTTTGCAGCAGCATGGTGCGCTTTTCTTCGCCGTCACAAATATCGCCCCAGGGCTGGTCCAGCATGCGCCCAGTGAGCAGGCCGTTGGCCACTTCGAGCACGTTGGAGCGCGTCCAGTCGATGCGCAGGCGGTCGCGCACATGGTCTGTAAAAAACGTGAAACCGCCGCTGACCAACAGCGTTTTCAGGCCCGCCGCCTGGCAGGCGCGCACCAGGTCTGCGGCGCCCGGATTGAGTTGCAGGCGGTGGTCGAGCACCTGCTGCATGTGGCCCACTGTCACCCCGGCGAGCAATGTCACGCGCTGGCGCAGGCTTTCCTTGTAGTCGGCAATTTCGCCACGCATGGCGGCCTCGGTGATCGCCGCCACTTCCGTCTTGCGCCCAGCAGCATCAGCAATCTCGTCCACGCACTCGATGTTGATCAGCGTGGAGTCCATGTCAAAGGCTATGAGCTTGAAGTCGGACAGGCGCAAGGGGGCGGTGAAGCCTTGGAGGACGAGGCCCGGGGAGAAGATGGTCATTTGTATATTTATTCGGTGGTCGGTGCCGCTTTGTCCGGCAGCAAAGATAAAGCGTGGTGGCTAGCTTTCCTCGCTGAGCCAGTTTTCTAAAGCCAGCCCTGGCACGCGGGCAAAGGCCGCGTCGCCACTGACCAGCGTGGCGCCCAAAGCGAGCGCGTGGGCGGCGATCAGGGTGTCGTTGGGGCTCATGGGCGTACCGCATTGTTCCAAGGCGGTACGCATATCTGCGTAATGTTGGGCAACGTCGGCATCCAGAGCCAACACATCAAGGGTGGGAAGAATCGCTTGCAGGGCGCGCTCCAAGCGTAAGTTGGGTTTGCGCGCCAAGCCAAAGTACAGCTCACAAAGCACTACGCTGCTTACGGTGACGCTGCAGCCCGCATCTTGCTCGGTAAGCCTGGCGACTTGTTGGGTGGCTCTGCCCATGGGGTCGCGCATCATCTGGGACACGACATTGGTGTCGAGCATGTAAATAGGCATCATTTTTCGAGGTCGATTTCGTCCAGTGGCAGCATGCCTTCATCGGCATTGGGAAAGGGTTCGGTAACCGCAGGCCAGTTCTTCATGCTGTTTAGCGCTGCCAACAACGCGGCCGCCGTGCCTTTTTTGGGCTTGGGACTTAGGGCCTCCAGCACCAAGGTATTACCCACCTTGGTCATCACTACCTCTTGGGCTTCAAACTCAAACTCGCGGGGAATGCGCACGGCCTGGTTGGCGCCGTTGCGAAACAGGCGCACCTGACGCGCTGGCGCAGTGGGCGCAGTGGGCGCGAGCGTGTAGTCGGCCGCTTTTTCGGCGGCAATAAGGCTGCTGGGTTGGTGGCTGGCGGACATGGTCTGGCTCCTGAAAAGAAGTGCCGAAACTTTAGCATAGGCCCGGGCCTATGTCACGCTGAAACAGCCTCTGCCAGCGGCTGCCCCAGGCTGCGCAAGATGTCGCGCACCATCTGCGTGCGGTCTTTCACCTCAGGCAGCTCGCGCTCAATGCGCAGTTTTTCGTTGCCCACCAGCTTGATGTGCTTGTTCTTCTGGATCAGGCCGATGATCTTCATCGGGTCAATCGGGGCATTCTTCTTGAAGGTGATGCTGATCACGCCTGGCGCCGCATCCACCTTGACCACGCCGTAGGGCTTGGCGATCACGCGCAGGCGGTGTACGTCCACCAGGGTTTGCGCCTGCGCGGGCAGCTTGCCAAAGCGGTCCACAATTTCTTCGAGCAGCGTGTCGATTTGCTCGGTGTTTTTGGCGGTGGCAAACTTTTTGTAAAACGACAGGCGCAAATGCACATCGCCACAAAAGTCGTCGGGCAAGAGCGCCGGCGCATGCAAATTGATCTCGGTGGTCACATTGAGCGGGCTGAGCAAGTCGGGCTCGATGCCGGCTTTCAGGCAGCGCACCGCCTCGGAGAGCATTTCGTTGTAAAGCTGAAAGCCCACTTCCAGCATATTGCCGCTCTGGTTTTCGCCCAGCACTTCGCCCGCACCACGAATCTCCAGGTCGTGCATGGCCAGATAAAAGCCGCTGCCGAGTTCTTCCATTTGCTGGATCGCGTCCAGGCGCTGCTGCGCCTGCTTGGTCAGACCTTCCAGGTCGGGCACCATCAGGTACGCATAGGCTTGGTGGTGGCTGCGCCCCACGCGTCCGCGCAACTGGTGCAACTGCGCCAGACCAAACTTGTCGGCGCGGCTCATCACAATGGTGTTGGCGGTGGGCACGTCGATACCCGTTTCGATGATGGTGGAGCACAAGAGCAGGTTGTAGCGCTGGGCGATAAAGTCGCGCATCACGGCTTCCAGTTGCCGCTCCGGCATCTGGCCGTGGGCCACAGCAATGCGCGCCTCGGGCAGCAATTCTTCGAGCTTGGCACGGCGGTTCTCGATGGTGTCCACTTCGTTGTGCAAAAAGTAGACCTGGCCGCCGCGCTTGAGCTCGCGCAATACGGCCTCGCGGATCACGCCATTGCCCTCGGTACGCACAAAGGTTTTGATAGCCAGGCGACGCTGCGGCGCAGTGGCAATCACGCTCAGGTCGCGCAGGCCTTCCAGGGCCATGCCCAGGGTGCGGGGAATCGGTGTGGCAGTCAGCGTGAGCACGTCCACCTCGGCGCGCAAGGCCTTCATGGCCTCTTTGTGGCGCACGCCAAAGCGGTGTTCCTCGTCAATGATCAACAGGCCCAGGTTTTTGAAATGCGTGTCTTGGCTCAGCAGCTTGTGCGTGCCGACCACGATGTCGATGGTGCCGTCTGCCACGCCCTTGAGCGCGGCAGTAATCTCTTTGCCGCTGCGAAAGCGGCTCATCTCGGCCACCTTGACCGGCCATTTGCCAAAGCGGTCCACCAGCGTCTGGTAGTGCTGCTCGGCCAAGAGCGTCGTGGGCGCCAGCAGCGCCACCTGTTTGCCGCCGGTAATGGCGATAAAGGCAGCGCGCAAGGCCACTTCGGTCTTGCCAAAACCCACGTCGCCACACACCAGCCGGTCCATGGGGCGCGGGCTGATCATGTCCTGGATGACGGCGTGGATGGCGGCTTTTTGGTCCGGCGTTTCTTCAAAGCCAAAGTCGTTGGCAAAGGTTTCGTAGTCGGTGGGCGAGTAGCGGAAGGCATGGCCCTCGCGTGCGGCGCGCCTGGCGTAGATGTTGAGCAGCTCGGCGGCGGCGTCGCGCACCTGTTCGGCTGCGCGGCGCTTGGCTTTTTCCCACTGGCCCGAGCCCAGGCGGTGCAAGGGCGCCTCGTCGGCGCTCACGCCGGTGTAGCGGCTGATGAGCTGCAACTGGCTTACCGGCACATACAAGGTGGCTTTGTCGGCGTATTCCAGGTGCAAAAACTCTTGCAGCTCGGGCTCGCCCTGGGCGTTTTTGTTGCCCAGGTCCAGGTGCACCAGACCGGTGTAGCGGCCAATGCCGTGGGCCGAATGCACCACCGGGTCGCCCACTTTGAGTTCGCTCAGGTCTTTGATCAGCGCTTCAACGTCGCTCACCTGCTCCTGCTTTTTGCGTCGGCGCGTGGTGGGCCCGGCGGCAAAGAGCTCGGTCTCGGTGACCAAATCAACACCGTGCGCCAGCCAGCGAAAGCCTACGTTCAGCGCGGCAGTGGCAATGCCCAGCGGCTCGGGGCTGGCCAAAAATTCGGCCAGGCTGTCGAAAGTCGGCGGGCGCAGGTGGCTGGCGTGCAAAAAGTCGAGCAAGCTGGTTTGCCGCCCCTGGCTTTCGGCCAGCACCAGCACGCGGTGCGCGGTATTGGCCAAGTGGCTTTTGAGTTGTAACAGCGGGTCTTCCACCCCGCGCACCGCCGCCACGGCGGGCATGGCGTCAAATTCGGCATAGGCGCTGATGGCGCCGGGCTCGGCCGCTACCGGGCGAATGGCGAGTTGGGCGTAGTCGCGGGCTACCGTGTAGAACTGCTCGATGCCCAAAAACAAGGCTTCAGGCGGCAGCACCGGGCGCTCCGGGTCGCCTTGCACCAAGCGGTAGCGGTCTTTGGTGTCTTGCCAAAAGCGCTGAAACGACGGCTCCAGGTCGCCATGCAGCACCACGGTGGCCTGCGGGCCCAGGTAGTCAAACACGGTGGCGGTGTCGTCAAAAAACAGGGGCAGGTAGTACTCAATGCCAGCCGTGGCCACGCCCGCGCCCATGTCCTTGTAGATGCGGCTTTTGGTCGGGTCGCCTTCGAGCAGCTCGCGCCAGCGGCTGCGAAACTTGGCGCGCGCGGCCTCGTCCATCGGAAACTCGCGTCCGGGCAGCAAGCGCACTTCGGGCACCGGGTACAGGCTGCGCTGGCTGTCGGGATCAAAAGTGCGGATGCTGTCGATCTCGTCGTCAAACAAATCGACCCGAAAGGGAACGAGCGAACCCATGGGAAACAAATCGATCAGGCCGCCGCGCACCGCGTATTCGCCGGGGCTGACCACTTGCGTCACGTGGCTGTAGCCCGCCAGCGTGAGCTGCGCCTTGAGTTTGGCCTCGTTCAGTTTTTGCCGCACCTTGAACTCAAAGGTGTAGCCGGCCAAAAACGCCGGGGGCGCGAGCCGGTACAGCGCGGTGGTGGCGGGCATGAGCACCACATCGGCGCCTTGCTCCTTGTCGCGCTGGCTGATGCGCCACAGCGTGGCCAGCCGTTCGCTGATCAGGTCTTGGTGCGGCGAAAACGTGTCGTAGGGCAGGGTTTCCCAGTCGGGAAACACGGTGCAGCGCAGCTCGGGTGCAAAAAACACCATCTCGTCCATCAGGCGCTGGGCGTCAGCGGCGTCGGCGGTGACGATGGCCGTCATCCGCCCGGCGGCCTTGTCGCGCTGGGCCAGTTGGGCCAGCAACACCGCGTCGGCAGAGCCGACCGGGCGCGGCAGCGTGAAACGTTTACCAGGGGCGAGAACAGGAAGGGTCATGGAACAGTACAAATACAAAAACCCCCGGCGGCCCCAAGACGGGGTGTACGGAGGTGAAAAACCAAAAAGCGCCACTGATTTTAGAATGCCCATTCCAAAACGGACGCCGCCCGTGCGGACGCCCTTAGGTTTTCGATGCCACTTTCCCCTTCTGCCTCCACGCCCACGCCCACGCCCCAAGACGCACCGCGCTATTACGCCCTCGTGCCCTGCGCGGGTGCGGGCAGCCGCGCGGGCACGGCAAGCCCCAAGCAATACCAAACTGTGGCCGGCCAGCCTTTGGTGATGCACACGCTGTGGGCGCTGGCCGGGGTGGTGCGCCTGCATGCCGGCCTGGTGGTGTTGTCGCCGGGCGACGACTTTGTCTGGCCGCAAGGCGCGCAATGGCCGCAGCGCTTTAGCCGCGCAAGTTGCGGGGGGGAGAGCCGGGCGCACAGCGTGTTCAACGGTCTGCAGGCCCTGCGTGCAGCGGGCGCACGCGACCACGACTGGGTGCTGGTGCACGACGCCGCGCGCTGCCTGATCACCCCCGCGCTGGTGGACGCCCTGATCCACGCCTGCACCGATGACGCGGTGGGCGGCCTCTTGGCGCTGCCCTTGTCCGACACTTTGAAGCGCGCCGTGGACGGCCGCGTAGCCGCCACCGTGCCGCGCGAAGACAAATGGCTGGCCCAAACGCCGCAAATGTTTCGTCTGGGCGCCCTGCAACAAGCCCTGGCCGCCCAAGCTTCCTCGGGGTTTGCCGGAGTGACTGACGAGGCCAGCGCACTGGAAATGGCCGGCTTGCGGCCGCTGCTGGTAATCGGCAGCGCGCACAACTTCAAAGTCACTTACCCGCAAGACTTTGCGCTGGCGCAGGCGGTCCTCAATAGCCGCAGTGCCATGGCACCGAAAGAAAATCCATGACAAACATCCGCATCGGCGAAGGCTGGGACATTCACGCTTTGGTGGAGGGACGCAAGCTGATTTTGGGCGGGGTGGAAATCCCCCACAGCAAAGGCCTGCTGGGCCATTCGGACGCGGACGCCTTGCTGCACGCCATCACCGACGCCATTTTGGGCGCCGCTGCCTTGGGCGACATTGGCAGCCACTTTCCGGACACGGACGCGCAGTTCAAGGGGGCGGATTCGGCCGTGCTGCTGCGCGAAGTCGCCCGCCTGGTGCGCGCAAAAGGTTTTGAGATTGGCAACGTGGACAGCACCGTTATCGCCCAGGCACCCAAGCTGGCGCCGCACATTGGCGCCATGCGCCACAGCATCGCCCAGGCGCTTGGGGTTTCGCTGGAGCAAGTCAACGTGAAAGCCAAAACGGCCGAAAAGATGGGCCCGGTCGGCGAGGGCCGCGCCATGGAGGCGCGTGCGGTGGTCTTGCTGGTGAAAAACGCCTGAGCGTTTTTGCGACCGCTCTAGCGCTGGGGTCGCGCCAGAAAGCAAAAAGCCCATCACAGTGGATGGGCTTTTTACACACAAAACATGGAGCGGGAAAAGAGGCTCGAACTCTCGACCTATACCTTGGCAAGGTATCGCTCTACCAACTGAGCTATTCCCGCATGTGACCACTTGCGTGGTCTTTAAGAAGCACATTGGTGCGCACTTCTTAAATCTGGTGGCCTGGGGCGGAATCGAACCACCGACACAAGGATTTTCAATCCTCTGCTCTACCGACTGAGCTACCGGGCCTAAGCCCCGAATTGTAACAGCTACTGAATAGCGATTTTGGCCTGCGCAATGGTTGCCGCATCAATGTCTTGTGCTGGCACGCATGGCGGTCTGGTTTTTTTGGGAGGATGTCACCCTCAAGCCGTGCTTAGGCTACCGGCGTGGGCTTGGTTGGCGGTGTTTGCAGTAGTTCGGCAAGGCGGATTTGCGCATCCTGGCGCTGTGGGTCGTGCGCCAGCGCTTGTTGGTACGCCTGCGCTGCCGCTTCAATCCGTCCTATCGTTTGCAGCGCCACGCCCAAGTGGTAGTGCGCTGCCGCAAAGTCCGGATGAAGGGCGAGCGCCTTGCGGTAACTTGCCACCGCCGCATCGAACTGCTGCAACCGTTGCAGCGTCAGGCCCATTTGAAAATGGGCGTCGGCGTAATCGGGTTTGAACTGCGTGGCTTTTTCGAGGCAGGCAAGGGCGAGTTCTGGCTGCTCCAGCCGCTGAAAGAGGGTTCCCCGGTTGAAATGTGCCTCGGCGCTGGTGGGGTTGAGGCGAATCGCCTGGTCCAGGCTGGCAAAGGCGGCGTCCCATTGGGCCAGGTCTTTGTGCGCCAGCGCAAGATTGGAATGAAAGTCGGACACATCGGGCGCAAGCGCGATGGCCAGTTCCATCAGACGCACTGCCGCTACGGCGTTTTGGCTTTGCAGGGCGATGACGCCCAGCAAATGCAGCGCATCAAAATGGTCGGGTTGCTGGCGCAGGATGGCGATGTACTGGGTTTTGGCCCGCGCCAAGTCACCTGCGTGGTGCAGCGCCAGTGCCTGGTCCAGGGGGTCTGCCGGGAGTGTTGCCATAAAGGGTGTGAGAAGGTTGTCCCGTCTAGAGTAGTCCGTCGGCCATGGCCATTTACGCGCCGGTA
Source organism: Comamonadaceae bacterium (assembly GCA_947372865.1). Lineage (GTDB taxonomy): Bacteria > Pseudomonadota > Gammaproteobacteria > Burkholderiales > Burkholderiaceae_C > Allorhodoferax. The sequence continues at coordinate 61,398 of CANBVJ010000008.1, forward strand.
AATTCTATGCCGGGCGCCCGCTCCCAGCCTAACCGTGGCGACCCTGCACAGACAATAGAAGCATGAACACCATCCTCCTATTGCTGTTGTCCAATGTTTTCATGACCTTTGCCTGGTACGGCCACCTGAAATACGGCCACGACTGGCCGCTGTGGCAGGTGATTTTGGTGTCTTGGGGTATCGCGCTGTTTGAATATTGCCTGGCCGTACCCGCCAACCGCCTGGGCTACGGTGCTTTTAGCGGCTTTCAGCTCAAGATTCTCCAGGAGGTGATCACGCTGACGATTTTCATCGCCTTTGCCGTGCTGTTTCTGAAGGAAAAAATGGCCTGGAACTACCTGGTGGCCTTCGGCTTTTTGGGCGGCGCGGCGTTTTTTGCGTTTGCGTTTGAGGCCGCGCCTGCGGGGACGTAGGCGCCACCATAGCCCTAGCGTGGTCCCGCCGACAGGAATCGAACCTGTATTTCACGCTTAGGAGGCATGCGCACTATCCATTGTGCTACGGCGAGGGGTGGGGCATTTTAGGGGCTTGACCCTCTACTGGATGGTGTTTGGGTTCTGTGGGGGTGTCTGTCTGGCTCTGATGGGTGGCTGAAGACGGGTTGAGGGGGCCGAAAGGACTTCCTAGTCAAGAATTGGCGGCAAACAGAGATCGGTCGTGATTTCGATATTTTTGAGGAAGACGGTGAACTTGTCGGTCAGCAGTACCAAACAGACACAGGTCCAATGGATGTTCTGGCTATCAAGAAGGACAAGTCGCAGTTGCTTGTTGTAGAGCTCAAGAAGGGACGTGCCAGTGATGTCGTTGTTGGGCAGGTTCTGAGATACATGGGCTTTGTCAAACAGGAATTGGCTGATCCAAATCAAGTTGTCAAGGGCATCATCATTGCATTGGAAGACGACGTAAAGATTAGACGTGCCTTGGCAATGACCCCAGATATTTCGTTCTACCGATATGAGATTTCGTTCAAATTGAACAAGGTAACCCTGTAGATTTACACCATCAACTGGACTAACTGCAGAGGAAATCTAGAGTGGGGTAAGACTGGGGACACCCAATCCACCCCCAGTTTGTGTCAATCCACTGGACACACTCTGATGGTGATCACTGAGGATAAACACTGGATATTCATTGCCAAATCGGAGATATTAGGAGGCATGCGCACTATCCATTGTGCTACGGCGAGGGACAGGGCATTTTAGGGGGTAGGTCCCAAGTGGATTGGGTGTGCAGTACTTCCTTTATGCATTCAAAATTCCAAGGCCTTCGCTTCTGTTAAAGCCACTCGGTGCGTGCATGGCGCGCGCGTGGGGTTTTGACGATTCTTTACGGATAGCTTTTAAATCAGCGCCGCTGTGCGCAGGCCTTCAAGGTTGACGATGGTGAGCCGCGAGTAGCTGACCCGCAGCAAGGCCTTGGCGGTCAGTGCCTGCAGCACTGCGTTGATGCCTTGGCGGCTTACACCTAACCAGTCGCCCAGGTCTTCTTGGGAAATCTTGATCTTTAACACCAGCCCGCCCGGGCGCTGTTCGCCATACAGGCTTGAGAGCGCAATCAGCAGGCGGGCAACGCGGGCTTCGATCGGCATGCCGGAGTCGGCCGCCAGTCGTTCGTGCAGCAGGCGGCTGCGGAAGGCCAGTTGCACCTCGAAGGCCCGGCCCAAACCGGGATCGCTCTGGCGCAACTCGCGCACGGCGGGCCCGGGAATGCGAAGGACGAGGGTGTTGGCGCTGCGGGCAATCTGGTCGTTGATATGGCCCAGGCCGTCGAGCATGCTGATGATGCCCACCACATCGCCGGGCTGCATGAAGCTGATGAGGTGGCGGTGCCCGTCGGAATTCAGGATGCGCGTCTCCAACGAGCCTTGCACTACAAGACACAAGGCGTCAAAAGGCTGCCCGCGCAGGATCAGAGCTTCGCCTTTGCCGAGCCTGAGCATGCTGCCAGCGGCCACCAGGCTGTCGAGCGTTTGGGGCAGGCAATCCCTAAAACCAAGGGTTTCTACCAAGATCGCGAGCGCGACTTCCTTGGGATTTGAGGGGTTAATTTTTGTCATTGATTTGACAGATTTGAAAGAGTTGAGTTTCTAGACTGGCCGACTTGTTTGATCATAGCCATGCAGCCTTCCCAAGGAGACCCGATGGGCCCAAGCGACCACACTATCAGTGCCACTGCCGCCGTAACCGCGCTGCGGCGCAACCAAGTTGACCATGTAGTGACCGTGCCGGACTGGATCCAGCTATCGCTGCATGACCGGCTCAACAAGGGGGTTGAGGGCATCCGCGTCATCAACGCCTGTAACGAGAACCAGGTTGTTACCGTCGCTGCGGGCCTGACCATAGGCGGCAAGCGACCCTTGGTGATGATGCAAAACCAGGGCCTCTACAACTGCTTTAACACCTTGCGCGCGGTGTGCCTGGATGCGCACATCCCTATGGTGTTCCTGGTGGGCCAGTTTGGCCGCGAGTTCAGCAACATCGGCCACCCCACCGCTGAGTCCGGCCGCACCATGGTGCGCATTGCGGAGCCCTTCCTGGCGTCCATCGGTGTGCCCTTTCACATTCTGGACACTGAGGCCGACCTACTGAAGCTGGACCAGGCCTATGAGCAGGCACAACAGCAGCGCACCGCGGTGGTATTGCTCGTGGGCGCGCCCATGGCATGGCGTTGAAAAAAGAAGGAGCCAGACGATGATGAATTTTGTGCAAGCGGTAGGTGTGGTCGCCAAGGGCAAGGGGGACGGTGTCGTCGTTGCCACCATGGGCGCCATGTTCATTTTGGACCGCATCGAGGGAGCCGATGGAAACGCCAGCGGTGTGCCTCTGGTAAGTGGCAAGGTGGGGCTGGTGCTGGGCCTGGGTGTGGCAAAAATCAAGACCGTGCTCAAGCCCGCGCATGCCGAAGCGGCCAAGGGCTCGTTTGCCGGGCGCATCAATTCGGTGCCGCTGATGGGCGGCGCCGCCGGCCTGGCCCTGGGCCTGGCGCTGGCGCGACCAGACAAGAAAGTGATCGTCATGGACGGCGACGCCAGCTTGCTCATGGAGTTGGGCGGCCTGGCCACCGTGGCCCAGCAGGCGCCGAAGAACCTGCTGCACTGCGTGGTGCACAACGGTACCCAGTTTACGGGGCTGGACAACATGGTGACCCCGGCATCCGATTTTCAGTTTGCCGAAGTGGCGCGCAAGTGCGGCTATGCGCACGCCGAGCGCATCAACGATGGCGCGACCTGGGCCACGCGCTTTCCCGAGCTGCTGGCCATGCAAGGCCCGGTGTTCGTTGAGCTGATGGTCGAGCCCGTGCCCAAGCAGACCAAGGACGGTTTCGAGCCTTGGGAGTTGCCGGCCAACCAGTACACCCGCATGGGCGACGAGGCACTGGCTTTGCAGGACTGGCTGGCCCAGGACGCAGCATGAGCATGGACACTGACACCTACGACTTCATCGTGGTGGGAGCAGGCTCTGCGGGCGCACCCCTGGCGGTGCGCCTGAGCGAAAGCGGCAAGCACAGCGTGCTGCTGCTCGAAGCGGGCCCACCCGACACCAATATGTGGACGCGTATCCCCGCCGGGGTTGTAAAGGTGCTGCAGCAACGCAAGGTCATCCGGGATTTCTTTACCGAACCCGACCCGCAGATGAATGACCGCAAGATCTACTGGCCGCGTGGCTGGGTGGTGGGGGGCTCCAGCACGGTCAACGGCATGATTTGGGTGCACGGCACGCCCCACGAATACGACAAATGGGCACAAGACGGCTGCCCCGGCTGGGCCCATGCCGACCTGCTGCCGTGGTTCAAAAAGATTGAGAGTTTTGCCGGCGGCGACCCGAGCCGCCGGGGCCGCAACGGCCCGGTTACGGTTACCGAGTTCCAGCCGGTGGACGCCTTGCCTGATGCATTCCTAGATTCCTTGGAGCAGGCCGGTGTGGCTCCGCGCGTGAAGGACTACAACGAGCGCGGTTACGGCGGCAGCTACCTGCAGTTCAACACCCGCAATGGCGTGCGCTGCAACACCCGCATGGCCTATCTCGACGACGCCATGGGACGGCCCAACCTGACCATCAAGACCGGTGTGCTGGTCGGGCGGGTGCTTATTGAAGGTGGCCGCGCGACCGGCGTGCTGGCCAAGATCGATGGTGCGGACGTGACCCTGCACGCGCAGCGCGAAGTCATTTTGTGCGGCGGGGCGTTCAATTCGCCTCAGCTGCTCGAACTCTCGGGTGTGGGGCGGCGGCAGGTATTGGCGCAAGCCGGAGTGCCGCTGCTGCACGAACTGCCCATGGTGGGCGAGAACCTGAGCGAACACGTGTACAGCCCGGTCATGTACGAAGCCACGCGTGACGTGAGCTGGAACCGCGACCTGAGCAGCCCGCTGGGGCAGGCCCGGCTTGGTTTGCGGTGGTTGACGCGGCGCGATGGCCCGCTGTCGTCGGTCACCATCACGGCGCAGGCCTTTGCCGCGATGCAGCCCGGCAGCACCGACGCCGACCTCAAGATCCAGATCCAGCAAGTCAGCAGCCCGGGCAACCGCGGCGCTGGCAAGATCGAGCTCGATACCTTTGACGGCGTCACGATCGCCTCATTCCAGATTCGCCCGCGCTCGCGGGGACATTCGCACATCGGCAGCCACGACCCCGCAGCGGCCCCGGTGCTAGTGTCCAACCACTTCACCCATCCCGACGACCTGAGCGCCTGCCTGCAAGCGCTCAAGCTGTCGCGCAAGACGGCGGAAACCGGGCCCTTGTCGAAGCTGATCCGGCGCGAAGTGCGCCCGGGCCCCGAAAGGGCCAGCGATGAGGCGCTGGTGGACTACCTGCGCGCTACCGGCGCCACGGCTTACCACCCGGTGGGAACCTGCCGCATCGGCACGGACGCGGCGCAGTCGGTCGTGGATCCGCAACTGCGTGTGCACGGCATTCGCGGCCTGCGTGTGGCTGACGGCTCCGTCATGCCCACCATCGCGTCGACCAACACCAACGCCATCTGCATCGCCATCGGCGAGCGCGCTGCCGATTTCATTCTGAACGGCTAGGCGCTGTAAATGGCAGACCTCAATACTGCAGGACCGCAACCCATGCCAAATCTCGACACTAGCCGCAACGGCGACCCCGGCGCCCATTTCCAGGGGCAGATGGAGAGGCTCCTCAAAGACTCGACGCCGTGGTGGTCTCAGACCAAGGGTGAGCGCGTGCACGGCAAGCCCAACGTGGTCGTCATCTACCTCGATGACCTGGGATTTTCTGACTTGGGCTGCTACGGCAGCGAAATCGCCACGCCCCATATTGACGCGCTCGCTGCGGGCGGCCTGCGTTTTGCCAACTACACGACGGTGCCCATGTGCTCGCCCGCCCGCGCCGCCTTGCTGACCGGAAAAAACCCGCATTCGGTGGGCTGTGGCTGGATTGCACACGCCAACCCCGGCTTTCCCGGTTATTCGGGCGAGATCGCACCCGATGCCCTCACGCTGGCCGAAATTTTGGGTGACGAGGGCTACAGCACCCTGATGGTGGGCAAGTGGCACAACACCTGGGGCCACAACGTGCACGAAGCCGGCGACCACAGCTCGTGGCCGCTGCAGCGGGGCTTTGACAAGTTCTACGGCTTCATGGACGCAGAGACCAGCTACTTCCAGCCCGAGCGCCTGTACGAAGGCAACAACCCGGTGGAGGTGGAGGCTTATCCCGACGACCACTTCGCCACCGATGACTGGACCAACCGCGCCATCCGGTGGATGAAAGAGCACTACGCCAGCGAGCCCGAACACCCGTTTTTCCTGTATGCCGCGTTCAACGCGCCGCACATGCCGATCCAGGCCAAGGCGCAGGACATCGCCAAATATGAGGGCCGCTACAACGAGGGCTGGACCGTGTTTCGCCAGGCCCGCTTCGAGCGCCAGCGTGCCATGGGCCTGCTCGACGATCGCCACCAGCTCGCACCCTTGCCGCCTGGCGTTCCCGCCTGGGACAGCCTGCCGGCGGAGCGCCAGGAGCTGTTCGCCAAGTACATGGAGCTGTACGCCGCGCTGGTGGACAACATCGACCAGAACGTAGGCCGCATCGTCGGTTTTCTCAAGGACGCGGGCCTGCTGGACAACACCATCATCGTGCTGAGTTCCGACAACGGCGCCAGTGCGGTGGGCGGACTGGAAGGCACGCCCAACTACGTGGACCAGCGCGAAGGCCAGCCGGTCAACCACGAACGGGCGCTGCAGATGGCGCGCGATGGCCGTCTGGGCCAGGACGAATCGCTGCCGGCCTACCCGACCGGCTGGGCGCAGGTGTCGAACACGCCGTTTCGCTTCTTCAAACGCACGCCCTTGAACGGCGGCATCCGCGTGCCCTTTGTGCTGCACTGGCCCGACCGGATCAAGGATGCAGGCGCCATCCGCCGCGAATGGATTCATGTCACCGATGTCACGCCCACGCTGCTCGACGTGCTGGGCATCGCCCACCCGCAATCGAGCCATGGCTTTGATGCGCGCAAGCCCGATGGCGTGAGCTTCGCGCCCATGCTCCATGACGGCAGTGCCCCAACACAGCGCAGCCGCCAGCACTACGAGCTGGAGGCAAACCGCGCCTACATCGACGGCCACTGGAAGATCGCCTCTCTGCAGCCGCGCGGTGGAGTGATCGCCTCGCTGGACAACTGGATGCTGTTTGACCTGGCAAGCGATCCTTGCGAGACCACCGATTTGGCGGCGCAGCAGCCCGAGCGGGTGGCAAGCATGGCGGTCGCGTTTGATGCCGACGCGCGCGCCAACTACGTCTACCCGCTGGACAACCGGGCGCTGGAGCGCGCGGTGACGATACCGCCCTTCATGGCGCACACGGTCAACCAGCCGCGCACCTTCTTTGCCGGCACACCGACCGTGGCGCGCGCCATCGTGGCCCCCTTGCTGGGTGACCGCAATTTCACCATCCGCAGCCGCTTTGACTGGCAGCCGGGCCAGGAAGGCGTGATCTTCGCCATCGGCGAGGCCTTTGTGGGCCTGGTGCTTTACGTTATGGACGGGCAAGTCCATTTTGTGTTCCACCGCTGGATGTCGCCGATAGAGCTGCCGCCGGTGGCGCTGGCGGCCGGCGCGCAGGACGTGGTGCTCGAATACCGCGCCTTGGGACAACGCCGGGGCGAAGGGCGCCTGCTGGTCAACGGCGTGGAGGCGGTGCCCTACACCGGCATGTCTCCCACCATCATCGGCATCCATGTCGAGGGCATCGATATCGGCATGGACCGGCGCCAGCGCGTCTCGCACCGCTACGCGTCCAGGCGCACCTTTCCCTACAGCGGGACGATTGACCGCGTGGTGATTGAGCCGGGCCCCCAGGCTCCGGGCTCCATCATCAATTCGATCGAAGCGAACATCCATCGCCAGCGCGATTGATGCAATGACATAAAAACCAAACAGGAGACAAGCATGAAACCTTTCAAACTTCGCCGCGCATTGACCGGCTTGACCGCCGCAATGGTGTTGGCTTCGCTGGCACCTTTAGCCATGGCCCAGACCGCTGCGGGTCCCGATGTCTACAAGATCGTGGTTCCCCTGCCTGCAGGCGGCGGAGTGGACGTGTTTGTCCGTAAGCTCGGCCAAGCACTTTCCAAGAATCTGAACAAGCCGGTGATCGTGGAAAACAAGGCGGGCGCTTCCGGACAGATCGCAGTGCGTGCAGTGGCCACCGGACCGGCCGATGGCAGCTCCATTTTGTACCTGCACTCCGGCATTCTGACGGCGCAGGAAATCACGGGCCGCACGGACGTGCTGCGTGACTTCAAGCCGATCGGCAAAGTCAGCTCCAGCCCCCATGTGCTGGTGGTGGCTGCGAACTCGCCCTATGCCACCGTGGCTGATCTGATCAAGGCCATGCAGGCCGCGCCCGACAAGCTCAACTTCGGCAGTGGCGGCAAGGGCTCTCCCACCCATCTCATGGTTGAGCAGATGGAAGAAAAAGTCCCGGGTGGGCTCAAGGCCACACACGTGCCCTTCAAGGGTTCGATCGAAGGCGTGCTCGCCGTTCAAACTGGCTCCATCGACTTCGTCTTTGCGCCACCCGGTGCGGTGGTGGAACAAATGAAAGCAGGCAAGCTGCGTGGGCTGGCCACCACGGGCGCCGTGCGCATGCCGCAGTTGCCCAACGTGCCGACCATGGCCGAATCGGGACTGGCCAAATACCAGGACGAGCCCTGGGGTGGCTTGGTGGTCCCGGCTGCCACGCCGGACGCTGAGGTCAACCGGCTCGTCGCCGCCCTGAAAGCCTCCGTTGCCGACCCCGGCGTGCTGGAAATGATCAACCAGGTTGGCGGAAAGATGGAGGCAAGCGCATCACCCGCCGCCTTTGCGGCCCAGATTCGTGACGAATTGGTGCTCAACAAGGCCCGCGTCGCCAAGCTTGGTCTGAAGGAGCAATGAGCATGCTCGACACCCTCATCAAAGGCGGCACCGTCATCGACGGCACCGGGGCAGAACCCTTCATGGCGGACGTGGGCATACGCGATGGCCAGATCATCGCCGTGGGCCAGATCGACGAGCCCGCCCGCAAGACCATTGACGCCACCGGCCTGCACGTGCTGCCGGGCTTCGTTGACATCCATACCCATTACGACGGCCAGGCTTCTTGGGACGAGACCTTTGCCCCGAGCATTTACCACGGCGTAACCACAGTCGTGATGGGCAACTGCGGAGTCGGCTTTGCGCCGGTGCGTCCAGGTGACCGCGACGTGCTGATCGACCTGATGGAAGGCGTGGAGGAGATTCCTGGCACCGCGCTGTCCGAAGGCATGAAGTGGAACTGGGAAAGTTTTACCGACTACGGCCGGGTGCTCGACGCGCAGCCGCATTCGCTCGATTTCATGACGCTGGTGCCGCACGACACCTTGCGCCTGTATGTGATGGGTGAGCGCGCCGCACGCGGCGAGCCCGCCACGGCCGATGATATCGTTCAGATGCAAGACCTGCTGCGCCAGGCCTTGCTCGACGGAGCCTGTGGTCTGGCCATGGGCAGCACCGAAACCCACCGCACCGCGCAAGGCCGGATGACGCCGTCCTTCGAGGTCTCGCCGCTCGAGCTCAATAGCCTGGCAGCCGTACTGAAAGACCTGCCGTATCGCGTGCTCCAGGGAATCAGCGACTTTGCCAGCCCGCGCGGTGCGCCTGAGGAAGAGAAAGCCCGCTTTGACCGCGAATACGCCAAGCTCGAAGCCATGGCCAAAGCCGCCGGCAGGCCGATTTCCATCACCTGGATGGACCGCGTCATCGCGCCCCAGCAAAGCCAGTGGCTGGGCGACGCTGCCTTGGCCAGCGCGGCCAAGGGCATTGACGTCAAGCTGCAGGCCTCGCCGCGCGGCATCGGCGTGTTCAATGGGCTTGATACCACGCTCAACCTGCTCGCCGCATTTCCCTGTTACCAGGCCATCGCGCACCTGCCGGCCAAGGAGCGCGCAGCCCAGTTGCGCGTTCCCAGCACACGCTCGCGCATCCTGTCGGAAGCGCCGGTAAGCCTGTCGGTGGAAGGCTCGTCCGTGCCGCCGCTGGCCGACTTTGTGATCCAGCATTTCGAGCAGATCGCCTTTACGCTGTTCCCGCTGCTGCCAGCTGCGGACGGCAGCATGGACTATGAGCCGCTGCCCGCGCTGTCGTTTGGTGCCCAAGCCAAGGCGCGCGGGGTGTCTGCCCGAGAACTGATGTACGACCACCTCGCGCAAGGCGATGGCACTAGCCTGGTTTATTTTCCGATCCACAACTACCTCAACGGTTCGCTGGACCGGGTGCGCGAAATGATGATGCACCCGAACGTACTCTGCTCGCTGGGTGACGCGGGCGCCCACGTGGGCACCATTTGCGACGCCAGCATCTCGACCACGATGCTCGCGCATTGGGGCCTGCAGCGTACGCGGGGTGAAAAGATCCCACTGCCGCAGGTGGTGCAGATGCTCACGCAGCGCAACGCCGTGCACATGGGCCTGAGCGACCGCGGCGTCATCGCCGCTGGCTTGAAGGCCGACATCAACCTCATCAACTTTGAGCACCTGGCCCTGCCCATGCCCGAGATCGTGCGCGACTTGCCCATGGGCGGGCGCCGGATGATTCAGAAGTCCATGGGCTATGTGGCCACGCTGGTGTCTGGACAGACGGTGATCGAAAACGGACAGATCACCGAGGCGCGGCCCGGGCGCTGGACGCACGGAGCCTCGGCCTAGGGCGGATTCTTTACATCTACAACATTTTTTAAAAGCTACCCCATGACAATCCAACTCACCCGCCGGCGCCTTGCACTTAGTCTTGCCGGCGCATCGTTGCTCGGCGCTGCTCTCCCGGCGCTAGCGCAGACCGACTATCCGAACCGTCCGATCAAGATCGTCATCCCCTTACCCGCCGGTGGTGCCGCCGATGTGGGCGTGCGAACCATGGCGCTGGAACTCGAAAAGGCGCTCAAGCAAACGGTCTTGGTCGAGAACAAACCCGGTGGCATGTTCCTGCTGGGCTTGCAGTCGGTGCTGTCTGCGCCGGCCGACGGTTACACCGTGATGCAACTGAATCTGGGCATGGTGGGCGTGCAGGTGGTGCAGAAAAAATTCGACCTGAACAAGCAGTTGCTTCCACTGACGATTGCCGGCGATACGCCCATGGTGCTGATGGTGGGGCCCCATTCACCGTACAAGACGATGAAAGACCTGGTAGCCTATGGCCGTGCTAATCCCGGCAAGCTGAACTACGCGACGCCCGGGCCCGGTGCCGTTGAACACCTCAAGATCGCCCAGATGGAAAAAGTCGCTGGCTTCACCGGTGTCAACGTGCCCTACAAGGGTGGGCCCGACATGGTTAAGGCCGTGATGGGCGGCGAGGTGGATTTCACCGTGGCACCGGCCATTTTCGGTATGCAATATGCACCCAAAGGCCAAGTCAAGGTGCTGGCCGTGATCGACCAGGCCCGACTCAAAGAGTTTCCGGATGTGCCCACAATCGTCGAAGCTGGGGTCAACGTTTCACCGCTGCGCATCTGGTCTGGTTACGCGGTCCATCCCGACACGCCGCCGGCCATCGTGCAGCGCTTGCAGCGCGAGCTCGCGGCTGCATCGGTGTCGGCCCCTGTGGCGGAGAAGCTCACACCCTTTGGCATGACGCTGAAATCCAGCAAGACCACAGAGGAATTCCGCCAGCAGATTGCCTCGGACGTGGTCTGGATGACCGAAGTCGCCAAAGACCTGAAGCTCGAGCCCAACTGACGCCACCATGAGGCCCAGCGGGCATCTGACCCTCATCACAGGAGGTGCTACTGGCATTGGTCTGGCGCTGGCCAGAACTTTCCTGGCCCATGGCAACCAAGTCATCTTGGTGGGCCGCAGCGGGGCTGCCTTGCAAGCGGCAGCCGCCGGGCTGCCGGGTGCGCTCCTGTGCGCCGCCGATGTCTCAAAGTCTGAGGACCGTGCGCGGCTGGTGGCCTTGTTTCCCCAGGTGACCGTGCTGGTCAACAACGCCGGAACCCAGGTCTACAAGTCCATCGAGGCGTCCACGGCGCAAGAGATTGAACACGAGATCACGGTGAACCTGGCAGCACCCGTTTTGCTGGCGCATGCGTTTCTTCCCCTGCTGAGGCAGCACCCCGAGGCCGCCATCGTCAACATCACCTCGGGCCTGGCCTTGGTGCCGAAACAGGCTACAGCCATCTATTGCGCCACCAAGGCCGGACTGCACAGTGCGTCCCAGAGCCTGCGCTGGCAGCTCGAAGGCAGCCCCGTCTCGGTGTTTGAGGTACTGCCGCCCTTTGTGGCGACGGCCATGACGGCCCATCGGGGGCCGGGCGGGATGACCCCCGAACAACTGGCGCAGTCCTTCTGGTCGGGTTTTGTGGGCAACCGCTATGAGATGCCGATTGGTGCCACCCGCTGGCTGCAGCTCTTGCACCGAATCGCCCCTGGCATGGCCTCGGCCATGGTGCGGCACCGTGTTTGATGGCGCTGGGGCTGCCCATGGGTGACATCGGCACCTTGGCTTTGCTGTGGCTGGGTGTTTCCGTGCTGCTGGCTTCCGTCGTGCGGGCCATGACTGGCTGGGCGTTCTCGATCATTGCCGTGCCCATGCTGAGCCTGGTGTTTCCGCCCGGCCAGGCTGTCGTGCTGAACATCCTGCTGGCGCTGGCCGCCACCGTGAAGAATGTGCCGGCGATGCGTGGCCAGATCTCGGGCCGGATTTTTCTGCCCTTGCTTTTCACTGGGCTGGTGGGCACGCCGGCGGGCTATTGGCTGCATACCATGGTGGGCGACACGGGCCTGCGTTTGGGCATGGGCTTGTTGGTGCTGGCCTTGTCGGCGGCCATGTTCTTGATTGCGCCCCGCCCCCACGCATTGACACTGCCGGCGCTGGCGCTTGCCGGCCTGGCCTCAGGCGTGCTGGGAGGGGCCGTGGGCATTGCCGGGCCACCGGTGGTGCTGCTTTTTATGCTCACCGCAACCGACATGGGCCAGGCCCGCGCGACCCTCGCGCTGGGGCTGTTGACGGTGTGCCTGCTGGCGGCCTGTGCCTACCTGGTTGGCGGCCACATCACCGGGCCCGTGCTGCTGCTCTTTGCCCTGGCCTTGCCAGTGGTGTTGCTGGGCGACACGCTGGGCAACCGGCTGTTTGCCCGCTACGGCGGTCACGGGGTGCGCCGCGTGAGCGTGGCACTGACCTGCGGAGTGGGCTTGTTGAGCATCGCCCGCAGCCTGGTCGGGCCTTAGGGCGCTGCGTGCTTGTCAGGTCTGTGCCGCTGCGGCCCGCAGGCGGGCCTGCACGGCCGCTTCGTCCAGCACCATCGGCGAGTCGGCCGGCTGGGCGCCAGGCTCAAGCCGGACCCGGTCGATGCGTCCGCTGTAACGAAACGCGCCGCGGTCGGCGTAGCGTTCGCTGATGGCGCGGCGTTTGTTGATGCCCACGCTCAGGCCGCCCGATGGCAGGCGCACCAGGGTGGGCGAGAGATCGGCCGCAGCTACCACTACCTGGCCGTTCAAGGTGAAGTGGCCCTGGCCCTTGCGGTCGCCTAAGGCGCTGTAGCGCAACACAAAGTCTTGGGCGCCGGCGGCGAGCGCAATCGGCGCTAGCTCAATCGGGCGGTACCAGAGCTGGTAGGTGAAATGCAGCGCACCGTCCATCACGAAGGCCACCATGCCGCTGAAGTGATCGCCCATCGCCACGATCACGCCTTCGTCGCCGGTGCGCCAGTCGAACTGCGCGCGCAACACGAAATCCCGGTCGGCGATCATGGGTGACACTGTCACGCCGGGGATGGCTTCGCTCTCGCGATAGAAGTCCCGCGGCACCAGGGCCTGTGCCAGCTCGTGCGGCGGCAGGGTGATGGCACGCCGGTCGTCGCGGTTGTCGATCGGGTAGACGTAGTTCGCCGTGGCTTCGGCCTCGAACTCGGCAATCAGGCGCTGCAGCACCTCGGGCTGGCTGGCTGCCAGATTCAGCACCTCGGTCGGGTCGCTGGCGATGTGGAACAGCATCCAGTTGTCCAGGTTCAGCGCCTGCAACGGCGGCTGCAGCGACACGATTTTCCAGTCGCCGCTAATAAAGCCGCGGTTGCCTTGGAGTTCGTAGTACTGGCGCTGGCGCTGCACCGGGGCATCGGCCTGGCGCAGCGATGCGGCAAAACTTTTGCCGTCCATGGTGCGGGTGCGGTAGCCGTGGTGTACCAGGGGGTAGCTGCCGCCGGTCAGGTCGAGCAGGGTGGGCAGCACATCGGTGACGTGAATCCACTGCGAGCGCAGGCCGCCCGGGTCGGTAAGGCCCTGGGGCCAGTGCACGACAAAAGGCACGCGGATGCCACCGGCCATGGGCGTGCGCTTGTAAAAGCGGTAGGGCGTGTTGGACACCTGCGACCAGCCGCTGGGGTAGGCGGCGTAGGTCGCGTCGTCGCCGACGGCGTTGCTCTCTACCAAGCGGCGCACCAGCGCGGCGTCTTCGGGGAAGCCCTGGCGGCGGTCTTGCAGGTTCATCACGCCAGTGGGGCCGCCAATCGAGTTGGCGCCGTTGTCCGAGGTGATGATGATCAGCGTGTTGTCCAACTGGCCGCTCTTTTCCAGGAAGGCCAGCAGGCGCCCCACGTTCTGGTCAACGTTGTCCACCAGCCCGGCGTAACACGCCATATAGCGTGCGTAGAGTTCTTTCTCCTGGGCCGGCAAGGTCGCCCACTCAGGAATGCCGGGGTTGCGCGGCGGCAGCACGGCGTGGGGTTCGATGAGTCCCATCGCGCGCTGGCGCTCGAAACGCGCCAGGCGCAAGGCGTCCCATCCGGCCTCATAGACCCCTTGGTACTTGGCCTGGTCTTCGGGCTTGGCGTGGTGTGGCGTGTGCGGCGACTGGAAGGCGAGGTAGGTGAAGAAAGGTTTGTCCGGCGCGCTGGCGCGGTTTTCGGCGATCCAGGTGATGGCGCGGCTGGTGTAGTCGTCGGGGGCAAAGTAGCCTTCTGGATATCCGTCCACCTGCGCGAGCTGGTTGCCTTCGAGCATACGGTCGGGCTGGTAGTAGCTGGTTTCTGCGCCCATGAAGCCGTAGAAGCGGTCAAAGCCGCGCTGCAAGGGCCAGCCGCTGTTGTCGGCGGCGCTGTGGAGGTTGCGGTCGTAGGTGTTGTGCCACTTGCCCAGGGCCATGGTGGACCAGCCCTGTTCGCGCAACAGCTCTGGGATCAGCGGCGCATCCTTTGATATCTCCCCCCGGTAGCCCGGGTAGCCCGGGTCATTGTGCGTAAGCCAGCCGCAGCCCACGCTGTGCGGATTTTTGCCGGTCAGCAAGGCGGCACGGGCCGGCGTGCACATGGGCACCGTGGTGTAGTTGGTGTAGCGCAGGCCGTGTGCGGCCAGGCGGTCGATGTTCGGCGTCTGAATTTCGCCACCGTAACAACCGAAGTCGGAGAAACCCAGGTCGTCGAGCAGGATCACGATGATGTTCGGACTGCCTTGCGGCGCACCCAAACGGGGTGACCAGTCCGGCGTGGACTCAGGGATCGTGTGGCCCATGTGCCCGGAAAAATGGGCGCCTGGGTCGGCGACTTTCAATAACTGCGAGTCTTTGGGGAGCATGGGGATACCTTGTGCATTGCTAGGGCGCCCGGACGGGCCGGGTTCCCATCGGTAGATCGGGCGCCAATCTTATGAGACAGGGATTTTCCAGACTGTCTAAACACCGACAAATGCGTGCTATCGAACTATTTGACGCCATTCACAATGGCGCCGCCCAATGCGCTCATGGCATTGGGCGCTCCAGCCAAGATGATCGCGCCTGGGAAACTAGGGGTCGACGCGCCAACTTTCCCCGCGGACGCTACATGACCACCAACCAAGTTGAAACGGCAGTGTCCTGCCAGATTGAAAAGCGCTGAGCTGTGTTGACGTGGCTAATTACTTGGTCAGCAGCCGCATTGCCTCTTCCAGCCCTTTGAGCGTGAGCGGGTACATGCGCTGCTGCATGAGCTGCTGGATCACGCTGATGCTTTGGCGGTATTGCCACACGCCTTGCGGTTCGGGGTTGATCCAGGCGAACTTGGGAAACGCGCTGGTCAGGCGTTGCAGCCAGTCGGCGCCGGGCTCTTCATTGTTGTATTCCACGCTGCCGCCGGGCTGCAAAATCTCGTAGGGGCTCATGGTGGCGTCGCCCACGAAGATCAGCTTGTAGTCCTTGTTGTACTTGCGGATGATGTCCCAGGTGGCAAATTTTTCGGCAAAGCGGCGCCGGTTGTTTTTCCACATGAAGTCATACACGCAGTTGTGGAAGTAATAAAACTCCAGGTGCTTGAACTCCGTTTTGGTGGCGCTAAACAGCTCTTCCACCCGCGCAATATGGTCGTCCATGGTGCCGCCCACGTCCATCAGTAGCAGCACCTTCACATTGTTGTGCCGCTCTGGAATCATTTTGATGTCCAGGTAGCCCGCATTGGCCGCCGTGCTGCGGATGGTGTCATCCAGGTCCAGCTCAAACTCGTTGCCCTCGCGCGCAAACTTGCGTAAGCGCCGCAGCGCCACCTTGATGTTGCGGGTGCCCAGTTCCTGGGTGTCGTCGTAGTCTTTGTAGGCGCGTTGGTCCCACACCTTGACCGCGCTGCGGTTGCGGCTTTTGTCCTGCCCGATGCGGATGCCTTGCGGGTTTTGGCCATAGGCACCAAAGGGCGAGGTGCCGCCGGTGCCAATCCATTTGCTGCCGCCTTCGTGGCGCTCTTTTTGCTCTTCGAACCGCTTTTTCAGCGTCTCCATCAGCTCGTCCCAGCCCATTTTTTCGATTTTGGCGAGTTCTTCCGGGCTGAGTTGCAACTCCAGGTTTTTGCGAAGCCACTCCAGCGGCACTTCTTTGGTGAAGTCGGCGATCATCTCCACGCCCTTGAAATAGGCGGCAAACGCGCGGTCAAACTTGTCGTAGTGCTTCTCGTCCTTGACCAGCGCGGCGCGGCTCAGGTAGTAGAAGTCGTCGATCTTGTAGCCGCTGCTGTAAGCCTCGTCAAACGTGTCCGTCTGCGAAGGCTCAGCATTTGGCCCGACCACGCCTTTTTGCAGCGCTTCGAGCAGCGTCAGAAACTCTTTAACCGAAACCGGCAGTTTGGCGCTTCGCAGCGTGTAGAAAAAGTCGAGCAGCATGGTGGTTTATTTCAGCGCGGTTTGTTCAGGCTGTGCAGGAGTTGCGCCTTGACTTCTGGCCATTCGCCCGCGCGCAGGCTGTACATCACGGTGTCGCGGATGGTGCCGTCGCGGCGCAGGGCATGGCCCCGGATCACGCCGTCCTTCCTGGCGCCCAGGCGCTCGATGGCGCGCTGCGAGGCGAAATTGAAGTTGTCGGTGCGCCAGCCCACCACCTTGCAGCCCAGGGTGTCGAAGGCATGGCGCAGCAGCAGCAGCTTGCAGCTGGTGTTCACATGGCTGCGTTGCCAGCGCTGGGCGTACCAGGTGTAGCCAATCTCCAGTCGCTGCACGGCGGGCAAGATGTCGTGGTAGCTGGTGCTGCCCAGCACTTGGCCGCTGGCGGTGTCCAGCACGGCAAAGGCCAGACGTTGCCCGGCTTCGTGCATGGCCCCGGCGGTGGCGATGTAAGCGGCGGTCTGCTCAGGCTCGGGCACCGAGGTCACGCGCAGCCGCCACAGCTCGCCATCAGCGGCAGCGGCGCGCAGACCGGCTTCGTG
>CANBVJ010000009.1 GCA_947372865.1 Comamonadaceae bacterium
CGCGCCGTGCCCGCATCGATCACATAGCGGATGCCCGGCACCGTGAGCGAAGTCTCGGCCACATTGGTGGCCAGCACCACCCGCCGCCCGGTGTGGCCGTCAAAAATGCGGTCTTGTTCGGCCGGGCTCAGGCGCGCAAACAGCGGCAGCACCTCGCAGCCGCGCATCACCGGTTGGTGGCTTAAGTGTTTGCGCAGGTGGTCCGCCGCCTCGCGAATCTCGCGCTCTCCGGGCAGGAACACCAAAATATCGCCGCCCACGCCACCGCGCCACAGCTCGTCCACGCCGTCGGCAATCGCGTTGTTCAGGTCGTATTCGCGGCTTTCCTCAAACGGGCGGTAGCGCTGCTCTACGGGGAACATGCGGCCCGAGACCATGATCACCGGCGCGGGCACGGATGGCCCCCACGCTCCGCGCTGCGCGTCGTCGCTGCCCCCCGAGGGGGCGTCGCCTGCCTTGGGGCGGCCCGGCGGCAGGCGTTTGCGCGTCGCAAAGTGGTCGGCAAAGCGCTGAGCATCAATCGTGGCCGAGGTCACGATGATTTTCAGGTCCGGGCGGCGCGGCAATATCTGGCGCAGGTAGCCCAACAAAAAGTCAATGTTCAGGCTGCGCTCATGCGCCTCGTCGATGATGATGGTGTCGTAGGCGTTGAGCAGCGGGTCAGTCTGCGTCTCGGCCAGCAAAATGCCGTCGGTCATGAGCTTGACGGACGCATCGCGCGAGAGCCGGTCCTGAAAGCGCACCTTGAAACCCACCACCTCGCCCAGGGGCGTCTTCAACTCTTCGGCGATGCGCTTGGCCACGCTGCTGGCCGCAATGCGCCGCGGTTGGGTGTGGCCAATGAGCTTGCCGCGCGGCGCGGGCCGCCCATCGGCCAGCGTGGTGGGGTAATTGCACAGGCCCCGGCCCATGGCCAGGGCGATCTTGGGCAGCTGCGTCGTCTTGCCCGAGCCGGTTTCGCCGCAGACGATGATGACCTGGTGCGCCGCCAGCGCGGCCATGATTTCCTCGCGCCGGGCGGAGACGGGCAGGTTTTCGGGGAAGTCGATGTGCAGGGGGGTGGGGGATTGGGGGGCGTTCACCCGGGGATTATCCCAGCGTGGGGCGTACACTTGTTTGCACTGTTCATGCAATTCCACGGAGCCGACTTGTGAACCTGTTGACTATTGAAATCGATGATGCTGTGCGCCAAAAGGAAAGCGCCTCACACGATCTACCCGTTTTCCATGGAAGCGGTGGTTTGGAATCTGGCATTGACCCCAGCAGCAATAAATCGATGTTGGAGGCTGCTGATGAACAGCAGATCGACGCCGCAAGGTATTTGCCCATGGAAGCCTCCACCAATCTAATTCACACCAGTGAGAGCTCCACCCTTTCAACCCGCGTGTCACGACCTTCTCAAGAAGCTGCCGGTCAAAAAACCCTGCGTCAAGAACTGTATGCCGGGGACTTTCGCGCCAATGACCGTAACGCAACTGGTCTAGGCTAAAACCCAGCGCTCCCGGTGTTGGGTCAGCACCCAAATGATGATCGACTGTTTGATGTACTAACACGCAAGTAATAAATGCCACCCGCAACTGCCAAAGCACTGGTGACAGCTTGTATGACCTTGGCGAACCCTGGATTAGAAAATCAATTAAATACTCGCATCAAGAAATTGATATTCCTTCATATCGTCATGATCCATTGAATCAGGGTATCGAATTAACAATCGAAATACTTAGCTATGCAAAAGTCTAGTGCTTTGACAACTTGACCGAAACTTACGTGGCGAGAGGGTCTCTCGCGATTTCCCAAGCCATCAATCCTGCTTTGCTTGAGGCGAAATCTAAAGGTTTAGCCTCAGAGGGAATTGCGCCAGTTTGCAACCACTCTGCAAACTCTTGCGTGGTAACGGCGTAGGCTCGACTTTTTTGCAACGTCATAATTCCCGCATGGACCTCGATTCGGAATGCATCCCAGTCTGCCGCCACCTGTAAAAACCTGGACGAGTCATTATATTCATAAAATATATACCCAGTTCCGAATATATATTCAGTTGGATTCATTTGAGCCCATGCAAAATACGGTCTTTTATCCTTCATAAACTGCCTATACACAAGCCCCAGTGATTCGTAATGATGTTTATCAATACGATATTTCCAGTTAATAAATATAGATGCAGGATCTTCGATCCTGGTTGACCGCGATCGAATTGCTTTTATAGCCTTCATTTTAGTAAATCCAACCAACGTCGCTCCGAAATTATTTGAATTTCGTGGCCAATACTTTGTAGTTCAACCGCCTGTTGAATTTTTCGGCCATAGCTTGTGTGTATCCAGTCTGGTGAAACTCTTGCGCCTATTACTAGAACACTAACTTTTCTGGTCAAGCTGTCTGTGTATTTAGAACCCGCCTTTTCTGTTAGCTTGAAGCAGTCAGCGCGCGTTCCATAAACAAAATCACCAGTAAAGCAAACTGTGGCACCGGTAAGATCAGGCGATGCACTGTCGTCAATGGGTAGTTTTACAACCTCGGCGGTCGCAGACCCCGTAGAACTAAAATCAGTTGAGGCTAATTGAAGCAGTGTATTCATTAAATGGAAACGTTCATCTTCAGTGATGAAGCCATCCTCAAGGACTTCTTTTACCTTCAAAGCAATAATTGAACCTGGGTACTCATTAGCCACCTCTGGGTGACTTGCAACCCACGTGGATAACATTATTATTTCCAGATCATTTAATTGACCGTCGGCAACGGTAATCAATCCCATCAAATGCTCAATAGCTCGATTAGTTTTATGTTTCGCAATTGATATACTTTTTTAATAACTATCATCGGGCGTCATCACTGCTCCATAAGTCAATGTCACCAGTAGAAATTCCAGCCTCTAGTTCCGCTCGTAATTCAAGCTTGTTGAAGTGATTCGTCATTTAATTTCGCAAAATTAGGAAAGAGCAGACAAGCCCTTCTTGTCTGTTGAATCTAGCGGCCCCGCTGACGTTGCGCTGTGGATAGCGCCTTAGTTCGGTGGCTTTGCGTCGCCGGTTTTCACCGGGTTTGCCCTTCAATTTTCTTGTCCATCGGCCAGGGGGCTGAACCGACGGAAAAAGGATAGCACGGATGTTCGAAATCATCGCCGATTTGATGATTTTTTAGCGCACTGTGTTTGACGATTCGTAATCACTCGATTACACTTTCAGGATGATCCACACGGTTAATCGCCTTGAAGAGTTTTCTCACTGGCTCAAGGGCTTGAAGGATGGCGCCACCCGCCTGCGCCTCATCAAGCGCTTGCGCAAGGTTCAGCTCGGCAATTTGGGGGACGTGCAAGCGGTGGGCCAAGGCGTCTTTGAGATGCGCGAACACTTTGGTCCTGGCTGGCGCATGTACTACATCCAGCGGGGCAACACTTTGATCGTGATGCTGGGGGGCGGCGACAAGTCGTCACAGCAAGGCGACATCGATAGGGCTATCCAACTTGCCAAGTCTTTAGAGGATTGAACCATGACCAAGAAAATCAAAATTTCTGAGATTCCCGAGTTTGATGCAGCCGAATACCTTACTACCGACGAGGATGTGGCTGCCTACCTCACGACCATTCTTGAGGAAAACGACGCAGCGCTGCTGGCCGCCGCGCTGGGTGATATTGCCCGAGCGCGGGGTATGACGCAGGTTGCGAAAGACTCGGGCATCACGCGGGAGGCCTTGTACAAGGCGCTTCGACCCGGCAGCGAGCCGCGTTTCGACACCGTCAGCCGTGTTTGTGCCGCCCTGGGCGTGCGGCTGGTGGCTCAGCCTATGCCGGCCTAGTGTTCGTTCTGGGGCTCGGCCCACCGCGCCCGACGCGGCACAAGGCGGTTTACCCACCTTCGGTACATTAGCGGCTAGTCAACCCCCGCTTCGCAGCCACACCACCCCCCATGACCTCCGTCTTCAATTTCACCTTCGTACCCTGGTTTCGCTCGGTGGCGCCCTACATCCACAAGTTTCGCAACCAGACTTTTGTGGTCGGCATTGCGGGCGAAGCGGTGGCGGCGGGCAAGCTGCCGCATCTGGCGCAAGACCTGGCCATGATCCAGAGCATGGGCGTCAAAATTGTGCTGGTGCACGGTTTTCGGCCCCAGGTGAACGAGCAATTGCAGGCCAAGGGCCATGTGCCCAAGTATTCCCACGGCATCCGCATTACCGACGAGGTAGCGCTGGACTGCGCGCAAGAGGCCGCCGGCCAGCTGCGCTACGAGATTGAGGCGGCGTTTAGCCAGGGCCTGCCCAACACGCCCATGGCGGACTCCACGGTGCGGGTGATTTCGGGCAACTTTATTACCGCGCGGCCTGTGGGCATTGTGGACGGGGTGGATTTTCAGCACTCAGGCGTGGTGCGCAAGGTGGACACGGCGGGCATCAGCAAGGTGCTGGACATGGGCGCCATGCTGCTGCTGTCGCCCTTTGGCTTTTCGCCCACCGGTGAAGCTTTTAACCTGACCATGGAAGAGGTGGCTACCTCGGTGGCCACGGCCCTGCAGGCGGACAAGCTGATTTTCTTGACCGAAATTCCGGGCCTGCGCATGCGCCCAGAAGAACCGGCGGGCGAAGACAACCCGATTGACACCGAGCTGCCCCTGGCCGCCGCAGAAGCCCTGCTGGCCGAACTGCCCCCGGCCAACCAGCCCACAGACGTGGGGTTTTATTTGCAGCACTGCGTGCGCGCCTGCAAATCGGGCGTGGAGCGCAGCCACATCATTCCCTATGCGGTAGACGGATCGATCCTGCTGGAGGTCTATGTGCACGACGGCATAGGCACCATGATCGTGGACGAGAAGCTGGAAAGCCTGCGCGAAGCCACCGAGGACGACGTGGGTGGCATTCTTAAGCTCATTGAACCTTTTGAGCAAGACGGCACCCTGGTCAAGCGCAGCCGTACCGAGATTGAGCGCGATGCCGGTTACTACACGGTGATTGAGCACGACGGCGTGATCTTTGCCTGCGCCGCGCTGTACGCCTATCCAGAGGCCAAAACCGCTGAAATGGCGGCGCTTACCGTATCCCCCGAAGTGCAAGGCCAGGGCGACGGCGAGCGCGTTCTCAAGCGCATTGAGCAGCGCGCCAAGGCAGCCGGCTTGGATAGCATTTTTGTGCTGACCACGCGCACCACGCATTGGTTTTTGAAACGCGGCTTTGTGCTGGTAGACCCCGACTGGCTGCCCGACGCCCGCAAGCGCAAGTACAACTGGGACCGCAAGAGCCAGGTGTTGGTGAAAAAGCTTTCGGCCTGAAGCCGCCAGACGGAAAGCTTGGCGGCTAACGTCGCAAGGTGCCCAGCGCCAGCAACAGCGATGTCAGCGCAATTGCGCAAAAGCACAGAAAGGACCAGTTGGCGATCGAGCCGCCCAAAAAGGTCCAGTCCACCACCGAGCAGTCACCGCTGCCCTTGAATATCATGGGTACCACGCGCTGCAGGGGAAAGTTTTCGATCATGCCGTACAGGTCGCGCCCGCAGCTCAGTGCCTCGGGCGGATACCACTGCAACCAGCTTTGGCGGGCCGCCACAAAAGCGCCCAGGCCCGAAATCAGCACCAGCAGCAGGCTTGACGTCAGCAAGGCGCCTCGGCCACTGCGGGCGGCAGCAAAACCGGCCACCAGCGCCACCAGCACCATGGCGTAGCGCTGGACGATACACATCGGGCAGGGCTCCAGGCCCACCACGTGCTGCAAATACAGGCCAAAGGCCAGTAGCGCCAGGCAGCCCACGCTGATCAGGGCAAGAAACCGGCGTGGATACTGGCCCACGAAATGGAAAACAAAATTCACGATAAATTCCTGATAGGTTGGCAGAAATGCCCGTGGCCCATTATCCCGCCTGGGGAGTGGCGCTGCTGCAATGTGGTCCGGGCTTTACCAATCAGGCACAACCCGCTTAGCGCGCCATTTGGCCGACCAGCGCCTGCAGCTCGCCCACCTGCTGCTTCAAGTCGGCAATTTCCTGCAGATAGCCCATTAGCAACACCACCGCAAACACATCGAGATCGTAGTCACGCCGGTGCTGGCAGGCGTCTTTGAGGTACTGCATGCGTTGTGCCGCGAAAAAAATCTCTTCGTCAACCACCATGTCCGAGTTCAGCGCGCCGTAGTCCATCAGCTCGGCTACGTCCTCTTCGCTGAGTTCACACAGGGCGATCACTTCCTCAATTGACAGGTAATCGACGGGTTTTTGCAATTTGGCATCAAACACTTGTATCGGCATGCGTGCTCCTTGGGCGATTTCTTGGCGGGCTTACGCAAGCTGCGCCAGTGACCCGCGGGACAAGTACCTTTAGAACCATGCTAAGTCGGGCACCGCGCCGCCCCTATGAGCCATGTCAATTTGCACTGCGGTGGAGAAGCGTGGCTGCCAAGGACCGCACTGTGGCGGGCACTTCGGACACTGTTTTCGTGGTTGCATTGACGCGCATCACAGGCCGGGCTGATTTTTTTGACCTGCAGAACGTCCTGGCGTCCAATGGCAAGTCATATCGGCGTCGGTCGGCAGACCTGTGTTGCGCAATACAAAAGGCGTCTTCAGAATGATTATTCAAGAAACCCACACGCAGGAAAGCAAACCCAACCACGAGATCGGCCTGATCGCCCTGTGGCGCCGCTCGCGGCCCATCAACATCCTTACCGGGCCGATCATTTACAGCATGGTGGTTCCGCTGGTGTTTCTGGACCTCTGTGTCTCGTTCTACCAAGCGAGCTGTTTTCCGGTCTACAACATCGCCAAGGTGTCGCGCCACGACTTCATCATTTTTGACCGCCAAGAACTCAAATACCTTGACTGGGTTTCCAAGTTCCATTGCACCTATTGCGCTTATGGCGTGGGCGTGGTGGCTTTTGTGGCGGCAGTGATTGGCCGCACCGAGGCGTATTTTTGCCCCATCAAGCACCAGGCGCGCAGCGCCCCGCCACCGCCCGCTGCGCCCCCTTACATCGACTACGCGCAGACCCCGGACTTCGACTTCGACGCCAAACTGCGCGAAATCCGCTGTGACATGGCCCCCGCGCCCAAGGACAGCGCCTAGTTGAGGCCCTCCAAAGCCAGTGCATGATGCAAAACGAATAAGATCCGGTCTCGTTTTTCACCGCATTTTTTGTTATCAAGGCACCCCATGGCACGCACCGTTCATTGCATCAAACTCGGCACAGAGGCCGAAGGGCTCGACTTTCCGCCCTACCCCGGCGAACTGGGCAAGCGCATTTGGGAAGGCGTGAGCAAGGAAGCCTGGGCCGCCTGGCTCAAACACCAAACCATGCTGGTCAATGAAAACCGCCTGAACCTGGCCGACGCCCGCGCCCGCCAGTACCTGGCCCGCCAAATGGAAAACCACTTCTTCGGTGGCGGCGCCGACGCGGCGCAAGGCTACGTGCCCCCTGCGGCCTGAGTTTCCTGCCCATCCCACGCTTGCCCCTTGACGCGGTAGCCGCTGCAGCGCCAGCGTGTACGGTGCTGGACACCGATTTTGGTGACGGTGCGCGGTTTTTGGCGGCTTGGCGGCAGTGGAGCAACTCGCCAAGCCAGGGGCGCATGCTGCATTACGTCGGGTTGCTGCTTTCAGGCAAGCCGCCACAACCCAAACCCAACGCCCCTCTTGCGCAAGAATGGGCGCAGGCCTTGTCCGATATGGACGAGCGCGCGGGCTTCCACCGCCTGTTGCTGGACGGCGGGCAAGTGTCTCTCACCCTGTGCCTGGGAGACGCGCGTACTGCATTGGCCCAGCAAAGCCTCCAAGCCGATATCGTGTATCTGAACGCGCGCTCGCCTGCTGCTGCGCCGCTGGCGGCCGTGGCCACATGCTGCAAACGCGGCACCCGTCTGCAATTTGTACATCCCCCAGCCGCGCCCGATGCCGAAGCCATCCAAACGCTCAAGGTCCTGGGCTTTCGCGCGGTCACAGCGGATGAATGGGTATTCGACCCCGCCTGGCCGGTGCAGCGCAGCCGACAAGCGCCACGCGCCAAGTTGACGCAGCCCCAGCACTGCACGGTAGTGGGTGCGGGCATCAGCGGCGCGGCCGTGGCCCACGTACTCGCCCTGCGCGGCTGGCAAGTGCAGGTGCTCGATGCGCAGGCGGGTCCGGCGGCAGGCGCCTCGGGTTTGCCTGCCGGACTGGTGAGCCCGGTGCGCAGCGCGGATGACGGCCCGGTGTCGCAACTCACCCGCAGCGGCTGCGCCCTGATGCGCCAGCACGCCCAGGCGCTGCTGGTGCAGGGGCACGACTGGGAACCGAGCGGCGCTTGGTTCAGGCGCCCTGCCACCACGGGTGCCCAGGACGCACCCCCAGCGCAATGGCTGCCCGAGGCCTTGTGGCTCCAACCGGCCGCCCTGGTACGCGCCTGGCTGGCAACGGACGGTGTGGCTTTCACCGGCAATGCGCGCGTGCACCGGCTGGAGCGCCAAGGCGAAGACTGGGTTTGCCTGGACGAGGCTGGGCAAGAACTGTCGCGCAGCCCTTTATTAGTGATCGCCAACGCCTTGGACGCAGCGCGCCTGCTGGCCCCCGCAGGCGGCGCGACTGACGCAACTTTAGACGCCGCTGCGCCTGGGAGCCCGCCCAACGCGGCATCCGATTCACCACGCCATCAAGCACCCGAAGCTACGCCCGCCCTGGCACAGGCGCTGGTGGCGCTGCACCCCATGCACGGCGGCCTCAGCATTGGCCCCTGCGCAGGTCTGGCACATTTGCCCACCCAACCGGTGCAAGGGCGTGGCAATTTTTTACCCTCCGTGCCGCTGACCCAAGGTCATGGTCAGGACCGGTTCTGGCTCGCCGGTGCCAGCTTCGATCCGTGCCCCGACACCCCGGCCACGGCCCTGCACCAGGCCAACCGGGAACGTCTGGCGCAGCACCTGCCTGCGGTAGCAGCTGCGCTGGCGCCTCAGTTTGACGCCGCCCAAGTGCAGCTCTGGCGCGGCCAGCGCTGCGTATCGCACGACCGCCTGCCGCTGGTGGGCGCCGTGCAATCCGCGCCCGACGCCAGCCTGTGGATCAGCGCGGGCATGGGCGCACGCGGCCTGTCGCTGGCCGCGCTGTGCGCCGAACTGCTGGCTGCGCGCATCCATGGCGAACCGCTGCCTGTGCCTGCGCGCTTGGCCAAACTGCTGGACGCCCAGCGCCTGCAGCGCCAGCGTGCCTGAAAGCTGCTGCCGGATGGTCCAACCGCACCTCACTCAAGCTTAAGCGGCGCAGCCAGACCGGCGTACCATGCCTCATTAATGGCTTTAACTATGACAAACCCACAAGACACGCCCAGGGTGCTGGTAGCCGGTTCGGCCAATCTGGACTTTGTGGTGCGCGCGCCGCACATTCCCGCGCCTGGCGAGACCGTGCTGGGCGGCGCTTTTCAGACCTTTGCCGGGGGCAAGGGCGCCAACCAGGCGGTGGCCTGCGCCCGCGCCGGTGGCGTCGCCACGCACATGCTGCTGGCCTTGGGCGACGACGCTTTTGCCGCGCCCATTGAGGCATCCTTGCAGGGCGCAGGCCTAACGCTGCACACCGTGCGCCCCAGCGGCGTGGCCACCGGCAGCGCATTTATCTGCGTAGACGACCAAGCCGAAAACGCCATCACCGTGGCCCCGGGCGCCAACGCCTGCCTCACAGCCGCGCATCTGCCGCCACTGCCAGGGTTCAGCCACTTGCTGATGCAACTCGAAATTCCGATGGAGGCTGTCACCGCCTATGCGCTGGCCGCGCAGGCAGCAGGCGTGCCGGTGGCGCTTAACGCGGCGCCGGCCCAGCCGCTGGCACCTGAACTGCTGGCTGCCGTGGACTTGCTGCTGGTCAACGAAGGCGAGTTGCGCACCCTGGCTGGCCTGCAGGGCAGTATTGCGGATTGCCTGGCCCACCTGCCCTGCCCGCTTGTGGTGGTGACTCTGGGGGCGCGCGGCTGCGTGGCGCGCGAAGGTAGTTCGTTTTATGTACAAACCGGCTTTGCGGTACATGCCGTGGACACCACCGGTGCCGGCGACACCTTTTGTGGCGCCCTGGTGGCCGCGCTGGCCCAGCAAACCCCCATGGCCCAGGCGCTGCGCCAGGCCAGCGCCGCCGCCGCCCTGGCCTGCACGCACATGGGTGCGCAAACCAGCGTGCCCACGCACCATGCGGTCGCCGCCTTTTTGGCCCAAAGTCCGCAGCCGCAAGACGAATCAAGCATCGAGGCGCTGCGCCAATACGCGGGCCTGTCCTAAGAGCAGCACCCCGCCATTGGCCTGACCCACATTTTGCAAACAACGTTTTACCCACCCGCCCGCACATGACCCACCTTGCGCCCCACCGCGTGATTTACGACACCGATCCCGGCGTGGACGACGCCATGGCCCTGTACTACGCGCTGGCGCACCCCGACATTGATCTGCTGGGCGTGACCACCACCTTTGGCAACGTCACCGTGGCGCAAGCCGCGTGCAATGCCCTGTATTTGCTGGCCATAGCCGGGCGCGACCAGATTCCGGTGACGCAAGGCGTGGCCGCGCCGCTGGTCAAGGCCGGCGAGGCGCCGCCCGACCACATCCACGGCGCCGATGGCCTGGGCAACTTGGCGCAGCGCGTGGCCGCGCACAACCAGTTAGATGCACGCAGCTCGGCGCAGTTCATCGTGGACATGGCGCGCCAGTATCCGGGCGAAATCACCGTGGTGGCCGTGGGCCCCTTGGGTAACTTGGCGCTGGCACTCGCTCTTGAGCCCGCCCTGCCCCGGCTGCTGCGCAAAGTGGTGGTGATGGGCGGCGCGGTGCTGGAGCCGGGCAATGTGTCCCCGGTGGCCGAGGCCAATATCTGGAACGACCCGCATGCCGCCGACCTCGTTTTCACGGCCGGGTTCGATCTGACCATGGTGGGGCTGGACGTGACGCACCAGGTGATCTTGCCGGTGCGCCTGTTTGCGCAGATCGCCCAGCACCAAAAGCACCTGGCCACCGACACCCTGCACCACGCAGTGGCGTTTTATGCCAACTTTTACAGTAGCCTGTACCCTCATGTGGCAGAAATCCACGGCTGCTTTGGCCACGATGTGCTGGCCTTTGTGGCGCTCACCAGCCCCGAACTGTTCAGCACCGAAACCGGCCGCGTGCGCGTGGCGGTAGGCGGCCTGGCGCAAGGCCAGACTATGCTGCGGCGCAAAGACATCGCCTACCCGCAAAGCGGCTGGGGGCCTGAGGTGCCCGACACCCAGGTCTGCATGGACGTGCAAGCGCAAGCCTGCAAAGACCTGATCGAGCGCACCCTGATGGCCAACTGGCTGGAGGCCTGAATATGCAACTGCCGATTCTTGACTTTGCCGCCCCCGACGCACCCCAGGCCTTTTGCCGCAGCTTGCACGAGACCGGTTTTGCAGTGCTGCGCAACCACCCCTTGCCGCAAAGCCTGGTTGAAGGCATTTATGCCGAATGGCGGGCGTTTTTTGGCACCCCGGCCAAGCACGCCTACGCATTTGACCCGGCCACGGGCGACGGCTATTTCTCTACCGCCGTGTCTGAAACCGCCAAGGGCCAAAAGCAGCGCGACTTGAAAGAGTTTTTCCACCTCTTTCCGTGGGGCCGCTATCCCGCTAAAGTGTCCGGCGCGGCGCGCGACTACTACGCCCAGGCCAGCGGCTTGGCCGCCACCCTTTTGGGCTGGGTGCAGGCGCATACGCCGCCCGAGGTGCGGGCGCGCTTTTCCATGCCGCTGCCGCGCATGCTCGACGGCAGCGACCACACCTTGCTGCGCGTGCTGCATTACCCGCCGCTGGCAGGCAACGAGGCACCCCAGGCGGTGCGCGCTGCCGCCCACACCGACATCAACCTGCTCACGCTGCTGCCCGCCGCCACCGAGCCGGGCCTGCAAATATGCGCCCAAGACGGCCACTGGATTGACGTGCCCTGCGACTTTGGGCTGTTGATCGTCAATATTGGCGACATGCTGCAAGAGGCTTCGGGCGCCTATTACCCGTCCACGGTGCACCGCGTGCTCAACCCGGCAGGCGCCGACCGCGCCAAGAGCCGTATCTCCCTGCCGCTGTTTTTGCACCCCCGCCGCGACGTGGTGCTGTCTGCGCGCTACACCGTGGGCAGCTACTTTGACGAGCGCATGCAAGAACTGCGCTCGCTGGATGCCTGAGACACGCCAGCTCTCCACCGGCCCGCTGCCATTGCATCCTTGAAAAAGCGATTTTTGGTATAAGGAAATAGCAAAAATGTAGTTTTCAATATAAGTGCATGCGCCTACAGTCACCTGCAACTTACTGGGACTGGCACGCGTGCACCAATGACCGCGCCCCGCCCCGGGCCTTTATTCCCTATTTCCTCGTATGTACCAATACACCGACTTCGACCGCCAGTTTGTCCACGCCCGCGCTGCGCAGTACCGCGACCAGCTCACCCGCAACCAGGCCGGCACCTTGGGCGACGACGAATTTCGCCCCCTGCGCCTGCAAAACGGCTGGTACGTGCAACGCTACGCGCCCATGCTGCGCGTGGCTGTGCCCTATGGCGAACTCAACAGCGCGCAACTGCGCGTGCTGGCGCAAATCGCGCAAGACTTTGACACCCCCAGCCCCGAGCTGCTGGCGCGGGCGCAAAGCACGCAAGACCAGATTGGCAACGGCCCGGCGCCCAAGTTGACCACCAATTACGGCCACTTCACCACCCGGCACAACGTGCAGTTCAACTGGATTCCGCTGGACAAAAGCGCCGACGTGATGGAGCTGCTCGCCAGCGTCAACCTGCACGGCATCCAGACCAGTGGCAACTGCATCCGCAACATCACCAGCGACGAGCGCGCAGGCATTGCCACCGACGAGGCGGTGGACCCCCGGCCCTACGCCGAAGTGCTGCGCCAGTGGAGCACGCTGCACCCCGAGTTCGCCTACCTGCCGCGCAAGTTCAAGATTGCGATTACCGGCTCGGTGGAAGACCGCGCGGCCATTGCCTGGCACGACGTGGGTCTGCGCGTGCTGCGCAACGCCGCAGGCGAAGTGGGCTTTCAGGTTCTGGTGGGCGGCGGCATGGGCCGCACGCCGGTGATTGCCTCTGAGGCACGGGCCTTTTTGCCCTGGGACCAGATCATCAATTATTTAGAGGCCGTGGTGCGCGTCTACAACGGCTGGGGCCGCCGCGACAATATGTACAAGGCGCGCATCAAGATTTTGGTAAAGGCCGAAGGCCAGCGCTACTTTGACGAGGTGGAGGCCGAATACCAGCGCATCCTGGCCGACGGCGCCAAGCACACCATTCCGCAAGCCGAACTCGACCGCGTCAGCGCCTGCTTTGTGGCGCCCACCGTGGACGCCGTGTCCGTGGCCGCCCAAAGCGCCGCCGAGCACGCACTCAGCGCCCTGGCGCAATCCACGCCCGAATTTGGCCGCTGGCTAGCGCAAAACGTGGCAGGCCATAAAAACCCGGGCCTGCGGGCAGTGACGCTGTCTTTCAAACGCCTGGGCCAGGCGCCGGGCGACGCCACCGCCGACCAGTTGCGCACCAGCGCGGCGCTGGCCGACCAGTTTTCGGCCGGTGAAGTGCGCGTCAACCACGACCAGAACCTGGTTTTGCCTTGGGTGCGCGTGGACCAACTGATTGACCTGTGGCACGCCGCCAAAGCCGCCGGCCTGGCACGCGCCAATATCCACCTGCTCAGCGACATGATCGCCTGCCCCGGTGGCGACTACTGCGCGCTTGCCAACGCCCGCTCGCTGCCACTGGCCGCCGCCATTACCGAGCGCTACCAAGACCTCGACGAATTGTTTGACCTGGGCGAGATTGACCTGCACATCAGCGGCTGCATCAATTCCTGCGGCCACCACCACAGCGGCCACATCGGCATTTTGGGCGTGGACAAGGACGGCCAGGAGTGGTATCAGGTCACGCTAGGCGGCTCGGATGGGTCGGATTTGAGCGGCCCGGCGCGTGCGGGCAAGGTGGTGGGACCTTCGTTTGCCGCGGCGGAAGTGGTGGACGTGATTGAGGCCGTGCTCGACGTCTACAAAGACCAGCGCGACGCGGGTGAAAACTTCATTGACACGCTGCAGCGCCTGGGGCCAGACGCTTTCAAGGCCGCTGCCAACGGCGCGCGCTTTGCCACGGCCCGTGTCGCTGCCTGAGCGCCTACAACCTCTTACTAGGACACGCACCCCATGGCACTGACCCTGATTACCCCTTCCAACCTGCCCGAGGCAGACACGCAAGCCAGCACGCTGGCCCTGGCCAATGACACCGATGCGCAAACCATAGAGATCGATGGCCTGGCGCAAATCGTGTTGAACTTTCCCAAGTTCAGCGATGGCCGCGCCTTTAGCCAGGCCTATGTGCTGCGCCGCCGGGGCTTTGCCGGCGACATTCGGGCCCACGGCGATGTACTGATTGACCAACTGCTGCAAATGCAGCGCAGCGGTTTTAGCAGCGCCGTGCTGCGCGCCGACCAGGACGCCGCCCACGGACAAAAGCTGCTGGGCCACTACAGCAGCTTCTACCAAGGCGACGCTTTGGGCGCGCCACGGTTCCAGCAAGCGACCTAAAAACACACCAACCCGAGTTTTTCGGGGCATTTTTTGCCCTGCTTGGCGCTAGCTTTGTCCAAATTCTCCCCAACACCCTCTTTATTGCGCCCATGCTGACTCCCAACCGCACCACCAGCCCCTCCAGCGCCTTGGCCCGCAACGCTGACGCCAGCGCCGACTTTGCGCACAAACTGGCGCGCACACGCGCGCTGCTGCAACAAGCCGCCGCCGAGTTCAGCCCGGCCACGCAGGCGTCCAGCCTGGGCGCCGAAGACGTGGTTATCACCCACCTGATCAACGCCTTGCAGCTCGATATTCCTGTTTTTGTGCTGGAAACGGGCGCCTTGCACAGCGAAACGCTGGCGCTGCTGGAGCGCACGCAGGCCCATTCGCGCGCGCCGGTGCGGGTGTTTCGCCCGGACCACGCGTCGGTGATTGCCTTTGTGCGCAACGAGGGGCAAGACGCCATTTTCAAAAGCATGGCGCAGCGAAAAGCCTGCTGCGACATCCGCAAAATGGAGCCGCTCTCACGCGCGCTGCAAGGCCAGCGCGCCTGGATTACCGGTCTGCGCCGCGAACAATCCAACGCCCGGGCCGAAGTGCCCGTGCTGGACACAAGCAACGCCGCGCTTGCCAAGTTCAACCCCCTGGCCGATTGGACTTGGGGTGATGTGTGGCACTACATCGCCGAGCACAAGGTGGACTACAACCCGCTGCACGACCAGTTTTTCCCCAGCGTGGGCTGCGCGCCCTGCACCCGGGCCGTGTCCCTGGGCGAAGACTTTCGCGCCGGGCGCTGGTGGTGGGAGCAAGAAACCGCCAAAGAGTGCGGCCTGCACGTCAAAGCCTGAGCCGCACCCCCCATTTTCCTAAAGTGAGCCCCACCATGAACGCAACTACCGCCCCCGAACTGCTGGCCCGCGTCAGCAACCAGCACCTTGACGCCCTGGAGGAAGAAACCATCTTCATCCTGCGCGAGGTGGCCGCCACCTTTGAGCGCCCCACCTTGCTGTTCTCGGGCGGCAAAGACTCGCTGGTGATGCTGCGCTGCGCAGAAAAAGCCTTCGGCGCCGGGCGCCTGCCTTTTCCGCTGTTGATGATAGACACTGGCCACAACTTCTCAGAAGTGACCGATTTCCGCGACCTGCGCGCTAAAGAACTGGGCGCAGAGCTGATCGTGCGCAGCGTGGAAGACTCCATGGCCCGTGGCACGGTGCGCCTGGCGCACCCGGGTGAGAGCCGCAATGTGCACCAGTCGGTCACGCTGTTGGAGGCCATTGACGAGTTCCGCTTTGACGCCCTGATTGGCGGCGCCCGGCGCGACGAGGAAAAAGCCCGCGCCAAAGAGCGCATCTTCAGCCACCGCGACAGCTTTGGCCAGTGGCAACCCAAGGCCCAGCGCCCCGAGCTGTGGACGCTGTTCAACACCCGCTTGCAGCCGGGCGAGCACTTTCGGGTGTTCCCCATTTCCAACTGGACCGAGCTCGATGTGTGGCAATACATCGAGCGCGAGCAAATCGCCCTACCCTCGCTCTATTACACCCACCAGCGCGCGGTGGTCGAACGAAAAGGCCTGCTCGTGCCGGTAACGCCGCTGACCCCAGCGCTGGCCGAAGAACAGGTGCAACTGCGCGACGTGCGCTTTCGCACCGTGGGCGACATCACCTGCACCTGCCCGGTGGCCAGCCTGGCCGCCAGCGCGGCAGAAATCGTGATCGAGACGCTCAACGCCGACGTGAGCGAACGCGGCGCCACCCGCATGGACGACAAAACGTCCGAAGCCTCCATGGAAAAACGCAAGAAAGACGGGTACTTCTAATGACCACTATCGCTCCAATCCAAGCCGCTAGCAGCGCGGTTGCGCTCGACCGCCACGCGGCCCTGAAATTCATCACCTGCGGCTCGGTTGACGACGGCAAAAGCACGCTGATTGGCCGCCTGCTGGTAGACAGCCGCTCGGTGCTGCAAGACCAACTCGAGAACGTGTCCAAAAGCGGCGCGGCCGATCTGGCGCTGTTTACCGACGGCCTGTCCGCCGAGCGCGAGCAAGGCATCACCATTGACGTGGCCTACCGCTACTTTGCCACCCCGGCGCGCAAGTTCATCATTGGCGACACGCCCGGCCATGAGCAGTACACGCGCAATATGGTCACCGCCGCCAGCAGCGCCGACGCGGCCGTGGTGCTGGTGGACGCCACCAAACTGAAGTGGAAGGACGTCGGCGAAGTCACGCTCCTGCCCCAAACCCGGCGCCACGCGCTCTTGCTCAAGCTCTTGGGCGTGCCCAGCATCGTGTTTGCGGTCAACAAGCTCGACGCCCTGGAAGACCCAGGCCAGCCCGGCAACGCCACCGAAGCATTCACCTGCATCCGCGAGGCGCTGGAAAGCTTTGCCGCGCAAGCCGGCATTGCAGTGGCGGCCACTATTCCGATCTCGGCCTTGCAAGGCCACAACGTGGTGACCGCGACGCCTGGCTGGTGCGGCTACCAGGGCGCAAGCCTGCTGCGCCTGCTCGAACAATTGCCCGTGACACCGGCAGAACTGGCCTTGCCCCTGGCTTTTCCGGTGCAATGGGTCGAGAAATTTTCTGGCTCTAGCGACACAAGCCAAGGCCGGCGCGTTTTCTGGGGCCGCCTGGCAACCGGGCACGCGCAAGTGGGCCAAAGCGTCACCGTGTTCCCCAGCGGCAAGACCGCCACCATCGCGCAAGTGCTCAATCACGTGCGCCAGCCTGAGGTGGTCAGCGCCAACCACAGCGCCGGCATCGTGCTCGACCGCGAACTCGATGTCTCGCGCGGCGACTGGCTGCTGGCCGACACCACCGACCTGGCACCGCGCCAAACCATCAGCGGCACCGTGGCCTGGATGGACGACACCCCCCTGGTGGTAGGCCGCAGCTACTGGGCGCTGCATGGCCACCGCTGGGTCAAGGCCAAGGTGCTGCGCATCAACCACCGCCTAGACGTCAACACCCTGGCGCAAACCGATGCCACCGAGCTCGAACCCAACGCCATTGGCCACATCACGCTGGGCCTGCAGCAGCCGATTGCGGCGCTGGGTTTTGAACAATCCCGCGTGCTGGGTTCGCTCATTTTGGTGGACACGGCTACCCACACCACGGCCGGGGCATTGTTGATCGAATAAACTCGGGGGCTTCGCGCCTGTGCGCAAGCGCCCTATTCCACGCACAAAATCACCCATGACCCATACCGTTACCGAAGCCTGCATCAAGTGCAAATACACCGATTGCGTGGACGTGTGTCCCGTGGACTGCTTCCGCGAAGGCCCCAACTTTCTGACGATTGACCCGGACGAATGCATTGACTGCGCCGTCTGCATCCCCGAATGCCCGGTCAACGCTATTTACGCCGAAGAAGACGTGCCCCACGACCAGCAGCACATGACCAAGCTCAACGCCGAACTGGCCAAGCTGCCGACCTGGAAGAGCATCACCAAGCGCAAGGCGCCGCTGCCCGAAGCCGAAGAGTGGAAAGACAAGACCGGCAAACTGGCCGAACTGATCCGCTGAACGGTTTTTCACCTTGGAACGGTCCCAAACTCCTATTGAGACCGACGCGCTCATCATCGGCGCCGGGCCGGTGGGCCTGTTCCAGGTGTTCGAACTCGGCCTGCTGGGCGTGCAGGCCCACGTGGTGGACGCCCTGCCTTTTGCTGGCGGCCAATGCATTGCGCTGTACGCTGACAAGCCGATTTACGACATTCCGGCTGTCAAACGCTGCACCGGGCGCGAGCTGACCGAGCGCTTGCTTGACCAAGCTGCCCCCTTCAAACCCACGTTTCACTTCAACCAGACCATCGACGCGCTGGAGCGCCACGACGACGGCCGCTACGCGCTGCAAACGTCAACGGGAACGCGCTTTGTGGCGAAAACCGTGTTCATTGCGGCAGGCGTGGGCGCCTTTCAGCCCCGCAAGTTACACGTTGAAGGCCTGGAGGCTTTTGAAGGCACGCAGCTTCATTACCGGTTGCTACCTGATGCGGATCTACGCAAACAAGACGTGGTGGTTCTGGGCGGCGAAGACAGTGCGCTGGAAGCGGCCATCGCCCTGTGCGACTCTGCCGCGCAAAGCGTCACCCTGATTCACCGGCGCGACGTGTTCCAGGCCGAAGCCGCCACCCTGGCCCAGGTCAAGGCGCTGCGGGCCTCGAGCCGCTTGCGTTTTGTGGAAGGGCAAATTACCGGCTTGCGCAGCCAGACGCGCCTGCACGGCTTGGTAGTGACCGATACGGACGGCCAACAAAGCACGGTGCCGCTGGACAGCTTGCTGGTGTTTTTGGGCCTGTCACCCAAACTTGGGCCGGTAGCGCAATGGAGCCTGGACATGGAGCGCAAACAGCTTTGCGTGGACACCGAAACCTTTGCCACCAGCGCGCCCGGCATCTTTGCCGTGGGCGACATCAACACCTATCCGGGCAAGAAAAAGCTCATCTTGTGCGGCTTCCATGAAGCCACCCTGGCCGCCTTTGCCGCCATGGAAATCATCACCCCCGATGAGCGCGTGCAACTGCAATACACCACCACCAGCAGCAAACTGCACCGCGCCCTGGGCGTATCAAGCTAAGCCGCTTGCAAACCGGGCGCACCGGGCAACACCCCCATCACACAGTCTTGGGTTCAAACAGCGCAATCGCCTGGCCACTGGCAAAGCTCTCGCCGGGCTGCACCAGCACCTGCGCAACCACGCCGTCTTGCGGAGCCTCCAGGTCAATGGACGCTTTGACGAGCACCACGCTGGCAATCACCTGCCCCGCTTTGACCGGCTCGCCCACACCCACCAGCCATTTGTCTAACAGCGCCTCGGTGCCGTCCTGGGCGCCCGACCACGCCGCATCCGCCAGCTTGATGTCGATCATGCGGCGGCGTGCGCCAGTTTTTTGAGCAGCAGCTCTTGCACCTCCCTGACGATGTGGTCTACCTGCGGAATGACGAACTGCTCCAGCGGGCGGCTGTAGGGAATGGGCACGTTGGGCACCGCCAGGCGGCGCACCGGGGCTTTCAGGCTGACGGTGTCCAAGTGTTCGGCCACCGTGACGGCCACCTCGCCCGTCAGGCCAAAGCCCAGGTAGTCTTCGTCCACGATCAGCAGGCGGCCGGTCTTGCGTACCGATTTCAAAATCGCCTGTACGTCCAGCGGCACCAGGGTGCGCAAGTCCAAGACTTCGGCGTGGATGCTTTGCGCCTCTAGCGTCTTGGCGGCCAGCACCGCTTTTTGCACCATTTGGCTGATGGTGACGATGGTCACGTCGCCGCCCTCTTGAACCACATGCGCCTGCCCAAATGGGATGCTGTAGGGCGCCTCGGGCACGTCGTTGCTGCTGCCTTCAAAATAGGCCATCCACGGCAGGCCCATGATGCCCTTGTGGTACATGAAGATCACCGGGTTGTCGTCGCGAATGGCCTGCACCATCAGGCCCTTGGCGTCGTAGGCGTTGGACGGCACTACCACCTTGATGCCTGGCATGTGCGCAAACGTACCGTACAAACACTGCGAATGCTGGGCCGCGTCGCTGTAGCCGCCGCCAATGGCGGTGGTCACCACCACCGGCAGCTTGACGTGGCCGCCCGACATATAGGTGTTCTTGGCCAGATGGTTGTAGATCTGGTCCATGCAAACGCCAAAAAAGTCAACAAA
The DNA here is from genome assembly GCA_947372865.1 of Comamonadaceae bacterium. Classification (GTDB taxonomy): domain Bacteria; phylum Pseudomonadota; class Gammaproteobacteria; order Burkholderiales; family Burkholderiaceae_C; genus Allorhodoferax. The sequence goes on from CANBVJ010000009.1 coordinate 20,139, forward strand.
CATCAGCTCCACAATGGGCCGCAGGCCCGCCGCAGCCGCCCCGGTGGCTGTGCCAATAAACGCGGTCTCAGAGATCGGCGTGTCCATGATGCGGTCTGGGCCAAACTTGTCGAGGAGGCCACCGGTGGCACCAAAAATGCCGCCATAGGCGCCGATGTCTTCGCCCATGACGAACACATGGGGGTCGCGCGTCATCTCTTGGGCAATGCCTTCAGATATGGCCTGGGCCATGGTCAGGATGCGTGGGGTTTTCATAAATGCTCCTTGTTCGTGAGGGTCAACTGACGAAGACATCCTCTAAGGCATCTCGCGCAGCGGGGTAATCGCTCTCACGGGCAAATTCAAACGCGGCTTTCACCCGCTTGTGCGCCCGGTCGGTGATAGTTTCCTGCTCCGCCGCCGAGGCCCATTTCTTGTCTGTCAGCATGCGCGCTAATTTCGGGATCGGGTCGTTCTGGCGCAATTGACCTACTTCACCCTTGGGCCGGTAGGTCTCGGGGTCGCCCTGGAAGTGGCCAAAGTAGCGGTCGGTCTTGACCTCAATCAGGCTGGGGCCCTGGCCTGCCCGCGCCCGCGCAATGGCCGGTTGCACCGCCTCAAACACGGCCACGGCATCGTTGTCCAGCACCCGAATGCCCGGAATGCCATAAGCTGCCGCGCGGCTGGCAATGGAGTCCACCGAGGTGGCGCTGGTCTTGGGCACTGAGATCGCCCAATGGTTGTCCTCGCAAACAAAAATCACCGGCAGACGCCACAAGGCTGCCAGGTTCAGCGACTCGTGAAAAGACCCTTGATTGGCCGCGCCCTCACCAAAAAACGCGACCGCCACCCAGTTTTTGCCCATTTTTTTGGCTGCCAGCGCGGCGCCACAGGCAATCGGCATGCTCGCGCCAATGATGCCGCTGCAACTGAACTTGTGGGCGTTGTCAAACAAGTGCATGTGCCCGCCCTTGCCCTTGCCCAGACCCGAGCGTTTGCCAAATATTTCGGCCGTCATCGGGTCCAAGGGCACGCCCTTGGCGATGGCAAAGTGGTGCGGCCGGTGCGTGCCGACCACCGTGTCCTCGTCGGTCAGGTGCGCGCAGAGCCCCACGGCCACTGGTTCCTGCCCCGCCGCCAGGTGCATTTCGCCAGGCACCGGGCCGGCGCCAATATCAAAGGCCAAGCCTTTTTGAATGTGCGGCGGCAGCTTGCCTTCCATGTACACGGCGGCCATGGTTTCTTCATAAAAGCGGATTTCCACCATCTTCTCGAACATCCAGAGAAGCTTGTCTTTTGCGGTTTGCATGTTGATCTCCTGTGCGTGCGCCCTAGTCCGGCTTCCCCTCGGAAGCATCCCCTGCGCTGACCAGCGCTGTGGTGCATTTAATTTAGGCCTCGGAGGACTAGCGCCAGTGACCCACATCACGCCCGCCTCAATCAGGAAGTCCGCCGCCACACGATTGCAGCGCTGGATCACGTATGCTAAAAATCGAAAAATGGGTTCGGAAGTTTGCTATACTTACGGGCTTGAAAGCAGTGAAGCACATTTGTCTTAACCACAAAAGAAGCTGCGTTGCGAAAGACACCAAAGATATTCCTCGATAGCTCAGTTGGTAGAGCGCCGGACTGTTAATCCGTAGGTCCCTGGTTCGAGCCCAGGTCGAGGAGCCACTTAAAAAGCACTGAGAATCTCAGTGCTTTTTTATTTGCGGCGCCGATGTCGCCGGTCTTAAATTCTGGTCTACCAAGCCCTGCAGGGCTGTGGTTCGACTCAAAACCGGAATCCAACACCAATGGTTCGGTTGAAGGAGGACGGCTTCAAACTCAAGGCCGAGACGTTTTTAGAGTTGTAGTCGGATTGCGTCAACTCAAATTGCCAAAACGCGGTTTTTCCAAAACTCATGCGAATGCCGGCGCCGTAGCCCAGCCCATCAAAATTCTCACTGCCACCCGTTCCACCTTCCAGCGACGTCTCGCCTTTCATGCTGAGGTAGGCGGCCTTCGCAAAAATCAAGGTAGACGGGCTCACCAAAAATCCAGGCTCCACGTAAAGCGAATACATATCCTTTCCCTTCAACTTCACGGCGGTGGCACCCGACGAAATATTGCCAGCATTGAAGTCGGCCAAGGTATACGTGCCGCCCAGACCTAACACTCCATTACCTCCCATAGAAACGCCATAAGCTGCTTGCAGGCTGAAATTCTCTGAGCCGTCACCGAATTTCCCCGAGATGCCGGTGCCCGTGGCCTCGGTACTGACCGAGGAAGAGCTGGCGTTGATGCCTACACTAAAACCTTCAAAATTGCGACCTTGGGCAAACGCTTGCGGGGCCAGTGCGGCACTCGAAATAGCCGCGATGATAAAAAACTTTTTCATGAAATTTTCCTTAAAAGTATTGAACAAGCAACGCTGCCTACCCGGCGATAGCGTGCAATTCACTCTACCGATAAAGTCCAAAAATACCCGCCCGAAGGCTTGATTTGAATCACCAGCCCTTACGTTAGATGGCGGAGGCACCGATTACGTCGCTAAATCTGACGCGAGCCATTTGGTTGAGGGGATCCACCACCCCGCTGCCAGATGCAACTTAGTCTGAGGTGCGACTATTGCGGCTGTACCCGCAATTCATTGAGCACGCGCGAAATTCCTGGCGCAGTCCAAGCGGCGGCCTGCGCTGCGGAACTCTCGGCCATGGAGGCCACCGTCCCGCGCAACACGGCCGTATGGGCGTCCACCGCAATCTGGATCTGGTCGGCCTGCGCCTGTGCGTGGCGTGCCAGCGCGTCATGGATGCGTTGGGCTAGGTACTCGGTCGCCTTGCGCTCGCGCAGGGCAATGTGATTGCTCAAACCCCGCACGCCGGTCACCGGGCGCGCCGCGACTTCGGCGTTGTGGCGCTGGTAGTCCCAGTCCACCTCGCCGCGCAGGGTGACCCAGCCCTTTTCGACCTTCACCTGGATCCGGTCTTGCGGCACCAGGGCGTGCCATTGCAGAGCCGTTTCAATGGCGGAGGCAATCTCCGCATCACTACGCTGGTGGTGGGGTGCAAGCTTGACGTCAAGCTCTAGCGCAAGAGCCCGCACTCCCGCCACACGCTGGGCCGCCATTTCGACCGCGTGCTTTTCGTTGAAGGTATCTAGCTGCCCGCTCAGCAGCACCACGCCATCGTTCACCGCCACGCCGATATGGGCGGCATTAATGGACGGATCCCATGCGAGTTCGGCAAGCACGTCTTTTTGCAACTGTGTATCGGATTTCATGGTATTCCTTCCATTTCAAGCCGCACGCGGCCTTTGGCAGGAGAAAAGAATAGTGCGAAGGACCCAAAAAACCGTGCGCTGGGTCAACAGTGCTGCACACCAATTCATGCCATCGGACGGCGGCGCATCCCGCTATTCTTTTCACTTTCTTTGGGCAGCGCTTTGCTCAACTTACCCAGGTCGGAAATACGGGCCGCCACGCGGTGGTTGACGCTATCGGGCGCAAACTGCCCACTGGTCAGAGCGTGGCCCGCTGGCAGGCCAGTCAACACGGCAATCGCCTGGTCCACATGGTCCACAACGTACACGTGGAACCGCCCTGCCGCCACCGCCGCAACCACGTCTTTGCGCAGCATCAGGTGCACGGCGTTGCTGGCAGGAATCAGCACGCCCTGGCTGCCACTGAGCCCGCGCGCGGCACAGATGTCAAAAAAACCCTCGATCTTTTCATTGACGGCGCCAATCGCCTGCACCTGCCCGAACTGGTTGACCGAGCCGGTGACCGCCAGCGACTGCTGCACGGGCACATTGGCCAAATGGGACAACAAGGCGCACAACTCGGCCAGCGATGCGCTGTCGCCCTCGACCAGACCATAGGATTGTTCAAACACCAGGCTGGCGGCCAGCGACAGTGGCTGGTTGCGCGCATAACGCGCCGCCAAAAACGCGGACAAGATCAACACGCCCTTGCTGTGAAGGGCCCCGGCCAACTTGACTTCACGCTCAATGTCCACCATCTCGCCGCGGCCCAGGCGGGTGGTGGCGGTGATGCGGATCGGTTGCGCAAAGGCAAAGTCGCCTTGCTGCAGCACCGAAATGCCGTTGACCTGCCCCACGACGGCACCGGCGGTATCGATCATCAGCGTGCCGCGCAGAATCGCCTCTTGCAAGTGGTCACGCAGCCGGTCCTGGCGGCGAATCTGCGCGTCAATGGCCTGCTGCACCTGCTTTTCGCCCGTAACTGGCAAACCCGCCTCGCGCGTCCAGAAGTCTGCTTCCTGCAGCACATCGGCCACGCTGCGCATGTGCGTGCTCAAGCGCAGCGCGTCGCCCACCAGGCGCGCGCTGTGCTCAATCACCCGGGCCACCGCGCTGCGGTCCAGGGGCAAGAGATTGTCTTTGGCACACAGGGTGGCCAGCATGCGGACGTACAGGAAATGGTTCTCGGGCGATCGTGCGACGCGCTCCTCAAAGTCGGCCGCCACCTTGAACAGCTCACCAAAATCGGGGTCGTATTGCTGCAATAGGTAGTAAAAAATCCGATCGCCAAACAAGACGATCTTTACGTCCAGCGGCATCGGCTCGGGCTCCAGCGACACCGTGCTCACCAGGCTGACCATCTGCGCGAGCGACTCCAGGCGAATCTCGCGCGCCTGGAGTGCGCGCTTGAGCGCATCCCAGGCAAAAGGCTGGCCCAGCACCTTGCGCACATCAAGCAGCAAATAGCCGCCGTTGGCGCGGTGCAGCGCGCCCGGCTTGATCAGCGTGAAGTCGGTGACCAGCGCCCCGAGCTGCGCAATATGCTCCACCCGCCCCATCAGGTTGGCGTAGGTGGGGTTGTCCTCGCTCACGATGGGGGCGCCCACGTGCACGCCGTTGCCCACCAACACATTGACCTGGTAGCGGTGAAAGCTCTTGCGCGTGACGACCGCTAGGCCCGACAAGTTGGCCGACTCTTCGTCGCTGCGAAAGTCGTCAGCGTTCTCGATCATGTCTTGCTGTACCAAATCCAGGTGCGCCAAAACCTCGGCCAGGCCCGCAAACCGGGCACGCAATTCGTCCAGCACATGGACCACCACCGCGCGCGTGGTTTCGCGGTTGAGCTGCTTGAGTTGCTCGCCGCGCTCTTTCATCCACTGCGGAATATGGCTCAGGATTTTTTCCAGGCGCTGCTGCAGCTCGGCAATGGTGGCGCTGATGCGCGCGCGCTCTTGTGCCGGCAGCTTGTCGTAGTCCTGGGGTGCCAGCACCTCTTCGTTGCGGGTGGGCGCAAAGGCAAAGCCGCTGGGCGTGCGGATCAGCACCACCTGCTGCTTGACCGCATCGTCACCGAGTTCCTTGAGCGCCTTGTCCTGTAGCAGGCTAAAGGCGCGCTGAATCGCTTCGGCCTTGGCGCGGTACTCCTCGCTCTCAAACAGCGCGGGAATGGCGGTGCGCAAGTACTCCACCCGCTGCGCCAGGCCTTGTTGCAACTCGGTCCCACGCCCGGGCGGCAGGCGCAAGGCGCGCGGCTTGTGCGTCTGGCCGAAATTATTCAAATAACACCAGTCGGCCGCAGGCGACTCGGTGGCCGCCTTTTCTGCCAAAAACTGGCCCACCATGCTGCGCTTGCCCACGCCCGCCGGACCGAGCACAAAAATGTTGTAACCCTCGTGGCGAATTCCCGCCCCAAACCGCACCGCCTCCACCGCGCGCGCTTGGCCCATCAATTCACCCAAACTCTCCAGTTCTGCCGTGCTCTGGAAAGAAAATTCGGCTGGATCACAAGACTGGTACAGCCGCTGGGGCGACAAGCGAAGCCTCTCTGCGTCCGATCCCGTGGCCAACTCTTCGGCCCCAGGGCCAACACCTTCCACGCGCATAAGTTCTCCGTACAACGATGCCGGAATTAGAAACCTTTAACCCGTTTTGAAAAGTGATCCAGCGCAGTACCGCGCCCCGCCGCAAAACCCGTACGCTAGCGGCCAAAGCATGCGCAAGCGCAAACTATGTGCAATAGGCCGCTGCACCGCTTCATTGACTGACTTTGCTTGACCTTCAGCACCAACGGCGTCCTTGCGACCCGAAACCAAGGGTGCTATACCCCTACTGCGTCTTTGGCACCGATCGGGCATGGCGGCTTGTGGCGCAAGGCCAGCGCCGCAAACCCACGCAACACACCGGCGCCAAAGCGATTGCCAGACCATGCCCACTTCCAGGAGAACGCTATGACACTTTGCCCCATTGCCGTGATCGCCACCTGCAGCCAATGCCCTGCTGTCAGCTTTTGTCCGCTCAAAACCGTGTTGGGCGACGCCAAACCGGAAGACAGCGGCGCGGACCGTCCCCAGGCACCGCCCCCCGACGCCAAGTCTTGAGCTACGGAGTGACTGCATCCGCTGCCAAAGCCGTTTTGCGCCCGGGCGCAACGGCGGCTTGAGGCCCAAACGGGGCACTCCGGCGCCCGACCCATTTGCGTGCGTAAAATCAATCACCGGGCCCAAGCATTTGGCACCCGGTATTTTTTTGCCGGTTCCAATCCAAGTGCCCCGAACTGATTCAACCTTTTGGAGCCTTGGGCCATGGAAATTTTTGACTACGACAACATTCTTCTGCTGCCACGCAAATGCCGCGTCGAAAGCCGCTCGGAATGTGACGCCGGTGTAGAACTCGGCGCGCGCCGCTTTCGCCTGCCGGTGGTACCGGCCAACATGAAAACCGTGGTGGACGAACCCATCTGCGTCTGGCTGGCGCAAAACGGCTACTTTTACGTCATGCACCGCTTTGACCTGGACAATGTGCGCTTTGCCCAGGACATGGCGGCCAAGGGCTTGTACGTGTCCATCTCGCTGGGCGTTAAAAAGGCCGACTACGACACGGTAGACCAATTCGTCGCACTGGGCCTGACGCCCGACTACATCACCATCGACATCGCCCATGGGCACGCCGACAGTGTGAAAAACATGATCACCTACCTCAAGGAAAAGCTGCCAGGCAGCTTCATCATCGCGGGCAACGTGGGCACGCCCGAGGCGGTGATTGACCTGGAAAACTGGGGCGCGGACGCCACCAAGGTCGGCATCGGCCCGGGCAAGGTGTGTATTACCAAGCTCAAGACCGGCTTTGGCACCGGCGGCTGGCAGCTCAGCGCGCTCAAATGGTGCGCGCGCGTGGCCACTAAGCCCATCATTGCCGACGGCGGCATCCGCGACCACGGCGACATTGCCAAAAGCATCCGCTTTGGCGCGTCCATGGTCATGATCGGCTCGCTGTTTGCCGGCCACGAAGAGTCGCCCGGCCAAACCGTCGAAGTGGACGGCAAGCTCTACAAAGAATATTACGGCTCGGCCAGCGACTTCAACAAGGGCGAATACAAGCACGTCGAAGGCAAGCGCATTTTGGAAGCCATCAAGGGCAAGCTGGCCGACACGCTAATTGAGATGGAGCAAGACGTGCAAAGCTCGATCAGCTACTCGGGTGGCAAAAAGCTGATGGACATCCGCAAGGTCAACTACGTCACCCTGGGCGGCGACAACGCCGGTGAACATTTACTGATGTAAGGAAGCCCCCATGAAAGTCGCTGTTCTCGGCCTGGGCCTGATGGGCCTGCCCATGGCGCGGCGCTTGTGCGAAGCCGGTCTGGAAGTGCATGTCTGGAACCGCACTGCCGCCAAGGCCGCGCCGCTGCTGGACCTGGGCGCCATAGCCCATGCCAGCGCCGCGCAGGCTGTTTCGCAAGCTGACTTGACCATCACGATGCTCGAAGATGGCGACGTGGTCGAGTCCGTGTTGCTCGATCCGCACAACCTGGCGGCCCTGCGCCGGGGCAGCCTGGTGGTGGACATGTCGTCGATTGCGCCTGCGCAAGCCCGCGCCCACGCGCAGGCACTGCAGGCGGTGGGCGTGCGCTACCTGGACGCACCGGTTTCCGGCGGTACCTTGGGCGCCGAACAAGGAACGCTGGCCATTATGGCCGGTGGCGCGCAAAGCGATTTGGACGAAGCGATGGAAGCCTTGGCCCATTTGGGCCGCGCCACGCTGGTCGGGCCCCACGGCTGCGGCCAACTGGCCAAGTTGGCCAACCAGATGATTGTGGGTATCACCATAGGCGCAGTGGCCGAGGCCTTGCTGCTGTGCGACAAAGGCGGCGCCGACATGGCCAAGGTCAAAGAGGCCATCACTGGTGGCTTTGCCGACAGCCGCATTCTGCAATTCCACGGCCAGCGCATGGTGGAGCGCGACTTTGCGCCGCGCGGGCGCATGAGCGTGCAACTCAAGGACATGCGCAACGCCATGACCACGGCGGGCGAACTTGGTTTTGACGCGCCGGTCACCAGCCTGCTGGAGCAGCTTTACGCTGACGCAAACAAAAACGGCCTGTCCGGTTTGGATCAGGCCGCTTTGTTTGTAGAACTGGCCCGCCGCAACGGCATGGCCTGAACTAGCAACCCGCTCGCGCGGTATTAGTCTGCGTTGCGCGTGGGACGCTTTTTGGCGTCACGGGGCACAAACACCTTGCCGCCGTTGCCGGGTTTGGCAAAGCCGGTGGGCTTGCCAAAAGCAGGCTTGCGGGCAGCAAAATCGCCGCGCGGCGCGCCGAAATCACCCCGAGGGGCGAAATCTGCACGGGGTGCGTCGTTGCGAGGCGCAAAGTCACCACGGGGGGCGAAATCGCCGCGCGGGGCAAAGTCGCCACGGGGTGGGAAGTTGCCACGAGGAGCGGCGTTGCCAGGGTTGTGGCCCGAGTTGAAACGGTCGTTGAAACCGCCCTTGCGCTCGTAGCTAAAGCCTTCGCGTGCGGCGCCGCTGAAATCGCGCGAATTTCCGCCGAAATCACGGTTACCACCGGCAGGTGCGCGGTCGGCAAAACCACCGCGGTTGCCGCCAAAGCCGCCTTCACGCGGGCCACTGCTGAATTTGCGATCACGGTCGCCGCCACCATTGCGTCCACCAAAACCGGCGCTCGGGCGCGATTCAGGCATGCGTTGCTGCGGCTCCAGGCCTGGCACCACTTCGGCCTTAATGGGCTGGCGGGTATAGGCTTCGATGTCAAAAATCTTGCGGCGGTCGCGCATTTCGGCAAAGGTAATTGCCAAGCCATCGCGTCCAGCACGGCCCGTGCGGCCAATGCGGTGGGTGTAATCCTCGGCCTTCATCGGCAAGCCGAAGTTAAACACGTGGGTGATGGTGGGCACGTCAATACCGCGCGCTGCCACGTCCGTGGCCACCAGAATTTGCACATGGCCTTGGCGCAGCGCCATCAGGCGGCGGTTGCGCAGACCCTGGCTCAGAGCGCCGTGCAAGGCCACGGCGTCAAAGCCATCTTGTTGCAAGTCGTTGGCCAAACCGTCGCACTCGATTTGCGTGCTGGCAAAAACGATGGCCTGGTTGATACCGGTGTCACGCAACCAGTGGTCCAGCAGTTTGCGCTTGTGCTGCGCGTTGTCGGCCCAAAACAGCACTTGCTTGATGTTGGCGTGCTTTTCTTGCGGGCTGTCGATGGTGATGCGCTGGGGTTCGCGCATCACGCGGGCAGCGAGCTGCTGAATGCGTGGCGCAAAGGTGGCGCTGAACATCATGGTTTGCTTGCGGTCAATCGTGAGCTGGTTGATCTCGGCCAAATCGTCGGAGAAGCCCAGGTCGAGCATGCGGTCGGCTTCGTCCACCACCAAAAACTGCACTTGGTCGAGCTTGATCTGCATCGAACGCTGCAAGTCCAGCAAACGGCCGGGGGTTGCAACCACCAGATTGGCGTTTTGCAGCTTGGCGATTTGCAGTTGGTAAGGCATGCCACCCACGATGTTGGCCACGCGCAGGCCACGGCAATGCTGCACCAGGTCAATCGCATCATGCGCGACTTGCTGGGCGAGTTCGCGGGTGGGGCAAACGATCAGGGCGCCGGGTGTGGGCGCTTTGAAGTTGCGGGGGTTGGTCGGGTCTTTGCGCTTGGAGCGCTTGGGAGCGGCTTCGCCCTTGGCCGCAGCGTCGGCCACGGCTTGCTCGTATTCCAGGCGCTCGGCTTCTTCGGCATCGGCGGCTTGCTTGAGCAAGGTGTGCAACACCGGCAGCAAGAAAGCTGCGGTCTTGCCGCTTCCGGTCTGGCTGGAGACCATCAAGTCAATGTAGGTTGCGGCTTTGGCGCTGGCAGCAGCAGTGGGCAATGCCAGCGGAATCACCTTCATTTGCACAGCGGTGGGCTGGGTGTAACCCAGGTCTTTGCAGGCCTGCACCAGCTCAGGGGCCAGGGCGAGTTCGACAAAGCCGTTGGGTACTTCGGGCTCTTGCACAGCGTCCACCAGAACTTCGGCAGACGCCATTTCCACGTCCGTGGATTCGATGGAAAGGTTTTCAACAGGCGCGAATTCGCCCGTTACTTCAAAAGTATCAGTCATTTATTTCTCACACGCGAACGCCACCCGAGAGGTGGGCGTTCCGTCAATGGTTAAAAAACATCAACCATCAAACGGAACCTGCTCTGACTCTGAAAAGAGTTCAATCAGCGCTGGGGGCCCATGTCGTGGGGCCCGGTGAATGAAGGGAGATGTACAAAATCGCTGCACGTACCTAAATGTCGTTCCAGCGAAGCCCTGAATTATGGCACGTATTCGGGTTATTACCTAATTTCTGTGACAAATGACAATTTCACAACTTCAAAAAGTGGGTGCGATAGTGCTCAAGTTCGTCGATCGACTCGTGCACATCGGCCAGCGCCGTGTGGCGCTGCTGCTTCTTGAAAGACGCATAGACCTCAGGCCGCCAGCGCCGACTCAGCTCTTTGAGGGTGCTCACATCGAGGTTGCGGTAGTGGAAAAAGACTTCGAGCTTGGGCATGTATTCCACAAGGAAGCGCCTGTCCTGGCCAATGGTGTTGCCGCACATGGGCGAAGCTCCCGCAGGCACAAAGCGCGTCAAAAACGCGAGCAGCTCGGTTTGCGCCTGTTCCTCTGTGGTGGTGGAGACGCGCACCTTGTCGATCAGGCCGCTTTTGCCGTGCGTGCCCTTATTCCACGCATCCATTTTGTCGAGCTGCGCGTCAGACTGGTGGATCACGAACACCGGCCCTTCGGTGCGGTTTTCCAGGTTCGGGCCAGTGACGACAACTGCGATTTCGATCAAGCGGTCTTGCACCGGGCTCAAGCCCGTCATCTCGCAATCGAGCCAGACGAGATTTTTATCGGATTTGGGTAAAGAGGGGGTGTTTTCAGACATGCGTGGATTGTCGCCGATGGCCTAAACTCGGACGATGCCCGAAGCCCTTGCCAATCCGTCCAATATATTTACCTTTGCCTTTGCTGCGGCGCTGATGTGCAGTCTGAGCCTTAAATTTTGGCTGGACACGCGCCAGGTGCGCCACGTGGCGCAACACCGTGGCGCGGTGCCTGCGGCATTCGCCAGCCGCATACCGCTGGCAGCCCACCAAAAGGCGGCCGATTACACGGTGGCCAAAACCCGTTTTGGCATGCTGGAACTGGCCTGGGGCGTGGCCGTAACGCTGGGTTGGACGCTCTTGGGCGGTCTGAATGCCTTGAACGAATTCGTGGCGCAGCAATGGGGCCCGGGGCTGGTGTCGCAAGCCGCGCTGATGGGCCTGTTCATAGCCATCAACGCAGTGATCGACATTCCGTTTAGCCTGTACGGTACCTTTGTGATTGAAAAAGCCTTTGGCTTTAACAAGACCACGCCCATGCTCTGGCTACAAGACCTGGCCAAGTCGGTGGTGCTGGGGCTGCTTATTGGCACACCGCTCTTGCTGCTGGTGCTGTGGCTCATGGGAGCGGCGGGGCCAGCGTGGTGGCTTTGGACCTGGGGCGTGTGGATGGGTTTTAACGTGCTGACCATGCTGGTCTACCCGACCTGGATTGCGCCCTGGTTCAACAAATTTCAGCCTCTGGAAGACGCTGCACTTGCGGCGCGGGTGCAGGCATTAATGCAGCGCTGCGGCTTTCGGGCCCAGGGCTTTTATGTGATGGACGGCAGCAAGCGCAGTGCCCACGCCAACGCTTATTTCACTGGCTTTGGCGCATCCAAGCGCGTGGTGTTTTATGACACCTTGCTTGCGCGCCTGAACGCCGACGAGGTGGATGCGGTGCTAGCCCATGAGCTGGGGCATTTCGCCCACCGCCACATCCTCAAACGCGTGCTGTCGCTATTCGCTTTGAGCCTGCTGGGCTTTGCGCTCTTGGGCTGGCTCGGCACGCGGGTGTGGTTTTATACGGGCCTGGGCGTGCTGCCCAATCTGGGCGACGCCAATGACGCGTTGGCCCTGCTCTTGTTCATGCTGGCTTTGCCGCCGTTTACCGCGTTTATCGGCCCGGTTTTTTCCTGGATTTCGCGCCGCCATGAGTTTGAGGCGGACGCCTATGCGGTACAGAAGTCCAGCGGCGCGCACCTGTCATCGGCGCTGCTCAAGCTCTATGAGGACAACGCCACCACGCTCACACCCGACCCCTGGTACGTGCGCTTTTACTACTCGCATCCCCCGGCCATGCAGCGACTGAGCCGAATGGCAACCCAAGGCGGTGCAGCATGACGGCGGATTCACTGCGCCCCGTGCGCAACGCGCTGACGGCGCCACAAATTGTGGCCAAACTGGCGCAACTGCAGGGCTGGCGCCTGAGTGGGGACGGCGCGGATGTGTCCATTGAAAAAACTTACGCGTTCAAGAGCTATTTGCAGACCATGGCCTTTGTGAACGCGGTTGCTTTTTTGGCCGAGCAGAACGATCACCACCCGGAAATTCTGGTGCGCTACAAGACCTGCAGCGTGCGCTGGCGCACCCATGACGTGCGGGGCATTTCGCACAGCGACTTTGAATGCGCGCTCAAGGTGGATGCGCTCTTGGGTGACGCCAACGCGGCGGGACCACACATTGGCTGACGCCGCAGCGCTGCACCCCGGCCTGGTGATTGCGGGCCACGGCCGCCACGTCTGGGTGGAAACGCCGGACGGGCGCAAAGTCATTTGCCACCCGCGCGGCAAAAAAAGCCAAACCGTGGTGGGCGACCGCGTGCTGTGGCAAAGCACGCAAGACGAAGGAACGATTGAAAAGGTCTTGCCCCGCAAAAACCTGCTTTACCGGCAAGACGAAATCCGCACCAAATCCTTTGCGTCTAATCTGGACCAGGTGGTTATTTTGCTGGGCGCGGAGCCCGAGTTTTCCGAAAGCCAGCTCGCGCGGGCACTGATTGCCGCAGAGGCCGAAAAAATTCGCCCCATCATCGTGCTCAACAAACGCGACCTCACGCCCCTGTTTGACCGGTCGTGGCAACGACTGGCGCCCTACCGCACCATGGGTTACACAGTGCTGGCCACGGCATTTAAGCCACGCGCGCCCGCCAGCGATGGCCATACGCCCCCCGAACCCACGGACAACGAGCAACTCGCATTGGCCTTGCAAGGCAAAACCAGCCTGATTCTGGGCCCCTCGGGCGCGGGCAAAAGCACACTCATCAACCGCTGGGTGCCGCAAGCCCAGGTGCTGACGCAAGAAATATCCACCGCGCTCAATTCCGGCAAACACACCACCACCAGCACCACGCTGTACTGGATGGATGCGGCCAAAACCACGGCGCTGATTGACTCTCCGGGGTTCCAGGAATTTGGGTTGCACCACATAGCGCCCATGCAACTGGCGCAATTGATGCCCGATATTGCCGCGCAGGCCACCGCCTGCAAGTTCTACAACTGCAGCCATTTGCATGAGCCGGGTTGCGGGGTTTTGAATGCCGTCCAGGGCAAGACGGCGGATGTGGAAATCAGCCCCACGCGCTACAAGATCTACGGCGACTTGTTTGCCGAACTCTCGCAAACACGCTACTAGCGGGTCAAGGAGGGTTGCGTCAGCCCAAGAGCCGCGCCAGCGACAGCAGCGCCAAAATCACCATCCACATCACCACGGTGCGCCACACCAGGCCGACCACGGCGCGCAGATGGGCTGTTTGCGCCAGGGGGGCGCCGCCCTGCAGATCGTCAGGAGCGAGCTGCACATTCAGCGCGCCGGCCGTGGCCGCCAGCACGATGCCGTCGTTGTCACCAGGGCGCACCTGCTCGTATTTGCGCCAGCGGTCAATCGCTTCCTCAAAGCTGCCCACAAAGGCAAAACCCAGCGCAGTAATGCGCGCAGGTATCCAGTCGATCAGGCTCCAGGCCTGCGTGACCGTGCGGCGCAGGGCCGAACTCAGCAGCAGACTGGTCGATGTTGGCGTGCGTTGAACCACCACCGAAAAGTATTCCGCCAAGCGGTACATGACAGCCCCCGCAGGGCCCAGACCAAAAGCCGACAACAAGGAGTACCAGGCAAACACGCCAAACACATAGCGGTGGGCGCTGAGCACCGAGTGCGCAATCACCTGGCGAACGATCTCGCTGCGCGGCAAATCGCTGGCGTCAATGCGCATCCACTGCGCCAACAACCTGCGTGCCGTTTCCTCGTCGCCGTCGTCCAGCGCGTCGCGGATGCCGGTGAAATGGTGGCTGAACTGCCGAAAACCCAGCGTCCAGTACAGCACCGCAACGTTCCAGGCGAGCACCGCCAGCCAGCCCAAGGAAAACCACAGCGCCCAATGCACCGCCGCGCTCAGGGCCACCGGCAAGAGCACCACCATGGACCAGGTAAGCCAGCCGTGGCGGATTTCGCCGGTGTCCACATGGCGAACCACCCAAATCACCCAACTGCGCACCCGCCCATGAACCATGTTGACGGGTTTGAGCGGACGCGCCTGCTCAATCAAAAGGGCAAAGAGAATAGAGAGAAAGCTCATGGCCCTGCATCATAGCGACCGCGCACCAGAGAGCGCCCCAAGGCCCGACCTTAAAGCGACAGGAACTGGTAGAGATTGCGCAGCATGCCTGCGGTTGCGCCCCAGATATAGCGTTCGTGCGGGCCATCGTGGTAGGGCATGGACAACCAGTGACGCGTGCCCGACGGCGTGTGCCACTGGTGGCGCCGGTGGTGGGCAGGATTCATCAAAAAGTCCAGCGGCACCTCAAAAATCGTTTCCACCTCAAAGGCGTTAGCCGCCAACACCAAGCCAGGGTCTAGCAGTGCGACCACCGGCGTCACCACAAACCGGCTGCCCGTGGTGTAGTCGGGCAAGCTGCCGATCACCTTCACGAACTCGGCAGCCAGCCCAACCTCTTCTTGTGCCTCGCGCAGCGCCGTGGCCACCGGTCCCGCGTCGTCCGGGTCCGCTTTTCCGCCGGGAAATGCCACCTGGCCCGAGTGGCTGGACAAATGCGCGGTTCTTTGGGTCAGCAACACGGTGGGCCGCTCGCGCATTACCAGTCCGATCAACACCGAAGCGGGAGTCAGATTTCGTTCTGACATGCGCGGCTCGTGGCGATACTCGGGTACCCAGTCCGTGGCCTGCGCAAAGCGATGCTCCAGCGCCGCTGGTGTTAGCCGCTCGGGCGCCACCGGCGGCAAACCGGAGGCGTCCGCCTGAAACGGCACTGTACGAGGGTCAAAACTTACCGGGAGTGTCATTCGGAATAGGCTCGCACGTGAATGCAATGGTGGATTTTGTGTGCGAAAAAAAACCGCCACAGCTTGCGCCAGGGCGGTTTTTGACAGCGCAGACTGGGTTTAAGCCGCAGTCTTCTTGGCTGGCAGTTTTTCTTTGATACGTGCCGACTTGCCGCTGCGGTCGCGCAAGTAGTAGAGCTTGGCGCGGCGGACATCGCCACGGCGCTTGACTTCGATGCCAGCGATCAGCGGGCTGTAGGTCTGGAACGTGCGCTCCACGCCTTCGCCGCTGGAGATTTTGCGAACGATAAAGCCGCTGTTGAGGCCGCGATTGCGCTTGGCAATCACAACGCCTTCGTAGGCCTGCACGCGCTTGCGCGTACCTTCAACGACGTTCACGCTGACGATGACAGTGTCACCAGGAGCGAAATCAGGAATGGTTTTACCCAAACGCGCGATTTCTTCTTGTTCCAGAATTTGGATGAGGTTCATAGCTTCTTTCGTGATCTTGCGTGCGCCGGCGCCAACCATTGGCACCATGTCTTCTGAGCAGAATCGCTTAGCGTCATTTGGCCAGGCAGAGGATCGGTTAGCCTACCATTATAGCAATGCTGGCCAACAAGTCTTCATCTTGCGCAGTCAACCTGCCTGCAGCACGCGCCGCTGCTATTAAATCCGGACGGTGACGGGCGGTAAGCCGCAGTTGCTGGTCACGGCGCCAGCGCGCGATATTGATATGGTGGCCGGACAACAACACCTCTGGCACGGCCTGCCCCGCCCACGCTTCGGGCCGGGTGTAATGCGGGCAGTCCAGCAAGCCATCGAGCGCTGGGTTGAAACTGTCAAAGTGATGGCTATCGGCGTCGCCCAACACGTCGGGCTGCAAGCGCGCCACGGCGTCGAGCAGCACCATGGCCGGCAGCTCGCCGCCGGAGAGCACAAAGTCGCCGATGCTAATTTGCGCGTCCACATGGGCGTCTATAAAACGCTGGTCCACGCCTTCGTAACGCCCGCAAATGAGGACAGCGCCGTCGCTATTGGCCCATTCCTGCACCAGACTGTGGTCCAGCCGCTGGCCGATGGGTGAAAAAAGGACAACTTTGGCGCGGTGTCCGCGCTCAGACGCGATCACGTCAAGCGTCTTTTCCAGCGGTTCGGCCATCATCACCATGCCGGGGCCGCCGCCAAACGGGCGGTCGTCCACGCGGCGGTAGTTGCCGCTGGCCACATCGCGCGGATTGAACAGGTGCACATCCACCGCGCCAGAGCTGTAGGCGCGCCGGGTGATACCCGTGGTCAAAAACGGGGCAAAAATCTCAGGGAACAGGGTGACCACGTCAAAGCGCATGGCTTGAGCGGTCAGTAATCGAGCTGCCAATCGACGCGAATGCGCCGCGCCTTCAGATCCACATCGTCCACAAAGGCGGATACGAAGGGAATCATGCGTTCTTGCACTTTGCCGTCTTGCAAATAGTCCATCACCAGCACAGTTTGGGGACCGGTGGACAGCAACTCGCGCACGGTGCCCATTGCCTCATCAGCGCGGTTGACTACGTCCAGGCCGATCAGATCAACCCAGTAATACTCGTCAGTGCTGGCGGTCGGAAAGCTAGAGCGGGCGACAAAAATGCGCGCACCACGCAAAGCTTCGGCGGCGGTGCGGTCGAGCACGTCGTGGGCGCAGGCCACCACGGTGTCGGAATGTTCTTTGGCTTCTTTAATGGCTAAACGTGCCACACCTTCAAAGGTTTTCAAACCCCGTTCGGTCGGCAAAAGAAACCAGCGTTTGGAGGAAAAAAGTGCCTCCGGTTCGGGACTGAAGGAGATCACCTTGAACCATCCCTTGACGCCCCAGGCGTCTGCAATTCTTCCTACTTCGATGGCGTCTGCTGGAAGTTCAGCAGTTTCGAGTCCGGCGATCATGCGTTGGGGCAATAAAAAGGGCGTTGGGACGACGGTGTCGCCCTAACGACCAGTTTTTACTTAGGCTGCTGGCGCAGCTGCGCTGTGTGCGGCTTGGTTGATCAAACGTTCCACGGTAGGAGACGCTTGGGCGCCAACGCCCTTCCAGTAGCTCAGACGGTCCTGGGCGATGCGGATGCGCTCTTCATTGGCAGTGGCAATCGGGTTGTAAAAACCAATGCGCTCAATGAAGCGGCCATCACGGCGGGTACGCTTGTCTGCAACGACAATGCTGAAAAACGGGCGGGCTTTAGCACCACCACGAGCGAGTCGAATGACGACCATGATTATTCCTTTGGGTGGCTGAAATTGATTTCAACCATAAAATTCAGAGTTGAGACACGCAACTGGCCACCCGGCCAGCGACACTCAGAATAGCCTTCCATTATATCTTTTTCTCAAACCATGCCCCTGATTCGCCCTAGCAACGACCTTGATCTGCCTGCAATCACGGCGATTTACCAACACCATGTGCTGACCGGCACCGGTACTTTTGAAATTACCCCCCCAACCTTGGACGAAATGCGCGCGCGCCGGGCCGATGTTTTATCCAAAGGCCTGCCTTACCTCGTGCTGGAGAATGAGGAGCAAGTGCTGGGTTTTAGCTACTGCAACTGGTTCAAGCCGCGTCCAGCCTACCGTTTTTCGGCCGAAGACTCGATTTATCTCGACCCAAAAGCCGCAGGCAAGGGCTGGGGACGGCTGCTGCTTGGTGAGCTGATGGCCAGCGCCCAGCGCGCAGGCATTCGAAAACTGATTGCCGTAATTGGCGACTCGCAAAACCAGGCATCCATTGGCCTGCACGCCGGGCTGGGGTTTAAGCATGTGGGCGTTTTGAGCGACTGCGGCTGGAAATTTGAACGCTGGCTGGACGTCGTGCTGATGGAATGTGCGATTGGCGCTGGCAACAGCCTGCCTGCGCCACAATCGGCGGCATGAAAAACAAAACTATTGCCGTCTGGTCCACTCTGATCACCGGCCCACTGGGTTTGCAGCGCATTTACCTGACCGGCCGATACGACGCCTGGGGCGGGCTGGCCCTGCTGCCCACGTTGCTGGGTCTGTATGGCGTGCAGCGGGCGCGCAGCCTGGGCTTGGACGACACCTTGAGTTGGGTGCTGATACCCTTGTTTGGCTTTGTATTTGCCGCCTGCGCGGTTGCAGCACTGCGCTACGGCCTGATGGATGCGCCGACCTGGAACCACCGCTTCAATCCGAGCGCCGAAGAAGAGGATGGCGCAGGACAGACCGGCTGGTTCACTGTCATTGGATTGGCAAGCGCTCTGTTTATTGGCGCCACCGTCTTGATTTCGACGCTGGCTTTCAGTTTTCAGCGGTATTTTGAATTCACCGCCTGACCTTCCCGGCCGAAGCGGCTAGCGCCCCGACAGATACAAAAAAGCCCTTGCGCGCATGCCAAGGGCTTTTTATTTTGGGGTTGCGCCCTTGACGGGCGAGCTCGACCGGCAGCGCTTTAGGCCAGACGCGCTGCGCGCAGCTTGACCGAAAACTCGCGCAGTGTGGCGATGCCGCTGTCTTCCGCGCGATGGCACCAAGCGGCAAGATCCGCAGTGAGTTGCTCGCGCGACACTGCTGTGTTGAGCCACAACTGGCGCAACTCTTCGCGCATGGTGACCAATTTGTCCAATACCGGAGACGCCACACGGGCCAGCGCCAGCTCGGGGATGACCGAGGCGGGCACTTTTTCCGCGTCGCGGTGCGCCCATTGTTTGGCAGCCTTGATGACAGCGGAGTCAGCGCTGCGCGCTTTCATGGCAGCGAGCTCGGTGTTGACCGTCAACTGCATCTGCTTGGCGTAACCGGCCATGATTTCATAGCGGTTGGCGATCAGCGCCTCAAGGGTCCTCTCGTCTGCCACCGGGCGGATGTCGCCATAGGCTGCCTTAGGTGGCGTCTTTTTCACGCGGGCCAGACCAACCATTTGCATCAGGCTGATATACATCCAGCCAATGTCAAACTCGTAAGGCTTGACCGACAACTTGGCCGACGTGGGATAAGTGTGGTGGTTGTTGTGCAACTCTTCACCGGCAATGATGATGCCCCAGGGTGAAATATTGGTGCTGGCGTCTGGCGCCTCAAAGTTTCTGTAGCCCCAAAAATGCGCTGCGCCGTTGATGATGCCGGCGGCCATGATGGGGGTCCACGCCATTTGCACCGCCCAGACCGACAGGCCAGCCGCGCCAAAGAGGAACAGGTTGACCACCAGCATCAGGCCCACGCCTTGCCAGGAAAAGCGGGTGTACAGATTGCGCTCAATCCAATCGTCTGGCGTGCCGTGGCCGTAGCGGGCCATGGTTTCTTTGTTCTTGGACTCAGCGCGGTACAACTCGGCGCCTTGCAGCAGCACGGTGCGAATGCCGTAGACGTGGGGGCTGTGCGGGTCGTCTGGCTGCTCGCACTTGGCGTGGTGCTTGCGGTGGATAGACGCCCACTCTTTGGTCACCTGGCCGGTGGTCAACCACAGCCAGAAGCGAAAGAAATGCGAGGCGATAGGGTGCAAATCCAAAGCGCGGTGCGCTTGGTGGCGATGCAAAAACACCGTGACGCTGATCATGGTGATGTGTGTCACACCCAGCGTGAACAAAACAATTTGCCACCAGCTCCAAGCCAGGGCTCCATGGGCCAACCATTCCAGAACCGCGTTGAACACGACCGAATCAGGCATCAGCATAGGTATTGAGTCTCTTTATAGTAGAAATAAGAAAAACCGAGCGCATCGAAGTTTTCGTGCGCTAGCGCACACTTTGATGCGCATTATTGTAAAAGTCCGGCGGGGTTTTGGCTATCAAATTTTGTATTTTTGACGTAACCCCCCGCAACTTCGGGGAAATTTGCTACTTCTTTTGCCAAACAGCAGCAAAAAACCCGTCGGTTGCATGGCGTTGCGGCCACAGACGCAGGTACTGCTGGCCGCTTTCGCCGCCGGTGCACAGGCTGGCGGCATCGGTCACCTTGAGGCCCGCGAGCACCTCACCGGTTACCAGGGGCTCGAAATCCGGGTTCGCCTCGGAAAACGCGACCGCAATGGCCTCATTTTCTTGGGGCATGACGCTGCACGTCGCGTAGACCAGTCGGCCGCCCGACTTGAGCAAGCGCGAGGCGCTTTGCAAAATCGCCGCCTGCTTGACCGCCATTTCGTCCACTGCCTGCTGGTTTTGACGCCACTTCAGGTCCGGGTTGCGCCGCAGCGTGCCCAGGCCTGTACAGGGGGCATCCACCAACACGCGGTCGATTTTTCCGGACAAACGCTTGACGCGGTCGTCGCGCTCATGGGCAATGGCCGCCGGGTGCACGTTGGACAGACCGCTGCGCGCCATGCGTGGCTTGAAGGAGTCAAGCCGGTGCGCCGAGGTGTCAAACGCATACAGGCGCCCGGTGCTGCGCATGGCCGCACCAATGGCCAGCGTCTTGCCGCCCGCGCCAGCGCAAAAGTCCACCACCATTTCGCCACGCTTGGCGTCAAGCAGCAGTGCGAGCAACTGCGAGCCCTCGTCTTGCACTTCAAAATCACCACGCAAAAAGCCTTCGCTCTTGTTGAGCGCCGGTTTGCCGGCAATGCGCAAGCCCCAAGGCGAATAAGGCGTGGGAACGGCCTTGATACCGGCCTTGGCCAGCTCTTTTTGTACGTCAGCGCGCTTGGCTTTGAAGTCGTTGACACGCAAATCGAGTCCGGCGCCGCGGTTAAGTTGCTCTACGAGCGGCCAGAACTCGTCGCCCAACTGGTCTTTGAGCGGCTGCACCAGCCACTCGGGCAAGTTGTGGCGATGGCGTTCCATCAGGTCGGCAGGGGTGACTTTTTCGCAGGCGTCGAGCCAATTGGTCTCTTGCTCGGTCAGGGCGCTGCGCAAAAAATCGCCGGGGCCGTAAAAGCCGAGAATCGCCAGGCGCCGTTCTTTGGGGCCGCTGCCTGAGGGCGCGAGGTGGTCAAACAGCAGTTTTTTGCGCAAAACGGTGTAGACCGTCTCGGCCAGCGTGGCGCGCTCGCGGGGACCGAGGCCCCGATGTTCACGGAAAAAACGGGAAACAATCGCGTCAGCGGGATGGTCAAATTTAAGTGTGAGCCGGACCAACTCGGCGCAGGCTTCTAATAGAGCTTTTGGATGCATAGAAGAGCATTGTCCCATGAGCGAAGAAAACCTCCCCCCATTGATCTGCACGCCGCCCGGTTTGTACCGCCATTACAAGGGCGGGATGTACCGCGTCGAGGGCACCGTGCGCCACAGCGAAAGCCTGGAGCCCATGACGCTGTACCGCGCGCTGTATGGCGAACAAGGCCTGTGGGTGCGCCCGGCGGCCATGTTTGGCGAGACCGTTGATATTGACGGAAACTTGCAACCCCGGTTTCAGAAGATCGGCGACCTGCCCCAGGGCTGAGGCCTTACTGACCCGGCCTACGCGCGTGCTTGCGCCGATAGCCAGTTGCGGATGGCGCGCGGGTAGATGGTGTGTTCGGTCGCCAACACCCGCGCCGCCAGCGTTTGCTCGGTGTCGCCGGGCAAAACGGGCACCACCGACTGCTCCAGAATCGTCCCTGCATCGAGCTCCGCGCTGACCTGGTGCACGGTGGCACCGGCATATTTGCAGCCCGCGTCAATGGCGCGTTGGTGCGTGTGCAAGCCGGTAAATGCGGGCAGCAGCGAGGGATGGATATTGAGCAACCTTCCTGCGTGCTGCGCCACAAAGCCGGGCGTCAATATCCGCATAAAACCGGCCAACACCACCAAGGCCGGGCGGTTTGGCTGATCAAAACGGGCAATTGCGGCGGCAAGCGCCTGGTCAAAGTCCGTGCGACTGGCGTAGGCTTTGTGGTCCAGCACCTCGGTGGCAATACCCTGCTCGCGCGCAAAACGCAGGCCTCCGGCGTCTGCCTTGTTGCTGATGACCGCCATTACCTGGGCGCCGTACTGCGTGGCCCAGGCCTCTTTTTGCGCGGCGCGCACGATGGCAGCCATGTTGGAGCCGCCGCCCGAGATAAGAATGACGATGGGCAGGGGCTGGGGCTTGTTTTGCATAGAGGCGCCATTATCGCAAGCGCCATCCACGCACCTAAAAACCGCGCGGCACGAAAAAATGTCGCACGTTGGACAAATAAAAAAGAACGATCGTGCTAAAAACGGGGCAGTTCGCCTTGGACCTCAACCGTATTACTTGGAGCGCCCGCTATGGATTTGGCATTCACCCCTGAAGAACAAAAATTTCGCGAGGAAATTCGTGGCTGGGTTCACGAAAACCTGCCCGCCGACATCTCGCAAAAAGTGCACAACGCCATCCACTTGACGCGCGAAGACATGCAGCGTTGGGGCAAGATTCTGGGCAAAAAGGGCTGGCTAGGCCACGCCTGGCCCAAAGCCTTTGGTGGCCCAGGCTGGAGCGCGATTGAAAAACACCTGTTCGAAGAAGAATGCGCCTTGGCCGGCGCGCCACGCGTCGTGCCCTTTGGCCCGGTAATGGTGGCGCCGGTAATCATGGCCTTTGGCAACGCCGAGCAGCAGCAGCGTTTTTTGCCCGGCATTGCCAGCGGCGACGTGTGGTGGAGCCAGGGCTACAGCGAACCTGGTTCGGGCTCAGATCTGGCCTCGGTCAAAACCAAAGCCGAGCGCGTGGGCGATAAATACATCGTCAACGGCCAAAAAACCTGGACCACACTGGGCCAGTACGGCGAGTGGATTTTTTGCCTGGTACGCACCAGCAACGAAGGCAAGCCCCAAACCGGCATCAGCTTTTTGCTGATCGACATGAAGTCCCCCGGCGTCACCGTGCGCCCCATCATCTTGCTCGACGGCACGGCCGAAGTGAACGAAGTCTTTTTTGACAACGTGGAAGTGCCCGCCAACAACCTGATTGGCGAAGAAAACAAGGGCTGGAACTACGCCAAATACCTGCTAGCGCACGAGCGCACCAATATTGCCGACGTGAACCGCGCCAAACGCGAGCTTGAGCGCCTCAAGCGCATTGCCAAGACCGAAGGCGTGCTCGACGACAGCCGCTTCCGTGACGAGATCGCCAAGCTTGAAGTGGACGTGATTGCCCTGGAAATGATGGTCTTGCGCGTGCTGGCCGGCGAAAAAGCCGGCAAGCAAACCATGGACATCGCCAGCTTGCTCAAAATTCGCGGCAGCGAAATTCAACAGCGCTACAGCGAACTGATGATGCTCGCCGCTGGTCCATTTGCCCTGCCCTTGATCCGCGAGGCCATGGAGGCCGGCTGGCAAGGTGACTCGGTGGGCCACGCCCATTGCGCACCCTTGGCATCGACCTATTTCAATATGCGCAAAACCACGATTTACGGCGGCAGCAACGAAGTGCAGCGCAACATCGTTTCGCAATTCGTGCTCGGCTAAGCGCATCGCGCTCCCGCCAACAACCCCACCTCAAGGACAAGACCATGGATTTCGATTTTTCTGACGACCAAGAACAACTGCGCGACGCGGTGCGCAAATGGGTGGACAAGGGCTACAGCTTCGACCGCCGCCGCGCTACCGAAAAAGCCGGCGGCTTTGACCGCGCCGCCTGGAACGAACTGGCCGAACTCGGCCTGTGCGGCCTCTATATCCCGGAAGACGGCGGCGGCCTAGGCATGGGCCCGGTCGAAGGGATGGTGGTAATGGAGGAGCTCGGGCGCGGCATCGTGCTCGAGCCGCTCAGCCATGCGCTGATCGCAGGCGCAGTCGTCGCCAACTACGCCGACACAGCCACCAAGGCAACTTGGCTGCCCCGCATCAGCAGCGGCGAAGCGATGGTGGTGCTGGCGTACCAGGAACGCGGGGCGCGTTATGCGCTCGACGTCTGCAAAACCACGGCCACTGCCGTGGGTGGTGGCTACCAGTTGCAGGGTCAAAAAAGCCTGGTGGCTGCGGGCGACCAAGCCGACGCCTTTTTGGTTAGCGCTCAATTGGACGGCAAAATCGCCTTGTTTTTGGTTGAACGCGCCAAAACTGGCGTGCGCTGCCAGGGCTACGGCACGCAAGACGGCAGCCGCGCCGCCGAAGTGCACTTCGACCACGCCAGCGCAAGCTTGGTGACTCTGGACGGCCTGAGCGCGCTGGAGCACGCCGTGGACATCGGCATTGCCGCCACCTGCGCCGAAGCCGTGGGCGTGATGGACAAAGCCATGACCGTGACCGCCGAATACCTGATGACGCGCAAGCAGTTTGGCGCCGTGATTGGCAGCTTTCAGGCCCTGCGCCACCGTGCGGCCGACATGAAAATGCAATTGGAGTTGGCCCGCTCCATGAGCTTCTACGCCAGCCTCAAACTTAATGCACCTGCACCAGAGCGCCGTGCGGCAATGGCCCGCGCCAAGTACCAACTCGGCTCGTCCATGCGCTTTGTCGGCCAACAAGCGGTGCAACTGCACGGCGGCATTGGCGTGACTAACGAGTACATCGTTAGCCACTACTTCAAGAAGCTCACCCAGATGGAAATGACCTTTGGCGACAGCTTGCACCACCTCGGTGAAGTGTCGGCGCGTATGGAAGAGAAGGCGGGGGTGTTCGCCTGAACAAGACCTAGCGCACAGGAAAAAGGGGATAAGGCCTTTCGGCCTTGTCCCCTTTTTCATTGGTACGCGATCACGGCAGCATACGCCGCCCGACGGTTCGTTGTTTCAAGACAGGGGACAGGCCCACCCGTAACAGAACGCCTGAGCTAAGAAGTTCATACCGCTTGCTTCTGTTGCGCCTGCGCGACAGCTGCCACTTTGCGTGCAACGACTTTCTCAATCAGATTGACTGACAAAAGGTGGGCATAAATAGAGCCCACAAAACCCAAATCACGCAAGCTTTGAAACGACTCCGGCGACAAAGCATTCAAGCGATTTTCATCAACCACAAAACAACCAGAGAATTTTTTCAGGTCTGAGCCGATACGAATATCCAGGCTACCAGGCACCAGAAGATCAAGCGCGGCCAGCTTTTCGCAAAAAGCGTCGGTCATCATGTCGGCCTTCAAGAGTTCGACCAAAAATTCCTTGTTTTTCGCTAAGAATTCGGTCTCTGTGCCGTCGGCTAAAAATAACTCTACCCCGTCTGGCGAATCCATCAATTCCGGATTGTCGTCCATCCATACGGTCATACCCTCGGTCGCAGTTTTTACCAGGACAAAAGGGTAGCGGCGAAAGGCCGACGGAATATAGGCGCCTTGCGCCCATGCACCGTCGGCGTCGACGTACAGGTTTTCATTCGGCTCGGTGCCCAACAACGCAACTGGCGAAAACTTTTCTGTGCCAGGCTTCTTGATAAAAAGTATGGGGTAATTCCCCGCCACTTTTGGCAACTCCGGCAAAGATACCAAGGCCAGATGTTGTTGACGGGTAAAGCCAAAACCGAAGTTGGTGCGGAACTTTTTGCCTGCATGCAGCTTGGAGTCCAGAGGAATGATTTTTTTAAACATGGGATACCTGCCTTAATGTGGCACTAAGGCCAAAAGTTTGTCTTTGACCATTTTTCGTTCGGCCAGTTTGTCCACCGCCGCTTTAGCCTGCTCCAGCGTCGGCGCCTTTAATGGGCGGGTTTCGCTCAGACCCACAATGTGCCAACCATTGGCGTTTTTGATGGGCGTGGGATACACCTGACCCGGCTTGAGTAATTTGATCGCTTCGCGGAACTCTAACGGAACGGCCGCCAAGTTCACCCAGTCCGTCTTATCGGCCTTGATCTTTGTCGCGGCATTGGTCGATGAAGTAATTTCCACCTTGTCCCAGGCCAAACCACCTTGCAGTCGCGCTATCAAGGTTTGCGCCTGATCGGCATCTGGCGGGTTAATGTGGTTGATGCGGTATTCGCTGCTTCCGAGCAGGACCAAATATTCTTTGTAGGCGGCATCACGCTGTGTTTGCGTGATGGGGTTGTTTTTCAGCAATTGCTGCTCCCATGCGCGCAACAAGACACTGTCTTGCACTAGTTTAAGTGCGGCTTGCACGTCGGGCTGCTTTTCCAGGCCCTGCTTGCGCGCGTCCAGCAATACAGCGTCCTTGACCTTCTGGCTGTCTAGATCGGTGATATCCAAATTTTGGGCTGTCGCGCCCATCGTAAAACCAAAACCCCAAAGGGCAGACAAAAGAACTTTAAACAGGGAACGTAGGGTCATGAAAAGGATGAGTAAGTGTTTTAAATAAAGCAAGGGGGCCAAAATTGGCCCCCTTGTCCGTGAGCGCCGGGTACTTTAGAACGGCATATAGAAAGTCACATTGGCCTGCGTGCTGGTCTTGTTGTCCCAACCACGTGTTCCACCCACCGCCGCCTCAAAGGAGTAACCCTTCGCATCGCGATAGCGCAGACCTGTCATGTACTTGCTGGTAGCGGCGAGAGCCGAGTTAGCGTCCACGTTAACAGACGCCTGGTTATTGTCATAGCTTGCAGATAGCTGCTTGCTCGAACCCGAAGATTGCAAGCCCAACGAACCGTACCAGTCAGTGGTGGCTGCGACTTTGGTACCGACTTCCATCGCAGCGTCAAACAATGTGTAAGACGTCGTTGTGCTCTTCAAAGTCATAGCATCAAGTCCGGCCGCCGCACGTGTCTCGCTGAAACCATCGCGGTTGGTAGAGCCCATACCCAATGAAGTACGACCCATAACGTAGGAGGCAACACCAAAGCTGCGCTTGGTTTCAAGACCGGCTTCCACAAGCGTTGACTGCACGCCGACTCCGTTGTACTTCATATCAGTGGCGTAGTTAGTACCCGGCATATAGGTGCGTGTACCGTCAAGCTTCAGACTGGACATACCAAGGCCCACATGCCAGGCGGTATTTTCCAAACTGGAAACACGACCCAAGAGCGAGACACTGGCGTTCAAACCGTTGCCCGAACCGCTAAATTTGTCAGCCTCAGTCTTCGCGTTGACGTTACCAATGGTCAGCATCAAACTTACGTCGCCCAGTGCACGCACGTAGCCCACGTTGCTAGAGGTAAGGTTGGTACCAAAAGCTTGGTGATCGTCAGCACCGACCGTGGCTTTAGTAGAGTTACCCGCAAAGGCCAAGAAAGCATCTTGTCCCACATAGCCCGACTTCCAGGTTGGCATTGCCGACTGTGCTGCGTCTTGCGACACATCGCTCAGAGACTGGTACAGCTCGGGGTTGTAGGCATTGAATACGGCACGGGTGCTATTGGACGTAGCCATGGCATTCGTCAAGCATTCCACGAAATGGCCACCGTAGAACTGGCCTACGCCTCCATTGGTGGATTGCAACAATCCGCTGTAGACGGCGCGGTCATTACCGGACGTAGCAGTTGCAGTCACATCAGCAAGCGCCCGGTTGCCCAGTCCAACCACACTGCCGGTTGCCAGGTTCATGGCAATGTGGGCGGTAGGCACCGCAGCGCCAGTAGCGTCCAACATGGACACTGAACCAAAGGTGCCAGTCACCTTGCCAGCGTCGAAGGCAAAGAACTTTCGGACCTCACCCATGGCCAGATCACCATTGTTATAAGCGCCATAAGCCTTGATCTGCAAGTTGGCACTTGGCTGGATCGTCAACGCGTTACCCGACTCAATCTTCACACTGTCAAAGTCGGTGCCAGCAGTTGTGCCTGTGGTAGCAATCTCAAGGGTAGTTGTAGAACCACCTTCAAGCGTCAAACCATTGTTAAACGTAATGGTTCCGGGCGAGTAGCCTGGCATCAAATGGCCGCCCGAACGGATAAAGGTAGCACCAAAGATAGTGCCGGAACCTCTCAAGTCACCTGCTATCTGCACGGTACCGCTTGTGGTGTGCACTTCAACAGTCGAGGTCGTGTCGGTACCCAGGGTAAGCGAGCTGCCGCTAGCAACATTGAGGCTCGGAACACTCAAGTTGGCCGTATTTGCCAAAGCGAAGGTGCCTCCGCTAACGACAACCTGACCCGAACCGGTTACGGTGCCACCGAAGTTGCCGCCGTGCTCAATAGTAAGGTTGTTGGTGCCGAGGTTAATGGTTCCGAGACCCAACAACTGGGCAATCGTTTGATTGCCAGTGATGAGCGAGAGATTGGCGCGGCCGGCAACCGTAACGATGGCGTCCGTGCTCAAAATGTTCGCGGCACCCAGATTCAATCCACCCGCGCTGACTGTGACGTAGCGCAGATCAACCAGACCACTCAGGGTCAGGGTACCAGCGCCTTCTTTCACCAGCGCCGAAGCATCATTGCTCCGCGTAAAGCTACCTAGGTAGGTGGTGTTTCCGACTTGTACCAAATGGAAGATGGTGTCATCGGCGATGGCTACAGTTCCGTTGGTAGAGCCCGTAAAACCGGTTCCCATGTTGAGAGTACGCTCCCAAGTGGTGCTTAAACCGTTGACAACCATGTCCCCGTTGACGACCAAGCGACCGTTATTCGCAAAACCAGCCGTTGTCGTCAAGTCTGCATTCAGGATGACCGAGTGGTTGCCGTTGTTGACGATAGAGCGTACGGTATCGGTCATTTCCACCGAATAGGTTCCGCCGGTTCCCACAGTGATGTCCAAGACATCGTTCATGGTTCCGCCTGCTACCACCGTGCCACCGTTGATCTGCAGTCCGCCAGAGAAGGTTTGATCTCCAGTCAATACTAAGGTGCCCTCACCCGTCTTGATCAGACTACCGCTGCCAGCGAACAGGCCATCGAATGCAGAGTCAGACGCAACGCTCAAGGTCACTGTTTGCGCCGTGCCGCCGACGCAGTCGACTGTCGTGGACAAGCAGAAAGTGCCTGAACCGCTAAGGGTGTTAGTAGACACTTGTTGCGCCAACCCGCCAAAGCCCCAGAAACCATCGTTAGTCAAATTGCCTGCGGTCGAGAAATTACCCGTTTGCGACACAACACCCGTGTTGCTTGCATTGCTCGTCACAATGGTGTTGCCCTGCACTGCATAAACGCCGCCATTAATGAACACGCCAGATACTGTGGCGTTGCCATGGTTTGTCAGGGTACCGCTATTGCTCAGCGAACCGCCCACAGTCAAATTTCCCGTCAATGCAAAGGTAGACGCCACCGCATTCGTGACATTGCCGACAACGCTCGTGTCCCCATGTACCGTCAGGCTATTGCTGTTGAGCAGATAACCACCTGCACTCAGGGCGCCCGTAAGGGACATCGTTCCAGAGTTGGTGACATTCGACCCCACCAAGGTATCGCCCGTCACGACCACAAAGCCGGCATTTTGTAAATAGCCGCCCACTGTCAAATCGCTTTGCAAGCCCAAGGTAGCACCTGATGCGTTGGTCAAGTTCACACCGACTGTCATTGTGCCGTTTCCATAACTAGTGAGCGCGCCGCTGTTGACGAGACTTCCATCGGTCATGAAGTCACCGGTATAGGTCAAGGACTTGGTCGCGTCGTTGGTTACGCTCGCAACGATATGCGTGTCACCGACAATGTTCAGCGTGCCGCTGTTTCGCAAGAAACCACCTGCGTTCAGGGCGCCAGTAAGACTCATCGATCCCGAGTTGGTGACATTAGAGCCCACAGAGGTATCGCCCGTCACACCCATCGTGCCGCCATTCCATATGTAGCCCCCCACCACCAGATCGCTCTCCAAGCCAAATATGGCTCCTGAAGCGTTGATCAAATTCCAACCGATCGTCGTCGTGCCATTGCCAACTCCGGCCAATGTGCCATTGTTGGTGAGGCTGCCATCGACTGTGAAATCGCCGGTATAAGCCAACGTCTTGGTGGCGCTGTTGGCAACGTTGCCAAGCACATGCGTATTCCCCACAATGGTCATCAGACCGCTGTTTTGCAAAGATCCACCGATGGAGACGTTGCCCGTCAAGCCCACCACACCGGTGTTGGTGAGGTTCGACACTACTGCGGTAGTACCCTCGACGTTGAACGTGCCAGTATTGGTCAAATTGCGGCCAACATAGAGATTACCGGTCAGACCTACGGTACCTGCATTATTCAGGTCACGTCCCACACTGGTATTGCCAATGACGGTAAGGCTGCGTGCGGCATTGTTTTGCAAATCACGGCCAACTGTCAGGTTACCCGTCAAATCCAAAGCACCGTCGTTTACCAAATCCAGAGTGGTAGAGAAGTTGCCCTGCAAATTGATAAGGCCGTCATTGGTTAAACCGTTGCGTGCCACCAAATTACCAGCACCCACCCACAAACCGTGGTTAATCAGCGTTCCTGCATCCACATTGCCGGTTTGGAATACAGCGCCGCTGTTGGTTAGGGTTCCGCCAACCGTCAACTGCCCGTTCCAGTCCGAATAGCCCTCGGGCAAGTAGTTCATACCCAAAGTAGCAAGCACTGCGGCACGGGCTTCTGCACTCATACTGGCGAGGTAGTCCTCGTAATGGCCGCCCAACACCGCTAGGTTGCCAAAGTTGTTGATGTCGCCCGAGGTTGACAGCGACTGTGTGGTGGCCACAATACCGCCACCCAACACATTGATGCTGTGCAACGACTCGTTGTTGAACAAATGCACACGCGTCTGCGCGCCCTCGTTGTTTCGGTCCGCCAAGACAAACAGATCACTCGTGGTTTTGAACAAAGTACCTGCATCGCCTGCAGCGTTGTAGGTAGACA
Organism: Comamonadaceae bacterium; assembly: GCA_947372865.1. Classification (GTDB taxonomy): domain Bacteria; phylum Pseudomonadota; class Gammaproteobacteria; order Burkholderiales; family Burkholderiaceae_C; genus Allorhodoferax. The sequence continues at coordinate 51,021 of CANBVJ010000009.1, forward strand.
AAGTACCGCCGGCCACCACAACGGTGTCCAAGCTGCTCTGACCTGTCATGAACAAAGTGCCGTTGTAAGGCGAATTGGTACTGGAATCACCTACGATCAGCATGCTGGACGTGCCATTGGTATTGGCCCAACTGCCTGACAAGGTGGCTTGCGAAGTCGCCAAATTTCCGTTGTTGTAAACCGCAACGCGAACCACATTTGCATCGAGTTCAACATCGTTGGTAAACAAAACCGCGCCGCGTGACTGCTCTGAGCCAAAGGTCAACACACCTTGGGTGGCTGCACCGGTGGTGTCACGGTCCGACTGCACAAAGAAACCATCGCGGCCCCACACCAGTTGTTGACCATGCCCCTGGTCGTCGAGCGCGCCCAAATTCACGGTCACGCCGGTAGTGAGCCCAGATGCAAAACCGCCCGAACCGGTCCATGCAGTCTCAGAGGGATCCAGACCGGCACGGCGCAGGTAGTCTTCTTGAAGCAAAAAGGTACCCACGCTTGCCAGCGACAAGGTACTGGTGACCGTGTTGTTAACCAAGTCGTTGCCCGTAAGCATCGTGCCTGAGCCGTTAAAGCGAATCAAGGACAAGTCATTCACACCTACACCAACCAATGCAGTCAGGGTTGCACCCTCCAAAATGGTGTTGCCCGAGTAGGTGTTTGCACCATTGAAAACCACCAAACCACCGGCGCCGCCGATATGGATGTCCGCACCGTCGCCAGCCGCATACTGGTAGCCACCATCGGTAGCGGCGCTGTCGTCGGCAATCGTGCCATCAAACTGAATGGTGTTCCCCAAGCCCGGCTCAAGGTGAATGTTGGAGCCCTTCATGATGAACAAGTCGGTACCCGCTGCGCCACCGGCCTGGCCAAACTGGCTCACGGTGCTGCCGCCCGCCACGTAGTTACGTTGGAAATGCGAGTTGCCCGAAATGATCAAGGTACCGCCGTCGCGCACAAAAATGGAGCCACCCAGACCCGATCCACCGCCACCGAACATGCCATCGCCATCGGCACCGCTTCCGGCACCGAAGCCGCCCTGGCCGCCGCTACCGGCACCACCAGCTACCGCATTGCCATTAGCACCCGCAGCGCCTCCTGCGCCACCGGCACCGCCGCCAGCACCGAAGCCACCTGCACCGCCGGAGCCACCATCGCCACCGGTACCACCGTCGCTGATAGACAGCGCACCGGCGCCACCGTTACCACCAGCGCCACCAGCACCACCGCCAAAGAAATCTGCTCCCGCGCTCGCAGACCCGCCACCACCGCCGCCACCACCTAATCCAGCCAGCCCGTCATTCAGCTTTCCTTGCCACAATGCAAGGTTAGTCGTAGCCAGCGCCAGATCAGAAATGGCAAAAGCCAGACCAATGGAGTTTTTCACCGTGTTCGCAACTTGATTAGCGACCTCGGTGATCGACTCTGCAACCGCCTCGGCATCAACCACAAGTTTTACTGGATTGATACCAACAAAACCGATCGTAGCCTGCACCGGAGGTACGGCATCTGCCGCCAGGTTCAGTACCGCTTCGGCCGACTTTTCGATGGCATCTGCCAACTCGTTGATACCCAGCACCATGTCAATCGTGGCCATGGTCAACCCGCCAGTAGCTGACGCAAAGTCGTAAATCAGCCAAAAGTTCGCAGGCAAACCATTGCTACCGTTGCCACCAATGCCGCCATTGTTACCGCGTCCACCCGTGTTATCAGCAGCGGCTTGGCCGTTGGTGCCGCCAAAACCTTCGGAGTCATTAAAGAAACTGTCATTAAAGCTTGCGCTGTAGCCCGAGCTTCCGGTGGTATTTCCACCCACATTGCCAATATTATTCATATTGCCGCCATAGGTCATGGGAGACAACAAACGGAAGCTTTCTACCAAATTGGAGGTCGGCGCCGAGGTCAGACCTAGCGTCACCGAGGTAACAACACCATGAATATCCTTGTGCAAAGTCACGCCGTTGACTGTGGTGCCGGAATTAAAGGAATTACCTGCTAATGTGCGACCTGACAGCAATGCTGTGATCTGTGCGTCCGTCTTGCCCGCAGGGTTAAAGGGCACGGTAATTGAGCTGCCGCTGACCGACGCAGCCGCCGTCTTGAGCGACACACCCATGCTGGGGTTGTAAAAGGACGCCAAAGTCCCAGAGCCAGAGGGAGTCACTGTCACCACGTCGCCCGAAATGCCAGAGACCGTTCCTTGGAATGCAGTGCCGCTACTACCTGGCACATACACCAGTTGACCCACCGCAAATTTACTGGCCGCATTGGGGACGCGAATGGAATTGTCGCCCACCACAGGGTTTTCAACCACCTTGAGGTCTGTCACACCAGCGCCTATGACATCGGCACCAACCAAAGTCGCCGTGCGTCCGGTGACCGATTGAATGACAGCAGATTTGGCCACATTGTTTTCTGTCCACGTAACAGTCGAGCCCGCAACCAAGGGTTCAGTACCCGGTACAGTAATACGATGGACACCGCCACTGTTGTCAGCAGTAAAGGCCACCGCTTTGAATGTCGGCTGTTTGATCACATCCACATACACCGAGTCACCCGAAATAGGCTTATCTAGTGTGAACGACTTCACCTTGCCCACCAACGTATGGTTAGCATGTGCCAGATCATCATCAGCCATCGTGTAGTGGACCACATCAGTGATCGTGGCAACCTGACCAGCCAGTGCGCCGTTGGCGGAATTGCTACCCACCACCACTTTGTCTCCCGCCACCACATCATTGAGTAAAGACCTACCGTTGTTGCCGGCAATATCAACTGCTGATAGACCCTGGGTTACCACTGGCGTTGGAGTAATGGGGTTGCCTGTCACAGGATCCACCGTGGGACCAGTGTATGGCGTCGTGAACGGCACCACTGCATAAGCGTACCTGACTTGCAAGGTGGAACTGCTATCACCAGCCGTCAACTGGTATCCCGAGCGCCCGGCCGAGCCCACGCCCGTCAGCACAGTGGGATTGACCGAATCATAGGCGAGAGTTGTCGGAACATAGGTGGAAAGACTCTTGGCCGCAGCAACCACAGGAGCACTCAAAGTCAGGGTGGTAGCACCATTAATGGGCGCGATATTGGTGATGGAGGCGGAAGATCCATAGTTATCAAAGGCAGCCACCGTGCCATTTTTGAGAAATGATGCGGTAGTACTGTCAACCGTCAAGGTATCCAAGGCGTAATTGACCACACCACCACTGACGTTACGGGTTAGCAGAGGCTGGCTATTGCTCGTTTGCGCCACGCCTGCAGAAGTCACAGGGAGAGCGTTCAAATTTAAAGTAGCACCGGTAACACTAAGCAGTTGGTCCAAATAGGCTACTGGAGCCGCGCCGCCGCCAGTACCACCTTGGACGCGATTGCTAACGAAGTTGGTGTTGAGCACCGTCAGAGACGAACCCGAATCCACAAAAAACGCACCACCCAAGCCAGCGCCGCCACCAGAGCCCGCGCCACCCACGGTGTTGAAGTTGTGCACCAGCGACTGCCCATCCGTCGAGCTACCCAGCACGAAATTGCTTGAGCCAGTGACGATATAACCAGTCCCCAACGCGCCATTGACATCGCCAGACAAGGTCTGAGCAGCAAGGTGCACAGAAGCCGTGCTGAGAATGGCCGAGGCAAACATCAAGGCTACAACTTTATTAAGTCGCATGGATTGCTTAGCCTGCGATTGCTTGGAAGCGCGGATTACATTTTTCTTACTCATATCAGTTCCTGATTTTTCAATTTACACAATTACTATGGGCAACTTCCACGACTGCGAGAGCCACCTAGACAACCCTGGCTTCGACTGTCGCCCGGAAAACGACGTTGGCGCTAACAGAACCCGGATTCAGTACCGCGTATTGGGCATAGCCCAAGCTGCGCCCAACAGAGCTCCGCTAGGTGATTTGGCATAAATATTGCACTTTTGACAAAATTCATACTTACCAACCAAACATAAATATCTTTTGCAATTTATCAAAAATTTTGATGTAAACCCTACAAAAAACTACGCCAAGTCATCAAGTTCGGACCCAATGAACGCATGCATCACCGGATTGGTTGGGAAAGACGCTTAACAAGAAGGGCACGCGTACATGCTGCAATTCAAGATGGAAACAGTCCGGATGCGGGCACAAACCCTCCCGATCAGGCCTCAATCGGTGCGTCAGCAGTAAAGCCCTGCTGGCCCAAGATTTGGAAAGATTTGGTTGGGTGCAGCGTCCGTTTAGGCAAGAGGCAATGGCTGTGCGCTAAGCAAGCGAACCCAATCAAAGCCCGAGGCAATCAACAGTTGCTCGCAGCCACCAAAAGCAAGCATGATTTGGCCCATGGGCCGTAAGGGCGATTGCAAGCAGCATTGGCGTGCCCACGGAATACGTCGTCAGCCACGCTTTCAAAAAGCGCACCTCGATGAAATGACCTTTGGCGACAGCCTGCACCATCTGGGTGAACTGTCGCCGCTCGTACACGAAAAGGTCGATGCTTCCGCCCATTGAAGCACTGCGGTCTTTATCGACCGCCTCCTGCCCTCAAAAGTGAGGGAGCCAAAAACCAAAAAACCTTTGTAAATCTTGCGACTTACAAAGGTTCTTGGCGGAAACGGAGAGATTCGAACTCTCGAGGAGGCTCTACACCCCCTACTCCCTTAGCAGGGGAGCACCTTCGGCCACTCGGTCACGTTTCCAATGCCGGGATTATCTCACGGTTTATGCCGCGTTTTGCACCGCTGCCTGGTCCAAATCAAAGGCTTTGTGCAACGCGCGCACGGCGAGCTCCATGTACTTCTCGTCGATCACGACCGAAGTCTTGATCTCAGACGTCGAGATCATCTGGATGTTGATGCCCTCTTCGCTCAGCACGCCAAACATTTTGCTGGCAATGCCCACGTGACTGCGCATGCCGATGCCCACGATGGACACCTTGCAGATCTTGGTGTCGCCCACCACGTCTTGCGCACCCAGGCTGGGCAGCACGTTGGAACGCAGCAAGTCCATGGCCTTGGCGAAGTCACCGCGGTTGACGGTAAAGCTGAAGTCGGTTTTGCCGTCTTTGCTCAGGTTCTGGATGATCACGTCCACATCAATATTGGCTTGGGCAATGGCGCCCAGAATTTGGTAGGCTATACCGGGACGGTCGGGCACCCCCAAGACCGAAATTTTGGCCTCGTCGCGGTTGAATGCAATGCCTGATACGACGGCTTGTTCCATGTTTTCGTCTTCCTCAAAAGTAATCAATGTGCCCGACTGGGATTCAACAGCGATGTCAATGTCCCACGGCGTAAAACTGCTCAACACGCGCAAGGGCACGCGGTATTTACCGGCAAATTCGACCGAGCGGATCTGCAGCACTTTGGAGCCCATGGACGCCATTTCCAGCATCTCTTCAAAGCTCACGGTCTGCAGGCGCCGGGCCTCGGGCACGACGCGCGGGTCGGTGGTGTAGACGCCGTCCACGTCGGTGTAAATCAGGCACTCTTGCGCCTTCATGGCGGCCGCTACGGCTACCGCTGAGGTGTCCGAGCCGCCGCGCCCCAGGGTCGTGATGTTGCCCAGGGCGTCAGCGCCCTGGAAACCGGTGACGATGACGACTTTGCCAGCTTCCAGATCGGCGCGCACCTTGGTGTCGTCAATCGATTCGATACGGGCTTTGGTGTGGGCACTGTCGGTGCGAATGGGCACTTGCCAGCCCGCGTAGCTGACAGATTGCAGGCCTTCGGCTTGCAGCGCAATGGCCAGCAAAGCGCTGGACGCCTGCTCGCCGGTGGACGCCAGCATGTCGAGCTCGCGCTCGTAGTCGGCGGTTTGCTTTTCGGGGGCGAGTTCTTTGGCAAGGCCGAGCAGGCGGTTGGTTTCGCCGCTCATGGCCGAGGGAACGACCACCATTTGGTGGCCGGCGCGGGCCCATTTGGCAACCCGCTTGGCGACGTTGCGGATGCGCTCGGTGGAACCCATGGAGGTGCCGCCGTACTTGTGAACAATTAGTGCCATTGCGTGTGGTTTTTGAGAGAGCTAAACCGCGAAATTGTACCAAGCCAAAACCGCCTTGCTGCGCCGCACAAAGCCGTGACCCACCTTGATTTGAATCTGGTGGCCGCGCGTGGTGCACGCGGCGATTTGGCTCATGAGCTCTTGCAGTTGCGCGCTGCTGGCCTGGCTGGCGCAGAAATGGGCGAGCCAATGGCGCAGCACGTTGGCCTGACGTGCTGTGCTCAGCGCCTGCAGGCGCTTAATGTGCGGCGCCTGGGCGGACTCGTCACACACCAGCAGCCAGTCGGCGGCGGCAAGCTCCGTCAGCAGGCTTTGCGCTTGCGCGGCGTGGGCGGCGCTGCGCGCCAGGGTCTGGGCGTAATGCGGAAACAACTCGCGCAGGGCCGGCATCAAACGGGCCCGGATGCGGTTGCGCAAAAAGGCTTCGTCTGTGTTGCTCGGGTCTTCTACAAAAGCTTCGCCTTGAGCGGCCAACCATTGGCGAATTGCAGCGCCAGGCACGGCCAGCAAGGGGCGGTAAAAGTCCACGCCCTGGCGACGCCAGTGCGCAGGCATGGCGCTCAAGCCCGCCAAACCGGCACCGCGGCCCAGCGCCAGCAGCAAGGTTTCTACTTGGTCGTCCGCATGCTGGGCCAGCACAACAGACACCGACTGGCCACCGGCGTGTTGCGCTGCTGCAAAGCGGTCGAGGGCAGCGTAGCGTGCAATGCGAGCGGCGTCTTCAGGGCTTTGTCCGGGTTTGGCATGGGCGTCCACGCGCTCCACCACCAAGGGCACCGCCGAACGCGCGCACAGCGCCACGCAGTGGGCCTCAAAGTCGGCAGCTGCCACCTGCAAGCCATGGTTCACATGCACCGCCAGCACCTGGCCCGGCCATTTGTGTGCGCAGGCAATCAAGAGTGCGGTGGAATCAGCGCCGCCGCTCAGAGCGACTGCCACAGGCAAAGGCGGTGCAAAGCGCTGGATGGCTGCGTCGAAAGACGCCGTCATGGCATCAAAGCCGCTATTTGGCGCTGGCCTTGGTGTCGATGAAGCGCCCGTAACTTTGCAGCCGGTCATAACGGCGGTCCAGCAGCTCCTTGACCTTGAGATCGCTGACCTGACGGTAAGCGTCGCCCAAGGCGCGCTTCAAAAAGACGGCGGCCTGCTTGTAGTCGCGGTGGGCGCCGCCCACGGGCTCGTTGACGATCTTGTCCACCAGGCCCAGCGCTTTGAGGCGCAAAGCGGTGATGCCCAGCGCGTCGGCCGCTTCTTGCGCTTTGTCAGAGGTTTTCCACAGAATAGACGCGCAGCCTTCGGGGCTGATGACCGAATAAATCGCGTATTGCAGCATCACCACTTGGTCGGCCACCGAAATGGCCAGCGCGCCGCCCGAGCCACCTTCGCCAATGATGGTCGTGATGATGGGCACTTCGAGCTGCGCCATCTCAAAAATATTGCGCCCAATGGCCTCGGACTGGCCACGCTCTTCCGCGTCGATGCCCGGATAAGCGCCGGGCGTGTCCACAAAAGTGAATACCGGCAGGCCAAATTTTTCGGCCAGCTTCATCAGGCGCAGCGCCTTGCGGTAGCCCTCGGGCTTGCTCATGCCAAAGTTGCGCAAGCCGCGCTCTTTGGTGTCGCGGCCTTTTTGCTGCCCCAACACCATGCAGGGCGCGCCATTGAAGCGGGCCAGGCCGCCCACGATGCTCAGGTCGTCGGCAAAGTGGCGGTCGCCATGCAGCTCGACAAAATGGGTGAATATTTCGCTGATGTAGTCCAGCGTGTACGGGCGCTCCGCGTGGCGCGCGATCTTGGTGATCTGCCATGGCGTCAGGTTGCTGTAGATGTCTTTGACGAGCTGCTGGCTTTTTTTGCTGAGCTGGTCAATTTCGGCAGAAATGTCCACCGCCGATTCGTTTTGCACATAGCGCAGTTCTTCGATTTTTCCTTCAAGCTCGGCCACAGGCGCCTCGAAGTCCAAAAATGTTCTTTTTGCCAAATGCACTCTCCTTTTGCGTTTCTACCTCGAAGCCAGGGCGCCAGGCCCCGCCTAATAGGCGACTGGAACCGGGTCCAGCGAGCGCCAAATATACCAAGTCGCCACGCTGCAATACGGCGCCCAGGCGGCGGCCACCTCGCGCGCGTCGCTGCGGCTGACCAGTTCACCCGAAAAATAGTTGCGGCTGATGCCGTTGATCAGCCCCACGTCGTCCAGCGGCAAGATGTTGGGCCGCATCAGATGAAAGATCAAAAACATCTCAGCCGTCCAGCGACCAATGCCCCGGATGGCGATGAGCTCACCAATGATTTCTTCGTCTGCCAGCCCAGTCCAGGCGTCCACATGCAGGCGCTGGTCGTCAAAGTGCAGCGCCAGATCGACTAGGTATTCGACCTTGCGCGCGCTCAGTCCCGCCGCACGCATATCGTCCACTTTGAGGCGCAGCACGTTGGCAGGCGTCATGGCGGCGGGCAAAAGCGCAAAGCGGTCCCACACAGTTTGCGCCGCCTTGACTGAAATCTGCTGGCCCACGATGCTGCGCGCCAGGGTGATAAAGGGGTCGCCCCGACTCTCAATCGCGGCGTCTTTGAACTGCGGGATCAGGCGTTTCATCACCCGGTCTTTTTTCATCAGATGCTTGCAGGCCTCGTCCCAAAAGTCGGGCTTGACCACCACAGATGCCACAGCGGTCATGGCTGCGCCACTTCCCAGCTTGTGCCTTGGGGCGAATCTTTGAGCACGATGCCCAGGGCTTGCAGCTCTTTGCGAATGGCATCGGCCTGCGTAAAGTCACGGGCGGCTTTGGCGGCGTTGCGCGCTTCAATGCGCGCGGCAATGGCTGCCTCGTCCAGCGTGGCGCCAGTCTGCAAAAACTGCTGCGGATCGGCCTGCAGCAAGCCTAAGGTGCCGCCCAGCGCCTTCAACAATCCCGCCACTTGCGTCGAGCGCGTGCGGTTGACCTCACTAGCCAAGTCAAACAACACAGCCACGGCCTCGGGCGTGCCAAAGTCTTCGTCCATGGCGGTCTTGAAGCGCGCCGCATAGGGCTCGGCCCAATCGATGGCCACATCTGCCGGAGCAACCAACTGCAGCGCGGTGTAGAGGCGTTTGAGGGCGCTGCGGGCGTCGTCCAGGTGCGCGTCGCTGTAATTCAGCGCGCTGCGGTAGTGCGAACGGACGATAAAAAAGCGCGTGGTCTCGGCGTCAAAGCGGGCCAGGATGTCTTCGATGGTGAAAAAATTGCCCAGGCTTTTGGACATTTTTTCGTTGTCGCGCGTGACAAAGCCGTTGTGCATCCAGTAGCGCGCCAGCGGCTTGCCAAACGCGCCTTCGCTTTGGGCAATTTCGTTTTCGTGGTGCGGAAACTGCAGGTCTGCGCCGCCACCATGAATGTCAAAACTCTCACCCAGCAACTCGCAGGCCATGGCCGAGCATTCGATGTGCCAGCCCGGTCGGCCAGGACCGAAGTTGCTCGGCCACTTGGCATCCTCGGGCTCGCTAGGTTTGGCCGATTTCCAGAGCACAAAGTCCAGCGGATCGAGCTTGCCGTCGTCCACCGCTACGCGTTCACCAGCGCGCAGGGCGTCGAGCGACTTGCCCGAGAGCTTGCCGTAGCCGTCAAACTTGCGCACCGCAAAATTCACGTCGTGGTTTGACGCGCGGTAGGCCAGGCCGCGTTGCTCCAGGCGCTCAATCAGCGCAAGCATTTGCGGCACATAGCGGGTGGCGCGCGGCTCGTGGTCTGGGCGCTGCACGCCCAGGGCGTCGGCGTCGCGGTGCAGCAGCGCCACCATGCGGTCGGTGAGTGCTGCAATCGTCTCTTTATTTTCCAGGGCGCGGCGGATGATCTTGTCGTCGATGTCGGTCACGTTGCGCACGTAGGTGACCCGGTAGCCACTGGCCTTGAGCCAGCGTTGCACCACGTCAAAAGCCACCATGGAGCGGGCGTGGCCCAGATGGCAGACGTCGTAGACCGTCATGCCGCAAACGTACATGCGCACATGGCCCGCCTCTAAGGGGGTGAAGGGGTCTAACTGGCGGGACAGGGTGTTGTGGATGCGCAAACTCATGAAAATCTCTCAGACCAAACCAGGGGGGGGCAGCAAAGTAGGAGTGCCGCGAGGGCGGGGCGCGTCGCCAAAGCATAAACCGGGCCGCAAATCGGGCCCTAATGGGCCCCTCCGCTACAATCGGGCACAGTATATAGGCGGCCTTTTGTTGCCCTTTGACCGAGAAAATTTTTCGCCTCCCATGAAGCTTCGCCGCCCCCGATCTGCCCTTGCGATTACGCTCTTCGCAGCCGCGCTTGCATGGCTTGCGCCGCTGGCGCACGCCGACGAATACAGTGATGTTGCCCAATTGACCCGCGAAGGAAAATTCAGCGAGGCGCTAACCCGGGCCGACCGCTTCCTGTCAAACAAACCGCGCGATGCGCAAATGCGCCTCCTTAAGGGCGTGGCCCAGCGCGATGCGGGCAAGACGGCGGATGCCATTGCCACGTTCACCCGCTTGACCGAAGACTTCCCGGAGCTGCCCGAGCCCTTTAACAACCTCGGCGTGCTGTACGCGGACCAAAACCAGATTGACAAGGCGCGCGCCGCGCTTGAGGCCGCCTTGCGCACCCACCCAAGCTACGCCACGGCCCATGAAAACCTGGGCGATGTCTACGCCAAACTCTCAAGCACCGCCTACAGCAAGGCCTTGCAAATTGAAGGCAGTGCAGCCGCCGTCACGCCCAAACTGGCATTGGTACGCCAACTCAGCGGACCCGGGCAAGCGAAAATCACTACCACCGCGCCGACCCAGCCTATAGCGCCCCTGCCCGCACCTGTGCCTGCGCCTGTTACGCCGCCCGCACGTGAAGCCGCCGCCAAGGCACCTGCGCCAGCCAAACAGGCTGCTGAATCCAGCGCTCCAGCCAAGGCAGCAACCGACACCGCCACCCGCGAAGCCGAGGCCGCCGTGCAAAACTGGGTAGCAGCTTGGTCCAGCAAAGACCTCAAAGGGTATTTCAGCGCCTACGGCAAAGAATTCAACCCCAGCGGCGGCGCCAGCCGTAGCGCCTGGGAGGCGGAACGGCGCTCGCGCATCGAAGGCAAATCCAAAATCTCGGTGCGCCTGGAAGGACTGCAGGTGGTGGTCAATGGCAACAAGGCAACCGCCAAGTTCCGCCAAGACTACCGCGCCAATGGCATTGCCATTTCCAGCCGCAAAACGCTGGACCTGGTCAAGCATGGTGATGGCTGGAAAATCACGCGTGAGGCGGTGGGCGGTGGATAAAGCCAAGGCAGGGCGCGGCGGCATGAGCGCTTGGGCATTGCATTTGTACGCAGACCAGCGGCCTTGGGCTGCACTGCTACTGGCTGCAGCCTTTTTGCACGCGGGCCTGGCGCACGCGAGTGAAACCACCTCCGGCAAAGCCAATGCATCGGCACAACACGCCGCGCTTTCCGAAGCGTCCACCTCCGAAACCCGCTTGTTGGAAATCTACCGGCTGATGGCCCAGGGCGACATGCGCCGAGCGCTGGACCTGGCCGAAAAGCTGGTGCGAGACGTACCGAACTTTCAACTGGCGCAACTGGTTTACGGTGACTTGCTGGCGGCGCGCACCCGCACACTCAAATCCATGGGCGATATTCCGGCGGCCTCAGCCAATGCAGGCGCCGTGGCCTTGGCCGAACTCAAGGATGAATCGCAACGCCGGGTGCTGGCGGTCAAGGACCGTCCGCCCGAAGGCGCCGTGCCCAGCCAGTTCTTGAAGCTGTCCGCGCAAACCCGCACGGCCATAGCCATCGACGCTGCCCGCTCGCGCCTTTACCTGTTTACCAACACCCCAACCGGCCTGCGCCTGACGGCGGACTATTACGTTTCGGTCGGCAAAGCCGGCACCATCAAAAGCCAAGAAGGCGACCAGCGCACGCCACTGGGCGTCTACTACATCACCAGCAACCTTGACACCAAAGTACTCAACGAGTTTTATGGCGCCGGGGCCATGCCGCTGAACTACCCCAACATCCTGGACATCAAACGCGGCAAATCTGGCAGTGGCATTTGGCTGCACGGCACGCCACCCCAGCAGTTTTCCCGCCCTCCACGTTCCACGGACGGCTGCCTGGTGCTGTCCAACCCTGACATCCTGGCGCTGATTCGCCAGATTTCGGTCGGCGCTACGCCGGTGATCGTGTCATCCCAACTGATATGGAAGCCGGTCAACCAACTACAAGCGCAAGCACGGCCATTTGAATCCGCACTGAACGCCTGGCGTGACGCCAAGGTGGCCGGTGACCTGAACAAGGTACTGGGCTTTTACACCCCTGACTTTGCAAGCTATGGCAAAAGCCTGGCGCAGTACACCCCGCAGATCAAGTCGGAGCTCAAAGCCATCAAGGGGCACCATGTCGAGCTCAAAGACCTGAGCTACCTGCACTGGAGCGACTCGGCCGAAACCATGGTCACCACCTTTGGCGAAGTCGTTGAGGGACGCCGAACCGGCGTGCACAAGCGCCAGTACTGGGTCCGATCCAACAAGGACTGGCAAATATTTTTTGAAGGAGTTATCTGATGGCTATTGCACTGCACGCGCTCACCCGCCGCGCCACCGCCCTCCTCGCCATGGCCGCTTTGCTGACCCTGCAAGCGCAGGCGCAATCGGCGCCGCGCGTCAAGTTTCAGACCAGCCAGGGTGATTTCGTTGTTGAACTACAGGCCGACAAAGCCCCCAAGACCGTCGACAACTTTTTGCGCTACGTGGCCGACAAGCACTACGAAGGAACGGTTTTTCACCGCGTGATTGACGGCTTCATGGTCCAGGGCGGCGGCTTTACCCCGGCCATGGTACAAAAACCCACCCGCGCGCCGATTCCGCTTGAAGCCAACAATGGCCTTAAAAACGACGTCGGCACCATCGCCATGGCGCGCAGCGGCAACCCCAATTCGGCCACATCGCAGTTTTTTATCAACGTGGCCAACAACGCCAGCCTCAACGCGCCCCAGCCCGATGGCTTTGGCTATGCCGTATTTGGCAAAGTGGTCAGTGGCATGGACGTGATCGACAAGATTCGCCAAACCCCGACGGGCAACCAAAACGGTTTTCAAAACGTACCTACCACCCCTATTTCCATCCAATCCGTTAACCTGATCAAATAATATGACCCAGCCTAAAGTAGAACTCCACATCGCCAACTTCGGCGTCGTCACCATCGAGCTCGACGCAGAAAAAGCGCCCAAATCGGTCGAAAACTTCCTGGGCTACGTCGCCAGCGGCCACTACGACAACACGATTTTCCACCGCATCATCCCCGGCTTCATGGTCCAGGGCGGCGGCATGGAGCCAGGCATGGACCAAAAGAAGACGGCCAAGCCCATCGAAAACGAAGCCACCAACGGCCTGAAAAACAACAAATACACCCTGGCCATGGCGCGCACCAGCGACCCGCATTCGGCCACCTCGCAGTTTTTTATCAATATTGCGGACAACGACTTCCTGAACCACACGGCGCAGTCGTCGCAAGGCTGGGGCTACGCGGTGTTTGGCAAAGTAGTCGACGGCACCGGCGTGGTCGACAAAATCAAGGCTGTGGCCACCGGGCGCAAGGGCTTTCATGACGACGTGCCTAAAGAGGACGTGGTTCTGACCAAGGCCGTCGCCCTTTAAGCGGCGGGGTCGCAGACCATGGAGATCGCCGCCGCGCCGCATTGGCAGACGGTCGACTTCATCTCCGACCTGCATTTGCAAGCCAGCGAACCGCAGACGCTGGCGGCGTTGGCCCACCACCTGGCGCATACACCCGCCCAGGCGCTCTTCATCTTGGGGGACCTTTTTGAAGTCTGGGTGGGCGACGACGCGCTGCAGGCCATGGACGGCATAGAACACGCGGTGGCCGAACTGCTGCACCGAGCCAGCGCCCGCCTGGATGTGTTCATCATGTGCGGCAACCGCGACTTCCTGATGGGCAAGCACTTGCTAGACGCATGTAGCGCGCGCGCGCTGCCAGACCCAAGCGTGCTGCAGTTGGGGGCCACGCGCTGGCTGCTGGCCCATGGTGACGCACAATGCCTGGCGGACGTGCCCTACCAGACCTTTCGGGCCCAGGTGCGCAGCGCCGCCTGGCAACAAGATTTTTTGCGACAGCCGCTAGACCAGCGCCTGGCGCTGGCACGCCAGATGCGCGCCCAAAGCGAGGCGCAAAAAATACAACTTGCGCAAGCCCAAACCCCGTGGATTGACCTGGACCCTGACGCCTGCCTGGCGCTGCTAGCCACGCATGGCGCCGACCACATGGTGCATGGCCATACCCACCATCCGGCACAACACGACCTGGGACAAGGCCATGTGCGCTGGGTGCTGAGCGACTGGGATGTGCACGCCACGCCACCGCGCGCTGAGGTGCTGCGTCTGAACGCCACAGGTGGTGCGCCGCAGCGCATCACGCTGGCTGCAGCACAGGCCACGTCTTAAAGGCGCGTCCGCCCTTACCCAGCGAGAACTCGCTTGCCAGCGGTGCACCGGTGACACGGGCCCGCAAGCCCGCACCGCCCCCATTAGCGCTTGAGCAAAGCCTTCAGACTGCCTTGCAGGCGCCGCGCATCTTCTGCCGCAAAGGGCGCCGACAGCACGATTGCCACGTCATGGCCCCAGGTTTGGGCCGGCGCCGGGTCGTTGCGACGGGTCAGCAATTGCAATTGCAGCGCGCGGCGCTCGCCCAGGTGGTCGGCCGGTGTGGGAATCTCGGCGGCCATCTCCAAACGCAGTAAGGCCTCGGGCGGCGAGGTGCGGTGTGCGGGCAAGCTGCCACCCAAGGCACTGGTCCAGACACTGCGGGTGGCGGCGTTAACCTGGTTGCCGAGTTCTTGCACGCTTGGCAGCTTGGCGCTGTCGCGGCTTTCCCAAGCACTCAAGAGCTGGGTCAGCGCTTCACCGTGGGCTTGAGCGGCGAGCTTGCGCAGTGCCATTTGCGCGCTTTCCAGAGCCTCGCGCTGGGCGCGGAAGGCGGCGTCGCCCAGGCGGGGCGGCGCGTTGCGTGGATCAAAGCGTTCGCCACGGGCGTCACCGCCAAAGCCACGTCCTTCGCCCCGATCACCACGGCCGTCCGTACGGGGGCGGCTGTCCATGCCCGGGCGGGCATCGCGCCCACCGCGTCCGGCGTCTTTGCGGTCGCCAAATTTGCCGGGGCGACCCGTGTCTGCGCCGGGGGTTTCGCGCTTCATGCCAGGGCGGTCATCGCCGCGCATGGCCACCACGCGCTTGGGCGCGGGTTTGGGCGCAATCACCTCGGCTACCGGGGCAGCGGGCGCGCGCTCTGCTGTACCGCTGGAGGCTTGCACGGCGTCTGCCACTTCGGCCTCGCCACCTTGCTCTGGGCTAGCGCAGTGAGCGGAGGAACCCTCGGGGTTGGCGCCTTCCGTAGCGGAGCCTTCGGGCGCAGCGCCCTCGGCAGCGGCAGTTTCAGCCACGGCGGCGTCTACCGAAGCTGCACCGGCCTGGGCCACCGAATCGGCTACCGCTTGCACTTGCGCCTCTTGGGTGCTGGCCGCTGTCACCTGGGCTTGCGCCTGGGCCTGGCCTTGCAAAGCAGCTTCCAACGCCGCAATTGCGCTGCGAATCAGCTGCGCATCGCCACCGGCATTGGCCGCTTGCAGCGCCTTGGCAGCGTCGATGACCACGCGGTCACGCTGGCCCAAAGAGGCTTCGGCCTTTTCACGCTCTTGCGTTTTGCGGTTAAAGGCCTCATCGATAGGCTTGCGAAAGGCGTCCCACAGCTTTTGTTCTTGGCGCCGGTCAATGGGCACTTGGTGGGCCTGCGCCTGCCAGCGCTGCTGCAGCGCGCGCACTGCGTCAATGCGCAGCAGGGGCGCCTCGCCCAGCGCCTTGGCTTCTTCAATCATGGCGCGGCGCAATTCCAGGCTTTGGGCCTGCAAGGCTTCCAGCGGCGCGGCGGCGGCAGAAATGGCTGCCTTCCACAGCGGCTGCAGTTCGGCAAAGGCTTTTTCGCCCAAATGGCCCGCGTCGCGCCAGCGGTCGCCAAACTGGTGCAGCAGGCGGCTAAAGCCTTTCCAGTCGCCATCGCGCGCGGTGCGGTTTTCTTCGGCCCAGGCGTTAAGTTCAGCAATCAGGGCCAGGCGCTGGTTGCGGTGTTCCACGGCGTCGGCCTTGAGCTTTTCCAGCCAGACCTCGACCACTTTGTGGGCCTCGTTGCAGGCCTCATCGAAGCGCTTCCACATGGCATGGTTGGGTACGCCGCCCTGGTCGGTCTGCTTCCATTGCTCGCGCATGGTACGCAGGGTTTCCTGCATCTTGCGCCCGCCGATGGCCTGGCCCTCTGGGCGTTTGAGCAGGCCTTCGGCCTTGATCAGCAGCTCTTCGCGCAACTGGTCGGCGCGCCAGCGTTGCCAGCCTTCGAGTTCGCCCGCCGCCGCTAAGGCAGCCTGGGCCTGGGCGTCGAGCTTGTGGTCAATCACCTTGCCAAATTCTTTGAGCGCTTGGCGCAAGGCGCTGGCCGCGCCGGCACTGGCTTTGCCCTGGCCTTCGCTGGTTTGCACTTCGAGCTGGGCCAGCACTTCGCGCACCTTGGCGTTGGCCGCCTCGCGCACTTGCGGGTCCACCGGCGCTTTGGCGGGCTTGACGCTGGGCAGTGCCGCCGTGCGCTCGGCGCGCAATTCGTCGGCCCACACGCTCACGCCGGGCAAGGCCGCGTTGGCGTCTTGCGACGCCGCCAGCGCCTGCTGCAGGGCAAGCTGAAACGCCTCCCACACCACCAGCAACTGCGCGCGCGAGGCCTCCAGCATGGGGCTAAATTTCAGGTCGGTACTGGGCCAACTGGCATGCGCCACGAGCTGAGCGGCCTGCGCCTGCCACTGCGCCACGTCCACACCCAGGGCCTCTGACACGGCTTGCGCCTCGCGCCAGGGCTTGGTGGACATCACCTCGATGCGCTGGGCCAGCAGCACGGCTGCTTCACGTTGCACCTGGGCTTGGTGCTGCAGGTCTTCAATCAGGCGTACGCGCTCGGCGATTTGCACTTTCAGGCTCGCCAGAGGCTCTTTGCTCAGGGGCGCGCCCGCCTTGGCGGCGTCGCGCTGCCAGGCCATGGCGTTGGCAATATTGAGTTTGGTCAGATCCAGAAGTCCTTGGGCCTTGGCGGCCCATTCAGCGGCCAAACCTTCTTGGAGCTTGCTGCGCTTGGCATCGTCCAGCCGCTCGCGCAACAGTTTGGCGGCGCCCTTGTCGCGGCTGCTGAGCTCCCGAAACACCTCGGCCAGAACATCGTTGCCCGGGTTGGTGAGCAGCCACTCCCGAACGCGGCTGGCACGTTCGCCAGCGGTGGCGGCGGTAAAAGCGCCACCGGTGATTTTGTCCAGCTGGGCCAGATCGGAAGTTTTGTTTGCGGGAGTCGACGGCACGTGGAGCCTTTTATAGAGGGAAAGCAAAAATGACAGGGGCGTATTTTCGCCGCGAATTGAGGGGGAAACCGAAATTTCTTCCCCCAGCGTGCCGCGAAGCCACACGAATGCCGCATATTTCTTCGATTCGAAGCCTGCAATTTCACGAAATCACGGAATAAGAAAATTGTTTTATATAATTGACTGAGAATATGAGGCACTTCTAAAATTCTTCGCATACGTCTTCTAGGACGAAAGTGGCAGCGTTAGGCGCCATTTTTCTCGCTTCCCTGGGTTCGACAGGTCACCACGGTGGCGCACCCTGAAGCACAACCAACGCGGCACACCGTCCGTTTGGTACCCCAAGGTGGGAGCGGCATCGCCAGCTTGATTGGCTTGCAATAGCGCCCACCGTTCAAGGACACACATGACCACTGGCAAACGTATTCAAGCATCTCTGGCCACGGTGGCCCGCGACATTGCCGACGGGCTGTTTCAAATCACCCACAACGGTTTTGCCCTGTTGGGGCTGGCCGTGATGTTCGGCGGCATCATGTTGACAGCACAACCCGATATGCGCCAGGCAGGTGAACTGCAACTCATGGGCTGGCTGCAAGAGCGCCAGGAATCGCTTTCTGGCCTGGTCTCGGGCAAGGCCACGGACCGCGTGACCGCCGTCAACCCCAAAGACCTGCCCAAAGCGCAGGCAGCGCTGGCCTTTTGGCTGGCAAAAAAGTACAACATCGCCCCCGAGCCGCTGAGCGCGCTGGTAGCAGAGGCCTTTGAAACCGGCACCCGCAACAAGCTAGACCCCACTTTGATATTGGCCGTGGTGGCAGTGGAATCGGGCTTTAACCCTTTTGCCCAAAGCCCGGTCGGAGCCCAGGGGCTGATGCAGGTCATGACCCAGGTGCATGGCGACAAATACGAGCGCTTTGGCGGCAAACTGGCCGCCTTTGACCCAGTGGCCAATATGCGCGTGGGTGTGAAGGTGTTGCAGGAATGCATTTCCCGCGCCGGTTCGCTGGAGCTCGGGCTCAAGCTGTATGTGGGCGCGGCCAATATGGAAGACGACGGGGGCTACGCCGCCAAAGTGCTGGCCGAGCATGCGCGCCTACAGGCGGTGCTGGCCGGTCGTCCGTTGCCTGCGGCCGCCACGGCCGTCTTACGCACGCCCAGCTCGGACAAGGCGTAATCCGACCGTTTAGCGGCGCTTTTCGGATAGCGCTCTAACGGGTAGCCTGCACTAGAATTGTGCGCTTAAGGCGGCTTAGGCAAGGGCATTGCGCCCCACTCGCGCTGGCACCTCTTGCTTTTTCGCCCACTTCGATCACCAACCACCCAGGATCCCACCATGTACGACCGCAGCATTCTTGTTGAACAGACCGACCCCGAGTTGTGGGCGGCCATCGTGGCCGAAAACGCACGCCAGGAACACCACATTGAGCTGATCGCCAGCGAAAACTACGCCTCCCCCGCCGTCATGGCCGCCCAAGGCAGCCAGTTGACCAACAAATACGCCGAAGGCTACCCCGGCAAGCGCTACTACGGCGGCTGCGAAAACGTGGACGTGGCCGAACAGCTCGCCATTGACCGCGTCAAGCAAATTTTTGGCGCCGACGCGGCCAACGTACAACCGCATTGCGGCGCGTCCGCCAACGAGGCCGTTTTCCTGGCCTTCTTGAAGCCTGGCGACACCATCATGGGCATGAGCCTGGCTGAAGGCGGCCACTTGACGCACGGCATGCCGCTCAACATCAGCGGCAAGTGGTTCAACGTGGTGTCTTATGGCCTGAACGCCCAGGAAGCCATCGACTACGACGCCATGGAGCGCAAAGCCCATGAGACCAAGCCCAAGCTGATCATCGCCGGCGCCAGCGCCTATTCGCTGCGCATTGACTTTGAGCGCTTTGCCAAAGTGGCCAAAGACGTGGGCGCCATCTTTATGGTCGACATGGCGCATTACGCCGGCCTGATTGCAGCCGGTCTCTACCCCAACCCTGTGCCCTTTGCCGACGTGGTCACGTCCACCACCCACAAGAGCCTGCGCGGCCCGCGCGGCGGCATTATTTTGATGAAGGCCGAACACGAGAAAGCCATCAACAGCGCCATCTTCCCTGGCCTGCAAGGCGGCCCGCTGATGCACGTGATTGCGGCCAAGGCCGTGGCCTTCAAAGAAGCTTTGGGCGGCGACTTCAAGGCCTACCAGCAGCAAGTGCTGACCAACGCAGACATCATCGCTAAGACCCTGACCGAGCGCGGCTTGCGCATTGTCAGCGGCGGCACCGAGAGCCACGTGATGCTGGTGGACTTGCGCTCCAAGAAAATCACTGGCAAGGACGCCGAGCGCGTGCTGGGTGAAGCGCACATGACGATCAATAAGAACGCCATCCCTAACGACCCGGAAAAGCCCATGGTCACCAGTGGCGTGCGCATCGGTACCCCGGCCATGACCACGCGTGGCTTCAAAGACGAAGAGGCCCGCGCCACGGCGCACCTGATCGCCGACGTGCTGGACAACCCGCACGACGAAGCCAATATCGCCGCAGTGCGCGCCAAGGTACACGCCCTGACCGCGCGCTTCCCGGTCTACCGCTAAAAGCGCCGCCTGCGATGAAGTGCCCGTTTTGCGGCCATACGGAAACTCCAGTTTCCGAGACCCGCGTGTCTGAGGACGGTGACTTCATCCGGCGCCGGCGCCAGTGCGGCGCCTGCGAAAAGCGCTTTACCACCTACGAGCGGCCCGATGTCACGCTGCCCGCCGTCGTCAAAAAAGACGGGCGGCGCATCGACTACGAGCGCGCCAAGGTGGCCGGTTCTATGAAGCTGTCGCTGCGCAAGCGCCCGGTAAGCACCGAGCAAATTGACAGCGCCATAGAACGCATTGAAGAAAAACTCTTGTCGCTGGGCCTGCGCGAGGTGTCGTCCACCCGCATCGGCGAGCTGGTGATGCGCGAACTCAAAAAGCTCGACAAAGTGGCCTATGTGCGCTTTGCCAGCGTCTACCGCAGCTTTGAAGACATCGACGAGTTCAAAACCCTGGTCAACGAGGTGAACAATTGACTCCCCGTGTCCTATACCGCTAGCACCCTGCAACTGGCCGAGTCGGCGCTGTGGCGCACCTCGCCCAATCCGCGCGTGGGCTGCGTGCTGGTGAACGCCCAAGGCCAAGTCATCGGCCAAGGTAGCACCCAGCAAGCCGGTGGCCCGCACGCCGAGGTCATGGCCCTGCGCGACGCCCAGGCCCATGGCCACGCCACAGCGGGCGCTACCGCCTACGTCACGCTAGAGCCCTGCGCGCACCAGGGCCGCACCGGGCCGTGTTGTCTGGCGCTCAGCGCCGCGGGCATCCGCCACGTGGTCGCCGCCCTGCCAGACCCCAACCCGCTGGTGGCCGGCCAAGGCTTTGCCCATCTGCGCGCGGCCGGTATTACGGTGGACGTAGCCAGCGAAAGCGCCGATGCGGCGCTGCAAGCCTGGGCGGCTGCGGCGCGCGAACTCAACCTCGGATTCTTTAGCCGCATGGTGCGCAAAACGCCCTGGGTGCGAATGAAAACCGCCGCCTCGCTGGACGGCGTGACCGCCCTGCCCAATGGCCAAAGCCAATGGATTACCGGTGCAGCCGCCCGCGCTGACGGCCACGCCTGGCGCGCCCGCGCCTGCGCGCTACTCACCGGCATTGGCACCGTGCTGCAAGACCAGCCCCGGCTGGACGTGCGTGGCCTGGACACGCCGCGCCAGCCCGCGCTGATTGTGGTGGACAGCGATTTGCAAACCCCGCCGGATGCGCCGCTATTTGCGGCCAAGCGCCCTGTTTTCATCTACGCAGCCAACCCGCACCCAGAACGCCAGTCGGCGCTGGAACGCAGCGGCGCTACGGTGGTTTACCTGCCCGGCGCGCCCGCGCCTGGCGCCAGCCCCAAGGTGGATTTGGCTGCCCTGCTGCGTGACCTGGCCGCGCGAGAGATCAACGAGTTGCATGTGGAGGCCGGCCACAAGCTGAACGGATCGCTGTTGCGTGCGGGACTGGTAGATGAAATGCTGGTCTACCTGGCGCCAAAATGGCTGGGCACGGGCGCGGGCATGTCCAACTTTGGGCCGCTTGCGCAGTTGTCTGACGGCTTGGCGCTGCAGTTTCGCAGCCTGGCGCCCGTGGGCGCCGATGTGCGCCTGATCGCACGCGTGGCCGGGCGCGACGTTTTTTAACTTTTAATCGATATTTTTATGTTCACAGGCATCATCACCGGCGTTGGCCACATTGCACAGGTGGCTCCCATGGGCGACACGGTGGCGCATGGCAAACGTCTCACCATCGGCTGCCCTGCAGGCTACCTGGACGATGTAGGACTGGGCGACAGCATCGCCATCAACGGCGCCTGCATGACCGTGACCAGCTTTGACGCCAGTGGCGCGGCGCCCCAGTTCACGGTCGATGTGTCGGCCGAATCTTTGGACAAAACCGCAGGCTTGGACGGCCTGGGTGCCGTCAACCTGGAAAAAGCCCTGCGCGCCAACGACCGCCTGGGCGGCCATCTGGTGTCCGGCCATGTGGATGGCATTGGCACGGTCACGCACTTTGCCCAGGTCGGCGAAAGCTGGGACCTGCGCGTGCTGGCACCCAAAGACTTAGGCAAATTCCTGGCCTACAAGGGCTCCATCGTCATCAACGGCGTGAGCCTCACCGTCAACCGCGTGACCGACCTGGCCAATGGCTGCGAGGTCTGCATCAACCTGATTCCGCACACCGTGGAAAACACCGCCCTGTCGGCCCTGCGGGCTGGCTCACGGGTCAACCTCGAAATTGACCTGATCGCCCGCTATGTCGAGCGCATGCTGACCGCACCCGCGCAGACCGCACCCTCCACCGCCGCCCCTGTTTAAAACTTTTCTTTTGCACCCCATGACCGCACCCACACTGGCCCCCGTGCCCATTTCTCCGATCGAAGACATCGTGGCCGATATGCGCGCCGGCAAAATCGTGATCCTGATTGATGAAGAGGACCGCGAAAACGAAGGCGACCTGATTCT
>CANBVJ010000010.1 GCA_947372865.1 Comamonadaceae bacterium
GATGGACAACTGGATGTTGCGGGTCTTGCGATCCACATTGACAACCACAGCAGTCACTTCGTCGCCTTCTTTCAACACGCTACGGGCATCTTCCACGCGGTCGCGGCTGATTTCCGAGGCACGCAGGTAGCCGATGATGTCTTCGCCCAAGTCGATCTCAGCGCCCTTGGCGTCCACGGTCTTGACCTTGCCGGTAACAACCTGGCCCTTGTCGTTGATCGACGTGAAGGTGGTAAACGGATCGGAGTCGAGCTGTTTGATGCCCAAGGAGATGCGTTCGCGGTCCACGTCCACAGCCAAGACCAAAGCCTCGACTTCCTGGCCCTTTTTGAACTCGCGCACGGCGGCTTCGCCGGTTTCGTTCCAGGACAGGTCAGACAAATGCACCAAACCGTCGATGCCAGCGGCCAAGCCCACGAACACGCCAAAGTCGGTGATCGACTTGATCGGGCCCTTGACGCGGTCACCACGCTTGGTGTTTTGTGCAAACTCTTGCCAAGGATTGGCTTTGCACTGTTTCATGCCCAGAGAAATACGGCGCTTGTCTTCGTCGATTTCCAGAACCATGACTTCGACTTCGTCGCCCAAAGACACGAGCTTCGAAGGTGCAATGTTCTTGTTGGTCCAGTCCATTTCGGACACGTGGACCAGGCCTTCGATTCCGGGCTCGAGTTCCACAAATGCGCCGTAGTCGGCGATGTTGGTGATCTTGCCGAACATGCGGGTAGCCTGGGGGTAGCGGCGGTTCACGCCCATCCATGGGTCATCCCCCATTTGCTTGAGACCCAGAGACACGCGGTTTTTCTCGGTGTCAAACTTGAGAATCTTGGCGGTGATCTCTTGACCCGCCGTAACCACCTCGGAAGGATGGCGAACGCGGCGCCATGCCATGTCGGTGATGTGCAACAGGCCGTCGATGCCGCCCAGGTCCACAAATGCCCCGTACTCGGTGATGTTTTTCACCACACCGTGCACCACGGAACCTTCTTTCAGGGTAGCCATCAGATTGGCGCGCTCGGCACCCATCGAAGCTTCCACCACAGCGCGGCGTGACAGCACAACGTTATTGCGCTTGCGGTCGAGCTTGATGACCTTGAATTCCATGGTCTTGTTCTCATAGGGAGACAAGTCTTTGGTGGGGCGGGTGTCAACCAAGGAGCCGGGCAAGAATGCGCGGATGCCGTTGACCAGAACGGTCAGGCCGCCCTTGACTTTGCCGCTGGTGGTGCCGGTGACAAATTCGCCGGATTCCAGCGATTTTTCCAGGGACATCCACGAAGCCAGGCGCTTGGCGGTGTCACGGCTAACGATGGTGTCGCCGTAACCGTTTTCCATGGCGACGATAGCCACGGAGACAAATTCGCCTACTTGAACTTCGAGTTCGCCTTTGTCGCTCTTGAACTCGGACAAAGGCACATAAGCCTCAGACTTCAGGCCAGCGTTGACGACGACGAAGTTGTGTTCGATGCGAACGACTTCGGCGGTAACGACTTCACCAATACGGGTTTCAGAGGCTTTTTGTGACTCTTCAAATAGGTCTGCGAAAGATTCGGACATGTTGCGTGCGGAAAAAAACCGCGGGGTTAAGTTGTTGAACCCCAAGACCATGCGCATGCAGCGCGAAGGGAGTCTCGGGGGCCTTGCAAGAGCTGTTTTTGGCCCTTGGCTTCTAACGCCAGCCTGTTCACACCACCGTAGTGGCAGGAAAAGGCTGCTTGCCTTGCCACCAGTTCAACACTTGGCTAACGGACGATTCGACCGTGAGTTCAGAGTTGTCCAGCAGCTCGGCGTCTTGCGCGGGCTTCAGAGGCGCCACAGCACGTTGGGTGTCACGTGCGTCGCGGGCTTCCAGGTCTGCGCAAAGAGTGTCGAGTGTAGTCGAAATTCCCTTTGAAATCAATTGCTTATAGCGCCTCTGCGCCCGGCGCTCGGCGCTGGCGGTCAGGTACACCTTGAGCGTGGCGTCGGGAAAGATCACCGTACCCATGTCGCGCCCGTCGGCCACCAGCCCGGGCAGCCGTCTAAAACTGTGTTGCAGGTCCACCAGCGCGGCGCGCACCGCGCCCAGGCTGGAGACGGCTGAGGCGTTCATGCCAGCTTCTTCGGTGCGAATGGCGTCGCTGATGTCTTGCGCGCCTAACCAGACGCGTTCGCCTTCAAAACGGATGTTGAGCGTGGCGGCGAGCGCGGCAATGGCCGGGGCGTGCGCTTCGTCGAGAGTCAGACCGGCTTGCAAGGCGGCGTAGGCGGTAATGCGGTACAGCGCGCCCGAGTCTAAAAAGTGGTAGCCGAGCTGCGCGGCCAGCGTGGACGCCAGCGTGCCCTTGCCCGAGGCCGTGGGGCCGTCCACGCACAGCACCGGAATGGCGCCGGGCACCGCTTGGGCCACCGCAAACAGGGCTTCAAAGTAATCAGGAAAGGTTTTGGCCACGCACTTGGGGTCTTCGATGCGCACTGGCAGCGCGGCCGGGTTGAAGGCCGCGAGCGAAAAACACATGGCGATGCGGTGGTCGTCGTAAGTGTGGACGCTGGCGGGTTTCCATTGGGCGGCGGGCAACGGGTGGATGCGCAGCCAGTCCGGGCCTTCTTCCACCTGGGCGCCGAGCTTGCGCAGCTCGGTTGCCATGGCGGCGATGCGGTCGGTCTCCTTGACGCGCCAGCTGGCAATATTGCGCAGCTCGCTGGGACCGTCGGCGTAGAGTGCCATCACGGCTAGCGTCATCGCCGCGTCGGGGATGTGGTTGAAGTCGCCCGTAATGGCGCGCAGCGGCCACTGGCCTCGCGATATATGCAGCCAACTGGGGCCTTTGTCCACCACCGCGCCCATGGCTTGGGCGGCTTCCACAAACCGGATGTCGCCTTGAATCGAGTCCGCACCCACACCTTCAATGCGAATGCCCGCACCCGAGACGATGGCGCCCAGGCCAATAAAGTAACTGGCCGACGAGGCGTCCGCTTCCACGTGGATGCTGAGAGGCGACTGGTATCGGCTGCCTTTGGGAATGACAAAAGCGCCGTGCGCTTCGCTGCGCACCGCAATGCCAAAGCGCGCCAGCAAATTGAGTGTGATGTCGATATAGGGCTTGCTGATGAGTTCGCCCACCACCTCGATGGTGATGTCCTGGTCTTGCGCCACCAGTGGCAGCGCCATCAGCAATGCGGTCAAAAACTGGCTGGACACGTCGCCGCGCACTTGGATGGGCGCCCCCAGTTGGAGCGCGGGCTTGCCAATGTGCAGGGGCGGAAAGCCCTCAACGCCCAGGTAATCAATGTTGCAGCCCAGCAGCCGCAGTGCGTCTACCAAGTCGCCAATCGGCCGCTCGTGCATGCGGGGAATGCCGGAAAGCGTGTAATCGCCGCCCAACACGGCCAGCGCGGCGGTCAGCGGGCGCATGGCGGTGCCTGCGTTGCCCATGAAAAACGCAATCGGCGCATCCGTCTTGGCGCGCCCGCCCAGGCCGGTGATGGCCACCGTGTTGGCTTGCACGTCCACGCCGCAGCCCAGTTGGCGCAGCGCGGCGAGCATGACTTGGGTGTCGTCCGAGTCGAGCAAATCGCGCACGACCGTGGTGCCTTCGCAAAGGGCGGACAACAAGAGCACGCGGTTGGAAATGCTTTTGGAGCCGGGCAGGGCGACGGTGCCGCTGGCGGTTTGCAGGGGGGGGAGGTCTAAAAAGGCGGTAGAAAACATTATTGGGGGGCGTCTGCGCCCAGGCGCCACGCCGCGCGTGCGTCGCTGGCTTGGGCTATTAAGGCTTCGATGGAGGGGGCGTCGCCCTGGGAAACAGCGTGGTCGAGCGCGTCCAGGCTGCTGCGAAACCACTGGATTTGTGCCAGCACCTGGGTGCTGTTGGCGAGCAGGATGTCGCGCCAGACGGCGGGGTCGCTGGCGGCAATGCGGGTGAAGTCGCGAAAGCCGGGGCCGGCCAACGAAAGCAAATCTTTGGCTTGGGGCTGGGCGCCGATGGCATTCATCATGGCAAAAGCCAGCACGTGCGGCAGGTGGCTGACGGCGGCAAAGGCGGCGTCGTGCTCGGGGGCTGACATCTGGCGCACCCGGCAACCCAGCGCGCGCCATACGGCGTCGGCCTGGGTCAGTTGGGTGGCGCCGGTGGCGGCACTGGGCGTCAAGATCACCTGGCAACCGGTATAGAGCGCGGGGTCGGCATGGGCCACGCCAGCCACTTCTTTGCCGGCAATCGGGTGCGCGGGCACAAAGCAGCCAAGGGCCGCGCCTAGCGCGCGTTCGGCAGCGGCTACTACGTCGCACTTGGTGGAGCCCACGTCCATCACCAGCGCATGGTCTGACAGGGCGGCAGCGATTGACTCCAAGGTGGATTCGGTCGCGGCCACGGGCACGGCCACCAGCACCAGGTCTGAGCCCCGTGCTGACTCTGCCGCCGTGGTGGCTACCGCATCCACCACGCCCATGGACAAGGCCCGCGAGCGGGTCGATTCGGACGGGCTAAAGCCCACCACGTGCTTGACCAGACCGGCGCGCTTGAGCGCCAGGGCGAACGAGCCGCCCATCAGGCCGCAGCCCACCAAACCGAGTTGTTCAAACATCACGCCAGCGCCGCCTTAGTCTGCCAAGGGATAAGTGCCCAGCACCTTGTAAAAAGCGCACAGGTTTTGCAAGTCGGCCAGTGCCGCCTTGACGTGGGGCTCCGACGGGTGGCCCTGCAGATCGATGTAGAAGAAGTATTCCCACTGACCCGAGCGCGCCGGGCGCGACTCAAAGCGCGTCATGGACACGCCGTGCAGCTTGAGCGGCACCAGCATGTCGTGCACCGCGCCGGGGCGATTGGGCACAGACACCACCAGGCTGGTGCAGTCGCGGCCACTGGCCTGTGGCGCAGGCAAGGTGTCGGGCAAGCACACCACCACGAAGCGGGTGCGGTTGAAAGCGTCGTCTTGAATGGCGCGCGCCGCCAAATGCAGGCCAAAGGTGGCGCCTGCGCGTTCGCTGGCAATGGCGGCCCAGGTCGGTTCGCTTGCCGCCAGACGGGCGCCTTCGGCGTTGCTGGACACGGCGCGGCGCTCGGCGTGGGGCAAATGGGTGGTGAGCCACTGCTGGCATTGGGCCAGCGCCTGCGGGTGGGCCATCACGACTTCGATGCCTTCCAGGCTGTTGCTGGCGCGCAGCAGGTGGTGGCGCACCATCAGGCTTATTTCGCCCACGATGTGCAGCGGGGTTGTAAGCAGCAAATCCAGCGAGCGGGTGACCACGCCTTCGGTGCTGTTTTCCACCGGCACCACGCCATATTCTGCCGAACCGGCGGCGGTGGCTTGGAACACTTCGTCAAAGCTGCCGCAAGGCACGTGCGCAATGCTGGATCCAAAAAAGCGCAGGGCGGCTTCTTCGCTAAACGTACCGGCCGGGCCCAGATAGGCCACGCGCTGGGGCGCCTCTAAGGCGCGGCAGGCGGACATGATTTCGCGCCAGATAAAGGCCACGCTCTCGGGCTTGAGCGTGCCCGCGTTGCGGGCTTGGGCGTTGGCGTGCTGCAGGTTGCCTATCACCTGCGCCTCGCGCTCGGGGCGAAACACGACCGAGCCTTCTCCTTTTTTGAGTTCGCCCACTTCGTGCGCCAGACCGGCGCGGCGGTTGAGCAGGGCCAGCAGGTCCAGGTCAAGCGCGTCAATTTGCACGCGCAGGTCGGAAAGTGTCTTGGTCATCAAAGTTTCCTGGTTCGCCGGCTCTAAGCGTGTCTGCGCTCAAAAGCCTGCATATAGTCCACCAGCGCCTGCACGCCAGCCAGGGGCATGGCGTTGTACAGGCTCGCGCGCATCCCGCCTACCGACTTGTGGCCCTTGAGCTGCAACAGGCCGGCAGCGGAAGCGCCGCTTAAAAAAGCGTCGTTCAAGGCCTCGTTGCGCAGGAAAAACGGCACGTTCATGCGCGAGCGGCAGTGCGCTGCCACCGGGTTGAAGTACAGGCCCGAGCCGTCAATGGCCTGGTACAAGGCCTGCGCCTTGGCCATGTTTTGCGCCTCAATGGCCGCAATACCACCCTGGCGCGCCAACCAGTCAAACACCAAACCGGCCATGTAAATGGCGTAGGTGGGCGGCGTGTTGTACATCGAGCCGTTGGCGGCCACTGTTTCATAGTTGAAAGCGCTAGGGCAAATGGCCAGCGCGTGGCCCAAAAGGTCTTCACGCACCACTACCAGCGTCAACCCAGCGGGGCCGAGGTTTTTTTGCGCGCCGCCAAAGGCCAGCCCCACGCGGCTCCAGTCCACCGGGCGCGAGGCAACCTGCGAAGAAAAATCAACCACCAGCGCGGCGTCTGAGCCCAGGGCTTTGAGGTCGGGCAGGGTGTGGAACTCCACACCGTGGATGGTTTCGTTGCTGCAGATGTGGACGTAGCTTGCGCCGGGGCGTATTTGCCAACTGGCGGCGTCGGGAATATCGGTAAAACCCGAGGCTTGTCCGCTGGCAGCCACGTGGGTGCTGCTGTATTTGCCTGCTTCTTGCCAGGACTTTTGGCTCCAACTGCCGGTCAGCACAAAGTCGGTCTGGCCCGGTTCGCCCGCTGGGGCGCGCAAGGCGCTCAGGTTGAGCGGCACGATGGCGTTCTCGGCCAGGCCGCCGCCTTGCATGAACAAAATCTTGAAGTGCGCGGGCACCGCCAGCAGGCTGCGCAGCGTACTTTCAGCGTGCGCGCAGATGGACACGAACTCCTTGCCCCGGTGGCTCATTTCCATCACGCCCATGCCGCAGCGTTTGCCGCTGGCGTCAGGCCAGTCCAGCATTTCGCTGGCCGCTTGCGCCAGCACCTCGGCAGGCATGGTGGCCGGACCGGCCGAAAAGTTATAGGGTCGGGTCACGCAGCAGGCCCGGCTCAGACGTCGGTCGGGGTATCGCCTTCGGGGCCGCCATCGGCGTCAGGCGCGTTGCCGGCATCCGGGGCGTCGGTGGCTTCTGACGGGTTGGCGTCGTTTTCCACAATGCGCTGCAGGCCGCTGAGCTTGGAGCCTTCGTCCAGACCGATCAGGGTCACGCCCTGGGTGGCGCGGCCGAGTTCGCGGATCTCGGAAACGCGCGTTCGCACCAAGACGCCACGGTCGGTGATCAGCATGATTTCGTCTTCGGCATGCACCAGGGTGGCGGCCACGACGCGGCCGTTGCGCTCGGTTTGCTGGATGGCGATCATGCCCTTGGTGCCACGGCCGTGGCGGGTGTATTCGGTGATGCTGGTGCGTTTGCCGTAACCGTTTTCGGTAGCGGTCAGCACGCTTTGCAGCTCGTCTTCGGCCACCAGCATGGCGATCACGCTTTGGCCGTCTTCGAGGTTCATGCCCTTGACGCCGCGCGACTGGCGCCCGTGCGCGGTGACTTCATCTTCGTTAAAGCGCACCGCCTTGCCACCGTCCGAGAACAACATCACGTCGTGCTGGCCGTCGGTAATGGCCGCACCGATCAGGAAGTCGCCTTCGTCCAGGTTGACGGCAATGATGCCAACCTTGCGCGGGTTGCTGAAGTCGTCCAGCGGCGTCTTTTTGACCGTGCCCATGGACGTGGCCATGAACACATACTGGTCGGCCGGGAAAGTGCGCTTGTCGCCAGTGAGCGGCAGCACCACGGTGATTTTTTCGCCCTCTTGCAGGGGGAACATATTGACGATGGGCCGGCCGCGCGAGCCGCGCGAGCCTTGCGGCACTTCCCAGACCTTGAGCCAGTACAGCCGGCCCCGGTTGCTAAAGCACAAGATGTAGTCGTGCGTGTTGGCGATAAAAAGCTGGTCCACCCAGTCGTCTTCTTTGGTGGCGGTGGCTTGTTTGCCGCGCCCGCCGCGCTTTTGCGCCCGGTATTCGCTCAGAGGCTGGCTCTTGATATAGCCGCTGTGACTGAGTGTCACCACCATGTCGGTGGGCGTAATCAGGTCTTCGGTGCTCAGGTCGTACGAGCTGTGCTCCACCAAACTGCGGCGCGCGCCGATCTTGGTTTGGCCAAATTCCTGGCGAATGGTGCCGAGTTCGCCGGTAATGATGGTCGATACGCGTTCAGGCTTGGCCAAAATGTCCAGCAGGTCTTCGATCTCCGCCATCACCTCTTTATATTCGGCAACGATCTTGTCTTGTTCCAGGCCGGTCAGGCGTTGCAGGCGCATTTGCAAGATTTCTTGCGCTTGCGTGTCTGACAGGCGGTACAAGCCGTCGCTGCCCATGCCATAGGTTTTTTCCAGGCCGTCGGGGCGGTAGTCGTCGGCGTTGATCACGCCGCCGTCGCTGCGACTGCGGGTGAGCATTTCGCGCACCAGCACGCTGTCCCAGCTGCGGGTCATCAGCTCGGCCTTGGCCACTGGGGGCGTGGGCGCATTGCGGATGATGGCAATAAAGTCGTCAATATTGGCCAGCGCCACTGCCAGGCCTTCGAGCACGTGGCCGCGCTCGCGCGCTTTGCGCAGGTTGAACACGGTGCGCCGTGTCACCACTTCGCGCCGGTGTTGCAAGAACACCTCAATCAGGTCTTTCAGGTTGCACAGCTTGGGCTGCCCGTCAATCAGGGCCACCATGTTCATGCCAAAAGTGTCTTGAAGCTGCGTCTGTTTGTACAGGTTGTTAAGCACAACCTCAGGCACTTCGCCGCGCTTGAGTTCAATCACCAGGCGCATGCCCGATTTGTCCGACTCGTCCTGGATGTGGCTGATGCCTTCGATTTTTTTCTCGTGCACCAGCTCGGCCATGCGCTCTTGCAGCGTCTTTTTATTGACCTGGTAGGGCAGCTCGTCCACGATGATGGCCTGGCGCGAACCCTTGTCAATGTCCTCAAAATGGCATTTGGCGCGCATGACCACTTTGCCACGTCCGGTGCGGTAGCCGTCTTTAACGCCGTTGATGCCGTAAATAATGCCGGCGGTGGGAAAGTCGGGCGCCGGCACGATTTCCATCAAATCGTCAATCGTGGCGTCGGGGTGGCGTAGCAAATGCAGGCAGGCGTCCACCACTTCGTTCAGGTTGTGCGGCGGGATATTGGTGGCCATACCCACGGCGATACCGCCCGAGCCATTGACCAGCAAATTGGGAATGCGCGTAGGCATGACCAGTGGCTCTTTTTCCGAGCCGTCGTAGTTGGGCCCGAAATCCACGGTTTCTTTGTCCAGATCGGCCAGCAACTCATGTGCAATCTTGGCCAGACGGATTTCGGTGTACCGCATGGCCGCCGCGTTGTCGCCGTCCACTGAGCCGAAATTGCCCTGGCCGTCCACCAGCATGTGGCGCATGGAAAAGTCCTGCGCCATGCGAACAATGGTGTCGTAGACCGATTGGTCGCCGTGGGGGTGGTATTTACCAATGACGTCACCCACGATACGGGCGGACTTCTTGTAAGGACGGTTCCAGTCGTTATTGAGCTCGTGCATCGCAAACAGCACGCGCCGATGCACCGGTTTGAGGCCGTCGCGTGCGTCGGGCAGGGCGCGCCCCACAATGACGCTCATGGCGTAATCCAGGTAGCTGCGCCGCATTTCCTCTTCTAGGCTGATGGGCAGAGTTTCTTTGGCGAACTGTGTCATGAATGGCTATCTATATTGGGTCTGAGTCGAACCGCCCATTCTACGACCCGCTCGTGGCGGTCTTTTTGGACGGACGCAGCGCTGATCCATGTCAAAAAGCCGTGGTTCTTGCGGGGACTTCCTCTTTTGGTGCCTCCAGCGCTGTGGCACAATCAAAGCAACGCCTTTCGGTGCGCAGTACCGCAGGCGTCCTGAACCTTGCCCGCAGCGATGCTGCATTTGATTCCGAAAAGGAAATACCGTGATTAAACTAAATAAAATCGCCGCATGCCTCGCTGTTGCAGCTTTTGCGTCAGTGGCTGGCGCACAAGAAATTCACAATTGGCGCAATGCGGCTGGTGAAGTTTGGAAAAACAGCACCGGTCAATGCTGGCGCGATGGCAGCTGGACGCCAGGTACCGCCGCCGTTGGTTGCGATGGCGCTATTGCTCCCGCTGCACCGGCTTCAGCTCCTGCGCCCGCTCCAGCACCAGCACCAGCCCCCAAGGCTGCTCCTGCTCCAGCAGCTGCCCCCGCACCCGCACCTGTAGTCGCAGCCCCCGCTGCAACCAAGGTGACCTACGCTGCAGACGCGTTCTTTGACTTTGATAAACACGTACTCAAGGCAGAAGGCAAAGCCAAGTTGGATGACCTGGCTGGCAAACTCAAAGGCATCAGCTTGGAAGTGATCATTGCTGTTGGCCACACTGACTCGGTCGGCACTGACGCGTACAACCAGAAACTGTCGGTTGCCCGCTCAGAAGCCGTCAAGGCCTATTTGGTGTCCAAAGGTGTTGAAAAGAACCGTATCTACACCGAAGGCAAGGGCGAAACCAGCCCTGTGGCTGACAACAAGACCGCCGAAGGCCGCGCTAAAAACCGCCGCGTAGAGGTTGAAGTGATCGGAACCCGCGCCAAGTAAGCTTGATTGCTTTCGCGTAAAAAGACCCGCTTCGGCGGGTCTTTTTCATTGGGGCCCTGCACTGGGCCCTAAGCCTGGATAATCGCCCCATGAACCAAACCAACAGCGTTAACGCCGACCCCGCCGAACTAGCCAAGTTTTCTGACCTTGCCCACCGCTGGTGGGACAAAGAGAGCGAATTTCGCCCCTTGCACCAAATTAATCCGCTCCGCCTGGAGTGGATCAATTCCATCTACCCGGTGGCTGGATTGGCGGCGCTGGACGTGGGTTGTGGCGGCGGCATTTTGGCGGACTCCATGGCGCGCAGTGGCGCCCAGGTGCTGGGAATTGACTTGTCGACCAAGGCGCTGCGGGTGGCGCAACTCCACGCCATGGAAGCCGAGACGCCTGGCGTGAGCTACCGGGAAATCAGTGCCGAGGCCTTGGCTGCAGAGGTGCCGGGTAGCTTTGACGTGGTGACTTGCATGGAAATGCTCGAACACGTGCCAGACCCTGCCTCGGTGGTGCAGGCCTGCGCTTCATTGGTCAAACCTGGCGGCTGGGTGTTTTTCTCGACGCTCAACCGCAGCCCTTGGTCTTTTGTGGCCGCTATTGTGGGCGCGGAATACCTGCTCAACCTGCTGCCACGCGGCACCCATGAATACGCCAAGATGATCCGCCCCAGCGAGTTGGCCGCCTATTGCCGCCGGGCCGGACTGGAGTTGCGGCAAACGCGGGGCATGGACTACAACCCGATTACCCGACGTTATTCCATGGTGCAAAGCACGGCAGTGAACTATATGTTCGCCACCCAAAAGGCGGCTTGAACCGATGAAGGAACTGTTTGCCAACGTTTCTGCCGTCCTGTTTGACCTGGATGGCACCCTGATTGACAGTGCACCAGACTTGGGCGCTGCTGCCGATCAGATGCGCGTAAACCGGGGTTTGGCGTCCTTGCCCCTGGAAAACTACCGACCCCTGTGCGGCGCAGGTGCCCGCGGCATGCTGGAAATTGCGTTTTCCATGGGCCCCGACCATGCAGACTACGAGTCCATGCGCGAAGAGTTTTTCCGCAATTACGAGCGCTGCATGACAGAGCGCACTTTTGCCTTTGACGGCGTCCATGATCTGATTGGCGCCTTGAATGCGCGCGGCCTGGCCTGGGGCGTGGTGACCAACAAGTCGCAGCGCTTTACAGACCCGCTGACCGCCGCCATGCCCTTGTTTGTCAGCGCCGGTGCCATTGTGAGCGGTGACACTACCCCCCACGCCAAGCCGCACCCCGCACCCTTGCTGGAAGCGGCGCGCCGCCTGGGCCTAGCGCCCGAACAATGCCTGTATGTGGGTGACGACGAGCGCGACATCGTGGCCGGTCACGCCGCAGGCATGCGCACCGTGGCCGCAACCTACGGCTACCTTGGCAGCCAGACCGATGTGGCGGCCTGGAATGCCCATGCGCAGATTAATTCTCCGCTAGCCCTCTTGCAATTGCTCGTAAGCGCCTAAAATAGCAAGCTTGGGGCTGCACTGGTTTCGACGTGGGTACGGAATCGCTGTGGTGCATGTCGAGCTGAATGCGCTCGTAAAACAGATTCAAAAAAACTAACTGCAAACGACGAACGTTTCGCACTCGCTGCTTAATAACCAGTGAGCCTTACAACAGCAGGCCGGTGGGCTGGGCAAGGGTGATGGGGTGAAAACCGCATCGTCCAGGCTGTAAGGTCATTCACATCGGCTGGCGCTAATCCGGGTACCTTGGATTGGAGCAAGACAATAGGGTACTGGCGATGGTGAAAGCGTGTGGCTGCGCGTTCACCTGGGCGAGACTCAAATCAGACCACTAAACATGTAGATCTGCTCGAAGATGGCTTGCGGACGCGGGTTCAAATCCCGCCAGCTCCACCAATACCTTAAAAGCCAACCCTAACCGGTTGGCTTTTTTTTGCCTATTACCGCGTGTTTGCGCGGGTTTCTGCGGGTTCTTGCGGACTGCGGAGAGAGCCATTTCTGCCAGTGACCGGCAGGTTTTACTCTCCGTTTGCACATTCTCTCTCCGACCCTCCCCACCCAGCGCAGGCCGAAGTCCGGAAGGCGCGCCTGTCAACGCTATATAAATCAATGACTTACGCGCGGACGAATCAAGCGGTTTTTTTGTGGCATTGGTAGGCTGAGGGAACGGTGCGTGCTCCAGATCACTTTGGGAGCGAGTAAAAAAGAATATGAAACATCATTCAAGCCGCCAGTCAATTGGTTTTGATCTGCCGCTGTAGCGGGTTGGCCTTGACGCCAGCTTTGATCCGTTTCTGGGGCATGACGGCGATCATTTCGTCGTAGGCTTGTTTCTGAAACAGATAGGCAAGCTGGGCCTCCAAGTAACGTCGGCTGCGGTGTGGACGCCGTGGAAAGTACTTATCCCAAACGCTCCACAGAATGGGCTTCGGCAGGGTGCCCAGGGTGACGATTTTCATTATGGCTATTCGACTTGCTTCATCCATTGGCTCAGCTTTCCAAGAAGGGTTTGTGGACCTCCATGAACGCTCTTTTACGATCAAAAGCCAAGTCATTTCAGGATAGAAAAGCTGGAAAATGCAGTCCCTGCAACTGCCGTAGATTGATCAGGCTTGCTAACTGATGGCGCTCAGTGGCACTGGCCAGGCCGTCACTTGCGCGGCGTTTGATCTGGTATTTGCGAGACCCAGTCGGTTTTATGGGCTTGCATGAGATCACAGATCAGCTCAAACACCCCTTTGGCACTGATGCGTACAAGGAAGTCATTGGGCCCAACGACCACCCGCTCCACCAACAAACGTATCAGTTGCGCTTTCGAGGGCAACGAGAAGAGGTCGGACACCCTGGCCGTTTCGCGCAGCCGCTCAGTGATGAGTGCATGGTCGAAAGTTGGATGGTCTGTGAGGGATTGCGGTAGTGCTGCTAGCCACTGCGAGGGGTCCCGAAAGTTCTCGTACAGATGCTCCATCACCTGCGCATGCAGGTGATGTGCGGAAAGTCGCGGCAGACCGGATGCACCGGCACCCACCGAAATTTCCTTTTGTGGAATGTAATAACCAAAGTGGCGACCCCGTTGTTTGGATGACACCCAGGGCGTCATGCTTCGGCCATCTTCGCCAAACACCAAGCCCTTGAGTGGGAATTGCCACTCTGGCGATTCGCGATTGAGCACGCCGGTTCGGCGGGCCCGCGAGGCCATCAACTCATGAACTTCGTCCCACAGGACTTGATCAATGAGGGGTTTGTGACTGCTGGCATGCCAAGCATCGTCATAGAACAACTCGCCCAAGTACATCCGGTTGTTGAGCAATTTGTAAAGCACGTTTTTGTCAAAGGTGCGCCCACCGCGCAGCAGGCCAGCTTTGGTGTGCCAAGCTTTGGTTTTGACGCCTTGTTCACTGAGCTCCTGAATCAGCGCCGTCACTGATGGCTGCTGCAAAAACCGCTCAAAAATATTCCGCACTGTCTTTGCCTCAACGGGTTCCACCACCAAGCGTTGCTGTGCCAGGCCATAGCCCAGCGGTGGAGCACCGCCTTGCCACACCCCTTGACGGCGCGAGGCTGCACGTTTTTCCCGGCCACGCTCCCCCGCGATCTCGCGCTCGAACTGTGCAAATGAAGTCAGTAGGTTCAGCGTCAAGCGCCCCTGCGGGCCTGAGGTGTCAATCGACTGCGTCACCGATACCAGTGCGACGCCGTGGCGCTCAAAGTCTTGCATCAACGCGTTGAAATCTCCCAAATGGCGAGAGAGCCTGTCCAAGCGATGCACCACCACGATGTCCACCAACCCGTCGGCCACATCCGATAACAACTCCTGCAAACCAGGCCTGCGGATATTGCTGCCCGAATAACCCCGGTCTTCGTAAATTCGGTCTGTGGGGACCCAGTGCTTGCCGAACTGGCTTGCAATGAGTTCATGGCAGGCCATGAACTGCGCCTGAACCGAGCTCAGCTTGTCGTCCTCCGCGTTATCCATCGACACGCGGGTGTAGACCGCGCAGCGCTGGGGTGGCGGTGGTGTTGACTCCGGTAAATCGGTGGGGATGTCGCTCATAGCCCGCATCATCTCAGGATCGGAAGGATGTCGAACACGTTCGCAGCCTATTTTGGGGCTGTGTCAGAGAGTAATTTCTAAAAATTCGATGCTAGATCTTAGCGAGCTAGCCAAAGCCAGGCGCCGTTTTTAAAAAAGTGGTAACCTCTGAGGTTCATGAAATTTAGAAATTCACATGGACATACGGTTCGCGACAAAAAAGCTCCAAAAAGAGCTCAGCGAGGAAAAAGCTATGGTCAAGGCGCACGGAGCGACTCGCTCTAAGAGACTCAAAATTGTCATGGCGGCGTTGCGTGCCGCACCGACATTGAGTATTTTCGCGCCCCCAATGAGCCCGCCCCATCGCTGTCATGAGCTCACGGGCAACCGTAAAGGGCAGATCACTATGGACTTGGATCACCCCTATCGGCTGATCATCAGGCCCAACCATGACCCACTACCCATGCGTGCAGAAGGTGGATTGGACTGGAAGGCAGTGACCGCCATCGTGATTGTTGAAATTAAGGATACCCATGGATAAGCAAACATTAAACGAATACAGGCCCGACTACGCTGTATCGCCAGGGGACGTGCTCGAGCTTGAGTTGGAAACGAGAGGAATGAAGCAACAAGAGTTGGCCAAACGAACAGGGCTGACGCCGAAGCACATTGGTGCCTTGGTCAACGCCAAGTCTGCAATAACTCCCGAGACTGCTATCAAACTTGAACGCGCGATTGGCATGCCTGCGCAATATTGGATGAACTTGGAGAGTCAATACCAGGAGGTTTTGGCGCGTGTCGCTGAAGAAAAGAGACTCACCCGTGATTTGGATTGGCTTAAGCGGATTCCGGTTTTGTTGATGACCAAGTTAGGCTGGATTGACAAGCACAAGGAGCCTAAAGCCCAGTTGATTGAAGTCCTTCGATTTTTTGGCATTGCCAGCGTTGACCAGTGGGATGACATGTGGCCCAACTTAGGGGTTGCTTATCGGCAGCACAACGCTCATGAAATTCACCCCGAAGCTGTTTCGGCGTGGCTGCGACGGGGTGAGATTGAAGCTTCTACGATCTTGTGTGAATCGTATGACAAAGTGAAGTTTCGACAAGCGTTGGATGAGATTCGACGCCTAACTACTTCTTCGCCAGATGTGTTCGTGCCTCGCATGCGTGAACTTTGCGCTCAAGCGGGTGTCGCAGTGGTGTTTGTGCCGTCCTTACCTAAAACGGGCGTCAGCGGTGCAACCCGCTGGCTCAACACAAACAAGGCGCTGATACAGCTTAGCTTGCGCTACAAGACTGATGACCACCTGTGGTTTACGTTTTTTCATGAGGCAGGTCACATTCTCCTGCATGGAAAAAAAGAACTGTTCCTTGAGGGAACAAATGGTCTCGATGCAGCGAAAGAGAACGAGGCAAATGAGTTTGCTCAAAATGAGCTAATTCCGAGGCGGATGCTGACTGTGTTTGCCCAAAAAAAGCCGATCAGCAAGGTGGCAATCAAACAATTTTCCAAAGAGCATGAGATTGCTCCTGGCATTGTTGTCGGTCAGCTTCAGCATATGGGGCGCTTGCCAAGCTCGTTTTGTAACGATTTGAAGCAGGTTTTCAATTTGGCCGATGTGCAAGCCTTGGGACCCCGCTAAAAAGAGACCTAATTTCGCGCAAAAAACATCGCATTCATATTTCTGCGTGCCACCAATAAAGGAAAAACCAACCCTTCGGAGTTGGCTTTTTTTACGGGTTTTACTCTCCGTTTGTACTTTCTTGTTCAGAGCCTAGCTAGCCAGCGCAGGCCTGAGTCTGGAAGGCAGACGCTTCACCGCTGTAAAAATCAAGAGATTACGAGCGGACGAAGGCAGTTTTTATCCTTGATAAGCAGCGGGGAATTTTTGCTCATTAATGCCGATAAACGAAGTACGCGAACCTTGCTCTTTTGCTAATCTGCGCTGGCGCGATCAGTGCGCAATACCCAGATCCGGCCCCAGCGCACGGCGCTCGTCAAACACAAAGCAGCCGCCGTCATAGTGCTTGCCGTCGGTTTCTTCAAAGTATTTCAAGATGCCGCCCTCGAGCTGGTAGACGTGCTCCAGCCCTTCTTCGCGCATCAGGATGGCGGCTTTTTCACATCGGATGCCGCCGGTGCAAAAGCTCACCACCGTCTTGCCTTCCAGCTCGGCCTTGTGCGCCCGAAAGGCGTCGGGGAACTCGGTGAACTTGGTGATGCGCCAGTCAATCGCACCGGTAAACGTGCCAGCGTCCACCTCAAAGTCGTTGCGTGTGTCCAGCGTCACCACGGGGCGGCCGGCGTCGTCCACGCCGGCTTCGAGCCAGCGGCGCACCGTGGCCGCAGTCACGGCCGGGGCGCGGCCCTGGGCGGGCTGAATGGCGGGGTGGTTCATGCGGATGATTTCGTTCTTGACCTTGACCAGCATCTTTTTGAAGGGCGTGGTGTCAGACCAGCTTTCCTTGGGCGCCAGCGCCGCAAAGCGCGCGTCGGTGTGCAGCAGTGCCACAAATTCGCGCACTTTGTCCGCAGGTCCGGCCAAAAACAGGTTGATGCCTTCAGACGCCAACAAAATCGTGCCCTTGAGTTCCAGCGCCAGCGCACGCGCCAACAGCAGCGTGCGCAGCTCCGGCGCGTCGGGCAGCGGGGTGAACTGGTAGGCAGAGATATTGAGGATGGCTTGCATAAATAAATCTCAGTGGGGCGCGGTCAAAAACCGGGCGCTCAGGGCCCGCAGCGGGTTCAGTTTGGACACCAGCAAACAGGCCATCACGATCAGGCCGCCGCCTGCGGCCATGGCCAGGCTGGTGGGTTCGTCCAGCAGCAGCACCGACCACAAGACGCCAAAACCAGTGCTCATGAAGTTGGCCGTCATGGACGCCATGGGCGGCACGTACTGGATGATGCGCATGAACATCCAGTACGCCAGGCCCGAGGTGGCCACACCCAGCACCGCAACCGCTGCCACCGCGCTCCAGGTGAAATGGGCTTGCGGTAAATCGTACAGCGCGCCGGGCAGCAGCATCAGCACTGCGGTGGCGTGCATGCCTGCCGTAATGCTCAAGGGTTCCATGCGCAGGGTGGCGCGTTTTAAAAATGGAGTGGCGGTGCCCGACAAGGCGGCCGCGCCCATGCATACCAGCGCAGAGAGCACCAGCGTGGCGTTGGGCTCTACGGGCCCCAGGTGCACCACCAGCGCGGCGCCCAAGAGCCCCAGCACGCAACCCGCCAGCTTGCCGCGCGTGAGCGCCTCTTCTTTCAGCAAGGCTGAGGCAAAGGCCCCAAACAGCACGGCGGTGACCGACAGCAGCGCGCCATAGCCGCCGGGCAGGTTCAGCGCCGACCATGAATACAGCAGATGGGGCCCGGCCACTGCCAAAAAGCCGATCAGCAGCAGCTCACGCCAATGTTGCAAAGGCCAGGGGTGCTTGAGCGCGCGCATGATGGCTGCCAGCACTGCGGTGGCCAGCAGCATGCGCAGGCCCGCCGACACATTGGGCCCGAGCTGCGGCGCCGCCACCCGGGTCAGGATAAAAGACGCGCCCCACAACGCCGACAACATCAGCAGTTGAATGAAGTAGCGTGCTTTCATGGGAGCGGTCTAACGTAGTGCCGGGGTACGGGCCAGCAAAGGCAGATCAGCCCTGGTCGCCGTGCAGGCTGTCCAGCGCCGCTTGCAGCGCGCCAGGGCTGGCTTGTTCGTCAGCCAGTTGCGTGCGCAGCGCGGCCAGGGCGCCCAGGCCTTCTTGCTTGATCAGCGCAATAGCCACACCGGCTTGCTTGGGTGACTCAAAACCCAGGCTTTGCAGCAGCAGCGCGCCTTTGGCATCCACCAGCTTGAAGTAAAACTGGCCGTCTTTCTCGCGGTATTGCTTGAAGC
This sequence comes from Comamonadaceae bacterium, assembly GCA_947372865.1. Lineage (GTDB taxonomy): Bacteria > Pseudomonadota > Gammaproteobacteria > Burkholderiales > Burkholderiaceae_C > Allorhodoferax. The sequence continues at coordinate 18,324 of CANBVJ010000010.1, forward strand.
TGGCCGCTGCCATCTTGGCCGCTTTGGCAGGGGCGGCAGCGGCGCTGCCCAGGCTGCGCAAGCCCACGGCCTGGCGCAGGCGCGCCATAAAGGGCGTGGCCACGGCGCGGGCCTTGACGGCGCCCGCGTGCAGCAGGGCTTCCACTTCTTGCGGGTGGGCCATCAGATGCTCGTAGCGCGCGCGCATGGGGGCGATCTCGCGGTCAATGCGCTCAAACAGTTGCTCTTTGGCTGCGCCCCAGGCAATGCCGTCGGCAAACGCTTGTGCAAACGCAGTCGTCTCTTCGGCGCTAGCAAAGGCCTGGTAAATCTGGAACAGGGCCGAGCCTTCGGTGCTTTTGGCCTCGCCGGGCGCACGCGAATCGGTCTTGATGCCAGCGATCAGTTTTTTGAGTTCGGCGCGCGGCGCAAACAGCGGGATGGTGTTGTCGTAACTCTTGCTCATCTTGCGCCCGTCCAGGCCGGGCAGGGTGGCCACTGATTCTTCAATCGCGGCCAGGGGCGCCACAAAGTGCTCGCCGTAGCGGTGGTTAAAGCTGTGCGCCATGTCGCGCGCCATCTCGATGTGCTGAATCTGGTCGCGCCCCACCGGCACGTGGTGGGCGTTGAACATCAAAATGTCCGCGCCCATCAGCACCGGGTACATGAACAGGCCCGCTGTGACGTCTGCGTCCGGGTCAAGCTCCGCGGCCAGGTTTTTGTCCACCGAGGCCTTGTAAGCGTGGGCGCGGTTCAAGATGCCTTTGCCGGTCACGCAGGTCAAAAACCAGGTCAGCTCGGGAATCTCGGGCACGTCCGACTGGCGGTAAAACACCACGCGCGCGGGGTCCAAGCCCGCGGCCAGCCAACTGGCGGCAATTTCCAGCGTAGAGCGTTGAATGCGCTCGGGCTCGTTGATCTTGATGAGCGCGTGGTAGTCGGCCAAAAAGTAATAGCTCTCCACGCCGGGGCGCAAACTCGCAGCCACGGCCGGGCGAATCGAGCCCACATAGTTACCCAGGTGCGGCGTGCCCGAGGTGGTGATGCCGGTCAAAAAACGTACAGAACTCATAGTGCCCACATCGATTGGAAAAACAGCAAGAAAATGGGAAAGGTGCCTAACTTAGAAGCGCGCGCAGCGGGCTCAAAAGCAGGTCAATCACGTCGTAGCTCAGGCCCATGAGCGGCAGCATCCAGAAGGTGTTGATCACCTTGGTCAAGACCAGCGCCATCACAATAAAAAAGCCCCAGGGCTCAATGCGCGACACCGCCATGGCCAAGCGCCAGGGCAGCAGCCCCACCAGAATGCGCCCGCCGTCCAGCGGGGGAATGGGAAACAGGTTGAACACAAACATCACCACATTGACCAGCACGCCACCTTGGCACATCTTTACCAAAAACGGCTCGTCAATGCCTGCGCCGCGCAGCAGGTAGAGCACCACGCCCCACAGCAGCGCTTGCGCAAAATTGGCGCCCGGCCCGGCCAGCGCCACCCAGACCATGTCGCGCTTGGGATTGCGCAGGCGGCCAAAGTTGACCGGCACCGGCTTGGCGTAACCAAACAAAAACGCGCCCGAGGTGGCAAAGTACAAGACCAGTGGTAGCACGATGGTGCCCATGGGGTCGATGTGCTTCATGGGGTTGAGCGACACGCGCCCCAGCGCCCAGGCGGTGTTGTCGCCAAAGTGGCGCGCCGCGTAGCCGTGCGCCGCTTCGTGCAAGGTGATAGAAAAAATCACCGGGATCGCGTACAGGGCGACGGTTTGGATGAGTTGGGCAATGTCCACGGGGGCGTTCTGCTTTGGGGTTGAAGGGCGGGGTTAAAGCCCCAGGCGCGCCAGGCTGCCGCGCCCTTGGCGGATCACCTCGACCTCGCCACTTGTCAGGTCCACCACGGTGGTGGGCTCCAGCGGGCAGGCGCCGGCGTCGATCACGCCTGCGAGTTGATGCTCGAAGCGCTCGCGTATGTCTTGCGCGTCGTTGAGCGCATCGGTCTCGCCCGGTGGGATGAGGGTGGTGGCCAAGAGCGGCGCGCCGAGCAAAGCGAGCAGGTCTTGCAGTGTTTTGTGCTCGGGCACACGCAGGCCGATGGTTTTGCGCGAGGGGTGACTCAGGCGGCGGGGCACTTCCTTGCTGGCCTCCAGAATAAAAGTGTACGGCCCTGGCGTGGCCGCCTTAACCAGCCGAAACTGCCAGTTGTCCACCCGCGCGTAATTGGCCAGCTCGCTCAGGTCGCGGCACAGCAGCGTGAGGTGGTGCTTGTCGTCCACCCCGCGAATACGGCGCAGGCTGTCGGCGGCGGCTTTGTCGTCCAACTGGCACACCAGCGCGTAGCTCGAATCGGTGGGCACCGCCAGCACGCCGCCTTTTTCCAGCAGCGCCACCGCTTGCTTGAGCAGGCGCGGATGCGGGTTCTCGGGGTGAACTTCAAAAAACTGTGCCATCGTGTGCCTTGCCGTTTACTGCACGCGAGAGGCCAGCAGCTCCCACACCGGCGTAACTGCGCCCGGCAGGTAGGGCAGGGTGCCGAGTTCGGTATGGCTTTCCAGCGGGCTGTGAAAGTCGCTGCCGCGCGATGCCGCAAGGCCGTAGTCCTTGGCAGCGGCGGCGTACGTGACGTATTCGGCCGTCGTGTGGCTGCCGGTGACCACTTCTACACCCTGGCCGCCGTGGCCCTTGAATTCGGTAAAGAAGGCAAATTCCTCATTGGCGGTGAATTTGTAGCGCGCCGGGTGGGCGATCACGGCCATGCCGCCTGCGCCGGTAATCCAGCCCACGGCGTCTTTGAGCGTGGCCCAGCGGTGTTCCACGTAGCCGGGCTTGCCTTCGGTGAGGTATTTGCGAAAAACTTCATTGGTCTCTTTGCACACGCCAGTTTCCACCAAATGGCGGGCAAAGTGGGTGCGCGAGATCAGGTCCGGGTTGCCTGCGTATTGCAGCGCGCCCTCAAACGCGTCTTTGATGCCCACGCGCGCCAAGTCGGCGGCCATGTCTTTCGCGCGCTGGCTGCGTCCGCCGCGGGTTTGCTTCAAGCCCTCGGTCAGCGCGGGGTTGGTGGGGTCAAAACCCAGGCCCACGATGTGCACGGTCTGGTGCAAAAAGGTGACCGAGATTTCTACGCCTGAGAGGTAGCGCATGCCGCAAGCCTTGGCGGCGGCGGCGGCGCGTGCTTGGCCGCCGATTTCGTCGTGGTCGGTCAGGGCCCAGAGTTCAACGCCGTTGGCGCTGGCGCGTTCGGCAAGGGCTTCGGGAGTGAGGGTTCCGTCAGAGACCACAGAGTGGCAATGCAGATCAGCGTTGAGTATGGTGGTCACCGGCCCATTTTAGGCCTTGGGGCGCTGCGTGGCGGCCAGGGCGCCCGGCCTCAAAAGTCTGCCGGGCAATCCCAGTGCAAGGGGGCGCCACTGCCGGGGTGCGCCAGCCCGAGTGCGCAGGCGTGCAACAAGAGGCGCGGCGCCAGGGCCTGCACGCCGGGCGGCGCATACAAGGCGTCGCCCAGAATCGGGTGGCCCAGCGCCTGCAAGTGCACGCGCAACTGGTGGCTGCGCCCGGTGAGGGGCTCGAGTTCCAGTCGGCTGGTGTGGCTTTGTGCGTCGTGCGCCACGCAGCGCCAGCGCGTCTGGCTGGCCTGGCCTTGCGCGTGGATGGTGCGCAGCGGGCGGCGTGGCCAGTCCACCAAAATCGGCAAATCAATGCATTGCCAGGTGGCGTCCACCGGTAGCACCCCGGCCACCACCGCCACATAGCGCTTGTGCACCAGGCGTCTCTCAAAGGCGCTGCCCAGGGCGCGCTGGGCGTTCACGCCGCGCGCCATCACCAGCAAGCCCGAAGTCGCCATGTCCAGTCGGTGCACCACCAGCGCGTCAGCAAACAGGGTTTGTACGCGGCTGCTCAGGCAGTCTTGCTTGTCCTCGCCCCTGCCCGGCACCGACAACAGGCCCGAGGGCTTGTTGAGCACCAAGAGCGCATCGTCCTGATAAATGATCGCAATGCCAGGGGGTACTGCGGTGTCGGGATGCGGGAGGGGCGCCAAGGATGACGGCTGCTGCGTCATCAGTGCGCGGCCTGCACGCGGCGGATCTGCTGCACCTGCAGCTCGCTGACACCCGTGGCATGGTTGCCCCAGGACGTGCGCACGTGCGTGAGCACGGCGGCCACCTCGGCATCGCTCAGGGTGAGCAAATACGGCGGCATGCCAAAGGGACGCGGGTTGCGCGCGGTGGCCGGGGCAAAACCGCCGTACAGCACGCTGAGCACCGCGTTGTTGGGCTTGTCCATCAACACGGCGCGGTTGGCTGCCAGGGCTGGATAGGCGCCGTTCTGGCCTTTGCCGTCTTTGCCGTGGCAGTCGGCGCATTGGTCTTCGTAGAGTTTGGCGGCGCGCGGGTCCGGGCTGGTCTGCGCCGCTTCGGCGGGCGCGGGGGCTTTGGTGGTCAGCGCTACCGATTGCAGATAAGCGGCGATGGCCTTGGCGTCGGCGTCACGCAGGTGCTGGGTGCCGTGCAACACGATCTCGCCCATGGGGCCGCTGGCAAACCCCTGGTTGGCGGTATCACCTTGCAACAACGCCACGGTGTGCGCCGGCGACACCGCACCGGCCTCATCCGCGCGTTGAAGCGACGGCGCGTACCAAGGCGCGCCGGGCAGCACGCCGCCAGCCAGCGTCTTGCCGCTTTGCAATCCGCCCAAGGGCCCGCGCGTGCCGTGGCATTCTGTGCAGTGGCCCAGGCCTTGCACCAGATAGGCGCCGCGCGCCAGGGTGGCCTCCGTCGTGCCCGAGGGGGGGGCGTCGGGTGCTGCAGTCGCGCTGGTCGGCTCGGGCAGTGCGCCGTTCTGCGGCCCAAAGTACAAGGCCCGCCACACCGCCAGCGCCGCCTGCGTGTTGAACGGCCAGGCCAATGTGGACGGCGCATTGGCTTGCGCCACGGGCGCTAGCGTCTGCAAATACGCAAACAGCGCGTCGGCGTCGGAGCGGCTCACAAGGGTGTAGCTGGTGTACGGAAAAGCGGGCGACAGGCGCCGTCCGTCGCGGCTTTTGCCGTGGTGCAGCGCGCGCCAAAAGTCGTCCGGGGTCCATTGCCCCAGGCCATGGGTCGGGTCGGGCGTAATGTTGGTGGACATCACCGCGCCAAAGGGCGTGGCAATGGCGCGCCCCCCGGCAAAGGCGGGGCCGCCGGGCGCGGTGTGGCACAGCGCGCAGTTGCCAATGCGGGCCAGGTACGCGCCTTCTGCGGCCAGTGGGGACGGGTGCGTCGCATTGGCGGAGGCGCTTGGCGTAGCGCGGTAAGCCGAATCGGAGCGCTCGTGCAGCGCGTCAGCTGCCCAAAACACCCACAGCAGTGCGGCCAGTAGCAGCGCAACGGCGGTCCAAAGCGCCCGGCGCGCCCAAGCGCTTTTCGGGGATTGCGAAGCCAAAAGCACGGCGGAGTGGTCGCCCGCCAGTGGCGGTGGCGCAGATGCGCTGGGCAAGGTTTTGTCCAAATCGCTCATGGCGCGCTGCCGCAGTCAATGGCAGTGGCACCCGCCGCCAGCGCCGGTTTGCTTGGCGCCGGGTGCGCGTTCTGGGGCACGGTCTGGCTGGCCAGCCAGGTGGTTACTGCGTGGACATCGGCGTCGCTCAGGCGCCTGGCTATTGCGGCCATGCAGTCGGGGGCGTGCGCCTTGCGCTGCCCGGTTTGCCAGCCACCGAGTTGGGCGTTCAGGTAGTCACGCGGCAGGCCCACCAAGCCCGGTGTGCTGGGTTGCACGCCAGTGAGCGTCGGGCCGTGGCATTGCACGCAGGCGGGTATTTGCAGTGCCACGTCGCCTTTGCGCGCCAGCGTTTGGCCGCGCGCCAGCAGCGTGGGGTCGGTGCTTTGGGCGCTGGACGCCGGGTAGGGGATTTCAAGCGCCGAAAAATAGGCGGCGATCTCGCGCAAATAGGCGTCACTCAGCGGTGCCAGCAGGCCTTCCATCAGCGCGTAGTGGCGCCGTCCGTCCTGAATATTGCGCAACTGGTTGTACAAATAGCCTGCCGGTTTGCCCGCCAGGCGCGGGTAATAGCCGTCTGGCCCGGACTTGCCTTGCGGGCCGTGGCAGCCAGTGCAGGCCAGCGTACGCTGGGCCATAGTGTCTTCAAACCCGGCGGCGTGGCCTTTGAAGGCTACTGCGCAAAGCGCCAGCACCAGCAGGCAAGACCATTGGCGCCGCAGATGCCCAAAATAAAAAACCGTCGAACATTGCATAAAGCCGACTTTAACCCCAGTCCCCGAGCAAGGGCGCCTTAGGGGGTAAACGGTGTTGCCGATCGTCAGGTCGGCAGGTGGCCCACCCACACCACGGGGCGGGCGCTGAGCACCCAGGCCTCAAACTGGTCGGCGTAGGCCGCGTCGATTTTGTTGCGTTTGACCTTGAAGGTCGGTGTCACAAAACCGTTTTCCGGCGTCCAAAGGTCGGTAACCACGGCCAGGCAGTCCAGGCGTTCATGGTGTTCTAGGCGCGCGTTCACGTTTTGCAGGTGTTGTTCCAGCGAGTGCGTCATCTCCAGCCTAAGGGCTGCGTCTTGGCTGCGCTGGGCGGCCTCTTGCGACAACATCACCACCGCCAGCGGCTGCGCCAGGTTGGCGCCAGTCACCGCGCAGGCCTCAATGTCGGGGTGGGTGATCAGCAGGTCTTCAATGGGCGCGGGCGCCACGTACTTGCCCTTGCTGGTTTTGAAAATGTCCTTGACCCGGCCGGTAATGGTGAGCTGGCCTTGGGCGTCGCAGCGGCCCTTGTCGCCGGTGCGCAGCCAGCCGTCGGCGGTCAGGGTTTGCGCGGTTTGCTCCGGGCTTTTGAAGTAGCCCAGCATCAGCGCCGGGCAGCGCATTTGTATTTCGCCGGTCTCGGGGTCAATGCGGCTTTCTACGCCCTCGTAGGGCAGGCCGACCGAACCCACGCCTTTGTCGCCGGGCAGGGTGGAATGCGAGACGCCGCAGTTTTCGGTCATGCCGTAGACCTCGATCAAGTCCAGACCCAGACCCCTGAAAAAGGCCAGTACATCGGCCGGCATGGGTGCGGCGCCCCCGGCAGCCAGTTTGCATTGGTCCAGCCCCAGGCCAGACAGAATCTTGCGCCGCACCAGCGCGCCCAAGAGCGGAATCGACAGCAGCAGCTTGAGCCGCCGCTCCGGCATCTTCTCAAACACGCCTTGGCGAAACTTGACCCACAGGCGCGGCACCGAGAAAAAGATGGTGGGGCGCGCCCGCTGCAAATCGGCCAAAAAGGTGTCCAGGCTTTCGGCAAAAAACACCTGGCCGCCAAATCGCAGCGAGGCCTGTTCCACCAGCATGCGCTCGGCCACGTGCGCCAGCGGCAGGTAAGAAATAAAGCGGTCGCCGGCATGGATGGGAATGCGCTGCGTGGCGCTGGCCAGGCCCCAGGCCATGGCGCCAAAGGTTTGCACCACGCCCTTGGGTTTGCCGGTGGTGCCCGAGGTGTAAATGATGGTGCATACGGCGCCAGCGTCGGTGGTCGGAGCGCCTTTCAGGGGCGCGTGTTGGCGCAGCAGTTCGTCCCACTGCAGCCCGGCCACGCCGGCGGGCGACAGCGGCATGGCTACGAGCCTCACCTCGGCGGGCACGCTGCGCAGGCTGCTGCTGTCGTCCATCTTGCCCACAAAGCAGGCGCGCGATTCGCTGTGCTCCAGGATGTAGGCCAGCGCCTCGCCGTTGAAGGTGGGGTAAATCGGCACCGACACGTGGCCGGCCATCAGAATGGCCAGGTCGGCCAGCACCCAGTGCGCGCTGTTTTTGCCCAAAATGGCCACGCGGCTGCCCGCAGGCCAGCCCTGGGCCTGCATCCACGCGGCCATGCGGCGCACCTGGTCGGCGGCTTGCGCCCAAGAGATGTCTTGCACCGCGCCTTGGCCCAGCGGCTGGGTGAGGTAAATCTTGTCAGGTGTGGTCTGCGCCCAGTGGCACAGGCGCTGCACCGGAAAGTTGGCGGGGTCCGCCGTGATGTGCTGATGGGCCATGGTGTCTTTGTCCTCCAACGTTGTCCGCATTCTGGGCTGGCAGGCGCCGCGCGCGCAAGGGGGGAATCACCCTAGGTTGCGCAAGAGGCAGCGCGGGCGATGGCCTTTTGTGCCCAGCAGCGTGCGCGGCGGGCGCAGCGCCGCCGCTTGGGCGATGCTGCGACAATCGCCCTTCGCAATTTTGCAACTCCAGGTTTTTCGCCCTTATTCATGTCCAGTACTTCTGTTTTTCCAGTGCGCCCCGCCGTTTTGCGCGACGCGCGCGCCATTGCCGAACTCCACAACGCCACCGTCCAGGACGCCTACCGCGGCCTTTTGGGCGACGTGACCGTCCCCGTCATGGCGCTGGACAAGCGCCAGGCCTATTGGCGCGAAGCCATTGAATACGCCGAGCCCCAGGTGCACGTGGCCTTGCTGGGCGAACGCATCGTGGGTTTTGTCGGCTTTGACCGCAGCCGCGACGAAGGCACCAAACAAACCATGGGCGAGATCTGGTCGATTTATGTGGACGCCGACTTTGTGGGCCTGGGCGTGGGCTTGTCTTTGTGGGACGCGGCGCGCGAAGGTCTGGTCGAAGAAGGCTGCACCGATGTCAGCATCTGGCTGCCCCTGGCCAATGAGCGCGCCATGCAGTTTTTCACCAACGCCGGCTTCAAACGCGAAATGCCCAGCGCCAAGACGGTGTCTATTGGCGGCGTCAAGATCGAAGAAATCCGCCTCAAGCGCTCACTGGCCTAAAGGGCTGCGCCTGGGCTTTCAGCCTCAGGCGTGGCTCAGAGCTTTTTGACCACCACGCTGCCAATCGAATAACCCGCGCCAAACGAGCAAATCACACCCACCTGGCCGGCTTCAATATCGGCCTTGTGGCGGTGAAACGCGATGATGGAGCCGGCAGACGCGGTATTGGCAAACTCGTCCAGAATCACCGGCGCTTCTTCGCGCGTGGCGTCGCGCCCCAGCAGTTTGCGGCTGATGAACTGGTTCATGGACAGGTTGGCCTGGTGCAGCCAAAAGCGCCGCACGTCCGCCGGGGTGTAGCCCAGCGACTTCAGGTGCCCCGCAATATGGTCCGCCGCCATGGGGCAGACTTCCTTGAACACTTTGCGCCCCTCTTGGCGAAACAGCTGGTCACGCTCATCTGGGTCGCGGTCTTCGGCGCGGGACATAAAGCCCTGGTTGTTGCGGATATTGTTGGAAAACGTGCTCAAGAGCCGCGTGCCCAAAATCTCAAATGCGCCAGGGGGTGCCAAGTCGAGCCGCTCCACCAAAATTGCGGTGCAAACGTCGCCAAAAATAAAGTGGCAATCGCGGTCTTTCCAGGCCAAGTGCGCCGAGGTGATTTCGGGGTTGACCACCAAAATCGCGCGCGCTTGGCCGGTGCGCACCGCGTTGACCGCCAGCTCCAGCGCAAACGTGGCCGAGGAACACGCCACATTCATGTCAAACGCGTAGCCGTTGATGCCCAGCGCGGTCTGGATTTCCACGCCCATGGCGGGGTAGGGGCGCTGCATATTGGCGGCCGCGCAAATCAGGCCGTCCACGTCGGCAGCGGTTTTGCCCGCAGCGTCCAGCGCAGCCTGGCAAGCGTGCACGCCAATCTCGGCCATCATGGAAATTTCGGTGTCCGGGCGGGGCGCAAAGCGCGGGCGCATGCGGGTCGGGTCAAGCACGCCGGCCTTGTCCATCACGTAGCGGCGTTGGATGCCCGAGGCTTTTTCGATGAATTCGACGTTGGAATCGGTCAGCGCCGTGTGGCTGCCAGCGGCGATCTCGTCAGCGTAGCGGGTGTTTTCCAGGGCGGCAAACTGGTTGTAGGCCTCGACCAACTCAGCGTTGGTAATCGTCTCGGGCGGTGTAAACAGGCCGGTACTGCTAATGGCGACACGGTGCATGGCAGAAGTCTCTTCGTTTTGATAAGTGGATCGCATTATCCACGCCGTCCCTGTCCGCAGGCTCGGGCGCGTGGCGCTTGCGGCATCCATTGAGTTATTTAATTTTGGTAAATTCGGTAAAAATTATGCAAATAAATTAATAAATTCGGTTGAGTATGGCTGGCGCGCGGCAAAATCGCGGCCCAGGGCGACGCAAACCACGTCCACTTGTTTCTGTCCACGAGCCTGTCTGCAATGAGCCACCAAGAAGCCCCGGCACCCGTGCCGCCGTATTTCCGGTCCCAGGACCCCGCCACCAGCCATGCCAACCAGGCTTTGGCGCGCCTGCGGCAAGAGGCGCTTTCGCCCCTGCCGCAGAACTATGAACTCTGGTTTGCCTATTACGCCCAAACGCACCTCGACGTGGTGCACGCCCTGGACACGCTGTCAACCAGCAAGCAGCCCATCACCGACTCGCTGTGCGAAGGCCTCCACCAGCGTTTTCTGAGCGAGGCCAAAAACAGCGAAACCGTGCGCGAAACCGGCGCGCGCATCCAGGCCACTATCACCGGGATGAGCAGCCGGGTCGATGCGGCACGCGCGGCCACCCATCAGTACAAAGAAGCCCTTCAAACCGCCGCCAGCGAGTTCAGTGCACCCGGCGGCAGTGAAAAAATTCGGGGTACCCTTCGCACCGTGCTGGACAACACCAGCGACATGCTGGCCCACAACCAGCAGCTAGAGGACGCACTGGCGCAGTCGTCCCTGGTGATGCAGGCGCTTGAGCGCGATCTTGAGACGGTGCGAAAGCAGTCGCTCACCGACAGCCTTACTGCGCTTGCCAACCGCAAAGCCTTCGACACTGAAATTGCGCGCCTGTCCCAGCAAGCGCAGGCGAACGGGCTGGGGTATTGCATGGTGATGCTGGATATCGACCACTTCAAGGTGTTCAACGACACCTACGGCCACCAGGTGGGCGACGATGTATTGCGCCTGGTGGGTCGAACACTCGGCCAGGGCGTGCGCAGTGGCGACATGGCGGCGCGCTATGGGGGCGAGGAATTTGCCATTTTGCTGCCCAGCACCGCCCTGCCTGCGGCATTAAAGCTGGCCAATGCGCTGCGCGCCACGATCGAGGGCATGTCTTTGAAGCGGCGCAAGAGCGGCGACACGCTCAGTCGCATCACACTCTCTGGTGGGGTCGCCGAAATGGCGCTAGGAGAGTCGCCCGACGCTTTGGTGGCCCGCGCGGACGCCGCGCTGTATCTGGCCAAAAGCCGTGGCCGCAACCGCATTGAGGTGCATGCGCTCGGGCATTAACCCGCCGTCTGTGTGCCGCAGCCGTGCCTAAGCCAGCGCCTCGCGCACAAAATCAAGCCGGTCCTGGCCGAAAAACATTTCGTCTCCTACAAAAAAGGTGGGCGCGCCAAACGCGCCGCGCGCCACGGCTTCTTCGGTCGTAGCAACCAGCGCGGCCTTGACCTCAGGGTCGGCCACCAGCGCCATGAACGACTCGGCACCAAAGCCCGCCGCACCCAGCACTTCCGCCAGCACCTCGGGCGCGCCCATATTGCGCGGTTGCACCCACATGGCGTTAAACACCGCGTCCACATAGCGCATCAGGTCTTGCGGGTTGTGCAGTTGCAGGCCGGCGGCGCCGCGCATCAGGGTGAGCGTGTTGATGGGGAAATGCGGGTTGTGCGCAAAAGGCACGCGGTAGCGCGTCGCAAAGCGCGCCATGTCCTGGCCCATCCAGCGGCCTTTGGCGGGGACGGTGACCGGGCTGGCGTTGCCCGTGGCTTTGAACACGCCGCCCAGCAGCATGGGCCGGTAAACCACTTTGGCGCCGGTGTCTGCGGCTAGCTTGGCCAACTGGGTGTGCGCCAAGTAGGTGGTGGGGCTGCCAAAGTCAAAGAAAAATTCGACGGTTTTTTGCATACAAGCTCCTTTTATTTTTTGGGGTGCGGACTTACCAGTTTTCCATCCACGGGCGCAGGTCGAGCTCGTGGGTCCAGGCGCTGCGCGGCTGGCGGTGCAACTGCCAATAACTCTCGGCAATGTGGTCGGGGTTGACGATGCCGTCTTGGTCTTTGAGTGCGTAGCGCGCCGGAAAATTGTCGGCAATGAACTGGGTGTCAATCGCGCCGTCAATCACCGTGTGCGCCACGTGGATGCCTTGAGGCCCCAGCTCGCGCGCCATGCTTTGCGCCAGCGCCCGCAGCGCATGCTTGGCCCCGGCAAAGGCCGAGAACCCGGCTGCACCCCGCAGGCTGGCGGTGGCGCCGGTAAAAATAATCGTGCCCTGGCCGCGCTTGAGCATGGCTTTGGCCACCTCGCGGCCCATCAAAAAGCCTGACAGCGCGCCCATTTCCCACACCTTGCGGTAGACGCGTTCGGTGGTGTCGGTGACAGAAAATCGCACATTGGCGCCGATGTTGAACACGGCCACTTCGATGGGCGCAATGTCTCGCTCAATGCCCTCGACCAGCGCCACCATCTCCGCTTCGACCCGGGCGTCCGAGCCAAAGGCGTGGGCCTGGCCGCCCTCGGCCTCAATCTGCGCCACCAGGGGCAAGAGCTTGTCGCGCTGGCGCCGGGTGACACAGGCCACCAGGCCCTCGCGCGCAAAGCGCCGGGCAATGGCGCCGCCGGTGGCGTCTCCGGCGCCCACTACCAATACCGATTTAGCGTTGTTCATGGTCAGGCTCCTGCGTAACGTTGGCGGGCCAGGGCGGCGCCTTGGGCCAGGGCTTCGAGCTTGCGCAGGGCAATGTCGCGGTTCATGGGCGCCATGCCGCAGTTGGTGCAGGCAATGAGCTTCATCTTGGGCACAAACTGCAGCGCTTTGCCAATGGTGTCGGCCACTTCTTCGGCGGTTTCCACCACGTCAGAGGCCACGTCAATCACGCCCACCATCACTTCCTTGCCCGAGAGCAAAGCCATCAGGTCCATGGGAACGTGCGAATGAAAGCATTCCAGGCTCACTTGCTGAATGCTGCTTTTGGCCAGCGCCGGAAATACTTTTTCGTACTGGCGCCACTCGTGACCCAGGGTGTTTTTCCAGTCCATATTGGCGGCAATGCCGTAGCCGTAGCAAATGTGCACTGCGGTTTTGCAGGTCAGGCCTTGGGCGGCGCGCTCCAGGGCGGCAACGCCCCAGTCGGCAGCGTCTTCCATGTAGACGTTGAAGGCCGGCTCGTCAAACTGGACGATGTCCACGCCGTCGGCCTGCAGGGCCAGCGCCTCTTGGTTGAGCAGCTCGGCAAAAGCAAAAGCCATTTTGATCTTGCCCTCGCGCCCGCCGCCATAAAAGCGGTCGGCCACGGTGTCCACAATCGTCATCGGCCCGGGCAGGGTGAATTTGAGCGTGCGCTTGGTGTGGGCGCGGGCAATGCGGGCCTCGAGCGCGTGCACCCGGCCTTTGAGGCGCAGCGGCCCCACGACTTGCGGCACCTGCGCGTCGTAGCGGTTGTTGCGGATGCCCATGGTGACTTTGTTCTCAAAGTCAATGCCCTCGACCTGCTCCAGAAAACCGTGCACAAAGTGCTGGCGCGCCTGTTCGCCGTCGCCAATCACGTCCAGGCCCAGGTCTTCCTGGGTTTTGACCCAAAGCAGGGTGGCGTCAGACTTGGCTTCGATCAGGGCAGCGCCCTCGGTCTTCCATTGCGGCCAGAGTTTTTGGGTTTCGGCCAGCCAGGCTGGTTTGGGCAGGCTGCCAGCGATTGCGGTGGGGAACATGGTTGGTGTCTCCAGTTTTTACGGGGTTTGTCCGCGCCGGTCTTTGCCAGCGCTGGTGTCAAAAGGGGGCGCTTGGCACCCCCGGCAGGACAATTAAGGGTTGCCCAAGAAATCGCGCTTGCCGATCTCTACGCCATTGTGGCGAAGGATGGCAAAAGCGGTTGTCACATGGAAATACACATTGGGCATGGCGTGGCCCAGCAAAAACTGCATGCCTTTGTAATGCGTTTCCTTGTCGCCGCGCTTGGTGACGATGTCCTTGTCTTCGGTGCCATCAATTTGCGCGGGGGTGAAACTTTGCACATAAGCCACGGTCTTGGCCACGCGCGCCTTGAGTTCTTCAAAGGTACGCTCGTTGTCCTCGTACACCGGGCTCTCAACCCCGGCCAAGCGCGCGACCACGCCTTTGGCGGTGTCGCTGGCGATTTGCACCTGGCGGCGAAAGCTCAGCATGTCGGGAAAGAGGCGAAAGTCGATCAGCGCAGCGGGGTCGATCTTTTTGGCTTCGACGTGGGCTTGTGCTTTGTCCAGAATATTGATCAGGTTGTTCAGGCTATTGACCAAGCGGGGCACGCTGGCTTGGTACATGGAAATCGTCATGGTGGTGGCTTTCGGGTGAAGTTAGGCGCGCAAATCTGGCGCGCAAGCATCTTATATGCGCCCTGCGGCGCCTACGGCTTTGCCGGTCTTTCGACGTTCGTTGTCCGGTCGCTGGTCACCCGCTGGCGTATGCTGCGTGCTCTGAATACTGCGACTGAGGAAGCCCCACCATGAACGCCCCTGTCAGCCACCACACTTTGACGCCCCCGCTTGCGCTGCGCGAGGTGCCGCAGGCGCTGATTGGCGCCCTGCAAGCGCGTTTTGGCAGCCGCTACGCCACCGGCCTGGCAGTGCGCGAGCAGCACGGGCGCGACGAATCGGTGTTTGAGGTGCCGCCACCTGCTGCGGTGGTGTTTGCCGAGTCCACGCTTGATGTGGCCGCCGCCGTTGCCTTGGCGGCCCAGTTCCGGGTGCCGGTGATTCCCTTTGGCGTGGGCTCGTCGCTAGAAGGACACTTGCTGGCGGTGCAGGGCGGCATCAGTATTGACTTGGGCCGCATGAACCAGATCGTGGCCATCCACCCCGAAGACCTGACCGTGACCGTGCAGCCTGGCGTAACGCGCAAGCAGCTCAACGAGGCGCTCAAGAGCAGCGGCCTGTTTTTTCCGATTGACCCGGGCGCGGACGCGTCGCTGGGCGGCATGAGCGCCACCCGCGCCAGCGGCACCAACGCCGTGCGCTACGGCACCATGCGCGACAACGTGCTTGGGTTAGAAGTGGTTACGGCCAGCGGAGAAATCATCCGCACCGGCACCCGGGCGCGCAAGTCTTCCGCTGGCTACGACCTTACGCGCCTGATGGTCGGTAGCGAAGGCACGCTGGGCGTGATGACCGAGATCACGCTCAAGGTCTATCCGCTGCCCGAGGCAGTGTCGGCGGCGGTGTGCTCTTTTCCCAGCATTGAGGCGGCGGTGCGCACCACCATTGCCATCATCCAGATGGGCGTGCCGATTGCCCGTGTGGAGCTGGTGGACGCCAAAACCGTGCGCATGGTCAACGCCCATGCCAAGCTTGGGCTGCGCGAGGAGGCGCTGTTGCTGATGGAGTTCCATGGCTCGCCCGCCAGTGTCAAAGAACAGGCCGAAACCGTGCAAGATATCGCCGGTGACCACGGTGGCAACGCCTTTGAATGGGCCAGCACCCCCGAAGAACGCACCCGCCTGTGGGCCGCGCGCCACAACGCCTACTTTGCCGCCATCCAAAGCCGCCCCGGCTGCCGCGCCATTAGCACCGACACCTGTGTGCCGATCAGCCGCCTGGCGGACTGCCTGCTGGAGTCGATTGACGAAGTGGAAGCATCCCAGATTCCGTACTTTTTGGTCGGCCATGTGGGCGACGGCAACTTCCACTTTGGCTATCTGATTGACCCCCACAGTCCGCGGGAACGCGCCACCGCCGAGGCCCTGAACCACAAATTGGTGGAGCGCGCCTTGCGCATGGACGGCACCTGCACCGGCGAACACGGCATTGGCCTGCACAAAATGGACTTTTTGCTGGCCGAGACCGGCACCGGCGCGGTGGACATGATGCGCGCCATCAAAATTGCGCTGGACCCACACAACATCATGAACCCGGGCAAGATATTTGCACTTTGAGGTGCCAACCTGACCTTGCCAGTGATGCCTTGTTTGGGACAGCGCGGCGCATGTGCCAACCGCGACTTATGGCACATTAAAGCCCATGCCCAACCCTAACGCTTACCCCACGCTCGAAGACGCCATTGGCAAAACCCCGCTCGTCGCACTGCAACGCATAGGCGCTGCTGGCAATTCCACCCGCAACAACGTCGTGCTCGGCAAACTTGAGGGCAACAACCCGGCCGGCTCGGTGAAAGACCGCCCGGCGCTGTCCATGATCCAGCGCGCGCAAGAGCGCGGCGACATCGCACCCGGCGATACCCTGATTGAGGCTACATCCGGCAACACCGGCATTGCGCTGGCCATGGCCGCAGCCATCAAGGGCTACCGCATGGTGCTCATCATGCCCGAGGACTTGTCCATAGAGCGGGTGCAAACCATGAAGGCCTTTGGCGCCGAACTCATCCTCACGCCCAAAAGCGGCGGCATGGAATACGCCCGCGACCTGGCCGAAAAAATGCAGCTTGAGGGCAAGGGCAGGGTGCTTGACCAGTTTGCCAACCAAGACAACCCGCGCGTGCACTACGAGACCACCGGCCCTGAAATCTGGGCTGATACGCAGGGCCGCGTCACCCATTTTGTGAGCGCCATGGGCACCACCGGCACCATTACCGGAGTGGCGCGCTACCTCAAAGAAAAGAACCCGACCATACGCATCATCGGCGCCCAGCCGTCTGAGGGCTCGCGCATTCCCGGTATCCGCAAATGGGCCCCGGCCTATTTGCCCAAGATTTACGACCCGGCCAATGTGGACGAGCTGCGCTACGTGAGCCAGGCGGACGCCGAAGAAATGTGCCGCCGCATGGCGCGCGAAGAAGGCATTTTTGCTGGAATATCGGCGGCTGGCGCCTGCTGGGTGGCGCAACAAATTGCCAGCGAAGTGCAAGACGCCACCATCGTATTTATCGTGTGTGACCGGGGCGACCGCTACTTGTCCACCGGCGTGTTTCCGGCCTGAGTCTTTTTACAGAACCCATTTTTGAGTCATAGCCCATGAGCCACGCTTTCAAATTTTGCCCCCAGTGCGCCACGCCGCTGGCGCTGATCAGCCAGATGGAAGACGGTGGCGATAAAGTGCGCCTGCGCTGCAGCGCCTGTGATTACACCCACTGGAACAATCCCACGCCGGTGCTGGCAGGCATTGTGGAGGTGGATGGGCAAATTTTGCTGGCCCGCAACGCCGCCTGGCCGGGCAAGATGTATGCGCTGATTACCGGTTTTATGGAGGCGGGCGAGACGCCGCAAGAGGGCATTGCGCGCGAAATCGCCGAAGAAACCAATCTGGTGACCGACGAGCTCAAGCTGGTGGGCGTGTATGACTTTCAGCGCATGAACCAGATCATCATCGCCTACCACGCGGTCTGCCACGGCGAAGTGCGACTCTCGCCCGAGCTGGTGGATTACCGCATGTACGCGCCACAAGACCTGAAATGCTGGCCCGCAGGTACAGGCTACGCCCTGGCCGATTGGCTGACGTCGCGCGGCCACACGCCCCAGTTTGTGGAGTGGCCCAAGCGCGAAGCGCCCGCAGCCCAATCCACCTAATCCGCAAGACCCAAATATGTCCACCGACTACACCGTTGACATCGAGATCGACACCCGCGGCCTGAACTGCCCGCTGCCCATCCTTAAAGCCAAACGCGCGCTCACCGGGATGGAAAGCGGCCAGGTGCTCAAAGTCGTGGCCACCGACGCAGGCTCGATTCGCGACTTTCAGGCCTTTGCCAAACAAACCGGCAACACCCTGCTAGACCAGCAAACCCTGGGGCAAGAGTTTGTGCACGTGATGCGCAGGCGCTAGGCAGAAACCCGAAGCGCACGCCTTAAAAACGCAGGCTTCGGGCGGGGCGGCTTAGGCCAGCCGCTGCAACTGCTCGCGCACCTTGGCCAAGGTGTCACCAAATTCGGCCACGCGCTGGTGTGATTGCGCAATCACTTCAGGCGGCGCTTTGGCCACAAAGGCTTCGTTGCCCAGCTTGGCGGTGGCTTTGGCGATTTCGCCTTCCAGACGGGCGATTTCTTTGCCCAGGCGCAGTTTTTCAGCGGCCACGTCAATTTCCATGAAGAGGCACATGCGCGCGTCGCCCACCACGGCTACCGGGGCGGCTTGGGCGGCGGTTTGCCAGGCGGACTCGTCGTCAAACACTTTCACTTCCACCAGCTTGGCCAGCGCTTGGAGCACCGGCGCGCTGCTGTGCCAAAAGGCGTTGTCGGTGGCGCTGCCCGCCAGTACGTACAAGGGCAGGCGGGTGGATGGCGGCACTTTCATTTCGCCGCGCAGGTTGCGGCAGGCGTCCACCAGCAGTTTGAGGCGGGCCACGTGGGCTTCGGCCACCGGGTCGATGCGCTCAGGCTGGCTTAAGGGATAGGCGGCAATCGCCACCGAGGGGCCAGCGCGGCCCGCCACGGGTGCCACTTTTTGCCACAGCTCTTCGGTAATGAAGGGGATCACCGGGTGGGCGAGCCGCAGAATGGTTTCTAAGGTGCGGATCAGGGTGCGGCGGGTGGCGCGTTGCTGAGCCTCGGTGCCGGTGTTGATCTGCACTTTGGCGATTTCGAGGTACCAGTCGCAAAACTCGTTCCAGACAAAGTCATAAATCGTGTTGGCCACGTTGTCCAGGCGGTATTCGACAAAGCCTTTGGCCACATCGGATACCACCCGCTGCAAGGCGGAGGCAATCCAGCGGTCGGCCTGGCTGAACACCAGGTAGCCGTGCATGGGGCCGGCGGCGGTGGGCGCGCCATTCGCGTCCGCTCCCGGCGCAGCGCATTCCACTTTGGTGTGTTCCTTGAGGCCGCAGTCGTAGCCTTCGCAGTTCATCAGCACAAAGCGGGTGGCGTTCCAGAGTTTGTTGCAGAAGTTGCGGTAGCCCTCGCAGCGCTTGCTATCAAAGTTGATGCTGCGCCCCAGACTGGCCAGCGCGGCAAAGGTAAAGCGCAGCGCGTCCGCGCCATAGGCGGGAATGCCGTCCGGGAATTCTTTTTGGGTGTTTTTGCGCACCTGGGGCGCGGTCTCGGGTTTGCGCAGGCCTTGGCTGCGTTTGTCGAGCAGGGGTTCGAGCGAAATGCCGTCGATCAAATCGACGGGGTCCAGCACATTGCCTTCGGACTTGCTCATTTTCTTGCCCTGCGCGTCTCGCACCAGGCCGTGGATGTAGACGTGCTTGAACGGCACCCGCCCGGTGAAGTGCGTGGTCATCATGATCATGCGGGCAACCCAGAAGAAGATGATGTCGTAGCCAGTGACCAAGACGCTGGATGGGAGGTAGAGGTCGTAGTCGGAAATGCTTTTTTGGCTCCCGCTCCGGATCGCACCGGACTCGGCCTTGCTCATACTCGCTTCGCTCGCCAAATCGCTGCGTCCGAGCCCGGCACGCTCCTGCGATGGCGTGGCGCTGTCCGGCCAACCCATGGTGGAAAACGGCACCAGCGCGCTGGAATACCAGGTGTCGAGCACGTCCTCGTCGCGGCGCAGGGTTTTGCCGGGAGCTTGGGCTTGGGCCTCGGCTTCGTTGCGCCCCACGTAGACGCGGCCGTCTTCGTCGTACCAAGCGGGAATCTGGTGGCCCCACCAGAGTTGGCGGCTGATGCACCAGTCCTGGATGTTGTTCATCCACTGGTTGTAGGTGTTGACCCAGTTCTCAGGCACGAAGGTGACTTCGCCACTTTGCACCGCATCGATGGCTTTTTGGGCGATGGATTTGCCGGTCGGGTCTTGGTCACTGACTTTAGTCATGGCGACAAACCACTGGTCCGTCAGCATGGGTTCCACCACCTGGCCGGTGCGGGCGCAGATGGGCAGCATCAGCTTGTGCGGTTTCACTTCCAGCAGCAGGCCGTCTTTTTCCAGGTCAACCAGCAGCGCTTTGCGCGCCGCAAAGCGGTCCATGCCCTGGTAGTGGATGGGGCCGTTGTGGTTGACCTTGGCGTCCAGGGTAAAGATGGTGATCAGCGGCAGACCATGGCGTTGCGAGCAGGCGTAGTCGTTGAAGTCGTGCGCGCCGGTGATCTTGACGCAGCCCGAGCCAAAGGCGCGGTCCACAAAGTCGTCGGCGATGATGGGAATCTTGCGGTTGCACAAGGGCAGGTCCACCATTTTTCCGAGCAGGTGGATGTAGCGATCGTCCTCGGGGTGGATGGCCAGCGCTCCGTCGGCCATCATGGTCTCGGGGCGGGTGGTGGCAATCGTCATGCCTTTGCTCAAGACGCCGTCAATCAATTGCGGCCCGTCCGAGAAGGGGTACAGGATGTAATGCATCTTGCCTTCAGACTCGGTGCTTTCCACTTCCAGGTCGCTCACCGCGCTTTGCAAGACCGGGTCCCAGTTGACCAAGCGTTTGCCACGGTAAATCAGGCCTTGTTCGTACAACTGCACAAAGGTCTCGGTCACGGTTTTGGACAGCTTGGGGTCCATGGTGAAGTATTCGCGGCTCCAGTCCACGCTGTCGCCCATGCGGCGCATTTGGGTGGTGATGGTGTTGCCCGACTGTTCTTTCCATTCCCAGACTTTGGACACGAAGTTTTTGCGCGCCTCGGCCGGCGTGGGCCCCATGTCATGGCGGCTGATGCCTTGGGCCTGCAACTGGCGCTCCACCACGATTTGGGTGGCGATGCCGGCGTGGTCGGTGCCAGGAATCCAAGCCGTATTTGCGCCAGCCATGCGGTGGTAGCGGGTCAGGCTGTCCATGATGGTCTGGTTAAACGCATGGCCCATGTGCAGCGTGCCGGTCACATTGGGTGGGGGCAGCTGGATGGAAAAAGCCGCCGCGTCCGCTTTGGGCGCACCGGTGCCCCGGAAGCCTGCCACGCCGTAGCCACGCTTTTCCCATTCCGGGCCCCAGTGGGCTTCGAGCGCTGCGGGCTCGAACGATTTGGACAAGGAGTTCAGACCGGCTTGGTCCGGGGTTTGCGCGGGGGCGTTGCTCATGGGGATTGGGGGCTCGTGACGGCGGCACCAGGGCGACCGTGGGGTTGCGGGGATCAAAGATGCGATTTTAACGAGTGCAACCGTGGACCGTTGAGGGTATTGGCTTGCAGATAACATGCCCCGTATGACCAGCTCCCAAACCGATCCCATTTCCCGCAGCCCGCTGGGCTTTGCCAAGTTGCCTGCACGCTACGGCGTGGTGGTGATGCCTTTTTTCTTGTCCATCATCATGACGTGCGTGGTGTCCTTGATCAGCACCTTGCGCGGCGCGGGCTTTGGCCCCGGATTTTTCCCGCTGTGGTTGGGGTCTTGGGCCTTGTCGTGGGCCGTGGCTTTTCCCACGCTGTTGCTGGTGTTGCCGGTGGTGCGCCGCGCAACAGGGGCGTTTGTGCGCAGCAATTAGCGACTGCGCACTGGCGCTTTACAGGAAGCGAACCCGCGTGAGCTGTCGCACGGTGCGTCCAAGCGACGCCGATTTGGACTGTGGCTGTGGCGCCGACCAGCAGCCAGACGCCGCGCGTGGAAACCAGCTTTGCTTGGACAAGGCGTGACCAACCAGGCAGGGGCCCAGGCTGGCTGTGTTCGACGGTGCCTCTGCCCAACCGGTTGCGGGCTGCGGTGCAGCCAGGCTCGCCATCACGGTAGCGGTGCCTGCCATCAGGGCGCTGGACAATAGTGCGATCGGTACCGCAATGCGCCACGCGGGCATGGCTGCAGCACGGCCCGCTGGCTTGAGTGCAGCAGCGTTGGGCGCCGCACCCGGTTGCTGAGACGGGGCTGGCGCAGCGCCTGACTGCAGGGAATCTGCGGCCTGGCCCAAACGGCTGGCAAGCGCATCGCGGCGCCGACGCAGGCTGGCGGTTGCGGCGGCGCGCAATTTGTGAGCGATCTCTCTGGTGCTGGGCGCTGGCGCCTGCTCGGTGGTCGACGCCTGGGCGTTTGATGACGCTTGGGCATGTGCTGGGTTCGGCGCCTGAAGTGTTTCCGTAGCCGCACTGTGGGTCTGCGCCCGTGCTGGCGTGTGTTGCCGCGGTGTCTGGGACACAGGCGCTGGTGTGCTTGCGGACTTTGCGCTCAAGGCCCTGGCGCCAGCGGGCGAGCGCACCATTTTTCCGGTGGCATCGTAGTGGTCCAGTTGCTGGTGGATGTCCGCATTGGCGGCCTGGGAGTTTTTGAGCCTATCCCTGGTTTGTTCCAATACAGCAGTCGCTTGCGCGCTCGTGCGCTGGCCGTGGGCTGCAGTGACTGGGCGGTGGGGACGGTGTGCTGACGCAGGTCGGGTTGCGGTGGTGGCTAAAGCTGGGGCAGGGTGGGCTGCCGTGGTGCTGCTGTCTGCTTCGGGGGTCCGGGCCACATCGGGCGCACGCGGCAGAGCGCGGGGCCGGTTTGTATCGACCGCCTGGCCGCGCCCCCCGCCGCCGATAGGGCGGCGCGTGCTAGTTTGGCTGGGTGCGGTGTCAAAAGACGCACCCGCAAAGCGGTCCTCCTGGCGGGGCTTGAACACGACACCAGAAGTCTCAGAAGCTCCGTGTGTTGGAAAGTGGGAATTGTCAGAAATGCGGCCCAGCTTTTTGGCCGAGCCAAAATCGGTGGACACCTTGACGATGTTGGCACGCATGGCCCGGCTGACCGAGGTGCCAAACTGGGGGCGCGTGCCGCCTAGGGCGCTGCCAGTGGCTGTGGCGCTTAAGGAGGTGCCCTGATTGCTGAAAATATCGTCGGGATCGCTGTCGTCGGCCAGGCGGCTGTCCCGGGCGTAGGTAAAGCTGTTGGTATCAAAGGTTTTGATGTTTTTGGCGGTTACCGCAACATGGAAGGGCTCGAACTCTTCCTCGCTGTAGCCAAACGAAGTCCGCATGTTCTGGAACACGGTTTTTTCTGCGTCCTCAATCACCCCGTCGGCCAGCATGATGTCGCATACATTGGTCAGGATGAATATCTTCTGGTCGGCATTCAAAAACCGCGATGCCGAGTTAAAAAACTGCTCTGACTTGACCTTGAGTGCGTACTTGACAGCCACTTTTTGCAGCCCCTCAAACTCGCCGATCATGGCCTGGAGGCGGCCAATTTCCTCGGGACCCAACGATCCGTCCGATGCCATCATGTAAATCAGCGATGCTGCCATGGCCAGGTGCGGGGTGGCTTGCTGGGCGGCTAGTTTTCCCGCGTCAAAAGCGCCGAGGACCGTCTTGTCGTTTTTGAGCGCAATGGCCTCAAAAAAGGGCTGAAATTCCTGGTCGCTGAGTCCAAAGGCTTCCGTCAGACGCGCCAGCAGGTCCAACTCGACGCCATCTGCATGTCCGTCCGAAAGCATGGCGTCGCACATATTGGTCAGGACGCACAATCGGTCGGGCGCGCCCAGTACCTGCGGTGCGTCGGCAATGAACTGCTCCACAGGAACGCTTTGCACATAGTCCACCGCGCAGCGCAGCAAATCGGCGTTTTTGCCAATAACCGACTGCAACTGGTCGATTTCGGATTTTTCTACCTCGCCGTTGGACAGCATCATGTACAACAAGGCGGCGGCCAGCACCAGCGGCGGCGAAAGCTCTATCTGTACGGCGGCTGCCGGATCCAGGGCAGCACCCGGCGTTTTGAGCTTTTCAATCAGGGCGGTGGGGGACGTTACGGTAGGCATGAATGCACCATAACCAGCCCGTCATGCTTTGCGGATTACATGTCCGTAATTGCTGAAAACATGATTATCTTGTCATGAACGGCGCTAGAAAAATAACGGCTTTGACACAAAAAAGACGCTCAAAAATGAAGCGGCGCCGTAAGCGTCAGGGCCGCAGTGTCTTGGTCCAGCACCAGAAACCGCAGTGTTCCCCGGTGAACACTGGCAATCTCATGGCAGATGCTCAGGCCCAAGCCCAGGCCATCCACGCCCCGGTTGTGTGCGGCGTCACCACGGTAAAACCGGTCAAAGGCGTGGTCTGCCATTTCCGCAGACAAATGTCCGGTGCTGTTGGTCACCGTCAGCGCCAAGGCGTCGCCCAGGTGTTGCAACATGAATCGGATGCGCCCCTGCGGCACGTTGTATTTCATGGCATTGCTGTACAGGTTATGTACCAGTTGCTTGACCAATACCGGGTCGCAATGCCAGATGACGCCTGCGGCGATCTCGGTTTCGATGCGGATATCGTGCTGAAAGGCGGCGGCGTCCTCGGCCAACTGTTCCAAAAAGCTGCTGAGATCAAAGTCCTCTCGCTGTGTCAGCAAGACTTTGGAGTCTGCGCGCGAGAGCGTCAATAATTTGTTGGTAATGTCAATCAGGCGTTCCACCTCGTCTCCCATATGGCTCGCACGCAGTTGCGCTGGCGCGCCGGTGGGCAGTTCGGCGATCAGGCGCTCTGCGTTGCCCCGCAAAATGGTCAGCGGCGTTTTGAGCTCATGCGAGGCGTAGGCCGTGAAATTGCGCGCCTTGCGGAAACTCTCGTCGAGCCGGTGGCGCAGGTCCTTGTAAATTTTGGTGAGACCGTCAAATTCTTTGAATTTAGAGTCAACAGCGTCTGCCGAGTCCAGGTTGTCGGCCGACATTCGCAGGAGCGATTTTTCCAGCGCGCGGATGGGGGACATCACAATGCCGATTGTTGCAAGCGCAACAAACACACAGAGCGTAAACAGCAGCGGCAATACGTAAATCAGATGGCGGTTTCGGTAATTCCACAGATCGCCCAGAAAATCGTCAATTGCTTCTTTGGGCAGCAGCACATGCGGTCCATCGGGCGCCGCACTGAGCTGCAAGCCTGTCCATTCACGGGACCAAGCAGATTCTTTGTGAAAACTGCTGAGCAAATTGTTTTCCTCTTGCTTTGGAATCCAGTTGATTTGGCGCGGATCTATCGCCTGACATGCCTGCGTTGACCTCTCGTCGGGTACTTGCGAATCGACGCCACAAAAGAGGAAGAGGTCTGAAAGGACGCGTGAGGTTTCTTTGTTGACCTCGCGGTAGCAGGTCAAAAACGGCACGGGCTGCCCCAACCATTCTGCGCAAGACGCAATACCGACGCGCATTTCCTGCTGAATGCGGCGCTGTACATCCACTTCTATCAGGTATTTCGCAGATATCCGGTTGGCGCCGATGATGATGAAGCATCCCACTGTCAACAGCAGAAACATCACCAAGGTCAGTGAACGTTTTGGGTTCATTGCATGCCTGGCGCGCGGATACGGTAGCCCACGCCGCGCACCGACTCGATCGGCAGGGGTGCGGACTCGCTTTTGCGCCCCAGTTTGCGCTTGATGCGCTGAATGCAGACATCCACCACATTGGTCTCCGGGTCAAAGTCGATCTCCCAGACATGGGCCAATATCTTTTTGCGTGAGAATATTTGCCCGGGGGACTGCATCAAATACTCCAGCAAGCTGAATTCACGCGGGCTCAGCGCCGCGCTCACGTCGTGCCAATGCGCCTTGCGGGTGATCAAGTTCAGGCTGAGCGCTTCAATTTGCAGCAGCTGGGTGTCGCTGATGGCCTGGACGGAGTGGCGGCTTAGGAGTGCCTTGACGCGCGCCACGAGTTCTTCCATGAAAAAAGGCTTGGGCAGGTAATCGTCAGCGCCGGTTTCGAACCCCAGCAGGCGGTAGGGCAAGTCCACTTTGGCGCTGAGCATGATCACCGGCGTGGTGTTGCCGTCTTGGCGCATCAGGCGCAGCAGCTCAAAGCCGTCCAGCTTGGGCAGCATGGCGTCCAGAATGACCACCCCGTGCGCCCGTTCCCGCACCATCGCCAAGCCCAATTCGCCGTCTGCCGCGTGTTGAACGTGGTAACCCGCGCCTTCGAGCCCATGGGCCACAAACTCGGCGATGCGGGGTTCGTCTTCTATCAAAAGAATGTTCAAGAAAGGTCTCCGTCCTTGGGGCATGCGGACAAGGCAGGGGGAAATCGGCAGATGCAACTTATTTCGTCATTTTCTGGTGAAAAAAGTGGAAATTCATGACAAAAGAGTAATTCTGTCGCAAAAACAGCGGTTTTATTGCCTTTGAACTCGGAATCCCGTTGCGAGCGCCGATACCACAAGGCAAGCCCCAAACCCTTTGACCATGCCCATTCAGCTGCCACCCACAAACCTCGCCCCCGCAGCATGGGGTGCGGCTGTGCCTCGCGCTGGGGCGGCCCAGGCGCCACCTGACAGCGCGGCGAAGGCCCAAGCCGCGCCGGAGCCCCGGCGCGCGCAGGCCACGGTGCCGATGGCGTCGGTGACTATGCGTTTTGAGATCGGAGGCGCCCAGGGTGGGTTGGTATTGCGCCTCACCGATGCCGTGTCGGGCAAAGTGGTGCGTGAAATCAGGTTGGAAAGCGCAGTCCCACTCGCAGTTGCCGGTCCACACCGGCCCGGCCAGATCGTGGACCTGCGCGCCTGAGATCCTGACCGCCGGCGCCGGGGTTTGAGCGCGACACCACGGCGCATACCCGTCTGGGCCTTTGGCGGTGCGGGATTCTGGATAATGTCCCTATGCTGTTCATCCTCTCCCCTGCCAAGTCGCTCGACTACGAATCCCCCTTAAGCGGCCAGCCCCACACGCCGCCGCTGTTCGTCAAACAGTCCAAAGCCTTGATTGCGGTGCTGCAGGACTATTCGCCCCAGCAAATTTCCCAGCTCATGGACCTGAGCGACACGCTTTCGGGCCTGAATGTGGCGCGCTACCAGGCCTGGTCGGCCCGGGCAAGCGAGAAAAACGCGCGCCAGGCGCTGCTGGCCTTTAACGGCGATGTGTATGACGGCCTGCAGGCCCGCACGCTGGACGCCGACGCCCTGGCCTGGGCGCAAGACCATGTGTGCATCTTGAGTGGCCTGTACGGCGTGCTGCGCCCGCTGGACCTGATGCAGCCCTACCGCCTGGAGATGGGCACCGCGCTGCCCACGGCGCAGGGCAAAAACCTGTATGACTTTTGGGGCACCCAGATCAGCGACTACCTCAACACCCGCTTGCGCGCCGACGCCAGCCCGGTGATCGTCAACCTCGCCTCGCAAGAGTATTTCAAATCGGTCCAGCCGCAGGCGCTCAAGGCGCCCGTGGTCGAATGCGTGTTTCAGGAGAACCGGGGGGGCCAATTTAAGATCATCAGCTTTTCAGCCAAGCGGGCCCGCGGCATGATGGCGCGCTTTGCCATTGACCAGCGTTTGAACCACCCCGATCAACTGCGCGCCTTTGACGCCGACGGCTACGCCTGGTGCGCCGCCGCTTCGGGCCCGCAGCGTTTGGTGTTTCGCCGCGAAGCCCCAGGAGCCGCCGCATGAACAACCACCCCGAACAGTCGCCTTTGGGCAAAGCCTCGCGCTACGCCGACCAGTACGACGCGTCGCTGCTTTTTCCGATTGCCCGTGCGCCCAAGCGCGCCGAGATTGGCCTGGACGCTACGCCGCCCTTTTTTGGCGCGGACATGTGGACCGCGTTTGAGCTGAGCTGGTTGAACGCCCGGGGCAAGCCCCAGGTGGCGATTGCGCACTTCACCGTGCCCTGCGAGTCGCCCAACATCATTGAGAGCAAGTCCTTCAAGCTCTACCTCAATAGCTTTAACAACACCCGTTTTGACGACGCGGCGCAAGTGCAAGACCGCTTGCGCGCCGATGTGAATGAGGCACTGTGGCGTGGCGCCGCGCGCAAAGGTACGGCCGGCCTGCGCCTGCTGGGCCCCGATCTGTTTGACCGCGAACCGGTTTATGAGCTCGACGGCCTGAACCTGGACCGCCTGGAAGTGGAATGCAGCCGCTACACCCCGGCGCCCGAGCTGTTGCGCACGGTGGAGACGGTGCAGAAAGAAGGCCCTGTGTCCGAGGTGCTGGTTAGCAACCTGCTCAAAAGCAACTGCCTGGTCACCGGCCAGCCCGACTGGGCCAGCGTGCAGATCAGCTACACCGGCGCGCAGATCGAGCAAGAGGGTCTGCTGCAATACTTGGTGAGCTTTCGCAACCACGACGAGTTCCACGAGCAATGCGTGGAGCGCATTTTTATGGACATCTGGACGCGCTGCAAACCGATGAAGCTCACGGTGTACGCCCGCTACACCCGCCGGGGCGGCCTCGATATCAACCCGTTTCGCACCAGCCACCCGCAGCAGCAGCCGGCCAACACCCGCACTGCACGCCAATAAAGAGCACTTTTTTAAAAGGCAAATGCATGAGCGCACAACTGGCCACCGTTGACATCAGCAGCCTGTTTGCGCCCGAGGCCAGCGCACAAGACCGCGCGTACTGCCGCGAGGCCTTGCACCACGCGCTGCGCGACACCGGTTTTGCGGTGCTGCGGGGCACGGGCGTGCCGCCCGCAACGCTTTCCCACATGCGCCAGGCGGTGGCTGCGGTGTTTGACGCGCCGCGCAGCCAGTACCGCGACTCGGTGGTGCAAAAAGACAATTACCGGGGGTATGTGCCGCTGGCCTATTTCACGCCCAACGCTGGGGGCGAGCGCGCCGACCAGTACGAGGCCTGGAAACTCCACTGGGAGGCCCGCGCCAGCGACCCCATTTGCGCCGCGTCCACGCTTTATGGCCCCAACCGCTGGCCGCCGGTGGACTTTGACGTGCAGGGCGCGGTACAGGCCTACTGGGTGGAAATGACGCGCGTGAATGCCGCTTTATTGGTGGCCCTGTTTGAGGCCCTGGGCCTGGACCCCTCAGTGGTGCTGGCCATGATGGACAAGCCGCTGACCAATATGACGCTGCTCAATTACCCTCCGAGCAAGCCAAAGGACGAGAGTTGGGGCATCCACCCGCACAAAGATTTCAACTTTTTGACCCTGCTGGCACACGACCCGGTGGGTGGCCTGGAAGTGCGCACCCAGGACGGTGCCTGGATCGAAGCCCAGTGCGCCGAGCAGGAGTACGTGCTCAATGTGGGCGACATGCTGGAGTTGCTCACCGGCGGGCGCCTGGTGTCCACCCCGCACCGCGTGACCAACCGAAGCGCGCGCCAGCGCCAGTCGTTTCCTTATTTTTCGGTGCCGCGCTATGACGTGGTGGTGGCGCCCCTGTTGCCGCCCGTGCCCGGTTTTAGCCGCAGCCCATTGCAATCAGGCGCGGCCAGCCACGATATTTGGTATTCCAACTGGCCCGACGAAGCTGTGACAGACGCTGCCATTGACCTGGGAAATTACGCCGAGTAAACCACTTGCCAAGCCGCCTACCGGGCCGCTTGCCGGGCTACAGCGCGCCGCCAAACCGGGCTTTAGCCCAAATCCTGAAACGGCGTCAACGTGGCCAGCGGCGGAAATTCAGCGCTGCGCTTGGCCTTCATGGCGCCCACCGCTTCGCCTACGTGCCGGTTGCTCCAAATGGCGGCCTGCAGCCAGCCCATTTGTGACAGCGATTCGTCCACCGTGTGGTCGCGCGCGTAGTGCACCGCTTGCTTGGTGCCCCAGATGGCAATGGGCGGTTTGCTGGCAATCTCGCGCGCGCACTGCATGGCTGCGGCCAGCGCTGCCTCGGGCGTGGGCAGCACGGCGTTGACCAGGCCGTACTGCAAAGCCTGCTCGGCACCCATGCGCCGGCCGGTGTAGGCCAGCTCTTTGACCACCGCCAGCGGAATGAGCTTGGGCAGGCGCTGCAGGGTGCCCACGTCGGCCACCATGCCGATATTGATTTCCTGGATGCAAAAGAAGGCCTCGGCACTTGCGTAGCGCAGGCAGCAGGCGGTCACCATGTCCACCGCCCCGCCAATGCAGCCGCCCTGGATGGCCGCAATCACCGGAATCCGCAATTTTTCGAGCTTGGTAAAGGTGGCTTGCATGTCCGTGAGCGAGTCAAACATGGCAGCGCGCCCTTCAGGGCTTTTGTCGTCCATCTGGATGGCGCCGGCAAAGGTGTCCAGCGCCATGCCTGCGCTGAAATGCTTGCCGGTGCTGCTGATCACGAGCACCCGCGCGCTGTTGCCGTGGTGCAGTTCGGTCAGCGCCGTGTCAAGCTCGCGCCAGAACACCGGGCCCATGGTGTTGAGCGTGTCGGGCTGGCGCAGCACCAGGTGGGCGATATGGTCTTCAATCGTCAGGGAAAAGCAGTGCATTGGGCTCATGGGGTGGGTTCTCCAAAGTGGTGTTGGTAACTTTAGCTTCTTGGGCGCCCAGCAGCGAGCCGACCCTGACGCCCAAGAGACGCAGGCGTTTGGCCAGCGGTGCGCGCTTAAGGCACTGGCCCGCGGCGGCGCGGATGGCGGCGGCGTCATCGGTGTAGTGGGGCAGGGTGAGGTCGCGGGTGACGATGGAAAAGTCTTCAAAACGCAGCTTGATGCCGATAGTTTTGCCCACATAGCCCTTGCGTTGCAGGTCTTGCGCCACCTGTTCGCACAGGCGGGTGAACACGGCGCCCAGCTCGCTGCGGTCGCGCACCGCGTGCAGGTCGCGCTCAAAAGTGGTTTCGCGGCTCATGCTCACCGGCTCGCTCTCGGTCACCACCGGGCGGTTGTCGCGGCCCCAGGCGGCGTCGTGCAGCCAGGCGCCGGTCTTGTTGCCAAAGGTGGAAATCAGCCAGTGGGGTTCGCGCACGGCGAGTTGGCCAATGGTCTGGATGCCGTGGCTTTGCAGCTTCTCATCCGATTTGGGGCCAATGCCGTTGATCTTGCGGCAGGCCAGCGGCCAGATCAGGGGCTGCAGGTCTTCTTCAAGCACCACGGAAATGCCATTGGGCTTGTTGAACTCGCTGGCCATCTTGGCCAGCAGTTTGTTGGGCGCCACGCCCACCGAACAGGTCAGGCCCGTGTTGTCAAAAATCGCTTTTTGGATCAGCCGCGCCAGCACCCGTCCGCCTTCGCGCTGGCCGCCGGGCACCTCGGTGAAGTCAATGTAGACCTCGTCCACGCCCCGGTTCTCCATCACCGGCGCAATATCGGCAATGATGGCCTTGAAGCGCTGCGAATAGTGGCGGTACTGGGCAAAGTCCACCGGCAGCAATATCGCTTGCGGGCAGAGTTTGGCGGCTTTCATCAGGCCCATGGCCGAGCCCACGCCGAACTGGCGGGCCGCATAAGTGGCGGTGGTGATGACGCCGCGCCCGGTGTAACCGGCCAGCCGGGGGAAAAAGTCCAGGGGAATATCGGCCAGGTCGTCTTGCGTCCAAGCCTGCTCGGGGTAGGCCAGCGCCAGGCGGCCCAGCAAATCGTCCTCTTGGCGCCTGCCCCCGCCAATCACCACCGGCAAGCCCTTGAGTTGCGGGTAGCGCAGCAATTCCACCGACGCGTAAAACGCGTCCATGTCCAGGTGGGCGATGCGGCGAATCTCCGGTTGCAACTTGTTCGCCCCCGCGCCGCGCCCTTAGACCGGAAAGGTGCCGGGCAGCAAAATGCTTTTGTCGACCGTCTGGATGTCGGTGCGACCACAAAAAGCCATGGTGATGTCGAGCTCTTTTTGGATGATCTCCAGCGCCTTGGTGACCCCGGCCTCGCCCATCGCGCCCAGGCCGTAGACCATGGCGCGGCCAATCAAGGTGCCGCGCGCGCCCAGCGCCCAGGCCTTGAGCACGTCTTGGCCCGAGCGGATGCCGCCGTCCATCCACACCTCAATTTGCGAGCCCACCGCGTTCACGATCGCCGGCAGCGCCTCAATGCTGGACTGCGCGCCGTCGAGCTGGCGCCCGCCGTGGTTGCTGACCACAATGGCATCGGCGCCGCTAAGGACTGCCAGCTTCGCGTCTTCTACATCTTGAATGCCCTTGAGGATGAGCTTGCCGCCCCATTGCTGCTTGACCCAGGCCACGTCCTCCCAAGACAGACGGGGGTCGAACTGCTCATTGGTCCACGAGGCCAGCGAGCGCATATTGCTCACGCCCTTGACGTGGCCGACCAGGTTGCCAAAGGTGTGGCGGCGCGTGCCCGCCATGCCCAAACACCAGCGTGGCTTGGTCATCAGGTTGATGATGTTGGCAATCGTAGGGCTGGGCGGGGCGGTCAGGCCGTTTTTCAGGTCTTTGTGGCGCTGGCCGATCACCTGCAAATCCAGGGTGAGCACCAGCGCGCTACAACCGGCCTTGCGGGTGCGCTCAATCATGTCGACCATGGCCTGGCGGTCGCGCATCATGTAGAGCTGGAACCAAAAGGGCGCCGTGGTGTGGGCCGCTACGTCCTCAATAGAGCAAATGCTCATGGTCGAGAGGATGAAGGGAATGCCAAATTTCTCCGCCGCCTTGGCCGCCTTGATTTCGCCGTCAGCGCTTTGCATGCCGGTCAGGCCCACGGGCGCAATGGCCACTGGCATCTTGACCTTGGTGCCGGCCATGGTGGTAGCAGTCGTGCGGTTTTCCATGTTGACGGCCACGCGCTGGCGCAGCTTGATCTTTTGGAAGTCGTGCTCGTTGGCGCGGTAGGTGCCTTCGGTCCAGCTGCCGGAGTCTGCGTAGTCGTAAAACATGCGCGGTACGCGTTTTTCGGCCAAAACGCGCAAGTCTTCAATATTGGTGATCACAGCCATGAGGGTGTCTCGCTTGTAATAAGAATGAAAGCATGGTAGCGCGCACCCAAGCGCCAGGGCATGAAACCCGCTGGGGCGGGCCTGAAATTTCTTGCGTTAGAGCGATACGGACTAGCTGCAGCTAATGCTGCCGCAGCCTGACACGGTGACATTGCGAATGGCGGCCGGGTCCGCCAGGGTTTCGGTAGCGCTGTCAAAGCCCACCGACAACAGGTGCTGCGCCAGACCCGCATCCATACCCATGGCGTGCTGGCCAAACCACTCGGACAGCGCCTCGCCCATGCGGTTGATGATCTCCGTCTCGCCCTTTTGGTAGTGCTGCACCACCGCCTGCATGGTCTCCAGAATCATGGCGTGCTGGTCGCTGTGGCAGTTGCCGGCGGTAAAGCCGGTGGCCAGCATCCAGCGGTCCTCCTGGGCGAAATGGGCCTGCGTGTGCGCCACAAAGGCTTGGTACAAAGGCAGTTGTTCGGCCTCGGGCGTGGCCAAAAGGGTGTCGAGTTGGTCGACAAATTCTCGATGGGTCTCGTCCATGCGCGCGTCGCCCGTGAGCAGCGCGTCGGACCACTGGTAGCCGGGTGCGGAAGTGGCCATTGCAGGGTTTGTCGTGGCGGTGGAGTGGGTGTTCATGCGGCTATTGGGTAAAAAGTCGGTAGGGTCGAAGTTTAAGCACCAAGAGCGCCCGGCGTATGCCGGTAACGATCTGACGGGCAAATAAGTGGGGCAAAGAAAAAGCCGCATTGTCGTAAAACAATGCGGCTTTGTCAGTGGTGCCCGGGGCCGGACTCGAACCGGCACGCCTTGCGGCGGGGGATTTTGAGTCCCCTGAGTCTACCAATTTCACCACCCGGGCAGTATTCGGTGAAAGCGCATTATGGCATATCTGCCAATGCCGGGATTAGGCCGCGAACTGGCCAACGATTTTGGGTCCGTAAGTCCAAAAACAAGAGCAGCGGCGGATGGCGTGGGGCCTCGGTCGCGGCGGACCCGTGCGTTAGCGGGGCTTAGGTAACTTATTTGACGACAGCTTTGATGCTGCGCTCAATCAGGGTGCTGCATTGGCTGGGCCCGAGCTGCTGAACACGACGGTCACTTGGGTTTTATCCGAATTTCTGCAAAGTTAGCGGCACACCGATTGTCCCTGGGGCGAGGTTCTTGTTCGTTCAGGTCGCAGGCGGAGGTAATGATTTTCGTAGTGCGGTCTGGTAATTTAGTTTCTACCGCAAAAGCAGCGACGAATATCCGGTACTCACAAAGCACAGGGCAATTTCTGCGGATGATTTTTCGAGCATCATTAAATTATTAATGTCGGATAAGATGTGCAAAAAATGCGATGGTTAGGACGCACCAAGAAACATATGAACAGTCAAGCTTTGGTGCTGGGACTGCCTATTTTTCGATTGCCAGGTACAAAAAAACCTTTTACCTTTTGATCTGGAAATTGCGTGCGCTGCGTGATAACGGAACAGGTATGCCAGACTTCGGGCAATTCATTTCAGAAGGTGTATTTGTGTATATTCAGATTAGGCTTGATTCTTAATAAGATCAAAAATAATGGCCCACTTCGGCTGGGCCCGTGTTCCTAGCGCATAGGCCGCGCTGGGGTTGTTATTGACGCAGCCTTTTACCTGCAGGTCGAACGCTAGATTTAAGCGTACTCAGGCTTTGCGCCTGAAATACCAATAGCGTTTGGGTGGCGAGCGGCAATATAGGGAATCAACCCTGTGGTATTTGAAGGGAAATTCGGATGAGTCTGCGTGTCTTGAAGGAATCTTCACTAGCCGTGAAGACGGCTTTGGCCACCTTGACCATCGTGGTGGTTTGTATGGCGCTATTTGGCACGTATGCCTCAAGCAGACTGCGCACCGGCATGGAGCGCACCACCAGTGAGCAGCAGTTTTCGACGGTGTCTTTCGCCGCCAGCAGCGTCGACAGTGCGCTAAACGAACGGATGCATGCCTTGACCGCATTGGCCGATTTGGCACGCCCGACGTTCATGGCAGACCCATTGGCTTTGCAGCATTTCGTAGAAAGCCGCCCGGGCTTCGTACGCCTATTTAACGGAGGCGTCTTTTTTGCCAACGCAGATGGCGTGGCTATTGCCTCTGTGCCGCTTTCGGCGCGTCGCCATGGGGTAAGTTTCTCGGAGCACGGTTATATGGTGGCGGCTCTCAAGGAGGGACGCCCGACCATTGGTGCACCGATGATTGGCAAACTGGTTCACAACCGGATTTTTGTCATGGCGGTTCCGGTCAAGGATGCACACGGAAATGTTATTGGCGCATTAATGGGCGTCACCGATCTGGACAAGCCCAATTTTTTGGACCTGATTGGCGCGCAGCCGTACGGAAAAACCGGTGGGTTTGTATTGATTTGCCGCTATCCCTTCATGGTTCTTTCGTCCCGGGGTAAGGCGCACTCCATGCAAAAGGTAAACGCAAGCCCGGATTTTCCTGGTCAGTATGGTGGTGGCCGCGAGGGCAGCGGAATTTACCTGGACGCGTCGGGTGTGGAGATGTTGTCCTCAGTCAAAAGCATTGCACTGACCAACTGGTATCTGGTGGCCCAGTTGCCCACCGAAGAAGCGTTTGAGGCGGTGCGGGACATGCGCAACAGCATGGGGCTGGCAAGCCTGCTGTTTAGCTTATTGGCGAGTGCCCTGACTTGGTGGTACTTGCGGCGCCAGTGGTTTCCGATGTTTTCCACGGTGGGCCAACTGGTCAAAATGGCTGATATGGCGGCGCCGCTGCAGGCGTTGCCGGTATTCCAAAACAAGGAGCTGGGCAGTTTGATTCGCGCTGTTAACCGGGTGGTGCAGACCCTGGAGCAGCGAGAGGCGGCCCTGACGCACAGCGAGTCCTTGCGGCGCGCCATTTTTGACTCGATTAACGCCGAAATTGCGGTGCTGGATCGCCGGGGCTTCATCTTGGCGGTGAACGCGCCTTGGCTGAAATTTGCTGCAGAGAATGCGGCCCCTTCTGGCCCGGGCCAAGCGCCGTATTCGAGCATTGGTGTCAATTACCTTGATATTTGCAGCGCAGCCAAGTCGAGTGAAGACGCAGAAGGGGTCGCACACATCAGTTCTGGCATTCGTGCGGTACTGGAAGGACGGCAGTCGAGCTTTGCGTTTGAATACCCCTGTCATAGCCCGGATCAGCAGCGCTGGTTTCAGACCGTGGTGACTCCGCTGAACTTGCCAGAAGGTGGTGTGGTGGTGGCGCATGCCAACATCACCGAACGCGTGCAAGCCAATTTGGCCCGTTCCGAGAGTGAAGAGCGGTTTGTCCATTTCATGCAGGCCTTGCCTGCGGCAGCCCATATTAAGGACGAAAGTGGCTGCTATGTGTATGCCAATCCGTTTTCCCAGCGCCTGCTGGGCGATGCGGATTGGATGGGCAAAAAGGCGGAGCACTATTACGAACCGGTGGTGTCCGCCCAGTGCCATTATTCAGACGCAGAGGCGATGCAACGGGGTACCTCGGTGTTTGAGGAAGACTTTCGCGGTGTGAATGGCGGAATCAGCAGCTTCCAGGTGAATAAATTCAGAATTGTGCGTAAGGACAAGCCGCCACTGTTAGGTTGTATTTCGCTGGATATCACGCAGCTCAAACAGGCCCAGGCAGCGCTGACCGTTGCCAAGGCGCAAGCCGATATGGCGAACAATGCCAAGTCCCGTTTTCTTGCCTTTGCCAGCCATGACCTGCGCCAGCCCCTGTCGGCCCTGTCCCTGTTTATCCATGTGCTCAAGGGCCGGATAGAGCCCCAAAATCGCGAACTCATGGCCCATATTGAAGCCTGTTGCACCAGTCTGAGCGCGCTTTTGGCGGACTTGCTGGACGTAAGCAAGCTGGAGTCTGGCCTGGTCAAACCACAGTTGACGCGTTTTGCGGTAGGCACTTTTATGCAAAACTTGGCCCAGGTCTACGGGGCCACCGCTGAAAAAAAGCAAGTGCAGCTTCGCTTGCGCATGGGCCACCACGCAGCGCTGGCGGTGCGCACCGACCGCAGTTTGCTGACCCGCATGGTGGGTAACTTCATCGCCAATGCGATAGAACACACCACGGCAGGTGGTGTGTTGCTGGCGCTTCGCTACCGGCAAGGGCGACACTGGATCGAGGTCTGGGACACGGGTGAAGGCATGAACCCCCGGCAGTCCCAGCGGATAGGGGAAGAATTTGCCCAATTCCTGGCCGAACAAAGCATTCGCGGTAGCGGGTTGGGGCTTTCCATCGTGGCCAAAACGGCTGCCTTGTTGGGCTTGAAGGTTCGTATGCACTCGCGCCTGGGGCGGGGGTCGATGTTTGCGGTGGAGGTGCCTCTGGTGCAGTGGGCGCAAGATATTCCCTTGGCTGCGGAGCCTGCAGCGTCCCGTGCATTGCGCATCGGTTTGGTGGATGATCACTCCAGCGCGCGCCTGGCCTTGGCACTGGCGCTCGAAGCCGTGGGGCACAAAGTGCTCGTCGCAAGCACCGGGCAGGAACTGCTGCGCCAACTCGGCGATCAGGCCCCCGACCTCGTGATCGTGGACTACCGCCCGCACGCCGAAGAAACGGGTTTGCAAGTCATCGAGACGGTGCGAAGGGCATTTGGTACGCACCTGCCAGCGGTGGTCATCAGCGGCGACACTGATCCGGGCATCGTGGGCCGGGTCGAGGCGCAGGGTGTCGCACTGCGCCTCAAACCCTTGAAAATGCCTGAGCTTGAGGCCTTGCTTGCCACCGCCACCCAGCACAACGGCGCATAAGCTTTCGCTGCATGCGCCGTTTGCTTAGGTAGTTGCGCCCCGCGCGGTGAACTTAGCTGCCGCAGGCCTTATTTCTTGGGCGCGTGGCCGCCGCTCTTGACGCACTCTTCCATGGTCTTGAACTCAGTGAAGTGCTTGGTTTGTTTGTAGCTCTTGCTTGACTTGTCGTGACAGATGCCCGATTTTGACTTTTTCACCTCGGGTTCAGCGCTAGCCGCTTTGGCCGACGGCTTGGCGGTAGACGCTGGGGTGGTCGGCGCAGTGGCGGCCTTGGCCGGTGCGGCTGGGGTCATCGGCACGGCTGGAGCCGCCGTAGTTTGGGCGTGTGCCATCAAGCCAGAGAATGCGAGCAAGGCGGTGATCAGGGAATATTTCAACATGGTGCGCTTTCCAATGACATGGCGAAACTGCCATGCACCTACAACGCTGGTCCGGCCACGGAGTTGACCCGTGGTGCCTTGCTTTACTTGGGCGACACCTTCTTGTTGATCTGCATCACTGCCAGCCAAAGCGCCGTATATAAAAGCGCTTCATCAGCGTGGTCAGGGCCGCGTATCCCATCAGAAAGGCCAGCAGCCAGGCAAAGTAGGTGGGCGGCAGCGCCTGCAGTTTGAAGTAGTCCGCCAGCGGCCCCATCGGCAGGTAAATGCCCAACGCCACGATCAGCAGACTGGTGACCAGCAAGGGTGTGGCAGCGCGACTCTCGATAAACGGCAGCTTGGGCGTGCGGATCATGTGTACCACCAGCGTCTGCGTGAGCAGCCCCAACACGAACCAGCCCGACTGGAACAGGGTTTGCCGCTCCAGCCTATCGGCGCCAAACCCCCACCACATGCTGGCAAAGCAGGCCAGGTCAAACACCGAGCTGATGGGCCCGAAATACAGCATGAAACGGCCAATCTCCTGGGGCTTCCACTGCAGCGGCTGGGCCACCAGTTCGGCGTCTACATTGTCAAAGGGAATGCCGGTTTGGGCGATGTCGTAAAACAGGTTTTGCACCAGCAGTTGCAGCGGCAGCATGGGCAAGAAAGGCAAAAAGGCGCTAGCCACCAGCACGGACAGCACGTTGCCAAAGTTGGAGCTGGCCGTCATGCGGATGTACTTCAGCATGTTGGAGAAAGTGCTGCGGCCTTCCACCACGCCCTGGTCGAGCACCAGCAGGCTTTTTTCCAGCAAGATGATGTCGGCAGCCTCTTTGGCAATGTCCACCGCCGAATCGACCGAAATGCCAATGTCTGCGGCGCGCAAGGCCGGCGCGTCGTTGATGCCGTCGCCCATAAAACCCACCACGTGGCCGTTGGCCCGCAGCGCGCGCACGATGCGCTCTTTGTGCATCGGCGTCAGTTTGGCGAACACCTGGTACTGTTCTACCGCCACGGCCAAGGCCGCATCGCCCATGGTGTCGAGTTGCCGGCCCGACAGCACCTGGTCCACCACCAGCCCTACCTGGCGGCAAACGTGGCCGGTCACGAGTTCGTTGTCGCCGCTGAGCACCTTGACCTGCACGCCGTGCGCCGCCAGTGCGGCCAGAGCGGGCGCCGCGCTGTCCTTGGGCGGGTCCAAAAAGGCCACATAGCCCAGCAGCGTGAGCGCCGACTCGTCCGCCACGGCGTAACTGGCCTGGCTCAGGGGCAGCTCTTTCATGGCCACGGCCACCACGCGCAAGCCGTCTTGCGCCATTTCTGCGGTGACCTGGTGGATACGCGCCAACAAATCCGCGCCCAGCGCCACATCGCGCAGACCCTGACCCTGGTCTATCCGAACCTGGGTGCACACCGCCAGTACCTCTTCCAACGCGCCTTTGCAAATGAGCTCGTGGTGGTGCTCGCGCTCGCTCACCACCACCGACATGCGCCGGCGCTCAAAGTCAAAGGGAATCTCGTCGATCTTGCGGTAATCCGCCTCCAGGCGCAGCTCGGTCACCAGTTCCACGTGCTCCAGCACCGCGTGGTCAAGCAGGTTTTTCAGGCCGGTTTGGTAGTGGCTGTTCAAAAACGCGAAGTTCAGCACTTCTTCAGAGCTTTGGCCAAAGATGTCGACGTGGCGCGCCAGTGCAATGCGGTCCTGGGTCAGGGTGCCGGTCTTGTCGGTGCACAACACGCCCATGGCGCCAAAGTTCTGGATGGCGTCGAGCCGCTTGACCACCACTTTTTTGCGTGAGAGCACCAGCGCGCCTTTGGCCAGGGTAGACGTGACGATCATGGGCAGCATCTCAGGCGTCAGGCCCACGGCCACCGACAGCGCAAACAAAAAGGCCTGCGGCCAGTCACCCTTGGTCAGGCCGTTGACCAAAAACACGATGGGCACCATCACCAGCGCAAAGCGGATGAGCAGCCAGCTCACGCTATTCACGCCGTTTTGGAATGCATTAGGCGCGCCGTCGCTGGCCGTCACACTGGCGGCCAGGCTGCCAAAGTAGGTGCGCGCCCCCGTGCTCACCACCAGCGCAGTGGCGCTGCCCGACACCACATTGGTGCCCATGAAAAGCAGGTTGTTTTGCTCCAGCGCCGAGCCCCCACCCTTGCCCTGCGTCGGATCGGCCACTTTTCCCACGGGCAGCGATTCGCCCGTCATAGCCGACTGGGCCACAAACAGATTGCGTGCGCTGATGACCCGGCAGTCCGCCGCCACCATGTCGCCCGCAGACAGCGACACCACGTCCCCCGGCACCAGCGCCCGGATCGGCACTTCGCTGGAGCAGCCGTCACGCACCACGGTGGCGGTATTGCTGACCATGGCCTTGAGACTGTCGGCCGTGCGCCGGGAGCGCCCCTCCTGCACAAAGCGAATGCCGGTGCTGAGCAACACCATCACGCCAATCACCGTGGTGCCCTTGGCGTCACCCGTGGTGTAAGACACTGCCGCCAATACCGTGAGCAGCAGGTTAAAAGGGTTTTTGTAGCAAATCCACAGGTGCAGCCAGGGCGGCAAGGGCTTTTCGTGGTCGACCTCGTTAGGTCCGTACCGGACGAGCCGCTTGGCGGCTTCCTCCGCAGCCAGGCCTTGGCTGCCGGACGCCACGCGTGCCATCGCTGCCTCTGGCGTGTCGCCTGCGGACTGCGCCAATAACTTGCCCAAAGGCGCGTGTCGCCCGCGCGCCGCGCCGTGGCCGCCGAGCATCTGCAGCAGGGCGTGCCGGCCAAAATGCGCTTTTCGGCGGTAGCGACGCAAAAATCCGCTCAGTCCAATCGGACTTTCCCGACGCTTCATGCCTGTCCTTTGGGTGGTTTGTGGCGCCGCTGCCGGCGCATTACTGCGCTCTGGCATCCAAGCCTATACTGGAAACACAAGCTGTGAAGGAGCCGAATATGGGTGGATTTTCCCTCTACCACTGGTTAATTTTTGTGATCCTGGTAAGCCCCATTGTCGTGGGCGTGCTGTTGCTGGGCTTACAAAAGCCGGTACGCATCTTTCACGCCGAATCGGGCTTGGTCAAAACCGGTTACATCGGTTATAGCTGGACCTATTTGCTGTTTGGCTGGTTTGTGCCGCTGTTTCGGGGCGAGCTTGGCGTGGCCATCTTGCACCTGATCATTACGATTGTGTCTGCCGGCCTGTCGCAGCTCATCTTTGCCTTTATCTACAACCGCCAGTACATGAACCGCATGCTCACCTCGGGTTGGCGGCTTGACCCGGCGGACGCCAACTATGAACTGGCCAAACGGGTGCTGTACATACGCACCGACCCTGCCGCCGTCTAGCTGCCTATTCATCGGAGCCAATCTGTTGGGCCCACCCGGCGCCGGTGAGGGCGTGCACGGGCAAGGGCTTAAGGCGTCGTCTTGATGGTTTGCTTGATCTTCTTGTCAATCGGCGTGCGGCACTGGGCAGCGCCCGCGTTGCCAAAGACCACGGCCACCTTGGTGTGGTCGGGGTCGCGGCAGACGTACTGGCACACAAACTGGCCCTGGGCTGATATTTCACCGCTTGCCGCATCGCAGGTGGTGTCAATGATCCGAAACGGTTTGGGCGGCATCGGTGTGGCGGCCAGTGCGCTGGTGCCCAGTGCCATGGCCACAAGCCAAGCCCCGGGTTTGAACGTGGAGGGTGGTGGATGGTCATTCATAGGGGTATGTCCTGGTGAATAAGCCTTTGGAATTCTCTTGGGCCGTGCTTGGTGCACGCCGTTGGTGCAATATAAGAAGCCTATTCTGAACCTGTAATCCCTTGGCGTCAAAGCCGCCGGGCAAGTCCAGCGACAATTCACCTCTTTTTACCTTCCAACGTGCCGATTGGCGCACGTTTCAACCGGTTCCCGTCCTTGCCTTCCTTGTCCGCCCCCACACCATCGCCTTTGCCCCGGCCTGCCGTCGCCAGTGGCCTGGCCATGGCCTTGTTGGGCGCGGTGGCGTTCAGCGGCAAGGCCATCATCGTCAAGCTAGCCTACCGGCAAGGGGTGGATGCCATCACTTTTTTGATGTTGCGCATGCTGCTGGCGCTGCCGTTTTTTATTGCCATGGCCTGGTGGGCGGGCAGACCGCGCCAGGGCGTGGCCCCGCCAGTCTTGACGCGCAAAGATGCGTTGGGCGTTGCCTGGCTGGGTTTTACGGGCTATTACCTCGCCAGTTTTCTTGATTTCGCCGGGCTGGCCTATATCAGCGCGTCGTTCGAGCGCCTGGTTTTGTACCTCAACCCGACGCTGGTGCTCATTTTGGGCGCCTTTTTGTACCGGCGGCGCATCAGCGGCTTCCAGTGGGCGGGGTTGGCGATCAGCTACGGCGGCATGCTGTTGGTTTTTGGCCACGAGGTGCGCCTCACGGGCGATGATGTGTGGCTGGGCGCCGGTCTGGTGTTTGGCAGCGCGGTGAGCTACGCCCTGTATTTGTCGTACAGCGGCGAGCTGGTGCGCCGCCTGGGCGCTTTGCGCCTGGTGGGGCTGGCAAGCTGCGTGGCTTGCGTGTTTTGCATTGGCCAGTTTGCGCTGTTGCGCCCGGTCTCAAGCTTGCTGGCGCTGGACGCTTCGGTATGGTGGCTCTCCGTGGTCAACGCCACGGCCTGCACCGTGGTGCCAGTGGTGCTGGTGATGATGGCCATTGAGCGCCTGGGCGCGGGCCTGGCGGCGCAAGTTGGCATGGTCGGGCCCATGTCTACGCTGGCCATGGCCGCCTTGTTTTTGGACGAGCCGCTCACGCCCTGGGTGTTGGGCGGCACGGTTTTGGTCATGGGCGGTGTTTTTGTTTGCACCCGCAGCAAGGCGCCTGTAAACACATTTCACAAGGGGTAAAACATGGATTTGGGACTGCAAGGCAAGTGGGCGTTGGTGTGCGGCGCGAGCCGGGGCTTGGGTTGGGGCTGCGCGCAGGCGCTGGCGCAAGAGGGCGTTAACGTGCTGATGGTGGCGCGCCGCGCGGATGTGCTGGACGCTGGAGCCGCAGACATTCGCGCCTCGCTAGGTGCGGACAACGCCGCCCAAGTGCAGGTGTGCGCCCAAGACATCACCACCGAGGCCGGGCGCGCGGCGGTGTTTTCCCTGCGCCGCGACTTTGACATTGTGGTCACCAACGCCGGTGGCCCACCCTCGGGCAATTTTCGCGATTGGGACCGCGCTGACTGGATTCGCGCGGTAGACGCCAATATGCTCACCCCGATTGAACTCATCAAGGCCACGGTGGACGGCATGGCCGCGCGCGGCTTTGGGCGCATCATCAATATCACCTCCAACTCGGTGAAGGCGCCAATTGACGCCTTGGGCCTGTCCAACGGCGCGCGCAGCGGCCTGACGGGCTTTGTGGCCGGTTTGGCGCGCAGCGGCATTGCTGCCCAGGGCGTGACGGTGAATAACATCTTGCCCGGCGCTTTTGACACGGACCGCCTGAGTGGCCTGTTTGCCGTGGCCGCGGGTAAAACCGGACAAACTGTGGATGCGCTGGCCGCCCAACGCCGCAAGGGCATTCCGGCCCAGCGCTTTGGTACGCCCGAAGAATTTGGCGCCCTGTGCGCCTTTTTGTGCAGCCCCAAGGCGGGCTACATCACCGGGCAAAACCTGCTGGTGGACGGCGGCGCTTTTACAGGCACCTTTTAGCGGCGGCGCACACGGCGACCGTCTTGTACGCCCAAGGCACCGCCCAGCCGGGTGCGGGCTAGCCTGATAATCTGCTTTTTTTAAAACTTCCATTCCACTTTCGGAGCCTCTGTCATGACGTCCCATCTCTCGCGTTCCATCCAGATCGACCAGCACGGCGGCCCCGAGCAAATGCGCCTGGTGCACATCGCCGTAGGTGAGCCCGGCGCGGGCGAGGTGCGTATTCGCCACCGCGCCGTGGGCCTGAACTACATCGACGTCTACCAGCGCAGCGGCCTGTACCCCATGAGCCTGCCCGTGCAACTGGGCATGGAAGCAGCAGGCGTGATCGAAGCCGTGGGCGCTGGCGTTACGCATTTGCAGGTGGGCGACCGCGCCGCCTACGCCAGCCAGCCCCCGGGCGCTTATTGCGAGCGCCGCGTGATGCCCGCCAAATGCGTCTGCAAGCTGCCTGACGCCATCAGTTTTGAGACGGGTGCAGCCATGATGCTCAAGGGCATGACGGCACAGTACCTGCTCAAGCGCACCTTGCCCCAGGGCGGCCTGAAAGTCGGTGACTTTGTGCTGTTCCACGCTGCGGCCGGTGGCGTGGGCCTGATTGCCTGCCAATGGGCCAGGGCCCTGGGCTTGCAACTGATAGGCACTGCGGGCTCGGACGCCAAATGCGCACTCGCGCTGCAAAACGGCGCTGCCTTTGCCATCAACTACAGCAGCGAAGACTTCATGGCGCGCGTGAAAGAAATCACCGGCGGCAAGGGCGTGAAAGTGGTTTACGACTCCGTGGGCAAAGACACGTTTGACAAATCGCTCGATTGCCTCGCACCCTTTGGCCTGATGGCCAGTTTTGGCAACGCATCTGGCCCGGTGGCACCGGTGGCGCCTGGCATTTTGGGGCCCAAGGGCTCGATTTACCTCACGCGCCAGACACTGTTCACCCACATTGCCACGCGCGAAAGCACGCAAGAAATCGCCGACGACCTGTTCGACGCCGTGACCAGTGGCAAAGTGACGATCCACATCGACCAGCGCTACCCGCTGGAAGAAGTGCAACAGGCCCACCGCGACCTGGAAGCGCGCAAAACCACGGGTTGCACCATCCTGACGCTTTGAGTGATCAGGCAACGATGACGAAAATCGCGCCTGCGTTCCAGCCCACGCTCACGCAGCACATTCGCTGGGCGATTGTTCTGGCGCTGCTGGTCAACGCCGCCTCGCTGTTCACGCCCATCATCAACGAGGGTGACTCGGTCCTGTACGCGGCGCTGTCGCAGCACATCGCCCTGACCGGCAACTGGGGCGATCTGGTTTTAGACAACTTGGACTGGCTGGACAAGCCGCATTTTCCGTTTTGGGTGACAGCGCTGTTTTTCAAGATCGGCGGCGTCAGCACGTTTAACTACATCCTGCCGGGGTTTTTATTCCACCTGCTGGGCTGCTACTACACCTACCGCATCGCCCGGATGTTTTACGGGCGCAACGTGGCGCTCTTGGCGCTGTTGATGGTGGTGTCCACCTACCACCTGATGTACACGTCAAGCGCCATTAAGGCCGAGGCGTTTTTGACCGGCAGCATCACCGCCGCCTGCTACTACTGGCTGCGGTTTGATGCGCAGGCCAAGGCCAAATACCTGTTGTTGGCCGCCATGTTCAGCGCGATTTCGGTGATGACCAAGGGGATTTTTACGCTGATCAC
Source organism: Comamonadaceae bacterium (assembly GCA_947372865.1). Taxonomy (GTDB): domain Bacteria; phylum Pseudomonadota; class Gammaproteobacteria; order Burkholderiales; family Burkholderiaceae_C; genus Allorhodoferax. The sequence continues at coordinate 62,928 of CANBVJ010000010.1, forward strand.
CATTGCCAGCGGTCTGGCCTGCGTGTGGATTTACCGGGGCCAATGGCGCAACTTCTGGAGCCCCAAGTGGCTGCTAGCGCTGGCGCTCTCGCTGCTGTTTGCCTTTTCCGAAGTGCTGGCGTTGTACTTGCAGTTTGACGCGCACCCCGAAAAAGTGGTGTTCGGCAAGACGGGCGTGTCAGGCATCCGCTTCTTTTTGTGGGACAGCCAGTTTGGCCGCTTCTTCAACTCTGGCCCGATCAAGAACCAAGAAGGCACGCCGCTGTACTTTGTCCACGTGTTCATCTGGGCCTTTTTGCCTTGGGTGGCGGCGTTTGTGGCGGCAGTTTTTGCAGGCGTGCGGGGATTTGCCACTCAAAGCGTGGACGATCGATCCAAGTTCGTCTTTCTGTGCGGCACATTTTTCGTCACCTTTGGGCTTTTCAGCGCCACCGCCTTTCAGCTTGATTACTACACCGTCATCCTGTTCCCGTTTGCGGTGATTTTGTGCGCCAACTACCTGGCGCAGTGGCTGCAACGCGCTAGCACCCCGTTTTTTGTCGCCCAGATCTGCATGATTGGGTTCACCCTGGTGCTGACCTTTGCGCTGGCGATTTACGTGGCCAACGCCTGGCTGCTGGGCGCCATGGTGGCGTTGGCACTGGTGCTGGCACTCTACGCGGTGGCGCAGCGCCAGCACGTGCGCAGTTTTACGGCAGCGGTTTACCCGGTGTTTGCGGTCTGCATGCTCTATATTTTTCTGGAGGCCATGACGCTCACCGCCTACCTGAAATACAGCGTGGCCTACAACGTGAACAAGCTGCTGGCGCAAGACCGCAGCACGCCGGTGTTTGTGTACCAGCTCGACCCCATCGTGGCTTGGGAGCTAGGCATTTACCGCAGCGCGCCCAGCATTAGGGTGCAAAGTGCCTCTGATTTACCGCGCAGTGGCGCACCCTATTTGTTGCTGGTGAAAGACGCGCAATTGGCGGAGTTGGCAGGCTTGGGCGCCACGCAAGCGCTCGCCCATGGCGATTGGGTGGACCACAAAACTGGCACCCTGCCGCGCCAGTTGAAGCTGGCCAAGGGCGTTGAGCCGCTGGACCGCATCAGCCTGGTCCGGGTCTCGCCCGCACCTTAGCGTGCGTTAAAAGGCCTTAGCGCCCCCGGCGCACGCGCAGCAGCTCGTCCAGAATCAGGCAGGCCGCGCCAATGGAGATGGCGCTGTCCGCCAGATTGAAGGCCGGGAAATGTATGCCCGCCCAATGAAAATCCAAAAAATCCACCACGTAGCCGTACAGCACGCGGTCTATCACATTGCCAATGGCACCACCCAAAATGCAGGCCAGCGCGAAGCCAAACAGGCGTTGGCCAGCGTGGTTTTTGAGCATCCAGACAATCAGTACCGCTGCCGCCACGCCCAGCCCGGTAAAAAACCAGCGCTGCCAGCCCGACGCGCCCGCCAGAAAGCTGAAGGCCGCCCCCGCGTTGTGCACCCGCACCAGATTGAAAAAGCTGCTTACCATCTTGCCTTCGCCTAGCTGAAAGCTGCCTAAGACCAGAATCTTGGTGAACTGGTCGGCCAGCACCAGCACCAATGCCAGCGCCAGCCAATGCAACAGCCCTAAACCCGCTGCCTGACCCCGGCGGGCCATCAGGCCACCGTCCGGCTTTCGCCGGCGCCAAACAGGTTGCTTACGCAGCGCCCACAAATGCCGGGGTGGGCGGCGTCTGCGCCCACGTCGTCGGTGTAATGCCAGCAGCGCTCGCACTTGGTGGCTGTGGTGGCAGCAGCAGTTATCGCCATGGCGTCGCCCTGCACCAGCGTGACGGCGGACGTGATGAACACAAACTTCAGGTCTGCGCCCAGGCTTTGCAGCAGCGCAAAGTCGGCGTGCTCCAGCGTAAGCGTCACCTGCGCCTGCAGCGACGCACCCACCTGGCCGGCAGCGCGCAGCACCTCGATGTCCTTGTTTACCGCCTCGCGGATTTCGCGGATGCGCGCCCATTTGGCCAGCAGGGCCTCATTGGCCGCTGGCAAGGCCACATAGCCGTCCATGAAGATGGATTCGCGCGTGGCGCTTGGTGTTTTGCCGGTCTCGCCCAGCGTGGCCCAGGCTTCTTCGGCGGTAAAGCTCAGGAAAGGCGCCATCCAGCGCAGCATGGCCTGGGTGATCTGCCACAGCGCGGTTTGCGCCGAGCGGCGCGCCAGCGACTCGGGCGCGGTGGTGTAAAGCCGGTCTTTGAGCACGTCCAAGTAAAACGCGCCCAGGTCTTCCGAGCAGAAAATCTGCAGCTTGGACACCACCGGGTGGAACTCGTAGTCGCCAAAGTGCGCCAGGATGTCGGCTTGCAATTGCGCCGTGCGGCTCAGGGCGTAGCGGTCAATCTCCAGCAGCTGGTCTGCGGGCACGGTATGCGCCGCCGGGTCAAAGTCGCTCACATTGGCCAGCAGGAACTTGAGCGTATTGCGCACGCGCCGGTAGGTGTCCACCACGCGGGCCAAGATTTTGGCGTCGATGTTCAGGTCGCCCGAATAGTCGGTGGCCGCCACCCACAGGCGCACGATTTCGGCGCCCATCTTGTCGGTCACTTCTTGCGGCGCCACGGTGTTGCCCAGGCTTTTGCTCATCTTGCGGCCTTGGCCGTCGGTGGCAAAGCCGTGGGTCAGCAGACCTTTGTAGGGCGCGCGGTCGTACAAGGCGCAGCCCAGCAAGAGCGAGCTGTGGAACCAACCGCGGTGCTGGTCGTGGCCTTCCAGATACAGGTCGGCCTCGGGGCCGTCGGCGTGGAAAGGCGCGCGGTCGTAGGCGTCTTTGTGGCTGCCGCGCAGCACGTGCTGGAAGGTCGATCCGCTGTCAAACCAGACCTCCAAAATATCAGTGCTTTTGCTGTAAGCCTGCGGCTCGTCGCCCGGCTGGCACAAGATCTCTTCGACCGTGGCGCGGCTCCAGGCTTCAATGCCGCCTTGTTCGACGATGCTTGCCGCCTGGTCCAGGATCTCCATGGTGCGCGGGTGCAGCTCGCCGCTGTCTTTGTGCAAGAAGAAAGGCACGGGCACGCCCCAACTGCGTTGGCGGCTGATGCACCAGTCGGGCCGGTTGGCGATCATGTCGCGCAGGCGGGTTTTGCCGTTCTCGGGGTAGAAGCGGGTTTGCTCAATGGCGTCCAGGGCCAACTGGCGCAAAGTCTTGGGTGCCTTGTCTTTGGTAAATACGCCTGGGCCCTCGTCCATGCGCACAAACCACTGGGCGGCAGCGCGGTAGATCACCGGCGTCTTGTGGCGCCAGCAATGCGGGTAGCTGTGCGTAATGGCGTGGGTGGCCATCAGGCGGTCGCTTTGGCCAAGCACTTCGATGATGCGCGGGCAGGCTTTCCAGATGTTCATGCCGCCAAACAGGGGCAGATCGTCGGCATAAGTGCCATTGCCTTGCACCGGGTTCAGGATGTCGTCGTATTTCAGGCCGTTGGCAACACAACTATTAAAGTCATCCACGCCATAAGCGGGCGAGGAATGCACCATGCCCGTGCCGTCGCCTTCGCTCACGTAGTCGGCCAAATAGATGGGGGACAGGCGGCGGTAGCCCTCGTGCACGTCGTGCAAGGGGTGTTTGAAGTTCAGGCCACCTAAGCGTTCGCCCAAGGTGGTGGCGATTACGGTGCCGGTCTGGCCGTAGCGTTCCAAGCATTTGTCCACTAGGGACGCCGCCAGCACCAGGTAGCCGCGCGGCGTGTCCACCAGCGCGTACGTGATTTCGGCATTGGCGTTGAGCGCCTGGTTGGCGGGAATAGTCCAGGCCGTGGTCGTCCAGATGACAGCAAAGGCCGATTTGGTTGCTGAGGGCAGAGCGCTCAGGCCAAAGGCGGCGGCTAACGCTGCTTTGTCGGCCGACTCAAAAGCCACGTCCAGCGTGTCGCTCTTTTTGTCCGCGTATTCAATTTCAAACTCTGCCAAAGACGAGCCACAGTCAAAGCACCAGTACACGGGCTTGAGGCCCCGGTAAACAAAACCGCGCTCAATGACGCGTTTAAAGGCGCGGATCTCGCCCGCCTCGTTGGCAAAGTCCATGGTGCGGTAGGGGCGCTCCCAGTCGCCCAGCACGCCCAGGCGCTTGAAATCTTCGCGCTGCTGGTCGATCTGTGCGGTGGCAAAGGCGCGGCTTTTGGCCTGCATGTCGTCCCGGCTCAATTTGCGGCCGTGCAGCTTCTCGATGGCGTTCTCGATGGGCAGCCCGTGGCAATCCCAGCCAGGGATGTATTGGGCGTCAAAACCGGCGAGCTGTTTGGACTTGACGATCATGTCCTTGAGCACCTTGTTCAGCGCGTGGCCAATGTGCAACTGGCCGTTGGCGTAGGGCGGGCCGTCGTGCAGCACGAACAGCGGCGCGCCCACGCGCGAGGCGCGCAAGCGCTTGTACAGGCCGGCCTCGTTCCACTCTTTGACCCAGGCGGGCTCGCGCTTGGGTAGGTCGCCGCGCATGGGGAAGGGCGTATCGGGCAGGTTCAGGGTGCTGCGGTAGTCAACTTTGTCGGTCATGGGGAATCTCGGGTCGGTGCCGTGGGGCAAATGGGGGGAAGGCTGGAGGCCTACGCTACTTTGTGTGGGCAGCAGGCGGGCATCAAGCGGGCGGCGCGGGGCAAGGTGCGCCAGCGTGCCCAGTCAAATTCGGGCGCTCAGCCAGGCGCGCGTCTCAATGCAGTCGCGCTGTATGCCCTGGGTCAGGGCGTCCAGACCGTTGTATTTCAGCTCGTCGTGCAGTTTATGTAGCAGTTCCACGCTAACGATTTTACCGTAGCCCCCCTCAGCGCCCAGGGACGCGGGCCAGTCCAGGCAATGGGTTTCCAGCAGTACGCGCCCGCCGTTTACGTCATTGGCATCCAGCGAGGGCCGCACGCCAAAGTTGGCCACCCCGGCAATCGGCTGCGGCGCCAGACCATGGACTTGCACCACAAAGATGCCGCTGGTGGCTGGTTTCCAGTGCGCAAAGCGCAGGTTCAGGGTGCGAAAACCCAGGCTGCGCCCGAGCTTGCGTCCGTGCACGATGTGTCCTGACACGCGGTAGGGTCGACCCAGCAACTGCGCAGCTTCACCCATACGGCCGGCCGCCAGCGCCTCGCGCACCGCCGAGCTGGACACGCGCAGGCCGTGCACCTCGTAGCTGTTCATGCGCGCCACGTCAAAGCCGTGGGCGGTGCCTGCGGCGTCTAGCAGGGCGTAGTCGCCCGCGCGCTTGGCGCCAAAGCGGAAATCGTCGCCCACCAGCACGTATTTGGCGCCCAGGCCGTCAAGCAGCACTTGTTGCACAAATTCTTGCGGGCTTTGCGCAGCCAAGGCGGCGTTAAAGGGCAGCACCACCACCTGGTCCACGCCGCTGTGCGCCAGATCGGCCACTTTGTCCCGAAACGTGCCCACGCGCGCGGGTGCCAGATCGGGCTGGCGGGTGAGTTTGGCGAAGTAGTCGCGCGGGTGGGGCTCAAACGTCAGCACGCAACTGGGTACGCCGCGCTGCTGGGCCTCGCTGCGCAGCAAGGCCAGCATGGCCTGGTGGCCGCGGTGGACGCCGTCAAAGTTGCCGATCGTGAGGGCGCAGGCCGGGGCCAGTCCTGGGTGCTTGAAGCCGCGAAAAACCTGCATGGAGTGTTGTCTTTTTGAGAGCGGTCTACGCTGGGAAGTCCCGGCGGCGAAGGCCTGTGTGTCACGTAAACAGGGTATATTGTGACGCAGGCTCTGGGGGCGCCATCAAGGCGCCGTTTACTGCAGCATTTGGCGTTCCGTGGTGGTGTTTGATCAACCGAATCTGGAGGCGTTTTTTGTGAAAGTCTTGAAGTTATCGGCGCAGGGGCTTCCCCAGTCCTGGATTTCTCTGGAGCAAGCGGTGGTCAACTACGCCGCAGGCGAAGTGCGTTGGGAGTCGGGGGCCGAAATTGCGGTGTTTCGCGGCGGCCACAATGCCGTGACCGGCCTGCAGTCGGTCATCCGCGTCAACAGCATCATCGGCACCCGGGGCGTGCCCAATATCAACCCCTTTCTTTTGCGTCCGGGCCTGACCAACGGCAAGCTTTTTGTGCGTGACCGCAACGTCTGCGCCTATTGCGGCGGCCACTTTCATGAAACCGACCTGACGCGCGAGCACATCATTCCCTTTGCGCAGCAGGGCGTGGACACCTGGATGAATGTGGTCACGGCCTGCCGCCCCTGCAACCACCGCAAGAGTCACCGCACGCCCGAGCAAGCCCACATGCCGCTGCTGTACGCGCCCTACATTCCCAGCCTGTGGGAAGACTTCATTCTGCGCAACCGCCGCATCCTGGCCGACCAGATGGAGTTTTTGATGTCGCACGTGCCGCGCTCGTCGCGCCTGCTCATCTAGGCGCTGCACCAGATTTGAGTTTTCGCCAAGGGTGCCACAGAGCGCCTCGGCCGGGTTTTTAAGGGAGGAAAACTATGGGATTCAACATCTTGGGCGCCACTGCGTCCACCACGGGCGTCACTATGCGCCGCCGCCAGACGCTGAAATGGGGGCTTGGCGCACTGGCGGGCGCTGGCTTTGGCCTGCAAAGTGCATCAGCTACCGACGGCGCCAAAAGCACCAGCGCGCTGGGCGAATGGGCCAGCGCCTGGGACCCCCAACTCGACCCCATTCTCTATTTGGTCAGCGAAAAACTCGATGGCGTGCGCGCTATCTGGGACGGCACGGCACTGCGCTTTCGCAGTGGTCGGCCGATGGCTGCTCCTGACTGGTTTCTCGCTGGTCTGCCGGCGCAGGCGCTGGACGGCGAACTCTGGCTGGAGCGCAAAAGCTTTGACCGCATCTCAGGCACGGTGCGCAAGGCCCAGCCCGTGGACGCCGAATGGCGCGCACTGCGCTATATGGTGTTTGATGCGCCCGCACCCGATGTGCCCTTTGAGGTGCGCGCCCAAGGGCTGCAAACCGTGGTGCAAGGGGCCAATCTGCCCTGGCTGGTGGCGCTGGAACAAACCCGGCTGGCCAGCCCCGCTGGTTTGCAGGCGCGGTTGCAGCAAGTTGCCGCCCTGGGTGGCGAGGGATTGGTCTTGCACCGGCTTGATGCGCTCTGGCAGCCCGGGCGCAGCGACGCGGTGCGCAAACTCAAGCTCCAACCCGATGAAGAAGCGCGCGTGGTGGCACATGTGGCAGGCAAGGGCAAGTTCGAGGGCCAGATGGGCGCGCTGCTGCTGGAAATGCCCAGCGGCCAGCGTTTTGCCCTGGGCACGGGCTTTAGCGCCGCCGACCGCGCCAAACCCCCGCCCATTGGCGCGCAGGTAACCTACCGCTACCGCGACCGCACGCAGCAAGGGCTCCCGAAATTTGCGAGCTACCTTCGGGTGCGGGAGGCGGAGTAGCCCGCAAAGCGCCCCGGCTTTTGCTGGGGCCCACCCGCTGGAGGCATGCGCTATGCTCTGACGCACTCATTGGCCAGAGCGCCACCATTTCTTTTTG
>CANBVJ010000011.1 GCA_947372865.1 Comamonadaceae bacterium
GCGGCGGGGCGGCCATGCCGCAAGCTGTGGCCCAGCGTTTGTTGGAGCAGTACGGTCTGCCTTATATCGAAGGTTACGGCTTGACAGAAACCGCAGGCCCCTCGCACACCAACCCGCCCGATGCACCCAAGCAGCAGTGTCTGGGCATCCCCTTCATAAGCACCGATTCACGCGTGATCGACCCCGAGACGCTGGCAGAGTTGCCCGTGGGCGAGGCGGGCGAGATCATCACTCACGGCCCCGAGGTGTTTGCGGGCTACTGGAAGCAGCCGCAGGCCAGTGCTGACGCGTTCATTGAGCTGGACGGTCAGCGATTCTTTCGCACCGGTGACATGGGCCGCGTCGATGAGGATGGCTACTTCTTCATGGTCGATCGGCTCAAACGCATGATCAACGCATCGGGCTTCAAGGTATGGCCCGCCGAGGTGGAGGCGCTGATGTTCAAGCACCCTGCTATTCAAGAGGCCTGCATCATCGCCACCCACGACAGCTACCGGGGCGAATCTGTCAAGGCGGTGGTGGTGCTGCGCGCCAGCCACCGGGGCACGGTTAGCGAGCAGGAGCTGATCGACTGGTGCCGCGAGAACATGGCGGTCTACAAGGTGCCTCGCGCGGTGCAGTTTGTCGATGCCCTGCCCAAAAGCGGCGCAGGCAAAGTGATGTGGCGCCTGCTGCAAGAACAAGAGGCTGCTCCCGCCGCGCCCCAGAAACCCACTTGATGAAAGCGCCCCGCATGTCCCCAGATGCCCTGCCCACCGCGTTGCCCCAAACCCTGGGCTTTGATACCCAACGCACCCAGAACATCACCCGCGTTTTGCAGCGCGAGGTGGATACGGGCCGCCTGCCCGGCGCCGTGGTGCTGGTGGCGCGCCACGGGCAGGTGCTGCTGCACCAGGCCCTGGGCCAGCAAGACCCGCAGGCCGCCAAGCCCATGGGCCTGGACGCGATCTTTCGTATTTATTCCATGACAAAACCCATCGTCTCGGTGGCGGTGATGCAGCTTCTGGAGCGCGGGCAGTTGCTGCTGAGCGACGCCGTAGCCAAGCATTTGCCCGAGTTTGCGGATGTCAAGGTGGCGCACTTCGAGGGCGAGACCATGCACCTGCGCCCTCCCCGGCGCACGCCCACGGTGCAAGATTTGCTGTGCCACACCGCAGGCCTGACCTACGAGATCACCGGCAGCGCGCCAGTGCAGCGCATGTATGCAACGGCCAAGCTGGGTTCGCGCGAGCGCAGCAACCGCGAGTTTTCACGCGCGCTGGCGGAGATGCCCTTGATGTTTGAGCCCGGTAGCATTTGGGCCTATAGCCGCGCCACCGATTTGCTCGGCGCCCTGGTTGAGGCCGTGAGCGGCCAGACCCTGGGCGCTTATTTGCAGGAACACATTTTGGGGCCGCTGGGCATGGTGGACACCGGCTTTAGCGTGCCGCCCGACCAGCAGCACCGCATTGCCGAGCCTTTTGCCCTTGATCCGGATGGCGGCACGCAAATGGCATTGATCGACCTGCGCGTGGTGCCCCGCATGGAAGCCGGAGGCATGGGCCTGGCGTCCACCGCCCAAGACTACGCGCGTTTTGTGCAGTGCCTGAGCAATGGAGGCGAGTTGCTGGGCCACCGCATCCTGAGCCCGGCCTCGCTGCGGCTGATGACGGCCGACCACCTGGGCGGTCTTGGCCAGCAAACCACCGAACGCTCGGGCGACATGCTGGGGCGCGGCACCGGCTTTGGCCTGGGCTTTTCGGTGCGCCTGCACGAGGGTCTGGAAACCCTGTCGGGTTCGGTTGGGCTGTATTCGTGGGGCGGTATTGCGGGCACCACCTTTTGGGTGGACCCGGCCAATGGCTTTTTTGCCATCCTCATGGCGCAGGCGCCCAACCAGCGCGACTACTTTCGGCCCATGTTCCGCAACCTGGTCTACGCGGCGTTTACCGAATAGACCAGGGCTTGGCGCTCAGGCGCTGGCGACTTCAAGCACCAGCTTGCCAAAGTTTTCGCCGTTAAAGAGCTTGAGCAAGGCGGCAGGGAAGTGGTCAAGGCCCTGGACCACGTCTTCCTTGCTCTTCATGCGGCCGTCTTTCAGGTAGCCCGCCATCTCAGCCACAGCCAGGTGGTAGCGATCGGCGTAGTCGAACACCACAATGCCTTCCATGCGCGCGCGGTTGACCAGCAGGCTCAGGTAGTTTTTCGGGCCGGCAATAGCGGTGGTGGCGTTGTACTGGCTGATCGCGCCGCAAATCACGATGCGCGCCTTGCGGTTGATGCGGGCCAGCACCGCGTCCAAAATGTCGCCGCCCACGTTGTCAAAGTAAATGTCCACGCCTTGCGGGCAATGGGCCTTGAGGCCTTCGCGCACCGCGCTGGGGCCAGCCTTGTAGTCGATGCAGGCGTCAAAGCCCAGTTCCTTGACCACCCAGTCGCATTTGGCCTGGCCTCCGGCAATACCCACCACGCGGCAGCCGCGGATCTTGGCCATTTGTCCTACGGTCTGGCCCACCGCGCCTGCGGCGCCCGACACCACCAGGGTTTCACCGGCTTGCGGCTGGCCCACGTCCATCAGGCCAAAGTAGCCCGTCATGCCGGGCATGCCCAGCACATTGAGCCACTGGGTGAGCGAGCCCACGCCCAGGTCAATCTTGACCAGGCCGTTGCGCCGCATGTCGGCGGCTTCCACGCTCAGGTATTCCTGCACGCCAAAGCTGGCGCTCACATAGTCGCCCACGGCGTACTTGGCGTTCTTGGACGCAATCACGCGGCCCACGCCGCCTGCGCGCATCACTTCGCCAATGGCCACCGGCGGGATGTAGCTTTTGCCCTCGTTCATCCAGCCGCGCATGGCCGGGTCCAGTGATAGCGCCAGGGTTTGCAAGACCACGGCGCCGTCGGCCGGTTCGGCCACGGCCTCTGTGGTGCGGCTCCAATTGGCCTCAGTTGGCAGGCCCACGGGGCGCGCGGCCAGGCGGATTTGGTGGTTGACGAGAGAGTTCAGGGCGATCTGGGTCATGGTGCGTGCATCAAGGCAGTGGATGGTTGTGGCCCCAGCGCCGGTGGTGGCGCGGCAGGGATAGGGCGCAGATGCTAGCGCCAGATACGCTGCGCGGCAGTTGCACAGGCGACAAAAGCCTTAAGGCGCGGTCCCAGGTGCGCTGGCGCACCCAGGCAAACCCCGGCGCAGGCCCGGTAGATGCCGATAATGAAGCTCTGTCGCGCGGGGGCTTTTTACAGCCCGCGCCAGGCCACAACATTCACCACCATGCCGCCCTCTACTTTTGCCTCTCACCTCGCCACCCCTGCGCCCTCGGGCCCGCCAGAGCTGCTGGCCCCGCCCCTGACGCCACCGGCCACGTTTGCTGCGACCTTGCAATCCCTGGGCACGGCGGTGCTGGGCGCCGCCGATGTCTGCGCTCTGGCTGGCGTGGGCATCGCGTCCCTGCAAGCCTGGACGCCGCTGTGGAACGATTTGCCGCCCGACGCCTATCTGCGCGACGGCGGGCGCTATCGGCACCGGCGCCATTCCAGCTTTGTGGTGGACGGGGCCAAGGTGACACAAGCGCCGCACCGCGCGCACTGGCAGCCGGTGGAGTACAACGCCTTGCACGGCGGCATGGAGCGGCATTTCGCGCCCATGGAGCCTGCCATGGTGCAAAGCGCGGCCTGGGGTGCGCTGCTGCGCTGGCTGGCGCAGGTGTGCTCGGGCCTCAAAGGCGCGCAGCCCTGGTTTGTGGAGGCGCACCAGTTCCGCATTGACACGGCCGACGGCATTGGCCGGCCCACGCCTGAGGGCGCGCACCGCGACGGCGTGGACATGGTGGCGGTGTTTATGGTGGCGCGCCACGCTATCAAGGGCGGCGAAACCCGGGTGTTTGACGCCCACGGCCCCCAGGGCCAGCGCTTTACCTTGTCGGAGCCCTGGTCGGTGTTGCTGCTTGATGATGCGCGGGTGATCCACGAGTCCACGCCCATTCAGCCCCTGCAGGCCGGAGGCTACCGCGACACGCTGGTGGTGACCCTGCGCGCAGGCGCGTTTCAGGACGCCTAAAACGCAAAAACCGCGCAAATCTCAGCGATTTGCGCGGCAATAGGGCACAAAGGGCAGGGCGACCGCAGCCGCCCCTTGGCCCGTAAGCGCTTAGCGCTGGCGCTCAAAAATCGCCGCAATACCCTGGCCGCCGCCAATGCACATGGTTACCAGCGCGTAGCGGCCGTTGATCCGCTCCAACTCATACAGCGCCTTGACGGTAATCAGCGCGCCGGTGGCACCAATGGGGTGGCCCAGCGAAATGCCGGAACCATTGGGGTTGACCTTGGCCGGATCCAGGCCCAGGTCGTGGCTCACGGCGCAGGCTTGGGCGGCAAAGGCTTCGTTGGCCTCGATCACGTCCAGGTCCTTGATGGTCAGACCGGCTTTTTGCAAGGCCAGCTTGGTGGCGGGTACGGGGCCAATGCCCATGTATTTGGGGTCCACACCGGCGTGCGCATAGGCCACCAGGCGCGCCAGGGGCTTGAGTCCGCGCGCTTTGGCCACGCTGGCTTCCATCAGCACCACTGCAGCGGCGGCGTCGTTGATGCCTGAGGCGTTGCCCGCCGTTACTGTGCCGTTTTCCTTGATGAACACGGGCTTGAGCTTGGCCATGTCGGCCAGGGTGCAGTTGGGGCGGAAGTGTTCGTCAGTGGCATAAGCCACGTCGCCTTTTTTGCTCTTGAGCGTGACGGGCACGATCTGGCTCTTGAAGTAGCCGGCGTCGCTGGCGTGCTGGGCACGGTTATGGCTTTGCACGGCCAGCGCGTCTTGCTGTTCGCGGGTGATGCCCCACTTGGCGGCGATGTTCTCGGCAGTCACACCCATGTGGATGGTGTGGAAGGGGTCGTGCAATGCGCCCACCACCATGTCCACCATCTTGGTGTCACCCATGCGCGCGCCCCAGCGCATATTGAGCGAGGCGTAGGGCGCGCGGCTCATGTTCTCAGCCCCGCCGCCAATGGCCACGTCCGCGTCGCCCAGCAAAATGCTTTGGCTCGCGCTGATGATGGCCTGCAAGCCCGAGCCGCACAGGCGGTTGACGTTAAAAGCCGGCGTGCCTTCGGCGCAGCCGCCGTTGATGGCCGCCACGCGGCACAAATACATGTCTTTGGGTTCGGTGTTGACCACATGGCCAAACACCACATGGCCCACGTCCTTGCCTTCGACCTGGGCGCGCGACAGCGACTCGCGCACCACTTGGGCGGCCAGGTCGGTGGGGGCGATATCTTTCAAACTGCCGCCAAAAGTGCCAATGGCGGTGCGAACGGCGCTGACGACTACAACTTCACGGGACATGGTCTTGTTTCCTTTAATGGGTGGTTTATGCAGCAGGCGCCCGGCGCCAAGCCTGCGCAGTGTGGCGGTCAATCGCTACATCGGGCTTACGCGCACGGGCAAGGCCCGGTCATTTGCATGACACGAATTTGAAATATTTGGGCGTTAGCCTGCTTGCCAACGCGTATTTGACTGGAAAAGCCCATGACCAAGCCCTCCGACGAATTGATCCGCCGCATCCGCAGTGACATGCTCGACAGCTTTGACGAAGAGCTGGAGATGGAGCTCGACGACGGCCACTCCAGCGGCTTGGACGCGCCCACGCAGGCTGACCACGATGCCCGAAAAATGTATTTTCGCGAGCTGTTTCGCTTGCAGGGCGAACTGGTCAAGCTGCAAGACTGGGTCATGCACACCGGCCACAAGGTGGTGGTGTTGTTTGAGGGGCGCGACGCCGCAGGCAAGGGTGGCGCCATCAAGCGCATCACCCAGCGGCTCAATCCGCGCGTGTGCCGCGTGGCGGCGCTGCCTGCGCCCAATGACCGCGAACGCACGCAGTGGTACTTCCAGCGCTACGTGTCGCACCTGCCTGCGGCGGGCGAAATCGTGCTGTTTGACCGCAGTTGGTACAACCGCGCAGGCGTAGAGCGAGTGATGGGCTTTTGCAACGACGAGCAGTACGAAGAGTTTTTCCGCACCGTGCCCGAGTTTGAAAAAATGCTGGTGCGCTCGGGCATCCAGGTCATCAAATACTGGTTCTCTATCTCCGACGACGAACAGTATTCGCGCTTTTTGGGCCGCATCCACGACCCGCTCAAGCAATGGAAGCTCAGCCCCATGGACCTGGAGTCCCGCAGCCGCTGGGAAGACTACACCCGCGCCAAAGAGGTGATGCTCGAACGCACCCACATTCCCGAGGCGCCCTGGTGGATCGTCCAAGCCGTGGACAAGAAAAAAGCGCGCCTGAACTGCATTCACCACCTCTTGCAGCAAATGCCTTACGAAGAAGTTGAACATCCCCAGGTGGTGGTGCCGGAGCGCGTGCGCCATGAGGACTACGAGCGCCACCCTGTGCCGCAGACCATGGTGGTGCCCGAGGTTTACTAGGCCTTATCCCTTAATCTCGCACGTCGGCCACCGGGTTCGCACCAAAATCGGCGCGCACCAGATAGGCCAATACCCGCTGCGCCGCAAGCGCAGGGCTGGCGAGCTGGCCTTGGGCGTGCAGACCGGCAAAGTTGCCCAAGTCCGGAAAAGCCTGGGGGTCGGCGCCGCGCAGTTGCACCTGCATGTCGGTGTCAATCACGCCGGGCGCCAGCGAGCAAACCCGGGCGCCGTTGGCTTGCAAGGCCTCGTCCAGCGCCAGGCAGCGCGTGAAATGGTCCATGCCCGCCTTGGCCGCGCAATAGGGCGCCGACGACGCCATGGCCCGGCGACCCAAACCTGACGAGATATTGAGCACCTTGCGGGGTATTTGCCAGCCTTGGGTCGCGCGCAAGAACGCGGCGCACAGTTGCATGGGCGCCTCCAAGCCCACGCGCAGCGCGTTGGCCAGATCGGCCGATGTGTTGTCGCGCAGCGGCGTGATGGCGGGAATGACGCCAGCGTTGTTGATCAGCGTGGCACTTTTCACCGAAGCCGGGTCTAGCGCCGCGAGCCAGGCGGCCAGGCGCTGAGCCACTGGGGCGGCGTCACCCAGATCGGCGCTCCACTGCGCCAGCACGGCGCCACGGGCCTGGGCCAGTGCGGTCAACTCGGGGCTGGTTTTGCGCGAAATGCACAAGAGATGGGCGCCTCTTTGCAGCAGTTGTTCGGCCATGGCGTGGCCCATGCCGCGCGAGGCGCCAGTCAAAATCGTGAGCGTGTGTTGGGTCATGGTGGGTTTTGGGGCGGGGGTGAAAACAAAGGGGCAGGCAGGGTGGCGCTATTCTGACAGTGGCATCGCGGTGGAGGCGGCGCCAAAGCCATCCGTCACAATCGAACTATGGCCATTAAATCAACAATCTTCAAAGCCCATCTGCAAATTGCAGACATCGACCACAGTTACTACGCCGACCACGCCATGATGCTGGCGCGCCACCCCAGCGAAACCGATGAACGCATGATGGTGCGCCTGGTTGCCCTGGCGCTGCATGCGCACGAGTTGCAAACCGTGTGCGGCGGCGACGGCACGCTGGCCTTTGGCGCCGGCCTGTCTGACGTGGACGAGCCCGATGTCTGGCTGCGCGACTTTACCGGCCAGATCAAGCTATGGATGGAAGTGGGCCAGCCCGAGGACAAGCCGCTCATCAAAGCCTGCGGTAAAGCCGACCAGGTGGTCTTGTACTGCTTCAACCACGCTGCAGAAGTCTGGTGGCGCACCATGGAGGCCAAACTCAGCCGTCCCAAAAACCTGCGCGTTTACCGTATTCCCACCCTGGCGTCCCAAGCCCTGATTCCCCTGGCCCAGCGCAGCATGCAACTGCAAGCCACGGTGCAAGAAGGCGCCCTGACGCTCAGCGACGACCGCAACACAGTGGAGATTGAGCCGGTTCGCTGGAAGTAGCGCCTTTCCTCGGCGCCCGACTGGCGCCGCTCAGTCCTGCACGCCTTCGACAAAGAACTTCACCCGCCGCACGCCGTTCCATTCGTCTGCGTCCAGGCGAAAGGCCATGGTCACTTTGGCGGGCAAGGGCTCGGTGTGGCCGAACCAGATGGCGTCCACCGGTTCGCCCTGGTGCTTGAGTTTGAGTGACAGGTGTTTTTCACCCACCAGGCGCTGCGAAATCACTTCGACTTCTTCGCTGAAGGTGGGGGCGGCAAAGCCCTGGCCCCAGACGGCTTCGTGCAAGGTGTCTACCAAATCCACGCGGCGGTAGGCGGGCAGGAGCGGGCCGTCGGTGGCCAGGCGGCGCTGCAGGGTGGCGGCGTCCAGCCATTCGTGTGCGACTTCATTCAGGCCTTGCTCAAAGGTGTCGAAATGCTCCTCGGCTACGGTGCAGCCCGCCGCCATGGCGTGGCCGCCAAAGCGCAGCAGCACGCCGGGGTAGCGCTTGGCCACCAGGTCCAGCGCGTCGCGCAGGTGAAATCCGGGAATCGAGCGGCCCGAGCCCTTGAGCTCGTGTTCCTTACCCGGCGCCTGGCTGGCAGCAAACACAAAGGTGGGGCGGTGCAGCTTGTCCTTGATGCGCGAAGCCACGATGCCGACCACGCCTTCATGAAAATCGGGGTCAAACACGCAAATGGCTGGCGGCGGCTCGTCGCCCTCGTCAAACAGCGACTCGGCCACCAGCATGGCTTGTTCGCGCATGTCGCCTTCAATGACGCGGCGTTCGCGGTTGATGCCGTCCAGCGTGCGCGCCAGCTCATCTGCGCGCGCAGGGTCGTCGGTTAGCAGGCATTCGATGCCCAGCGTCATGTCCGACAGGCGCCCGGCGGCATTGATGCGCGGCCCCAGGGCAAAGCCAAAGTCAAAAGTCGTGGCCTTGGCCGCTTGGCGGCCCGAAGCCACAAACAGCGCAGCCAGCCCCTGGGGCATGGCCAGTGCCCGCACGCGCTTGAGCCCTTGGGCTACCAGGCGGCGGTTGTTGGCGTCCAGGCGCACCACGTCGGCCACGGTGCCCAGGGCGACCAGCGGTAGCAGTGCGTCAAGTTTGGGTTGAGCCCCCACGCTCGTCGCTGCGCGTACTTCGCTGCCCCCCGAGGGGGCTAATTTCCCTTGGGGCGGCCCGGCGGGAAATTGGGTCTGTGTTGGCGAAGCCTCAAACACGCCGCGCGTGCGCAATTCGCTGCGAAGCGCCAGCAGCACATAAAACATCACGCCCACGCCGGCCATGGCCTTGCTCTCAAAAGTGCAGCCGGGCTGGTTGGGGTTGACGATGACGTCGGCTGCGGGCAGGGCGCTGCCCGGCAGGTGGTGGTCGGTCACCAGCACCTGCAGGCCCAGGGCTTTGGCGCGGGCTACACCGTCCAGACTGGCGATGCCGTTGTCCACGGTAATCAGCACGTCGGCGCCCTGGTCAAACACGCGTTGTGAAATCGGCGCGGTCAGGCCATAGCCGTCCACCACGCGGTCGGGTACCAGGTAGCTGACGTGCTGCGCGCCCAGCAGGCGCAGGCCGCGCACCGCCACGGCGCAGGCGGTGGCGCCGTCGCAGTCGTAGTCGGCCACGATGCACAGGCGTTTTTGCGCGGCAATGGCGTCGGCCAGCAAGACGGCGGCCTCACGCACGCCCTTCAATCCGTCGGGCGGCAGGAGTTTGGACAGGGCGTTGTCCAGTTCGTCAGGCTGGGTCACACCGCGCGCGGCGTAGAGCTGCGCCAAAAGCGGGTGCACGCCGGCCTGTTCGAGCGCCCAAACGCTGCGGGGAGGAATGTCGCGGGGGGTGATGTTCATAGGTTTTTCAAAAGGGCGGTGGGGGGCGTGCCGCGCAGGGCGGCGCCGATGCGCTGCAAAAGGCTGCGCGGCTGCTGGCGCCAGGTGCGGGCCGTGTGGCGGCCGCACAGGGTCAGGGTTGCGACTTCGGCGTCGGCGGAGTGGTCGCGCTGGCCTAGCGCCCGCGTCATGTCTGCCAGGGGGCCGCCATCCAGCGCTTGCCAGGCTTGCGCCCAGGCTGCAGCGTCATCGCGCAGCGCGGGTGCCCGCAAGGCGTCAAGCACGGTGGCTTGCAAAAATGGTGGTGCGTCTGCGGGTAGATCGCCAGTGCCGCTGAGCCAAAACGAGTTCACCATCGGCGCGCCGCGCGCCACCCGAGCGTCGTTGATGGGGTGGGTGTAAAGCAGCATCTGCATCTCGTTTTGCAGGCGGCGCACCAAGCGGGCGGCCTCAGTGCGCGGCATCCACGGGTCTACTTTCTGCCCGCGCACGCGCTCCAAGGACGCAGTGGGCAGGCCGCGCAGCACGTCCCCTTGCACCAGCCAGGTGTCGGCTTGCAAAAAGTGCAGCACCAAGCCGTCTTCCAGAAAATACGGGGCCATGGCCTGCAGCAGCCTAAGCGACTCATCCGCTTCCAGGCGCAAGGTTGCTGGGTCGTGCATGGCGATGTGGTCGGCGTGCACCGCCAGGTGGCAGGGGCTGATCAGTCCCCAGGCCGCACCCAGTGCCACTTCGGGTAGCGCACGGGAGCGCAGCGCGGCCCAGGGGATCAGGCCGTCGGTAAAGGCGTTTTGGCTCAACACGCGCTCCGCCAGGGGCGACAGATCATTGGCCTGGCCCTGCAGTTCGCCGTGGGGCGTTAGGGTACGCAACAGCGTTTTCAGGTGCGGCAGTTCCAGCCGTTCCAGCGCCGCCTGGCATTGGGGGCCGGCGGGCGCGGCAAAGGGAATCACAAGGTGCATGGGGCGATTGTCTCGCACCTGCGCCGCTCGAGCCGCGCCGGGCTGCCCCGCGCCCCTGCGACAATCGGCCCCTAAGACTTGTAAGGATTCGCAATGAAGTGGTTTTTTATGCTGGCCGTGGCTTCCGCGTGCACTGGCTGCGCCGTGGTGGCGGTGGCTGACGCGGTGGTGACCACTGGGGCGGTGGTGGTCAAAACTGGCGTCAAAGCGGCCGGTGCGGTCGTGGGCGCGGTGCTGCCTGACTAACTGCAATGTCTATGCTGCAAAACTTGCCCTTTGAACTGCGTATTGGCTGGCGCTACACCCGTGCGGGGCGCTCGACGCGGCGCAATGGCTTTATCTCCTTTATCTCGGGCGTGTCCATGCTGGGCATTGCACTGGGAGTTGCGGCGCTGATCATCGTGCTCAGCGTGATGAACGGCTTTCAGAAAGAGGTGCGCGACCGCATGCTCAGCGTGGTCTCGCACATTGAGATTTACGCCCTGGGCGGCGCCGCTTTGCTGGACCCGGCGCAAACGCTGCTGCAGGCCCGCGCGCATCCCCAAGTGGTTGGCGCGGCCCCCTTTATTGCCGCCCAAGCGCTGCTGGCGCGCGGCGAGGACATGAAAGGCGTGATGGTGCGCGGCATTGACCCCGCGCTCGAGCCCGAGGTGAGCGACTTGGCCACGCCGGGGCAGCAGGCCGTGTTGCGGCAACTGCAGCCCGGCGGCTTTGGTGTGGTGCTGGGGGCTGAGTTGGCCCGCTCCATGGGCGTGCACCTGGGCGATGTGGTGACCTTGGTGGCGCCCAGCGGGCAGGTGACGCCGGCTGGCGTGGTGCCGCGCCTCAAACAAATGACGGTGGTGGGCACCTTTGACTCGGGTCATTTTGAATACGACTCCACGCTGGCGCTGGTGCATTGGCAAGACGCGGCCAAGATATTCCGCCTGGAAGGCCCCACCGGCGTGCGCCTGAAGCTGCGCGACTTGCACCAGGCGCGTGAGGTAGCGCAAGACCTGAGCCGCCGCCTTTCGGGCGAGCTGCTCGTGCGCGACTGGACGCAGCAGAACCGCAGTTGGTTTGCCGCCGTGCAGGTGGAAAAACGCATGATGTTCATCATCCTCACCCTGATCGTGGCGGTGGCCGCCTTTAACCTGGTCAGCACCTTGGTGATGACGGTGACCGACAAACGTGCGGATATTGCGATATTGCGCACCCTGGGCGCGAGCCCGGCCAGCATCATGGGCATTTTTATGGTGCAAGGCGCGATGGTCGGGGTGATTGGCACCGGCGCCGGGCTGTTGCTGGGCCTGGGCGTGGCTTTCAATATTGACGTCATCGTGCCCGCGCTGGAGCATTTGCTGGGCGCCACCTTTTTGCCGCAAGACATTTACCTGATCAGCCGTATGCCCAGCGACCCGCAGCAGGCCGACATCTTGCCGGTGGCGCTGATCAGCCTGCTCATGGCCTTTGTTGCCACGCTCTACCCGAGCTGGCGTGCCTCGCAAATCAACCCCGCCGAGGCGCTGCGCTATGAGTAATTCCAAGGCTATCCTGCAATGCACCGGTTTGCGCAAGCGCTTTACCGAGGGGCGGCTGGACGTGACCGTGCTGCAAGGCGTTGATCTGGCGGTGCACCGCGGCGAGACGGTGGCCATTGTGGGCAGCTCGGGCTCGGGCAAATCGACCCTGCTGCATTTGCTAGGCGGCCTGGATGCGCCCAGTGCTGGCAGCGTCAGCCTGTGCGGTGAGCCGCTGGCGGGGTTGGACGCGGGGGCCCAAGGCCGGCTGCGCAACCGCCATCTGGGCTTTGTCTACCAGTTTCACCACCTGCTGCCCGAGTTCAGCGCGCTGGAAAACGTGGCCATGCCGCTGACGATTCGGCGTGCGGCGCCAGCGCTGGCCAGTGCCAAGGCGCGCGCCATGCTGGAGCGCGTGGGCCTGGCCGAGCGCCTGCACCACCGCCCGGCCGAACTCTCGGGCGGCGAACGCCAGCGCGTGGCCATTGCCCGGGCCCTGGTCACCCAGCCCGATTGCGTGCTGGCCGACGAGCCCACCGGCAACCTGGACCGCAACACCGCCGACGGCGTGTTTGACCTGATGCTCAGCCTGGCCCGCGAACACGGCACCGCTTTTGTGCTGGTGACCCACGATGCCAGCCTGGCGCAGCGCTGCAGCCGGCAATTGCGCATAGAGCAAGGTCAACTCCAGCAACTGTTGACCGAATAAAGAAACGCCTGAAGAAAGGGCAAAGTGATGCGTTGGATCCGTATTCTGTTGTGCGTTTGTGTTTTCTTGCCCTCGGTGCGCGCCGCCGACTTGACGCAGGGTTTAACGGAGGCGCAAATGGCGCCGGGTCGGCTTCAGCGCGTAGCCTCCGCCCGCGAAGGGGCTGAAATTCCGGTGTACCTGCGCGCCACGCCCGGCGCCCAGGCGACTTTGGTGCTGCTGCCTGGCGGCAGTGGCGGCATTGGCAAGATCGGGCCGCAGGGCTGGCCCGATGGCGCGAACTTTTTGGTGCGAAGCGCGCCCCTGTTTGCGGCCAAGGGCTTTAACCTGGCCATCGTGGCCCGCCCGAGCGACCAAACCGATATGGACTACCCGTTTCGCATAAGCGCACCGGCCATGGACGATTTGCGCCGCGTGCTGCGCCAGGTGCGAAGCAGTTTTGCCGGCCCCGTGTGGTTAGTGGGCACCAGCCGGGGCACGGTCTCAGGCACCGCAGCGGCCATCGCCATGCGTGAAGAAGGCTTGATTGACGGCCTGGTGCTCACGTCCAGCGTCACGGCTGCCAAAACGATTGGCGCGGTGCCGATGCAGGCGCTGGACAAGATCAGCATTCCGGTGCTGGTGGTGCACCATGAAAAAGACGCCTGCCGCGTGTGCCGCCCCGACGACGCGCCAGCCATAGACCGGGGCTTGGTCAACAGCCGCAGGCACGCCTTGGTCATGTTCACGGGCGGCGAGGGTGAAAGCGGTAACCCCTGCGAGGCTTTGCATTTTCACGGCTTTATTGGCGCGGAGCCGCAGGCGGTCGAGCGCATTGCCGATTGGATTGCGGGCACGCCGCTGCCATGACGGCGGCCTGGATCGACACCCATTGCCACCTGGACGCGGCAGAGTTTGGCGCCCTGTACCAGGCCGACGCCGTGCGCTTGGGTGCGCGCGAAGCGGGGGTGCACCACTGCGTGCTGCCAGCGGTAGAGGCTTCGAACTGGGACACGGTGCGCTTGCTCGCGCAGCGCTGGGGCGACAGTTATTGCCTCGGAATCCACCCTTTGTATGTGCCGCGCGCCAGCGACGCGGATTTGCAGGCGTTGCAAGCGCAAATCGCGCTTCACCAAGACGACCCGCGCTTAGTGGCGGTGGGTGAAATCGGCCTGGACTTTTTTGTGCCCGCCCTTTGCACGCCCGCCCTTCGGGAGAAGCAGGAACGCTTTTACTGCGCCCAACTGCAAATGGCCGCGCAAGCCCATTTGCCCGTGGTGCTGCATGTGCGGCGAAGCGCCGACCGCCTGCTCAAGCACCTGCGCGCTTTGCGCCCCGCCTCTGGTTGGCGCGGCATTGCGCACGCTTTTAATGGCAGCGCGGTGCAGGCGCAGGCCTTTGTCGCATTGGGCTTCAAGCTGGGGTTTGGCGGCGCGCTCACCTTTGAGCGCGCCTTGCAACTGCGCCGCCTGGCGCAAACCCTGCCGCTGGACGCGATTGTTTTAGAGACCGACGCCCCCGACATTCCGCCCCATTGGCTCTACGCCACCGCCCAGGCCCGCCAAAGTGGCGCTGCGCAGGCGCCCAACACGCCGGCAGAAATTCCGCGCATCGCCCAAGTGCTGGCGCAATTACGGGGCATTGAATTAGAAGAACTCCAAGCTGCCGTTTGGCGCAACGCCCAAAGCGCGCTGCCCAAGCTGGCGGCGCTGCTATAACCCACTATGATTAAACAAATGACGACTGAAAACACCTTGCCCGAAGTGAACTTTTCTGAAGAAGGGCCGGTGCGCCACCTGCATTTGGGCAGCGAATGGATCCAGGGCTCCATGCTGCTGGACGCGCCCTACGAGCTGGTGCATGAATACATCCAGCGCATGATGGCCTGGCTGCTTTTGATGGACCCCGCCACCGCGCCCCAGCGCCAGGCGCTGCAGCTCGGTCTGGGCGCCGGGTCGCTCACCAAGTTTTGCCACAAAGAAATCCGCATGCAAACCACCGCCATTGAACTCAACCCCCAAGTGCTACACGCCTGCCGGGGGTGGTTCAAGCTGCCAGCGGACAACCCTCGCATGCAAGTGATCTTGGCCGACGCCGCGCGTGAAATCACCCAAGCGCGCTGGCTGGGCACGGTGGACGCCTTGCAAGTGGATTTGTACGACGAAGAAGCCGCCGCCCCGGTGTTAGACAGCCCCGACTTTTACGCCGACTGCCGCAATGTGCTGACCGACGAGGGCTGCATGACGGTCAATTTATTTGGCCGCAGCTCCAGTTTCGATCGCAGTGTTGAGCGCATCGCCGCTGCCTTTGGCCGCGACGCCATCTGGGCTTTCAAGTCCACGCGCGAGGGCAACACCGTGGTGCTGGCCCAGCGCACGCCCAGCCGACCCAGCCGCGCCGTATTGGCCGAACGCGCGCAGTACATTGAAACCCACTGGGGCCTGCCCGCGACCAAGTGGATACGCGCCTTCAAACCCATCGCTCCATGAACACTTTAGCCGCACCAGCCTTACACCCCATCAACCACCGGGGTCCCTTGGACTGGCAGCGGCTGATTGCCTGGTTGCAGGCGGACGGTACGGTGTCTGCCGACGAAGCCGCACGCGCCAGCGCGCGCTGTGCCCAAGGCGAGAGCGCACAGCACCCTGTGCTGCGCTTGGCCAGCTTGGGCATGCGCCGCGCCGTCGATCAAAAAATCTTGGACGCCGAGGCCCTGTTGGCCTGGCTGGCGCCGCGCGCCGGTCTGGCTCATTTGCGCATTGACCCGCTCAAGGTGGATGTGAGCAAGGTGGCCGAAGCCTTTACTGCCGCTTACGCCCAGCGCCACAAAGTGCTGCCGGTGGCCATTACGGCCGCGGAGATTGTGGTGGCTACCGGCGAGCCCTTCGCCACCGACTGGCTCGCCGAGGTGGAACGCCAGTCGCGCCGCCGGGTGCGGCTGGTGCTGTCCAACCCGCAGGACATTGCGCGCTATACCGCCGAGTTTTATGCCCTGGCGCACTCGGTACGCGCGGCGCTGAAAAACGGCAGCCAGACGCGCGTGAGCTTTGAGCAGCTCGTCGAACTGGGAAAAACCAACAAACAGCTCGACGCCAACGACCAAAGCGTGGTGATGGTGGTGGACTGGCTCTGGCAGTACGCCTTTGACATGCGCGCCAGCGACATCCACCTAGAGCCCCGGCGCGAGCAGTGCGTCATCCGCTTTCGCATTGACGGCGTGCTGCACCCGGTGTACCAGTTGCCGCCTGCCGTGATGCTGGCCATGACCTCGCGCATCAAGATTTTGGCGCGCATGGACGTGATCGAGCGCCGCCGCCCGCAGGACGGCCGCATCAAGACCCGCGACGCCAAAGGCAATGAGATTGAAATGCGCCTGTCGACGCTGCCCACGGCCTTTGGCGAAAAGATGGTGATGCGCATTTTTGACCCCGAAAACACGGTCAAAGACCTCGACGCCCTGGGTTTTTCTTCGCATGACGCCCAGCGCTGGGAGGCGCTGCTGAAAAAGCCACACGGCATCATTTTGGTGACCGGCCCCACGGGCTCGGGCAAGACCACCACGCTGTATTCCACCCTCAAGCGCGTGGCCACCGAAGAAATCAACGTCAGCACCGTGGAAGACCCGATCGAGATGATTGAGCCGTCCTTTAACCAGACGCAGGTGCAGCCGCAGCTCGATTTCAGCTTTGCCCAGGGCGTGCGCGCCTTGATGCGCCAGGACCCGGACGTTATCATGGTGGGTGAAATCCGCGATTTGGAGACCGCCGAGATGGCGGTGCAGGCCGCGCTGACCGGCCACCTGGTGTTTTCTACCTTGCACACCAACGACGCGCCTTCGGCCATAACGCGCCTGATCGAGCTGGGCATTCCCCCCTATTTGATTAACGCCACGCTCTTGGGCGTGCTGGCCCAGCGCCTGGTGCGCACGCTGTGCGCGAGTTGCAGCGTGGCCGACCCCGACGCCTCGGTCAATGACCTACTGGCGGCGGTGAAACCGTGGTCTTTGAACGGCAGCTACCGGCCTTTCAAGGCCGTGGGCTGCGTCGAATGCCGCATGACAGGGTTTCGTGGGCGCATGGGTTTGTATGAGTTACTGGTGGTGTCCGATCCGCTGAAAGCATTAGTCAACGCCCAACCTGATATTGGTGCGCTGCACCGCCAGGCGGTGGCCGACGGCATGCAGCCGCTGCGCCTGGCCGGCGCGCTACGGGTGGCCGAGGGGCGCACAGTGCTGGAAGAGGTGCTGAGCGCAACACCCAATGTGAGCGACGCGAAGTCGTGATGGTTTTCAGTGCAAAATTGCTCAACTTTGATAAGACTTGGAGAGAATTTGTGAATATTAAAAGCCAGAAGGACTTTTTCTCCGGACTGATGTTTATGACGGTGGGGGTGACTTTTGCCTGGGGTGCCAGCGGCTACACCCTCGGTAAGGGTGCGCGGATGGGTCCCGGTTACTTTCCGCTCGTACTTGGCGTGTTGCTTGCGCTGCTAGGAGCGATGATTACCTTCACTGCGCTGGTGGTGGAAACGATGGATGGTGAAAAGATCGGCAGCATCGCCTGGAAGCCTCTGATTTTCATTATTGCTGCCAATTTGGTGTTTGGTGCTGCCTTGGGCGGATTGCCGAGCATCGGGCTGCCGCCCATGGGCTTGATCGTGGGCATTTTTGCGCTTACTTTCATCGCCAGCAACGCAGGCGAGGAGTTCAACTTCAAGGAAGTAACTATTCTTGCCACCATTTTGGCGGTCATGAGCTATGCAGCATTTATCTTGCTGCTCAAGCTGCAGTTCCCCGTCTGGCCTGAATTTATAAAAGTCTGAGGAGCGCAATCCATGGATTTGTTCAACAACTTGGCGCTCGGCTTTGGCGTTGCATTCACGATGCAAAACCTGATCTATGCGTTTGTGGGCTGCCTGCTGGGCACCCTTATTGGGGTCTTGCCCGGCATTGGCCCGCTGGCGACCATTGCCATGCTTTTGCCTGCGACATATTCCTTGCCACCCGTGGCGGCGCTGATCATGCTGGCTGGCATTTATTACGGCGCCCAATATGGCGGCTCGACCACTGCGATCTTGGTCAACTTACCCGGTGAGTCTTCGTCCGTGGTGACAGTGATTGACGGCTACCAGATGGCACGCCAGGGAAGAGCCGGCCCGGCGCTGGCGGCCGCTGGCCTAGGCTCATTTTTTGCGGGTTGTGTGGGCACGCTGATCCTGGCGGCCTTCGCGGCACCGTTGACTGAGCTGGCCTTCAAGTTCGGACCGGCAGAGTACTTCTCTTTGATGATTTTGGGTCTGATTGGCGCCGTAGTACTTGCTTCGGGTTCCTTG
The DNA here is from genome assembly GCA_947372865.1 of Comamonadaceae bacterium. GTDB lineage: Bacteria > Pseudomonadota > Gammaproteobacteria > Burkholderiales > Burkholderiaceae_C > Allorhodoferax. Next base: position 18,128 of record CANBVJ010000011.1, read on the forward strand.
CTTAAGGCAGTGGCCATGATTGTTCTGGGTCTGCTGATGGGCATGGTTGGTACCGATGTGAACTCGGGTGTGGCACGCTTTAGCTTCGATGTGGCCGAACTGACCGACGGCATCGGCTTTATCGTGATTGCCATGGGCGTGTTCGGCTACGGCGAGATCATCAGCAACCTGTCCAAGCACGAGAGTGAGCGCGAGGTGTTTACCGCCTCCGTCTCTGGCCTGATGCCGACCAAGGAAGACTTCCGAAACATGGTTCCTGCTGTGTTGCGCGGCACGGCCTTGGGTTCCTTGTTGGGTATTTTGCCTGGCGGCGGCGCGGTAATGGCGGCATTTGCCGCCTACACGCTGGAGAAGAAAACCAAGCTGCGCCCGGGTGAAGTGCCTTTTGGCAAGGGCAATATCCGCGGCGTGGCTGCTCCTGAGGCGGCCAACAATGCTGGCGCGCAAACCTCTTTCATCCCGCTGCTGACCTTGGGCATTCCGCCCAACGCGGTGATGGCCTTGATGGTGGGCGCGATGACCATCCACAATATCCAGCCCGGCCCGCAGGTGATGACCAGCAACCCCGAGTTGTTTTGGGGCCTGATTGCCTCCATGTGGATTGGTAACCTGATGCTGGTGGTTCTGAATCTGCCGTTGATCGGCATCTGGATCAAGTTGCTCAGCGTGCCTTACCGCTGGCTGTTTCCGTCTATCGTCCTGTTTTGCGCTATCGGGGTGTATTCGACCAACAACACCACGTTTGACATCTGGATGGTGGGTATTTTTGGATTCATCGGCTATATCTTCATCAAGCTGGGGGCCGAACCTGCGCCACTGTTGCTAGGTTTCATCCTAGGGCCGATGATGGAAGAGTACTTGCGCCGCGCGCTTTTGCTATCGAGGGGCGATTGGAGCGTGCTTGTGACACGGCCCCTTTCGGCAAGCTTGCTCTTGGCGGCCGCCATTTTGCTGGCGGTGGTGCTGATGCCCTCGGTCAAGGCCAAACGCGAAGAAGCATTCGTCGAAGACTAAGGCGCAAGCCCACCTTTTCCCGGCGCGCGGGTGCCGGGAATAGGTTTTGGCAATCGGACCCATTGAATCAATCAACCCGTTGCATGGCTGAACCGCCCTAGAATTTGGCTTGTCCATTCACCGAAATCCAACTTTTAGAGGAAATCACCATGTCTTTGATCAATACCGCAGTTCAGGCTTTCAAGAACGAAGCATTTCACAACGGCAAGTTTGTCACCGTTACCAACGAGTCCATCAAGGGCAAGTGGAACGTGTTCATTTTTATGCCTGCGGCATTTACCTTCAACTGCCCGACCGAAGTCGAAGACGCAGCCGACAACTACGCCGAATTCCAAAAAGCGGGCGCCGATGTCTACATCGTCACCACCGACACGCATTTCGCCCACAAGGTGTGGCACGAAACGTCTCCCGCCGTTGGCAAAGCCAAGTTCGCCTTGATCGGTGACCCAACCCACGCGCTGACTCGTGCATTTGACGTGCATATCGACGAAGAAGGCCTGGCATTGCGCGGCACCTTCATCATCAACCCCGAGGGTCACATCAAGACCATGGAAGTGCATTCCAACGAAATCGCCCGTGACGTCAAGGAAACCCTGCGCAAGCTCAAGGCCGCCCAGTACACCGCCGCCCACCCCGGCCAGGTGTGCCCCGCCAAGTGGAACGAAGGCGCCAAGACCATCACCCCGTCGCTGGACCTGGTCGGCAAGATCTAAGCCACAGGCTGACAACCGCAAGGCGCCCTAGAGCGCCTGCTGGCCGGACAGCGTCCTGCGATGCGCAGCGGGCCGTCCGGCTTTTTTATGCCCAAAATCGGCGCCACTTGCGGCAAATGCGCGTAAGTTGCACCTTCAGTATCCAAAGGAACCACCATGCTTGACGACACACTCCAATCCCAGCTCGCCGCTTACCTCGAACGCGTGACGCTCCCGATGGAGATCGTGGCGTCCTTGGGGGATGACAGCAACTCTGCCGAAATGCGCGAACTGCTCGACACCATTGGGCGTCTGCGCAGCGACAAGATCAGCGTGCGCTACGACGGACAAGACGCGCGCAAGCCCTCTTTTTCGCTCAAGCGCACGGGGTCTGACACCAGCTTGCGCTTTGCCGGGCTGCCCCTGGGCCACGAATTCACCTCGCTGGTGTTGGCGCTCTTGTGGACCGGCGGCCACCCGCCCAAGGTGGAACAAGACGTGATCGAGCAGATCAAGGCCTTGCGACCTGCGCCGGGCAGTGACTTCAATTTTGAGGTCTACATGAGCCTGACCTGCCACAACTGCCCCGACGTGGTGCAGGCCCTGAGCCTGATGGCCATTCAGAACCCCCACGTCAAGACCACGGTGATCGAAGGCGGCGCCTTCCAGGACGAGGTGAACGCCCGCGAAATCATGGCGGTGCCCAGTATTTACCTCAACGGCGCGTTGTTTGGCAACGGCCGCATGCTGGTCGAAGAAATTGTGGCCAAGCTCGACGCGGGCGCCGCTGACAAGGACGCCGCCAAGTTGTCGGCGAAAGACCCGTTTGACGTGTTGATCGTCGGCGGCGGGCCTGCGGGCGCGGCCGCTGCCGTGTACGCCGCGCGCAAAGGCATTCGCGTAGGCGTGGTGGCAGCGCGCTTTGGCGGGCAGGTGAACGACACGCTGGCGATTGAGAACTACATCTCGGTGCTGGAAACCGACGGCCCCAAGTTTGCTGCGGCCATGGAAGCCCAAACCCGCGCCTATGGCGTGGACATCATGAACCTGCAAGAGGCCGCCAAGCTGGTGCCCGCCACCCAGCCCGGCGGCTTGACCGAAGTGGTGCTGGCCAACGGTGGCAGCCTGAAAGCCAAGACCGTCATCTTGTCCACCGGCGCGCGCTGGCGCAATGTCAACGTGCCTGGAGAATCCGAGTACAAAAACAAGGGCGTGGCCTATTGCCCGCATTGCGATGGCCCCTTGTTCAAGGGCAAGCGCACGGCGGTGATCGGTGGCGGCAACTCGGGCGTCGAAGCTGCCATCGACCTGGCCGGTATCGTGGCGCACGTGACGCTGGTGGAGTTTGCCGACCAGCTCAAGGCGGACGCGGTGTTGGTGAACAAGCTCAAGAGCCTGCCCAATGTCACCATACACGCAAACGCCCAAACGACGGAAGTCACCGGAGCCGAAGGCAAGGTCAACGGCCTGCGCTTCAAGGACCGTGCCACCGGCGCCGAGCACTTGGTGGACCTGGAAGGCGTGTTTGTGCAAATTGGCCTGATTCCCAACACCGAGTGGCTCAAAGGCACGGTTGAATTGAGCAAGTTTGGCGAAATTTTGGTGGACGCCAAGGGCCACACCAATGTGCCCGGCGTGTTTGCCGCCGGCGACTGCACCACCGTGCCTTTCAAGCAAATCGTCATTGCTGCAGGCGAGGGCGCCAAGGCGGCGCTCAGCGCCTTTGACCACCTGATCCGCTCGCCGCTGCCCGTGGCGGCTTAAAACCCAGACGCTTAGGCGAAAAGCGCTTCAAAGCCACCTTCGGGCTCGAAGCGCTTGTTGCGCCAGAACAGGCGTGAAGGGCCGGGCATGGCACGCGCGCGCACCGAGTGCTGCGCGTCGCCGGGGTAGCAGATCACCCGTTCGCCGTCTTGGTTAAAGGCCTCGGGCATGATGACCGGGGGCGGGCGGCTGGCGGCCTCAGTCAGTGCGCTGGCCACGCTGGTGTGGCGCGAGAGCTGCGCCAAACTCATGATCTGCGGCGGAGCTAGCTCGATCTCGCGGCCCCAATATTGCTCAAGCGCGGTGCGCGGCTGCAGCCAGGCGCTCTCAGTGGCTTCGATGTTGTCGTGTGCGGCCAACTGCCCCTCGGGCATGGCGGCGATAAAAAACCGGGTGTCAAAGCGCTTGTTGGTGACCGAGGGCATAAGCGGCGTGATCCAGCGTGTCCAAGGTTGCACCGCGCTGGTGTGCAGGCGCAGTTGCTGTGCGGCAAGCCGGGCATGAAACTCTGGCGCAGTCGCAGCAGTGCTCGCCCCCGTGGCGCTGGCAAACAGCACGCCGGACTCTTCAAACGTCTCGCGCAAGGCAGCTACAAACAGGCCGCAGGCGGTGGCCTGGTCGGTGCCAGCCTCGCCCAGCGCTGCGTGCAGTTGTGCTGCGTCGCGGTCAAAGTGCGCGTGGTGGGCGGCGTCGCAGTCGGCGGCGTCGAGCTTGCCGCCCGGAAAAACATAGGCCCCGCCCAGCACGTCCGACAAGCCGTGGCGCTTGACCAAAAACACTTCCAGCCCATGGGCGCCGTCGCGCAGCATCACGACGGTGGCCGCGTCGCGCGGAGGCAGGGTGGGTATTTCGGAGTTGAGTTCCATGCGTGTCACATTCGTTGCGTGGGTGAAAGAGGCGCTCGCTGGCGTGCAGTAGAGTCAGCCTTTAGTTTTGGTGGCTGCGGCTGCCTTTTACAACCTGATTGGAGAATTTTATGGCCCTGGACTTTAAAGACCGTGTAGCAATTGTGACCGGTGCCGGTGGTGGACTTGGCCGCCTGCACGCGCTGGCGCTGGCCAAGCGCGGCGCCAAGGTGGTGGTCAATGACCTGGGCGGCGCGCGTGACGGCTCTGGCGGCTCGGTGTCGGCCGCGCAGGCGGTGGTGGCAGAGATTGAGGCCGCTGGTGGCGTGGCCATGGCCAACGGGGCGTCAGTGACCGACTACGCGGCAGTGCAAGCCATGGTTCAAGCGGCGGTGGACGCCTGGGGCCGGGTAGATATTTTGGTGAATAACGCAGGCATCCTGCGCGACAAAAGCTTTGCCAAGATGGAGATCGACGACTTCCGCCTGGTGCTGGACGTGCACCTGATGGGCGCCGTGCATTGCACCAAGGCGGTCTGGCCGCACATGGTGGCGCAAAAATACGGCCGTATTTTGATGACCACGTCGAGCAGCGGCTTGTATGGCAACTTTGGCCAAAGCAACTATGGCGCGGCCAAGATGGCGTTGGTCGGGCTGATGCAAACCCTGTCGATTGAGGGCGCAAAAAGCAATATCCACGTCAACTGCCTGGCGCCCACGGCCGCCACGCGCATGACCGAAGACCTGATGCCGCCCCAGATTCTGGAAGCCCTCAAGCCCGAAGCCGTGGTGCCCGCCATGCTGGTGCTGGTGGCCCAGGACGCGCCCACCCGCACGATTTTGTGCGCAGGCGCGGGCAGCGTGGAGGCGGCACAAGTCACGCTAACCCAGGGCGTCTGGATGGGCTTGGGTAGCGACGCGCCCGAGCAACTGCAAGCGCAGTTGGCGCAGGTAAGCGACGGCAGCCATGCCACCGTGCCCGCCAGCGGCGCCGCCCAGGGCGCCCTTGAGATTGGCCGCGCCAGCAAGCATCTGGCCTGAAGCGGTGCGCGCGTGAGGGGCGGGCGCTTGTAAAAACCCGCAAGCCCCCCACCTACACGCCACTGTGCTAAGTTCACAGCCGTTTGATGGATCGAGAGGGCCTATGGGCATGACAGAAAGCAATACCGCCCTGGACGGCATAAACACGCAAAGCCTGCTGAGTATCCGCCGGGGCATTGAAAAAGAAAGCCTGCGCTGCGACCCAGACGGCGCTTTGGTACGCACGCCGCACCCGGCCGCATTGGGCTCGGCGCTGACGCACCCGCACATCACCACCGATTTCAGTGAATCCCAGGTGGAGCTGATTACCGGCGTGCACGCGGGCGTGCAAAGCTGTATTGATGAGCTACGCCAGGTGCAAAAGTTCACTTTTCAATCTATGGGCGACGAGCTGCTGTGGGTGTCGAGCATGCCTTGCAAGCTGCCAGCGGACGATGCTATTCCGCTGGGCCAGTACGGCAGTTCCAACGTAGGCCAGGCCAAAACCGTGTACCGCAGTGGTCTGGGCTACCGCTACGGGCGGCGCATGCAAACCATCTCGGGCATCCACTACAACTGGTCCATGCCGGGCTTGTCCAGCGAAGCCTATTTCGGGCTGATTCGCAATTTCCGCCGGCACGCGTTTTTGCTCTTGTACCTGTTTGGCGCCTCGCCCGCAGTGTGCGAGTCTTTTGTGGCTGGTCGCACCCACTCGTTGCAAGCCTTGCACCCCGGCACCATGGGCCTGCCCTATGCCACCTCGCTGCGCATGGGCCGCCTGGGCTACCAGAGCGACGCCCAAAGCGCGCTGGCCGTGAGCTACAACAGCCTGGAAGGCTACGCCGCGTCCCTGCACCAGGCGCTGACCGTGCCCTACGCCCCGTACGAAGCCATTGGCGTGCAGGCGCCAGACGGCCACTTTCGCCAATTGACCACCAGTTTGCTGCAGATCGAGAACGAGTTTTACGGCACCATCCGCCCCAAGCGGGTGATTTTTCAGGGCGAACGCCCCTTGCACGCGCTGCGCGAGCGCGGAGTGGAATATGTGGAAGTGCGCCTGATGGACCTCGATCCATTTGAGCCGGTCGGAATCAACGCCCGCACCCTGCGCTTTTTGGACGTGTTTTTGCTCCATTGCCTGAGCCAGCCAAGTCCCGACGATTCGCCGCAAGAGATTGCCGCCATGGCGCGCAACCAGCAGTGCGTGGCCGAACGCGGGCGTGAGCCCGGGCTGCAGTTGCAGCGCGGCGACGCCCAGGCGGCGCTGACCGACTGGGGTCTGGATTTGGTGCGCCAATTCGCGCCCCTGGCCAGCGCGCTGGACGCAGCGCACGCTTGCACCGACTACACCAAGGCGATAGCGCACGCCGAACACGCCTTGCACCACCCTGAGACGCTGCCCTCGGCGCGCGTCTTGCGGTCCATGGCGCAAGATTTTGGCGGATCGTTTTCTGCTTTTGCCAAGGCGCACTCTGCGCAAACCAAGGCGCAAGAACTGTCCGAACCGCTGCAGGCGCACGAGCTGGCCCACTTCCAGCAGCTGGCCGAGGCTTCTTTGGCCCAGCAGCATGCGATCGAGGCCGCCGACAGCCTGCCCTTTGACCGCTACCTGGCGCAGTACCTGTCGCCGGATCGGCTGGGGCGCGCGGCCTGAGCCTGCACGTTTTCGGGCGGAAGGCTGCGATTGGCGGCGGTGGGATGCCCGTTTTGCGTCATGCGCCGGGGCGTGGACGTAAAGTGCCGGACAATCGGGGGCCCTGACACCGATTGAAAGAATAAAAATATATGGCGATCCAATGGTTTCCCGGCCACATGCACCTCACGCGCAAGGCCATTGGCGAGCGCATCAAAGACATTGACGTGGTGATCGAGCTGCTCGACGCCCGCCTGCCCGGCTCCAGCGCCAACCCCATGCTGGCCGAGATCACCAGTGGCAAGCCCGCGCTCAAGGTGCTCAACAAACAAGACCTGGCCGACCCGGCGCGCACCGAACAGTGGCTGGCGCACTACAACGCACTGCCCGGCGTGCGCGCCCTGGGGCTTGATGCCAGCATGAGTACGCCCGCCCGCGCGCTGGTGGCCGCCTGCCACACCCTGGCGCCCAACCGTGGCGGCATGGCCAAACCCATGCGGGTGCTGATTTGCGGCATTCCCAATGTGGGCAAGTCCACGCTGATCAACACCTTGAAGGGCAAGCGCTCCGCCAAAACGGGCGACGAGGCGGGCGTCACCAAAATCGAGCAACGCATCACCATTGCCGACGACTTTTACCTTTACGACACGCCTGGCGTGCTGTGGCCGCGCATCATCGTGGCCAAGAGCGGCTACAACCTGGCCGCCAGTGGCGCTATCGGCCGCAATGCGTTTAACGAAGAAGAAGTGGCGCTGGAGTTGCTGGACTACCTGCGCCAGCACTACGCCCACGAGATTGAGACCCGCTACAAGCTAGAAGGTGTGGCTGCCATGAGCGACGAAGACATTCTGGTCGCTATTGGCAAAAAGCGTGGCGCTTTGCAGTCAGGCGGACGCATCAATTTGCAAAAAGCGGCCGAAATTGCGATTTACGACTTTCGCGCTTGCAGCCTAGGCCGCGTGACGCTGGAAACGCCCGAACAATTTACCCAGTGGCTGGCCGTGGGCCAAAAGATCGACGCCGAGCGGCAAATCAAGAAAGACGACATTGAACACAGCCGCCTGGTGCGCCTGAAAAAGATCGCACGCCCGGCCACGCGCGCCGAACGCGATGCGCAGGAAGACAAGCACGGCGACTAAGGCGGGAGCCTCCGGGCGGGCCTTGGGGTGTGGACGGGCCCTAAGCGCCTAAGCGACAAATTGGGTATACAAATAACCCAAGCCGACAAGCAGGCACACGGCCAGAATGGCGACAACCCAGCGGCGGCCCATGCGGTCCAACTTTTCGTCGCTCATCAGGGGCGCGGGGCTGCCTTTGAGTTTCATTTTTCTTCGCAGGAGGACTTGTGTAACAACGGGTAGCATGGTTTTTCCTGTGACAAAGTCAGTGGCTTGGGTGCGTTGAGCTTACACGACCCACTTAAAAAAGCACCACGCCGCGGATCGATTCGCCGCTTTTCATCAGATCAAAGCCCTTGTTGATGTCCTCAATCGGCATGGTGTGGGTGATCAGGTCGTCAATGTTGATCTTGCCTTCCATGTACCAGTCCACGATTTTGGGTACATCGGTGCGACCGCGCGCGCCGCCAAAGGCTGAACCTTCCCATTTGCGCCCCGTGACCAACTGAAACGGCCGGGTGCTGATCTCGGCGCCAGCTTCGGCCACGCCGATGATGATGCTGCGGCCCCAGCCCTTGTGCGTGCATTCCAGCGCCTGGCGCATGACCTTGGTGTTGCCGATGCATTCAAAGCTGTAGTCGGCCCCGCCGTCGGTGAGTTGCACGATGGCGTCGACCAGGTTGCCGCCTGCAGCCTCGATTTCTTTGGGGTTTAGAAAGTGGGTCATGCCAAACTTGCGCGCCATGGCCTGGCGCGCGGGGTTGATGTCCACACCGATGATCTTGTCCGCGCCCACCATTTTTGCGCCCTGGATTACGTTCAGGCCAATGCCGCCCAGGCCAAACACCACCACGTTGGCGCCGGCCTCGACCTTGGCGGTAAACAACACCGCGCCAATGCCGGTGGTCACGCCGCAGCCGATGTAGCAGACCTTGTCAAAAGGCGCGTCTTCGCGGATTTTTGCCAGGGCGATCTCGGGTACCACGGTGTAGTTGCTAAAGGTGCTGGTGCCCATGTAATGAAAAATCGGCTTGCCGTCCAGGCTAAAACGGCTGCTGGCGTCGGGCATCAAGCCCTTGCCCTGGGTGCTGCGGATGCGCTGGCACAGGTTGGTCTTGCGGCTCAGGCAAAACTTGCATTCCCGGCATTCGGGGGTGTAGAGCGGAATGACGTGGTCGCCCTTTTTGAGGGTGGTCACGCCAGGCCCCACGTCCACCACAATGCCCGCGCCCTCGTGGCCCAGGATGGCCGGGAAAATGCCTTCCGGGTCTGCGCCTGACAGGGTGTAGTAGTCGGTGTGGCAAATGCCGGTGGCCTTGATCTCGACCAGCACCTCGCCAAATTTGGGCCCTTGCAGGTCCACGGTTTCAATGGTCAGGGGCTGGCCTGCTTTCCAGGCGACGGCGGCTTTGGTTTTCATGGGGTGTGGCGTCTGCGTTAGCTAAATAGGCGGCATCGTAACTTCATTCAGGGCGTGCCGGGAATAACCGGCACTGCGGCGACGACGCCCCACCATCGACGTAGGCGAGGGTCGGTGTCAGGGTTTCCACCTACCGTGCGAACACCTGATAAGCTGTAGGGCTGAAAACTATTGTTGGACTATTCGCTGCAATCTTATGAAAAATATGAATCTAGTCAGGGGGGTATTCCTCATTGCAATATCGTTGTTGTTTGGCCTAACAGCAATGACCTATTCAATAGGCAAGTTTGGCAAGGCCGGCCCCGGCATGTTTCCGCTGCTCGTCAGTGGCATGCTTTTGGTCATTGGCGTAGTAACGGTCATTGGAGCACACTACAAACCACCGGTTCCTATCAGCTACAACTTTAAAAACATCACACTCGTGCTGCTGGGTTTGTGTGGATTTGCGATTATTTCCCAGTACCTGAATATGATTCTCGGAATTGTATTTTTGGTATTTTCCACTGCTTATGCGGCGTCCTCGTTTACGGTCGTACGTAACCTCAAAATATCGGCATGCCTTGTTGCTATTGCCTTTGCCTTCAAATACTTACTTGGCCTTAATCTGCCCCTGATCTAATGGACTTAATACACAATCTCGCTTTCGGTTTTGAGCATGCTCTGACGTGGCAAAACCTGTTGTATTGCGCAATTGGTTGCGTAGTCGGTACATTGGTCGGATTGCTTCCTGGCTTGGGTCCGTTGTCGACCATTAGCTTGCTGCTTCCGTTGACGTACTCCATACCAACCGATGGCTCCATCATCATGCTTGCCGGAATTTATTACGGTGCGCAATACGGGGACAGCGTTAGCGCCATCACCATGAAGATACCGCATGCCAGCAGCATTGTTGCCTGCATTGACGGTTATCAGATGACGCTCAAAGGCAAAACAGGCTTGGCCTTGTTTACTGCGGGTATTTCAAGCTTTATTGGCGGAACCGTAGCCATACTCGTGTTGGCCACTTTGGCGCCCACCTTGGGCGAGGTCGCACTTTTGTTTGGCCCCGCGGATTACTGTGCGCTGATGTTGCTCGGATTTGTCTGCGTGAGTTTTGTCACCACGGGCAGCATGCTCAATGGCCTGGCAATGACATTGATCGGCGTGCTTCTGGGCTTGGTCGGGACCGATGTCAACAGTGGTGTGCCAAGGTTTACGATGGACCTGGGCTTTCTTGCGGATGGCGTTGGTCTGATCAGCGTGGCCTTGGGCTGCTTCGGCATCGCTGAAATTGTGAAAAACCTGGACAGCGGCGGACAGGTAACCCCTTTCAACGGCCAGATCAAGCTGATGCCAACCTGGCCCGAGTTCAAACGGATTATTCCAAGCGCGCTTCGCGGCAGTGTTATTGGTTCGGTTCTTGGTTTGTTGCCGGGCGGCGGGCCTGTTATTGCCCAATTCGCGGCCTACGCGGCAGACAAGCGATTCAGCAAGTACCGGGACGAGATTGGCGATGGTGCTATTGAAGGCGTAGCCGGCCAAGCGGCCGCCGACGAAGCTGCTGCGCGCACCAGTTTTATTCCACTGATGAGTATTGGCATTCCAGAAAATGCGGTCATGGCTTTGATGATGGCCGCTTTTATTGTGAAGGGCGTACAGCCTGGACCAAATATGATCGCCAATCACCCTGATTTATTTTGGGGTCTGGTTGCGAGTATGTGGGTGGGAAATTGCTTTTTGGTTATTTTGAACGTTCCATTGGTCCGTTACTGGCTTTCGGTATTCAAGATTCCTTTTAGCGTCTTGTTTCCGGCGATTCTTTTCTTTTGCTGCATCGGTACATATAGCATTAACAATAACCTAGACGACGTCTACATCACGGCGACATTTGGTTTTATTGGTTATATGTTTATGCGTCTCGGTCTGGAAGCAGCGCCGTTGATGCTGGGCTTTATTCTGGGGCCCATGCTGGAGGAATATTTCCGTCGGCAACTGCTCATCAGCCGGGGCGATTTCACCTCTTTCTTTACCCGGCCCATCAGCGGAAGCTTACTGGCCTTGATCGGGTTTTTCATTGTCTGGCAACTGGTTTCTTTCCTGCGCCAGGTTAGGAAAACTCCGGCGGTTTAACCTAGATGTGCCATCCTGGCCTTGGCTGGGATGGCGGGTTGATGCCGCAACCACGCGGCCTAAAGAGCGAATGTGCAAGCGTTACCGCGTCGCTCTGGTAATCGCACAGATGAACCTGTCGCGCAAAGCAATCCACCCCCGCCGCGCGCTCACCTAAACTCGCGCCGCGCCGCGCTCTGCGGCATAAACTAGTGGCATTTTTGGAGAGCTTTTATGACGGCATACCCCCTGATGCTCAGCCCGCTGGACCTGGGCTTTACGACCTTAAAAAACCGCGTGCTGATGGGCTCGATGCACGTCGGGCTAGAAGAGGCCAAGAACGGCTTCGAGCGCATGGCCGCCTTTTATGCCGAGCGCGCACGCGGTGGAGTGGGCCTGATGGTGACAGGCGGCATTGCCCCCAACGACCGTGCCCGCCCCATGCCCGGCGGCGCCCGCATGACCACGCCTGAGGAGGCCGAAAAACACAAGGTGGTGACTCAGGCGGTACACGAGGCAGGTGGCAAGATTTGCATGCAAATTCTGCACTTCGGCCGCTACGCCTACCACCCTGAGCTGGTCGCGCCCAGCGCCATCAAGGCGCCCATCAACCCCTTTCGCCCGCACGCGCTCACCTCCGAAGAGGTAGAGCAAACCATTGAAGACTTTGTGCGCGCCGCATCGCTGGCGCAAAGCGCGGGCTATGACGGTGTTGAGATCATGGGCTCAGAGGGCTACCTGATCAACGAATTTATCGCCGCCCACACCAACCACCGCGACGACGCCTGGGGCGGAAGTTACGAAAACCGCATCCGCTTTCCACTAGAAATCGTGCGCCGCACCCGGGCCAAGGTGGGCGCGAACTTTATTGTGATCTTTCGCCTGTCCATGCTAGACCTGGTCGAGGGCGGCTCCACGCTGGAAGAGGTGGTGCAACTCGCGCAGGCCCTGGAGGCAGCAGGCGTCACGATTTTGAACACCGGCATTGGCTGGCACGAGGCGCGCATTCCCACCATCGCCACCAAGGTGCCACGCGCCGCTTTTGCCTGGGTTACGCAGCAGCTCAAGGGCAAGGTAAGCATTCCGCTGATCGCCACCAACCGCATCAACACACCCGAGGTGGCCGAACAAGTGCTGGCCGACGGCATGGCCGATATGGTGTCCATGGCGCGGCCCTTTTTGGCCGACCCCGAGTTTGTGAACAAGGCCGCTGCGGGCCAAGCTGACCAAATCAACACCTGCATTGGCTGCAACCAGGCCTGCCTGGACCACACCTTTGGCGGCAAGATTACTTCGTGCCTGGTCAACCCCCGGGCTTGCCACGAGACGCTGATGATCGAGACGCCGGCGCGTGTCAAAGAGCGCGTGGCTGTCGTGGGCGCCGGGCCTGCTGGTCTGGCCTTTGCCACCACGGCGGCGCGGCGCGGCTTTGAAGTGACGCTGTTTGACGCCGCCACCGAGATTGGTGGCCAGTTCAACATCGCTAAGCAGATTCCGGGCAAGGAAGAGTTTTACGAGACGCTGCGCTACTTCGGCAAGCAGATTGAACTCACCGGCGTCAAGCTCAAGCTTGGCCACAAAGTGAGTGCCGAGTCGCTCACCCAGGCTGGCTTCACCCAGGTGGTGCTAGCCACGGGCGTCATCCCACGCAAGCCCGAGATCGAGGGCATTAACCACCCCAAGGTGGTGGGCTACCTGGACGTGATCCGCGACAAATGCGCCGTGGGCCAGACCGTGGCGCTGATTGGCGCGGGCGGTATTGGCTTTGACGTGGCCGAATACCTGATGCACGAGGGCGTGAGCCCTAGCCTGGACAAGGCCAAATTCTTTGCCGAGTGGGGCGTGGACACCACGTATTCCACGGCTGGCGGCCTGCAAGCCGCGCACATTGAGAAAAGCCCGCGCAAGGTGGTTTTGCTGCAGCGCAAGGCGGGCAAAGTGGGAGACGGCCTTGGCAAGACCACGGGCTGGATCCACCGCACCTCGCTCAAGAACCGCGCAGTGGAAATGCTCAACGGCGTGACCTACCGCCGGGTGGACGACGCGGGCCTGCACATCACGGTGGGCGACAAAGAGGTGACGATTCCCGCCGACACCGTGGTCTTGTGCGCGGGCCAGGAGCCACAGCGCGAACTGCAAGACGCGCTGCTGGCCGCCGGTTGCACCGTGCACCTGATTGGCGGCGCTTTCAAGGCCGCCGAACTGGACGCCAAACACGCCATCAAACAAGGCACCGAGCTGGCGCTCTCGCTGGGCAATCTGCCCAAAGAGGCACCGAAACTTGCAGCCGAACCTGCGGGCCTGCAACTTTTGCCCGCTGTGGCCCAGTCGCTGGCGCACTGGCACACCATGCTTGCCAAGAAAGACATGGGCGAGCTGGGCGACATCCTGCACCCCAAGGCCGTGTTTCGTTCGCCCGTGGCGCACACGCCGTATGCCAGCGCGCCAGTGGTGCAGCTGTTTTTGACGGCAGCCAGCCAGGTGTTCGACGACTTTGTGTACCACCGCGAACTGGCCAGCGCAGACGGCACCAGCGTGGTGTTGGAGTTCAGCGCCAAGGTCAACGGCAAGGCGCTCAAGGGCATCGATTTGATCCAATTTGACGCCGAGGGTCGCATTGTTGATTTTGAAGTCATGGTGCGCCCCCTGAGCGGCCTGCAAGCGCTGGCCGATGAAATGGGCAAGCGCATGGCGCCCTACATGGCGGCGTTCAAGGTCCCCCAATAACTTTTTAACCTGAGCAAACCGATGACCGACAACTTCAAAAATCTCTTTTCCATCCAGGGCAAAACCGCGCTGGTGACTGGCGGCTCGCGCGGCATTGGCGAAATGATCGCGGCCGGCTTTTTGTCGCAGGGCGCCAAGGTCTATATCTCTTCGCGCAAGGCCGACACCTGCCAGGCCACAGCAGAGCGCCTGAGCCAAACTTATGGCGGCGAATGCATTGCGCTGCCCGCCGACCTGTCCAAGCTCTCGGGCGTGGAAAGCCTGGCAGCACAACTCGCCGCGCACGAGGCCAAGCTCGACATTTTGGTCAACAACGCTGGCGCGTCTTGGGGCGCGCCCCTGGATCAATTTCCGGAAGTGGGCTGGGACAAGGTGATGGACACCAACGTCAAGGGCGTGTTCTTTTTGACGCAAAAACTATTGCCGCTACTGCGCGCGGCCGGCCAGGGCGCAAGCCCGGCGCGGGTGATCAACATTGGCTCGATTGACGGCATTAAAAGCTCGGCTTTTGATGCTTTCTCGTATGGCGCGTCCAAGGCGGCGGTGCACCACCTGACCCGTTTCATGGCCACACACCTGACCAAAGAACGCATTTTGTTCAACGCCATTGCACCCGGGCCGTTCCCGACCTGGATGCTGAGTACCGGGGTGGGTTTTGGCGGCGAGACCGAGGGCGTGGACTGGGACAAGGTCGGCCAATCCAACCCCAGCGGACGTGTGGGTACCGCCCAAGACATCGCCGGGCTGGCTATATTCCTGTGCTCGCGGGCGGGTGAATACGTGGTGGGCCAAACCATTGCCTGCGACGGCGGCGTGGTCGGCACAGCCTAAAACCTGCGGTAACGCGACTACTATCCCTCGCTTGCCAACCCCCCTATAAATTCCAAGGAGACACCCTCATGACAAGCCCCAAGCTGATGCTGGACTACATCTACGAACATGAAAAGCAGATCGCCGACACGGTGTTCCTGACCCAGCCCTTGGGCAATGGCCAGGTGGCCGACTACACCTGGGGCCAGACCATGGACCAGGCGCGGCGCATGGCCACGCACCTGCAAAGCTATGGCTTTGCACCGGGCGCGCGCATTGCCATTCTGTCGAAAAACTGCGCGCACTTCTTCATGGCCGAATTGGCCATCTGGATGGCGGGCTACACCACGGTGGCCATTTTCCCGACCGAGGCGGCCTCCAACGTGCGCTTTGTGCTCGAACACAGCGAGGCCAGCTTGCTGTTTGTCGGCAAGCTCGACACCTGGCCCGAGCAAATTCCCGGCGTGCCCGAGCAAATGCCGCGTATCGCCTTTCCTCTGGCACCGGCCACGCCCTACGACACCTGGGACGCGATTACCGCACGCACGGCGCCGATTGCCGGTTTCCCGCAGCGCGCAGGCACCGACCTGGCCATGCTGATTTACACCTCGGGCTCCACCGGCCAGCCCAAGGGCGTGATGCACAGCTTTGAGCGCATTACCGCGTCCACCGAATACTCGGTGGCGCAAAACATGAGTGACGCGGTGCGGGCAGGCCAGGAATACCGCGTGTTGTCTTATCTGCCGCTGGCGCACGTGTTTGAGCGCGCCGTGATTGAATGCAACGCCTTGGTCGTGGGCAGGGTCCACGTCTTTTTTGCTGAATCGCTGGACACGTTTGCCGCTGATTTGCAGCGCGCCCGCCCCACGCTGTTTGTGTCCGTGCCCCGCCTGTGGCTCAAGTTCCAGCAGGCCGTGTTTGCCAAAATGCCGGCACGCAAACTGGCACTAATGTTGCGTATTCCGATACTGAACAAAATTGTGGCGCGCAAGATTTTGACCAACCTGGGCCTGGACCAGGCGGTGTTGGCCTTCAGTGGCTCGGCGCCTCTGCCCGCAGACCTGATTCGCTGGTACCGCAGCCTGGGCCTGCAACTGCTTGAAGGCTTGGGCATGACCGAAGACTTTGCCTATTCTCATACCGCTACCCCCGCGTTCAGCGAACCCGGCTACGTGGGTATTGCCAACCCCGGTGTGCAGGTGCGCATCAGCCCCGAGGGTGAAATCCTGATCAAGTCCCCCGGCCAGATGGTGGGCTACTACAAGCGCCCTGATCTGGACGCCGAGAGCTTTACCGCCGATGGCTTTTTCCATACTGGCGACTTGGGTTCCCTGCGCGCAGACGGCCAGCTCAAGGTCACAGGCCGCCTGAAAGAATTGTTCAAGACCTCCAAAGGCAAGTACGTGGCGCCCGCGCCGATTGAGAACCTGCTCAACATCCACCCGCTGGTCGAGAGCAGCATGGTGTCCGGCCTGGGCCAGCCCGCCGCCTATGCTGTGGTGGTGCTGGGCGAGGAGTTCCGCCCCAAGCAAAACGACCCGGCCTTTCGTGCTGATGCGCAGACGCAGTTGGAACAGTTGCTCAAAGAGGTCAACGCCCAGGTCGCGGACTACGAAAAGCTGCAGATGATCGTGGTGGCCAAAGACCCCTGGTCGATCGAGAACGGCTGCCTGACCCCGACCATGAAGATCCGGCGCAGCCGCATCGAAAGCGCGGTGGAGCCCAAGGTTGAAGGCTGGTACGCCAACAAAAGTCCCGTTCAATGGGCCTAAGCGCTTAGCGCGCGGCCGGGCGGGGCGCCTGAGCCTGCACTCGCGGGCGATACGTTTAAGCCCGTAGCACGCGGGCGATAAAGTCCGCTGTCTGGCGCAGTGCGTCACGCGCCTCGGGCAGCAGCCGGGCCATTACCGGAAAAGCGTGGGGCGTGTGCTTCCATTGCAGGCAAGTGCTGCTGCTGCCTAGCGCTTGCAGCTTCTCGTGCAGGCGCAGCGCGTCGTCCTGCAATATTTCTGATTGGCTTACCACCGTCAAACACGGTGGGCGCGTACATGGCCAGCGCGTCGTCGAGCAACTGGCGGTGCAGCATGGCGTCTGAATCGGCATTGCCCGTGATGGACGCGCCTTGGTGCGTCAAATCTAGCCAGGGTGAAAAAAGCAGCATGGCGCGCGGCAGGGGTAGATGGGCATCGCGCACGGCTTGGGCGGTGGCCAGCGCCAGATTGCCGCCCGCGCTGTCGCCGCCCAGCAGCATTTGCCCTGCGTCCACGCCTTGCGCCAGCAGCGCCTGGTACACCGCCATCGCATCCTCATGCGCTGCGGGAAATGGATGCTCGGGCGCGAGCCGGTAGTCCACCATCAGCATGCGCACTTGCGCCCGATGCGCCAGGGTGCGGGCCATGTCGCGGTGACTGCTCAGGCTGCCTGCGATATAGCCGCCCCCGTGAAAGTAGACGCAGATGGGCGCGCGCGCGTCGCCCATCAAGGCTTTGGGCTGCACCCATTCCACCGGTATACCGCCCATTACGTCGGCGCGCACATCAATTTGGGGCCGGGGTTTGCTGTAGTCGCGGCTCAGGATTTTGCGTCCTTGGCGCAAGCGCTGCTCGGGCGAAAGCTGCAGGCTGGCCGCCCGGCGGGATTTCAAAAACCGGTTGATGAAGAAGTTTTGAATACTCATGGAGGGGTTTTCGTTTAAGGCTTGCGGGTTTCGGTCACAAAGTCTTGCACCACAAAGCGGGCCAGGCGCCGGCGCATGGTGAAGGTGGTCCAGGGCCAGTTGGTGCTGTTGCGGCCATTTTTGTCCAGAAAATAGCTGGTGCAGCCGCTGTTCCACACCGTGGTTTGCAACGCCGCCTGGATTTTTTGGTTGTAGCTGGCGTAGCGCGCCGGGTCCACTGCGATGCTGGTGATCCCCTGCCGCCGTGCCGTGGTGATGGCAGAGACGATGAACTTGAGCTGGGCCTCAATGATCACAAAGGCCGATGAAAAGGTATACAAATTGGGGCCAAAGGTGAGAAACAGGTTGGGGCAATCCTGCGTCATAGTGCCCAGATAGGCGGCGGGCGAACCTTGCCACTGCGCCGCCAGGGTGCTGCCACTTTGGCCAACAACGCAGTGGGCAATGGGCGGGTTGGCCACTTCAAAACCGGTGGCAAAGACGATGGCGTCTACCTCGCAGGTGCTGCCGTCGCTGGCGGTGACCGAGTTGCCGTTGATGTTGACCACGTCGGGCACGACTTGCACATGGGCTTGGGCCAGCGCGCGGTACCAGGTGTTGGACAGCAAGATGCGTTTGCAGCCCACCGAATGGTCGGGCACGAGCTTGGCGCGCAGGGCGGGGTCTTTCACACCCCGGGCAATGTTTTTCAGGCCCTGGGCCTGGATGCGCTTGAGCAGCCAGGGGTAATTCAAGCTGGCGTTGAGCAGCTCAAACTGCAAATACAGCGCGGTGCGAAACAGCGACTGCGTCCACGGGTGTTTGGCAAACAAAGCTTGCCAGCGTGGGGCAATGGTTGCGTCCAACTTGGGCAAGACCCAGGGCGCGGTGCGCTGAAACAGCGTGAGCTGGCTCACCTGTTGTGCGATATGCGGCAGAAACTGAATGGCCGATGCGCCCGAGCCAATCACCGCCACTCGTTTGCCCTGCAGGTCAAAACTGTGGTCCCAGCGGGAGGAATGGAAATGCACGCCGGTAAAAGTGTCCAGGCCGGGTATGGGCGGCAGCACCGGCACATGCATGGGGCCGCAGGCCATGACCACAAAGCGCGCCCAAAACACGCAGGCACTGGTTTGCAGGCGCCAGCGCTGGTGCGTCGCATCCCAGCGCGCCTCGGTCAATTCGTGGCGCACGCGCACGCAGTCCAGCACGCCAAACTTTTCGGCGGTGTCACGCGTGTAGTTTTTGATCTCGTCTTGTTTGGCAAACAGACGGCTCCAGCGCGGATTGGGGGCGAAGGAGTAGGAATACAGCGCCGACGGCACATCGCAACCGCAACCGGGATAGGTGTTGTCGCGCCAGACGCCGCCGATCTCGCTGCCTTTTTCCAGCACCACGCATTCAACCCCCGCCTGGCGCAAGCGGATGGCCGCGCCGATACCGGCAAAGCCAGCGCCGACCACCACCACCTCGTGCACTTCGGCTGGGGCAGAGTCGCTGGTCTCTGCTTGCAGCGGGGCGGACACCGGGCGTGTTGCCGCTTAGGGTTTGGTGAGCGCCGCTTTGCGGTCAGCGTTGATCTTTTGCGAGCTGGCGCGCTCGCCCAGCATCTTGACATAGGGCTTGTAGTCCACGCCACCGGCTACCAACAGGTCTTCGCCATACACCGCGCGGGTAGCCAAGCCGACCAGAGGCAGGTTGCTAAACGCCACGCAATCGGCCAGAGTAAAGGTATCACCGCCGATGTAAGGAGAAAACTTCACCATGCGTTTCAAGGCCGCAATGTTTTTCTCCAGCCGCTTGCGCACCGCCGCCTGCGTGTCCTCGCTCACCGTGCCGCCAAAAAACGCCTGCGCGTACAGCTCGCGCGCGACCAGTTCGAGGTGCAGGTTGATAAAGGTAACGAGTTCGCGCAGCTTGGCCGCAGCAAAGGGATCGCTTGGCAGCAGCGGGTGCGCGGGGTACTGGGCTTCGAGGTAGTCCAATATCACGGCGCTCTCGCACAAGCCGCCCTGGGGCGTGCGGATGAAGGGAATTTTGGCGAGCGGTGAGTCGGCCAGCACGGCCTCGTCTTTGCTGCCGGTGACGACGTGTTCCTCGGCGAACGGGATCTCTTTTTCAAGCAAGACTTGCTTGACGATGTTGTAGTAGTTGGAAACGGCAAAGCCGCAAAGCGTGATCATGGTGCAAAGGCTCCTGGGTTGTTTGCCCCAGTGTAAATTGCCCGACCCACGCCGCCGTGCCGCGTGGGTGACAAGCTAGGTGGCCACGCGCTCGGTGGCCTTTTGCAGCCACATATCCAGGTTGTCCAGCAGCGCGGACTGACTGAAGGAGCAGCTTTCTTCGGAAAACAGTGCGCTGGATTCCAGCCGGTCCAGCAAACCCAGCCACACCTCGCCGTAGCGCGGGGGCAGGGCGGCCAGTAGCGGCTCTTGCGCCCGGGCCCGGGCGCAAAAGGCCGCCACGCCAAGGGCGCCAGCGCGCAACTGGACCAAAGACTGGCACAGAGCGCTCAGCTTGCTGGCGTGGCTTGGCATGTGCGCAGGGCCGTGCAGGTCTTACTTGACCTCGGTGACGAACTCGGCGCTGGGGCGGCGCACTTTGGGCAGGTTGACCAACCAGTCTTTGTCCGCTTCGCGGTATCCCAGAGGCATTATGGCCACGCTGCGCAGGCCACGGGCCGACAGGTTGAGGATCTTGTCGAGCGCGGCGGGGTCAAAACCTTCCATGGGCGTGCTGTCGACTTCTTCAGACGCTGCCGCCACCAGCGCTACGCCCAGGCCAATATAGGCTTGGCGCGCGGCGTGTTCAAAGTTCACTTGCGGCTCGCGCACGGTGTAGCTGGCCAGCAGGTTTTTGCGGTAGGCGTCGCCCGCCTCGGTGCTGCCGCCACGCTTGGCGTTGGTGAAGTCAAACATCTGGTTGATGCGGTCTGCGGTGTAGTTGTCCCAAGCGGCAAACACCAGCAGGTGCGAGCCGTCGGTAATTTGCGCTTGGCCCCAGGCAATGGGCTTGATCTGCTCGCGAACGGCAGGGTTGGTGACCACAATCACTTCATAAGGCTGCAGGCCGCTGGAGCTGGGCGCCAGGCGCACGGCTTCCAGAATCCGGTCTACTTTTTCTTGTGGCACCGCTTTGGCGGCGTCCATTTTTTTGGTGGCGTAGCGCCATTCGAGTTGCTGTTGCAAAGTTGACATGGTGTTTGGGTCCAGATGAATGTTCAAGAAGTGCTGCGCGAGCCAGGGCGTTAGCCAAAGTGTGCGACACGCTGGATTATCGCGAAACGATGCGTCTGCCCGGCGTGGCGCCCAAATGCCCTTGGCGACGCTGGCTTTCACCGCGGGTCCTGGGCCAATGCGAGCTTGCGGAAGGCAGCGTTGCCCCGCCAGAGGCCTCGCATAAAATCGGTGCAATATTTGAAAGAAACAATGTTTGATAAAACCGGTGAGTGGATTCCCCTGCAGTCGTTTGACGATTTTGACAACGGCTTGTCCGACCTGATTGACCTGTGGTCGAGCACGGGCCGGTCGCCCACCAAAACCGTCAAAAAAGCCGCGCTGGCGCACTTCAAGGCAGACCTGGAAGCCGCCACTCTGGAATGGGCCGACAACAAAGCCAAGTCCAAAAAATACGCTGCCATTGCGGCGGAGCTGGCTGAGTTTGAAGAAGCGCTGCAAGACGTCTGATCCACGGCTTTGCCCCCTGAGCGGTGCCCCTTGATTTGCTTCAACAAACCCTATGGCGTGCTCAGCCAGTTCACGCCTGAGGGGCGCTGGCGCGGTCTGAAAGACTTCATCGACATTCCCCACGTGTACGCCGCCGGTCGCCTGGACGCCGACAGCGAAGGTCTGCTCTTGCTGACCGGCGACGGCCAGGCCCAGGCCCGCATTGCCGACCCGCGCTTCAAGATGGAAAAAACCTATTGGGTGCAAGTGGACGGCGTGCCCACCGAGGCCGCGCTGGCCGCCTTGCGCCAGGGCGTGCTGCTTAAAGACGGCCCCACGCTGCCCGCCCGCGCCCGCACCATAGACCCGCCACCCGGCCTGTGGGAGCGCGACCCGCCCATCCGCGTGCGTCAAAACAAACCCACCGCCTGGATCGAACTGGCCATCAAAGAAGGCCGCAACCGCCAGGTGCGGCGCATGACCGCCGCCGTGGGACTGCCCACGCTGCGCTTGATACGGGCAGCTATTGGCCCCTATGCGCTGGAGGGTCTGGCGCCGGGGTGTTGGCGGCACACGGTATGCGTTGAATAGATTTTTGTAGCGGCGCTCCTGTGCAAGCTCCATGGGAATTGCGCTGGCCTTTGACGCCTAAGCTAGGTGTCAAAGGCCAGCGCAATGGTTTAAATGGTATTTCTCATGCAATCAAAGTTACCGGCGCAACGGCCACCTGATCCGTGCGACCGTGACGCATTAGTAGAACGATCAAGGTTCAGAACCGTTACCTGGCGGTTTGAGCTTTGTGCTCTTAACCAACCCGTAAGTTTCCGCTGTGTCACCGCCCGATTTTGAGGAGCCTTTTTGTAATTATGAAAAATCACCGTAACTCAAATAAGGTGAAGTACCAATGGTAGATGCCTTCGCACTAGCTTCATAATCGACTGCGAGCGTATCGGTTCGCGTGCTCCCAACCGGGGGGCTAGGTGCTGTTTTATTTTTTTCATGCAGGCTTTTTACAGCGACAACTTCGTCCTCCCTTTGCCGCCGGGCCATCGCTTCCCGATGGCCAAGTACCAGTTGCTGCGCGACGCGCTCACAGCCCACTTGCCTCAAGTGCAGTTTGTGCAGGCCCCAGCCGCCATAAACGCCGAGCTGGCCTTTGCCCACCACCCGGCCTATATCGGGGCCATTGCCGACGGCTCGGTAGACGCCAAAATCTTGCGCGACATTGGGTTTCCGTGGAGCCCGGCCATGGCTGAGCGGGCACGGCGCTCGGTGGGCGGCACCTTGGCTGCGGCGCGCGTGGCGCTGGCACAGGGCGTGTCCGCCAACCTAGCCGGGGGCACGCACCACGCTTATTCTGAGCGGGGTGGCGGCTTTTGTGTGTTCAACGACCTGGCCGTTACCGCCCGGGTGTTGCAAGCCGAATGGGGCCGCGTGCGCCCACCCCCGGGCCAGCGCCGCTTGCCGCTCAACGTGGCCATCATTGATTTGGACGTGCACCAGGGCAACGGCACGGCGCGCATTTTTGCTGCAGACGATTCGGTGTTCACGCTGTCCGTCCACGGCGCCAATAACTTTCCGTTCACCAAGGAAACCAGTGACCTGGACGTAGCCTTGCCGGATGGCTGCACGGATGACGGCTATCTGGCCGCGCTCGAACACGCCTTGCAAACTCTGCAAGACCGCTTTACACCGGGCTTGGTGCTGTACCTGGCTGGCGCCGACCCGCACGAAGGCGACCGCCTGGGCCGCCTCAAACTCAGCTTTGACGGCCTGCAAGCGCGTGACCGGCGGGTGTTTGACTGGTGTTTTCAGCGCAAGATCCCCCTGGCCTTTGCCATGGGCGGAGGCTATGGCCACGACATTGCGCAAACCGTGAAGGTGCAGGTCAACACCTACTGCGTGGCGCTGGAGTATTGGCGACGCTGGCAAAAATAGGCGCGTGATGCGCTTTAGGGGCTGACGACGATCTCGTTTTTGACCGACTTCACGCCCTTCACGCCCCGGGCCAGGGTTTCTGCCGTGTTGCGTTCCTGCGAGCTCTTGGCAAACCCCGAGAGCAACACCGTGCCATTAAGAGTTTCCACGCTGATCGAGGTGCCCGCAACGCTTTTGTCCTCAAAAAAACGCGATTTGACGCTGGCCGTAATGGCGGAGTCGTCCACGTAGGCGCCCAGGGTTTCCTGGTCTCGGGTCACCGCGCAGCCCGAGGCGGCCAGCAGGGCCAACGAGACGAGTCCAGCAAATAAGCGTTTGCGAGTCTTCATGAAATTCTCCGGTTAAAAAAAAGGTAGGGCGAGGCTAGTGCGTTTTTTTCGGTGCCGTCGTGCGCTGGCGCAGGGTTTGCGCACCCCGGTGCACTTGCCCATTTCATGATCTGGCGCCTTGTGCGTGCCGCACAGGCCCGGTTCAATAACGCAGACGTTTTCTGATTGGCCACGACCGTCTTGGGCCTGTTTCGGCAAACCATTCACCAATAAATCCACAGGGAGTACACGCCATGATCGCCAGCCACCACATCAGCAGAAGCAGCCCCGCCGATTCAAGTCCGCGTTTTAGCTGCACGCAGGCTGGTGCGGCACCAGCCGATTCCGACCTGTCGGTACACGAGGCGGTGGAGCTTGAGGTGGACGGCGTGACGCTGTTTGGCGACTTGGTGCTGCCCCCGCATGCGCACGGCGCGGTAGTGTTTGCCCATGGCAGTGGCAGCGGCCGCCACAGTCCGCGCAATCGAAGGGTGGCCCAGGCCTTGCAGACCTCGGGGCAGGGTACGCTTTTGTTTGACTTGCTGACCACGCGCGAAGAGCTTGCCGACGCGCGTGACGGGCATTTGCGCTTCAACATTGCATTTTTGGCCCGGCGCCTGGTGGCCGTGACCCGCTGGTTGGCCGAGGCGCCGCACACCCGCCACCTTGGCATGGGCTACTTTGGTGCCAGCACGGGTGCGGCGGCGGCCTTGGTCGCGGCTGCCGAAATGGGCGCCTTGGTTGAGGCCATTGTTTGCCGCGGCGGGCGCCCGGACCTGGCCGCCGACGCCGTGCCCGCCGTGGTGGCGCCCACTTTGCTGATTGTGGGCGGGCAAGACGCGCATGTGCTGCGGCTCAACCAAAAAGTTCTGGCGCAGTTGCGCTGCGACAAAGAACTGCTGGTCGTGCCCGGCGCCACCCACCTGTTTGAAGAAGTCGGTGCGCTGGAAGCGGTGGCCCACCACGCAGGCCTGTGGTTTGGCCGGTACCTCAAACCCAACACGCTTTCGAAACAGTCCCAATAATTTACCTGAGGCAGTCGCCATGAATTTCGCATTTGAAAACCGTATTGCCGCAGGCAAGGCCTTGGCCGATTTGCTGCCCCAGTACGCCAACTTGCCGGGTTTGCTGGTGCTGGCGTTGCCCCGTGGCGGAGTGCCGGTCGCCTTTGAAGTGGCCCAAGCGCTGGGCGCCGAGCTTGATGTGATGGTGGTGCGCAAACTGGGCGTGCCGGGGCAGGAAGAGCTGGCTTTCGGGGCCATTGCCAGCGGTGGCATACAGGTTCTCAACGACGATATGGTGGCCGAACTCGAACTCACCGAGGAAGACATGGCCCCGGTGGTGGAACGCCAGCGCCATGAACTCTTGCGCCGCGAACGCCTGTACCGCAGTGGCCGCCCCGCCCTGAATGTGGCGGGCCGCACCGTGATTTTGGTGGACGACGGCATTGCCACAGGTGCCACTATGCGTGCTGCCATGCACGCCCTGCGCGAGCGCCATGTGGGCCGCCTGGTGGTAGCCGTGCCCGTGGTCGCGCTGCAAACGGCCAGAAAACTGCAGCCAGAGGTGGACGAGTGGGTCGCCGCCCTCACGCCCACCCATTTTTGGGGCGTGGCCCGCTGGTACTACGATTTCTCGCAAACCACAGACCAAGAAGTCACCGAAATCTTGGCCCAAGCGGCGCGCGCGGCCCACCCGTCGGCTTCCACCTCGGCGCCTTCGGCCCACTTGCCAGGGCGTGGTGCAGCGGCGCAGGCCACCTCCAACGCCGCCGCCCTGCCTCTGTGATGAACGTGGGTCAACCGCTGCGCGCCGCCGCCCATCCACTCACCGGCGCTGCCCACGTCTACGACCCGCTCATGCGGGTGGTGGGCAACGCCCGCCTGGTGCTGGGTGCGCCGTAAGACGGCGAAGCGGTGGACGCGCAGGGGGGCTACGGGCGTTTCCCGCAATGGCTGTGGCGCAACCACAATGACCGGCAGCCTGCGTCCGAGGGAAAAACCGGCTTTTACGGTCTGTATTCGTACAGCCTGCAGGCCTTCAGTGCAGCCGTTATCGCTTACTTGGAACAGGTCGATCCGGCGTCTGCCCGGCGCGCGCGCAAGCACTACGCGTACTTTGACCATTTTGGAGATAGCTTGCAGTCCTACGGCATGGCGACCGGCTTGGGGCTGGCGCCTTCTTGCGAGGACGGCGTCGTGCGGGCGTTGAGCCCCAAGACACAAAGGTGCAGGAGACTTTTCCTACCGGCTTCTGACCTGTTCCTGCTTGCTTACTTAGTTGGCAACGGCCCGGTTTCTGCCTTGCGCTTTGGCACTGGCCAGCGCCGCCTGGGCCCGCAGCACCAAGGCGTTGGACGCCAAGGACTGTTGGGTTTTGACCGTGGCCACGCCAATGCTGATGGATACGCGACCGCAGGGAGTATCTTGGTGTGGCAGCGCAAGTCGAAGAACTTCTTGGCACAGGTAATTGGCGATGGAGAGAATGCCGTTTTCATCGGTGTTGGGCGCCAGCAGCACAAAGGCGCTGCCGCTAAAGCGGGCGATCAGGTCGCCGCTGCGCATAACTCCGCTTTCCAGCACACGGGCCAGTTTGCACAGGCAGGCGTCGCCGCTTTCGTGCCCGTAGCGCGCGTTGAATTGGGTGAACCAGTCCACATCAATCAAGGCAATAGACAGCGGCTGGCGCGAACGCGCCGCGCGGCCCCACTCGACTTTGAGCATCTCGTCAAAGCGGCGCCGGTTGGCAACGCTGGTCAGACCGTCTTGGGCGCTGAGCGCCTCGATTTGCTGCACTGCCAGGTGCAACTCGTGCGTGCGCTGCGAGACCTTGGCTTCCAGGGCAATTTCAGTGGCCTGGAGTGTCTCCAGCGCGCTGCGTTGGGTTTCATTGTGTGCGATCTGTGCCTGCGACGCCCTGGCCGCCTGCTGTTGCTCGCGTTCCGTCAGCCACCATGCTGCAGCCACCAGAACCACCACAAACAGCATTTGCGCCGTCGCCAGCGATATTGCCCCATCTAACGGCATGGCGAACCGCGTCGGCCCGAGTTCCTGTAGCGCCCAGGCACCGGCGCAGGCTGCTGCCACATAAAGCAGGTACACCTTGCGCCCGGTTTGCAGCAGGCGCTGCAAGTGCAATACGACGAGCACGACCACCCCTCCCAACCAGGCAGGCGCCCCCATGCTCACCGTTTGGCCGCAAGCGGGGGCCGCCACGCCTGCCAAGGCGGTAAAAACAACCAAGGCAAGCGATAGCGTTAAAGGCGCGCGGGCAAGGCCCTGGGCGCAAGGGGCACAGGAGGAACGGTCAAACCACATGAGTGTTTAAACAAAAGATAACGATTGCCAAGTTTAACAAGTGCGTGCAGGGACCTACCCGCCCCTTTGTCGCAGAGGGCAGGGGCCAGGCGCAGCGAAATGTTAAAGTCACCCCCTACAAACGAAAGCACACCTTGGCAACTCCCAATTACGGTTACGAAAAGCGTCAAAAAGAACTGGCCAAGAAGCGCAAGAAAGAAGACAAGCTCAAGAGCAAGAGCGAGCGCAAAGGCCCCGGTGAAGAAGACGCTTCGGTAGAAGGCCAGGACGCACCCGTTACAGACGACGCTGCGCAAGCCGGGCCCGACGCTACCGCCCCAAGCGCCTGAACTCAAACCGGATTTCCCACGCCAGACGCTCCCGCCGGGACTTAAACGCTGTGCAGCGCCCTGGCTAATGCCTGCATGCTGGCCACCGAACGGTCAGCGGGCGAAAGCGTGTCGGCTTGTGCAAACTGCACAAAGTTGCGTTCCATGGATTGCAGGTAAACCGGGTCGTAGTGCGCAACCAGCAGTTCTTGCACCACCGGACGCAATTCCCCCCGGCGCACCCAATCTTTCCAGGCCTCAATCACCACCTTGCCGCGCTGCGCGGTCAGGGCGTCCAGGCGGTTGCAAAACTGCTCGGGGTTGGCGGTGAAGTAGGCGTAGTCTTCCATGAGCAGCTCCACGCGCTGTTCCAGTGACAGATCCACCACGCTGCACGGGCTGGTGCGCATGGCGTCCACCAACGCCGGGTGCACGGACACATTGCCCACTTTTTTGCTTTCGCTCTCCACAAACACCACGCGCTGCGGGTCAAACTGGCGCAGTTGCTCCCACACCAGGGTGTCAAAACGCTTTTGCGTGGGCTGGGCGATGCCGGGCAGGGCGCCGAGCACCGAGCTGCGGTGGCGGGCCAGGTCTTCCAGGTCCAGCACCTGGGCGCCCGCGCCGCGCAAGGCCTGCAAGAGCCGGGTTTTGCCCGAGCCGGTGGTGCCGCATATCACCTGAAACTGCAGTCGCGCTGCGCAAACTTCCATGTCTAGCAGCATGGCTGCGCGAAAGGCCTTGTAGCCGCCCTCAATGAGCGACATGCGAAAGCCGATTTGGTCCAGCACCAGTGACAAAGAACCGCTGCGCTTGCCGCCGCGCCAGCAATAGGCCAGCGGTGCCCAGTCGCGCGGCTTGTCCAGCACATGGGCTTCGATGTGGGTCGATATATTGCGCGCCGCCAGCGCGGCACCGCGCTTTTTTGCCTCAAAAGCATTGACCTGCTTGTACAGCGTGCCGATGCTTTTGCGCTCTTCGTCGTGCAGCGTGGGCCAGTTGACGGCGCCGGGCAGATGGTCTTCGGCGTATTCGCCTTCACTGCGGGCGTCGATCAGGGTGTCAAATTCGCTATAGCGGGCGATCACGTCGCTCGCGCTTATCAGAGTCAGGCTCATGCAATCATTTTCAAAAGGGTGGGCCAGACGTTGTCAAGCAGCGTGGGGTGGGCTGCTTCCAGCGGATGAATGCGGTCGCTTTGGAACAAGGTGTCAGCTTGCGGCACATCGGCCACGCCCTTGAGGAAAAAAGGCACCAGCGCCACGCCCTTGCCCTTGGCCACGCTGGCGTACATGGCGGCAAACTGGGTGCCGTATTCGGGCCCGTAGTTGGGCGGCATTTGCATGCCCAGCAGCAGCACTTTGGCGTGCGCACCCAGGCAGGCTTGCACCATGGCTTGCAAATTGTCCTGGCTGGTTTTGAGCGGCAGGCCGCGCAGCGCGTCGTTGCCACCGAGCTCAATCACCACCAATTGCGGCTGGTGCTGGGCCAGCAGCGCGGGCAGGCGCGAGCGCCCGCCTGAGGTGGTGTCGCCGCTGATGCTGGCGTTGACCACTGCGATTTGCGGGCCTTTCTGGCGCAGGCGCTGCTCCAACAGTGCTACCCAGCCGCTGCCGCGCTTGAGGCCGTATTCGGCGCTGAGCGAGTCACCCACCACCAAAATCGGGCCCCGGGGCTTGGCCCAGGCGTCCAAAGCCGTAGCCAGCGTCAGGGCGCAGGCGGCTGCGTTAAAGTGTCTGCGATTCAAAGAAAGTCCCATGTCTGAATTCATTATTTCCGTCGAACACCTCTGCAAATCGGTCAGCGACTCGACCGGCACCCTCGACATCCTGAAAAACATCGATTTTGCGCTAAAAGCCTGCGAGACCGCCGCCATCGTGGGCGCCTCGGGCTCGGGCAAGAGCACATTGCTGTCCATCATCGCTGGGCTGGACACGCCCACCAGTGGCACGGTGCGCTTAGGGCAACAAGATTTGTTCGCCCTGGACGAAGACGCACGCGCTGCGCTGCGCGCCCACCAGGTGGGTTTTGTGTTCCAGAGTTTTCAGTTGCTGGGCAACCTGACCGCGCTGGAAAACGTGATGCTGCCGCTTGAACTCGATGGCCGCAAAGACGCGCGCAAGCTGGCTACCGAGATGCTGGAGCGCGTAGGCCTGTCGCAGCGCCTGGGCTCTTACCCCAAGGTGCTCAGTGGCGGCGAGCAGCAGCGCGTAGCGCTGGCGCGCGCCTTTGTAGTCAAGCCCGCCGTGCTGCTGGCCGATGAACCCACGGGCAGCCTGGACTTTGCCACCGGCGAGACCATCATGGCCCTGATGTTTGACCTCAACCGCGAGCAAGGCACGACCCTGGTGCTCGTCACCCACGACCCGGCCATTGCCGCGCGCTGCGACCGGCGCATCACCATCGAGGCCGGGCGCATCGTGGCCAATTCCACGCACGCCGAGCACTAAGGCCGGGCTGCAGGCGCCGCCTGCGCCCCACGGGCGATAATCGCGCTATGTCATCTCAAGTTCTTTTCGGCTTTCATGCCGTGGGCGTTCGCCTGAAAACCGCCCCCAAATCCATCGTCGAAATTTATTTCGAACCCACCCGGCGCGACGCGCGCATGCGCCAATTCATTGACAAGGTCAAGGAAGCCGGGGTACGCCTGATTGAGGCCGACAGCATGCGCTTGTCCAAGCTCTGCGGCGGCCATGGCCACCAGGGGGTAGCTGCTCGGGTGCAGGCGCTGACCCAAGTGCATTCGCTGGACGAATTGCTGGAAAACCTGGAAGCCACGCAAAGCGCGCTGCCGACCGACCAGCGCTTCAACCCGCTCATCTTGGTGCTCGACGGCGTGACCGACCCGCACAACCTGGGCGCTTGCCTGCGTGTGGCGGACGGCGCGGGCGTGCACGCGGTGATTGCCCCCAAAGACCACGCAGCCGGCATCAATGCCACCGTGGCCAAGGTGGCCAGCGGCGCGGCAGAAACTGTGCCGTATTTCATGGTGACCAATCTGGCGCGCACCTTAGGCGAGCTCAAGGAACGCAACATCTGGATCATCGGCACCAGCGATACGGCCACCCAAACCCTGTACCAGGCCGATTTGACTGGTCCGGTAGCCTTGGTCTTGGGTGCCGAGGGAGACGGCATGCGCCAGCTCACCGCCAAAACCTGCGACCAACTGGTGCGCATCCCCATGCGCGGCGCGGTGGAAAGCCTGAACGTGTCGGTTGCCAGCGGCGTGTGTTTGTACGAAGCGCTGCGCCAACGCGGCGGCGCCTGAATTTGCCCTAGGAGCGCTTATGTCCCTGTTCAATCGCCGTATTGCCGTTGTCGCGCTGGCCGCGATCAGTGCCTTGGGCCTGGTGTCTTGCACGCAAGAGCAGCAAAACAAGGTGGGCCGGGAAATCCAGAACTGGACCGGCACCAACGGCGTGCTGGAGGTGTATGCCGGGGATAAGCTGGTGCGTCGCTTTATCAAAATCGACAAACTGAGCACCGCCATGGGCACCGACGACAACAAGCCCCGGCCTTACCGCTTTGGCTACGGCGTGCTGGACGAAAACCTGAACCTGCAAGCCGATCCCGGCGAGAAAAAAGTCTACTTCGAGATCAGCGACTACGCCACCAATTACGTGTTTTTCGAGAATCCGCGCTAAGCCGCAGCGCGCAAGGGCCTCAAACCCAGCCCATCACTCCGGCCAAGGCGCCGACACCCAGGATCCACAAGAGGTGAATGCGGTTGTGCCACACCAGCAGCGCACTGGCTGCCGTGACGACGTAGGCGCCGGGGTTAACGCCCCAACTGCCGTGGGAGCCCGCCAAAATCCAGCCCGTTGCCACCAGCAAGGCCACCACAATCGGCGCCATGGCCAGCTTGAAGGCGCGCACCGTGGGCCGCTCGCGGTTGCGGTGGCCCCAGCGGGCGGCAAAAAACGTCAGGGTCGCGCTGGGCAAGACGATGCCCATCATGGTGGCAAACACGCAGGCGCTGGCCAGCGCCCA
This sequence comes from Comamonadaceae bacterium, assembly GCA_947372865.1. Lineage (GTDB taxonomy): Bacteria > Pseudomonadota > Gammaproteobacteria > Burkholderiales > Burkholderiaceae_C > Allorhodoferax. The sequence goes on from CANBVJ010000011.1 coordinate 49,440, forward strand.
GGCCGCCGCGCCAGCCGCTGTTCCACCGGCCGCGTTCATCCCCACGGTCCAGCCCAAGATCGCAACAAACAACACATTGGGTCCGGGCGCCGCCTGCGCCAGCGCAATGGCGTTGCTGAACTGGACCTCGCTCAGCCAGGCCTGGTCGTTGACCAGAAAACGGTGCATCTCGGGCACGGTGGTGATTGCCCCACCTACCGACATCAGCGAGAGCGACACAAAGTGCAAAAACAGCGTGGAGAGCTCATGCCATCCCCAGGAGTTCATGTGCGCGTCCCCTTGTGTTGCGCCAGCAGGCAGTAATAAGCCCAGGCCATGCCCGGCGCACCCAGCCCCAGCAGCACCCACACCAGCGGAATGCGCAGCACGCCAATGGCAACAAAGGTCAGCAGCGCCAGTGCGGCGCAGACGGGCTTGCCCATGGCGTTTTTGCGCAGCGCCGCCATGAGTTTGAAGCCGGTGCCTGCAATCAGGCCGGCGGACACGGCGCCCATGCCGCGCAACGCACCCTGCACCACGGGCAGGTCTGCCACACCGGACAAGCTGATGGTGAGCACCAATACCACCGCCAAGGGCAGCGCCAACATGCCCGAGAGCGCCGCCAGCGCGCCGCGCCAGCCAAAGTAGCGGTCGCCCACGATGAGCGACAGATTGACCACGTTGGCGCCGGGCATGATTTGCGCCACCGCCCAGTCTTCAACAAATTCTTCTTGCGTGAGCCACTGTTTTTTATCGACCAGCTCGCGCTGCACCACGGCCAGCACGCCGCCAAAGCCCTGCAGGGCCAGCCAGGAAAACGCCCAAAACAGCGCGCGCACCGATGCTGGGCGCTGTGCGGCTGCCTTGTTCATGCGTGGGCGCCGGCCAGTTGCTCGGCGACCCAGTCCATCACATGGGGGTTACTGCACAACTGCACATGGCCCATGCCGTCAAATACCTGGGGCACCACACCGGGCAAGACCTGCTCGCGCTGGGGAAAGACGATGGCGTCTTGGGGCGTGATGGCAATGCGAAACAGATTGCGGGTCGCTGCGTTTTCGCCGGCGGCCAGCGCGGCCAACCAAGCGCTTTGCCAAACCATTTGTTTGCCATTGGGCGCGCGGGCGTGGGGCGCAACCTGGGTGCCTTGGTGGGGCGTGCCCAGGGTCACAGCCAGCGCCGCGCGCGCGGTGCCGTGGGCGCGCATCCAGGCGCGAATGGCCAGCCCGCCCATGCTGTGACCGACCAGCGCCACTTCTTGGACGCCCGTGTGCTTGCACAGGCTTTGCACCGCGTGCTCTATGGCAGCGGCATAGTCGTCAATCGAGGCAAACACCGGCTCCAGGTCCACAGCAAACACCGCATGTCCCCGCGCGCGCAGGCGCTGCGCCATGTCGTCCCAGACGCGGTGGTTGCACACAAAGCCGTGCACCAGAACCACACCAATGCGCGCTTGCGACCCCATTGCAGGCTGCAACTGTGGCGCACGCCAAGCCCAGGGCAGGCGGGTGACGAAAAAGCGGTAGGCCCAAAAGGATTCGCCCAAACTGGCGCGGATGATGCTGGGCCAATGGGCTTGGCCCTGGCTGGCGTGGATGGTGCTTTTCAGCATCCATATCGCGACCAGTACCAGCGGCAGCACGGCAAAAATCACCAGCCCAGCCCACATCGGCCAGCCTGCAAGCCAGGTCACGGCCGCCGAACCCATGGCAAAAAATGCCGCCTGAAGCAGCAGAATCTTGCGCAGCATGCGAGCGAGCATGGCGCGGCCTAGCCCTGGCTGCACTGCAGCGTGCGCCGCGCAGGCTCCACTACGGCTTGTTCCGCCTGGTAGTCGGTGGTCAGCACGCGCATGAGCAAAAAGCCGGTGCTGCTGGGGCTTACCACCACTTCGGCGCCGGACGGGGGTGGCTTTTGCTGCGGGTCGCCGCCGGGCGGCACCAGCCACAAGTCCACGGGGTGGCCTTGGGCCTGGCGGTCGTTGCGCACAAAGAAGTTGTCGCTGTTGGCCGCGTACAGCGCCACCGACCAGTAATTGGCCAGCGCCGGGGCGGTACGCACCCGAATCGGGCCGTCGCGCAAGTCATAAGCGCAGACCGAATACAGCATGTCCGGACTGGGCATGACCACCGAGCGAGACTTGGCGGTGACGGCCTCGGGAAAGGCCGCCTGGTTGTGCATGTTCATTTTTTGTGCGGCCGGACCGTGCATCAGCACCTGCATGATGAGGCGCGGCGCAGCCCAGACCGCCAGCAGGTGCGCCAACAAGGCGGTCACAAGCAGGGTGAGCAGGCGGTAAAACCACAGGCGCTGGTGTTCGCTGAAGTTTTTCATGCGCAGTCCCCGATTTGTTGCACGGCGGGCGCCACCAGCGATTGCGGCGCGGCTTGCAGGGCGGGCGTGGGGTTGTACAGGCGCAGCGTCAGGATCAGCCCGCGCTTGCCCGGCGTGGGCAGCCAGTACAGGCCCGCCTGTTCGGTAGGGCCTGTGCCCAGCGAAAACGCCCCGGCGGCGTCGAGCTTGGCGGTGCTGCCGTTGAGGCTGTAGTGGCCATTGGGCGCGTCAAACAAAAACATGTCGTCGGCATAGGCGGTAATGCTCCACCAGCGCGCCTGGGGCGGCACGCCAGTAATGCGGTAGCTGCACTGCGAGCGCAATGCGTGCCCTGCGTCGTCGCGGATAGCCACGAAATACATGGTCTCGTCGCGGCCCAATGCCAAGAGCGCGTTGACGGCGATGGTGGCACGGGTGTACATGCCGGCGTCCTGGCTACCGGCTTGCAGATTGGTGCGCCACGCGCCCACTTCTACTGAAGGGTTAAGCCAGGGTGATTTTTTGAGCACCCACCAGGCGGACCCCAGGCCCAGCGCCACCGCGCCCAGGTACAGCAGGGCGGCAACCGCGATGCGCTTGGCGCGCGCGCTCCAGTGGGTTTTGGCGTTCATGGGGCTGCTTGGTCGGCGTTGGCCAGACGGGCCGCTTTGGCCAGCGGCATCCAGTGCAGCAAACCAAAGAGCAAGGCCAGCAGCACGCTGACCCACAGCGCACCGGGATAACTTTTGACGTATTTGAACGCCAACAGGCATTCAAGCACGTGCACAGCCAGCAAGGCCAGCGCCAACTTTTGCACCACTGGGGTGGCACCCATGGGCAGCACGATGAACAGGCTGGCCAGCGCCAGTAGGTAGGTGGCGCTTAAAAGCGCTTTGGACAGGGTGTTGAACATGGGCTACTTGGGTTTGGAAGAGTGGGGCGCAGTGCGCTTACATCAGGCGCTTTTTGTCAATTGCCGTAGAGTTTGCAGGCAGGGTGAACAGCATACCGTCTTCCCCCACCGTGATCGGACCGCCAAAGAACTGGGCGGCATTACCCACAAAGGCCGGGTAGGCAAATTTGACAGGCAGCGGCGGCACGATGTGGTTGAACACCAGTTGCTTTACCTGGGCCGTGCTGGCCTGGGCGGCGGCCTGTTCCGGCGTGGTGTGGTAGTTCAGGATGTCTTGCATCACATGGGCCAGGTTGCCCATGTTTTTTCCCTCAAACTCAGACTCCAGAATCTTCACCAGTTTGGGCTGCAATGCTTCGTGCACCAAAATATCTGCGCCTTGGGCGGCGGCCACCAGCGAGGGCGTGGGAGTCGTGTCGCCGCTGATTACCACCGAGCGGCCCTTGTAGTCAAAGCGGTAGCCCACCGCCGGCTCGATGGGCGCATGGTTGACGCGAAAGGCAGTGATCTTGAGGCCCTTGTCGTCCAGCACGACCACCGTGTCGCCCTGGCCCACCGGTGGTAAGGCGAACGGCATGCCCTTGCCGCCGCTGCCGTTTGAGGGCATGACTTTTTCGCTATGGTGTTTCACGCGGTAGCCATAGTCCAGCACATAGGCGGCCCGAAAGCCGTCCACCACCTGCACCACACCGGTAGGCCCGTAGATGGGCAGCGGCGCAGTGGCCGTGGCCATGCCCCAGTGCTGCAGCATGAAGGGCCCCAGGCCGTCAATGTGGTCGGAGTGGAAATGGGTTATCAGCAAGGCTTCCATCTTGCCCAGGGGCAAACCCATGTAGCCCATGTTGCGGGCCGAGCCTTCGCCCGCGTCCACCACAAACAGGCGCTCGCCCGCGATGATGGCGGTGCACGGCCCGGCGCGCGTGGGGTCAGGAAAGGGTGAACCCGTGCCGCACAGCGCCACATGCAAACCATCGGGCAGGGTGGGGATGATGTTGCGTCCCACATTGGCATGGGCCACGCGTTGCAGTAGGGCGGTTCCTACTTGCTTTTGGAAGACCCAGACCCCGGCTGCCGCCACCAGCGCCAGACCCACCAAGCCCACCAAGCCCACCAAAGCCTTTTTCAGCATGCGCATACGCCACCCCTCAGAATGTCAAAAATCCATTGTCGCATACACATGTGTACGGAGCCTTCGGGTTTCCCCTTGGGCGCCGCACTTTCCATACAGCTTAGGCCGCGCTTCAGTACACCGGTTCGAACTTGCGGATGGCGGCTTTTACCGCGTCCGTCAGCGCAAATCCGGGGCCATAGTGGCTTGCCAATTCGGCGCAGCGGGATTCAAAAGCGTCTATGCCCATGCCGTAAATAAACTGCATGGCGCCGCCAGTCCAAGCGGGAAAACCAATGGCGAAGATGGAGCCGATGTTGGCGTCGTGTACCGTGGTGAGCACGTTCTCGCTCAGGCAGCGCGCGGTTTCCACCGCTTGGCGGTAGAGCAGGCGGTCTTTGAGGTCGGTGATGGTCCAGGCCACGTCCGGCTTTTCGTACAAAGCTTTGAGCTGGGGCCACAGCTGCTTTTTGGCGCCTTTTTCCGTGGGGTAGTCGTAAAAGCCGCCGCCCCCGGCGCGTCCGGGGCGCTGGTGCTGGCGCACCATTTGTGCCACAAGCGCTTCACCAGGCGTGGGCACATAGGTTTTTCCATCGGCGGCAAAGTCGGCAATGGTTTGGTCCATCACGTGCACGCTTAAAGTGAGTGCGGTCTCGTCCAGCACGGCCAGTGGCCCCACGGGCATGCCGCATTGCATACCAGCGTTCTCGATGGCGGCCGCCGGAATGCCTTCGCCCAGCATGGCCGCACCTTCCATCACAAAGGTGCCAAACACCCGGCTGGTGAAAAAGCCGCGCGAGTCGTTCACCACAATCGGAATCTTGCCAATGGCCTGCACATAGTCAAAAGCGCGCGCCACGGTCTCGTCGTCCGTGGCCTTGCCGCGGATGATTTCTACCAGTTTCATCTTGTCCACCGGGCTGAAGAAGTGGATGCCGACAAACTTATTCGGCGCCGTGGACGCCTTGGCCAGCCCGCTGATGGGCAAGGTGGAGGTGTTGGACGCAAAAAAGCCGCCCGCCTTGAGCAGCGGCTCGGCCTCTTGCGTGACACGGGCCTTGAGTTCACGGTTTTCGAAAACGGCTTCGATGATGAGGTCGCAGTCTTGCAGGTCGTGCAGCGCGGCGGTGGGGTGAATCAGTGCCAGCAGTTTCTCTTGGGCGGCGGGTGCCATGCGGCCCTTGTCCACCAGGCCTTGGCTGATCTTGGCGCTGTAGGCTTTGCCCGCGTCTGCCTTTTCCTGGCTCACGTCTTTGAGCACCGAGGTGATGCTCTTGCTGGCTTGCACGTAGGCAATGCCCGCACCCATCATGCCCGCGCCCAACAGCCCGACCTTGGTCGGTTTGAAGCGCGCCGCCGTGCCGGGGCGCGACTGGCCGCTTTTGATGGCGTTCATGTTGAAGAAGAAGGTGTTGATCATGGCGCGGGCGTTCACGCCGGTCATGAGCTTGGCCAAGTAGCGGCTCTCAATACGCAGCGCGGTGGGCAGATCGACCTGCAGGCCTTCGACCATGCAGGACAAAATGGCCTCGGGCGCGGGGTAATCGCCGCGCGTTTGCTTGGCCAGCATGGCCGGTGCGATTGACAACATGCCCGCCACCTTGGGGCTGGACGGCAGGCCGCCGGGCACTTTGTAGTCTTTGGCTTCCCAGGGGTGCTGGGCGCTGGGGTTCGCGGCAATCCAGGCCAGGGCTTGGGTGCGCATTTCCGCGTGGGCGTTTTCACCGGGGGCCACCAGCGCGTGCACCAGGCCGAGTTCTTTGGCCTGCGCGGGACCAAAGGTTTTGCCTTCCACCAAATAGGGCTGCGCGCCCATCAGGCCCAGGTGGCGGGTCATTTTGGTCACGCCGCTGGCGCCGGGCAACAGGCCCAAGGTCACCTCGGGCAAACCAAACTGGATCTTGCGGTCGTCAATGGCAATGCGGTGATGGCCAATCAGCGCCACTTCCCAGCCGCCGCCCAGCGCCGTGCCGCCCAAGAGGCTGACCACGGGCTTGCCCAGGGTCTCCAAGGTGCGAAAGTCATGCTTGATCTGCTCTATTTGGGCAAACACCGCAGCCGCGTCCTTGGGGCGAATGCGCATGGTGGCTTTGAGGTCGGCACCGGCAAAAAAGGTGGATTTGGCCGAGGTCAGCAAAATGCCGCGAATCGCATCCTTGTCCTGCAGCACCTGCGCAGCAAGCGCGTGCATGTCGTCGTTCCACTGCGCGCACATGGTGTTGACCGGCGAGCCCGGCTCGTCAAAGGTGACGGTGGCAATGCCGTCCTGGAGTTGGTATTGAATCGTTTTCATGCTCACACTCTTTCCACAATGGTTGCAATGCCCATGCCGCCGCCCACGCACAGCGTGGCCAGGCCGTAACGCAGGCCCCGGCGGTGCAGTTCGTCAATCAGGGTTCCCAAAATCATGGCGCCGGTGGCGCCCAGCGGGTGGCCCATGGCAATGGCGCCGCCGTTGACGTTGACTTTGTCGTGCGGCACCTGCATCTCTTTCATGAAGCGCATCACCACGGCGGCGAAGGCTTCGTTCACCTCAAACAGGTCAATCTGGTCAATGCGCAAACCGGCTTTGGCCAGCGCCTTGCGCGCGGCAGGCATGGGGCCGGTGAGCATGATGGTCGGGTCGGCGCCACTCAGGGCCGTGGCCACAATGCGGGCGCGGGGCGTGAGGCCGTGGGTTTTGGCGGCCGATTCAGAGCCGATCAGCACGGCAGCCGCACCGTCCACAATGCCCGAAGAGTTACCCGCGTGGTGCACGTGCACGATGCGTTCAACCTGCGGGTAGCGGGTGAGCGCCACTTGGTCAAAACCCATGGCGCCCATTTGCTCGAACGCGGGCTTGAGTCCGCCCAGGCCTTCGAGCGTGGTGTTGGGCTTGATGAATTCGTCGCGGCCCAAAATGACATTGCCAATGGCGTCGCGCACCGGCATGACCGAGCGCTCAAAGTAGCCTTGCGCCTGCGCGTGGGTGGCGCGGCGCTGCGATTCCAGCGCAAAGGCGTCCACGTCGTGGCGGCTAAAGCCTTCTAGCGTGGCGATCAGGTCGGCGCCAATGCCTTGGGGCACAAATGCGGTTTGCAGATTGGTCTCGGGGTCTTGCGCCCAGGCGCCGCCGTCTGAGCCAATGGGCACGCGGCTCATGCTCTCAAGTCCACCGGCCACCACAAGGTCTTCCCAGCCCGAGCGCACTTTTTGTGCTGCCATGTTTACCGCTTCCAGGCCCGAGGCGCAAAAGCGGTTGATCTGCACGCCGGCGCAGCGGAAATCCCAGCCTGCTTTGAGGGCGGCCACTTTGGGAATCACGCTGCCCTGTTCGCCCACGGGCGAGACCACGCCCATCACCACGTCGTCCACCTGCGAGGTATCAAACTGGTGGCGCTGCTGCAGGTCGGTCAGCAGGCCCGCGAGCAGGTTGATCGGCTTGACCTCGTACAGGCTGCCGTCCTTCTTTCCCTTGCCACGCGGCGTTCGCAAGGCGTCAAACACATAGGCTTCGGTCATGGGTGTTTCTCCGGTTAAACAGGTGGGGATGCCAAAAAAAGCGTGCTTCTCGCGCAACTGTGCGCGTTTGCCGCTTGCGTTTACAGTATATTGTTTTTTACCAAGCAAGCGCTTTGCAAAAATAGCCTGCTTGTCCCCTTATCGACATCCTGAAAGCCCACGCCATGATTGACAGAACCCTTTTCTCCGCTGAGCACGAAGCCTTTCGCGACAGTTTTCGCCGCTTTATGGACAAGGAAATCGCCCCCTTTCACGCCCAGTGGGAGGAACAAGGCTACGTGGACCGCGCGGTGTGGAACAAGGCGGGCGACAACGGCTTTTTGTGCATGACCATGCCCGAGGAATTTGGCGGCGCAGGCGCCGATAAGCTGTATTCGATCGTGCAAATGGAAGAACTTGGCCGCGCGGGGTTCTCGGGCATCGGCTACAGCCTGCACAGCGAAATCGTGGCGCCTTACATTGAGCACTACGGCACGCCCGAACAAAAAGCCCGCTACCTGCCGCGCCTGGCCAGCGGCGAGATGATTGGCGCCATTGCCATGAGCGAGCCCGCTGCCGGATCAGACCTGCAAGGCATCAAAACCACCGCCACCGTGCAGCCCGACGGCAGCTATGTGCTCAAAGGCAGCAAAACCTTTATCACCAACGGCTGGCACGCTGACCTGGTGATCGTGGTGGCCAAAACCAACCCGGCGGCCGGGGCCAAGGGCACCAGCTTGCTGCTGGTGGAGCGCGGCATGCCCGGCTTTTCGGTGGGCAAGCGCCTGAACAAATTGGGCCTGAAGGCGCAAGACACCTCCGAGCTGTTTTTTGACGATGTGCGCGTGCCCGCGGAAAACCTGCTGGGTGGCGCCGCGCTGGAAAATCGGGGCTTTATCTGCCTGATGGAGCAGCTGCCCTGGGAACGTCTGCAAATTGCCATTGGCGCCGTGGCCGCCGCGCAAGCCGCCATCGGCTGGACGCTGGACTATGTGAAAGAGCGCAAGGTCTTTGGCCAAGCGGTTGCGGCCTTTCAGAACACCCGCTACAAGCTCGCGGAGATGCAGACCGAAGTGCAAGTGGCGCGCGTGTTTGTGGACAAATGCACCGAGCTGCTGCTGCAAGACAAGCTCGACACCGCCACCGCCAGCATGGCCAAGTATTGGTGCTCGGACCTGCAATGCAAGGTGATGGACGAATGCGTGCAGCTCTTTGGCGGCTACGGCTATATGTGGGAATACCCCATCACCCGCGCGTATGCTGACGCCCGCGTGCAGCGCATTTATGGCGGCACGAATGAGATCATGAAAGAGGTGATCTCGCGGTCTATGGGTCTGGGCGGGAAGTAGGGCGGTTCACCGCAGCGAGCCAACGCGCACAAATAAGGGGTTGGCATCATCGGCGGGCTTAGCGAACTGAAACTCTGAGCATCAGGGCTTGCGTACCAGCCGCACATTTAGAGTTTCGGTGTTTCCCGTGTAACTGACAAAGCCGTTATAGAAGTTAACGATCCATGTTTGACCGCTGTAGGCTGCATTGGGCGTTGATGACCAGACGGTGGTGGTGTACTTTGGCTGCGCAAACGTCGTGAGGTTCAAGGCACCATCGACATTTTTGTCCAGGGCGCCAAGTGTGCCGCGCACAAAGCGCGAGCTGCATTTTCTCTCGACCAAACTCGCTAGTTCATTTTTAGTGGGCAGTCGCCATCCATTGCCGACGCTTTGCGCATCGAGCACCGCGTCAGCCAGTGTTCGCCGTGCCGGGTTTCCCTGGTCACATTGCGCGCCGCTCACGCCCATGACGCATCGCTGCCAAACCAGACCGTTAATCTGGTCCAGCACGGTCGTGTCGGTAACGGTGTAGCGACTGTCCGGACGGCTGGCGGGAATATTGGTCAGGGGTGGATTTGCAGTGCCGCTCAACGCGCTGTCGCAAGTTATCAGGGATTTGCGGTTTACTGTAGTCGCTGCTACTCCACGGACCAAGCGAAGTGGCCTGGCGCTCGACTTCAAACCGTCTTCAACCACTCCGCTGCCGAAACTCACATGCCAAGCGTACGCCGTGTTGTTCGCACTGGGTGAGCTGGACCAATAGGCAATATCTGAAACTGTGCCCGAGCGCGTGTTCGGAAAGAAATTGGAGTCAATCATGGGGCCCGCCGGCGTGTCCTTGAGCAAGCCTTGCAAGGTATCGGCATCGGGAACAACCCAATCACGAAAACCGCACAAAGCCGAGGAGTTGACGGCATCGACATAACTGCTTGTGTTGCACTTTCCCGCGTTGGCGACTCCTTTGCAGGAGTTCAATATTCCACTGGACTCAGAACCAGAACTGCCGCCAGTGATGTTCACATAGACAGGGTTCGTCGGTGTTGACAACTTGTCGTCGAGCCATTGGGCAGGGTCGTACCATGAGTACAAATGGCCCTGGTGACGCAGATGGGTGGGGTCGTTGCGTTTTACCTCCCAGTACAGGCCCGTCTTTGTGTCATGAACGCAGTCCCATGCGCTGCCACGCGCAGCACTACCACCGTCCACCCAGTCTCCTGCCTGTATGGCTAAGGCCGTTCCTGTCCCATCTAATTTTACGAAGGTGCTGCCGCCGGCCATGAGGTACAGGTTAGCGGGCGGCAAACTCAGGGTGTTGATGTCGTCCAGCAATTTGTCATAGGCGTTGCCCTGACCGACAGCAGACGCAGACAAGGTCGCAGTCGTGGGTTCGGTGGTAATGCCAGCCACATCGAGACCTTTGCTTGCCAACGCGGCCCTGACGGTGGTCCACGCGGCACTCACGGTGATGGCATTAACCTTTTTCTCTATTGCGCTAAGCAAGGACGCGTCCAAGCCTGTGAACAACGCGGAGAGGTCCTGCTGGTTCAATACAGCTCCCGCCAGCGCTTCAGTCAAAGGTGTGATGTTCGCCACACCCGTGAGGTCATTTGAAACGGCGTGCAGCACTGCTCCGCTTGCAGCAGTCAGTTCCAATAAACACGGTTTTTGTGCGCCAGCCATGGCAATGACATACCGTCCGTCCGAGTCCGTAGTGGTCGTGCCCGTCGCTACCAAACCGGTGCTTCCAAGACACTTCACTTGCAGCACAGTATTGGCAATTGGTGCGCCGGTAGCGGCAGTGCCAGACAAAGAAACGGACGCAGGCGCCAATGCCGCGTCAGAAGATCCACTCGCGCCGCCGCACGCCACGATGAGAGCGCAGAGGCAGAACACCAGCGTCGTGCGCAAAATCATTAAAAAGTGTAAAAATTACAAAAAATGCACTTTACACTAAATTATTCATTAATTTAAGTAATTAAATTCGTATTGATGCGAGAGGCCGCCGCCATTCAAACGCAACAGGCCGCGTCACGTCACTCGGCTGCATCCTTACTTCAAACTCCCCGCCAAAAACTGCCCCAGCCGTTCGCTCTTGGGGCGGGCCAGCACTTCCGCCGGGTTGCCTTCTTCTTCCACTAGGCCTTTGTGCAAGAAGATGAGGTGGTTGGCCACTTCGCGGGCAAAACCCATCTCGTGGGTCACCACCACCATGGTGCGGCCTTCCTCTGCCAGGGTGCGCATGACGCGCAGCACTTCGCCCACGAGTTCGGGGTCCAGGGCGCTGGTGGGTTCGTCAAAGAGCATCACCTCGGGCTCCATGGCCAGGGCGCGGGCGATGGCCACGCGCTGCTGCTGGCCGCCACTCATGTGGGCGGGGTAACGGTCTTCCATGCCCGCCAGATCCACGCGTGCCAGGTATTTGCGCGCCGTGGCAATAGCCTCGTCACGCGGCACGCCCAGCACATGCACCGGCGCCTCGATGATGTTTTGCAGCACGGTTTGGTGCGCCCACAGGTTGAAGTGCTGAAACACCATGGCCAGTTTGGTGCGCAGGCGCTGCAGCTGTTTGGGGTCACGGGCGTTCAATTCGCCGTTTTTGGCGGGCACGAGCACCAGTTCTTCCCCAGCCACGGCAATCGTGCCCTGGTGCGGCTTTTCCAGCAGGTTGATGCAGCGCAAAAATGTGCTTTTGCCCGAGCCCGAGCTGCCGATGATGCTGATGACGTCGCCCGCGCGGGCCGTGAGCGAGACGCCTTTGAGCACTTCGTTGCTGCCGAAGCGCTTGTGGATATTGAGGGCCTGGAGTTTGATGGCTGCGTTGGTCATGGCGTGGTGCGAATCGGTGTGGCCCATCAGTCCCCCAGAAGTTTGCCGGTGCGAAAGGGCGTGGCACCGGCAATTTTGCCGATCTCGCAGCCTGCGGTGACGTAGCGGTCGCGAATCCGGGCGTACAGCACGCCGTCCACTCCGGCGACGACGTGCTGTACGGTGTTCTCAATCGGGTCAATGACTTCGGCCACCAGGTCACCAGCGCGCATCGGTTGACCGGGATCGGCGGCAAACACCAGCACGCCGGGGCCGCTGGCGCGCAAGGTTTCGGATCCGGCCAAGGGCGTGGGCGTGCAGCGCGGCGCGGGCACTGGGGGCAGGGCGTCCGTATGCAGCACACCGATGTGCTGCAAAAAGTGCACTATGGCATGTGCATCGGCCCGTGCCCAGGCATGGCTTACGTCCAACTCGCCGCGCAGCTCAATGGTCGTGCTGCAGCAACCCTGGGGCAGCGGTGCGCTGTTGCCCTGGGTGCGCAACTGGGCGGCGAGTTGCCACCAGACGCCCGACAAACATTCGTCAATGGGCCCGCCGCCTGAGTTTTTGGCAATCAGGGTGGCTTCGCTGCCCAAAAAGAGGGACAAGGCTTCGAGCTGGGGCCAGCAGGGTTCTTCGCAATAAAAGTGCAGCACGCCTTCGCAGTCGCAGTGCAGGTCTAAAAAGTAGTCGGCATCAAAGGCCAGTTGCATCAGGGTGCGGCGCAGGCTTTGCAACTCGGTCGTGGCTTTCCAATCATTGAGGTACTGGCCAATGGCGGCGCGCACGGTGCGCACATTGGCGGCGGCGTCCGGGCCCAGGGCCGGCAGCACTTGGCCAGACACGGCGGCGGCCAGGTTGGGGTAATTGCGGTTGAAGTTCTCGGACGTGTCGAGTTCAAAGCGTCCCATGGGCTTGTGGTCCAGGCGCTGCGCCAGGCCGATCGGGTTGGCCACTGGCACCAGCACCACTTCGCCACGCAGCAGGCCCGCGGCTTCGGCGGCTTCGAGCAGGGGGCGCAGGTGGTGGGCGGCCAGCATGCCAGGCAGCTCTTCGGCGTGCAGGCTGGCCTGGATATAGACCTTGGTGCCGCCTCCGGGCGTGCCAAAGTGAAAGCTGCTCACGCTCTTGTGGCTGCCCAGGCTGGGGGAGAGAAGCGGGTGGTCAATGCGTTGCATGGCGGGTATTGCTCTTAGTTTTCGCGCGGAGCGAGGTAGGCCAAAAAGTGGCGCTCGGCGATTTTGAAAAAGCCAATCAGCACAAAAGTTGCCAGCAAATAGATGCCGGCGGCAAACAAATAGGCTTCAAACGGCAGGTAATAGTCGGAATACACGCGGCTGGCGGCGGCGGTGACGTCCAGCATGCTGGGCACTGCGCTGGCCAGGCTGGTGCTTTGCAGCATCATGACCACTTCGTTGCTGTAGGCGGGCAGGCTGCGGCGCATCGCGCTGGGCAACACAATGCGCCACAGCACCTGCCAGCGGCCCATACCATAGGCCTGGGCGGCTTCCAACTCGCCTGGGCTGGTTTCGCGAATGGCGCCAGCCAGCATTTCGGCGGTGTAGCCGGCCGTGTTCAGGCTAAAGGCCAGCAGGGCGCAAAAAAACGGTTCCTTGAAGTTCGTCCAGGGCCACACATCGTCCCAGCGCGCCTGAATCCATTCCAGTTGGCCCAGGCCGTAATAAATCAGATACACCTGAATCAAGAGCGGCGTGCCGCGCACCACATAGGTATAGGCGCCCACCACCGCACGCAACGGCGCCGAGCGGCTGGTCAGCGCCAGCGCAAACACCAGGGCCAGCACCGCGCCCACGCCCAGGCTGGAAAACAGCAGGCCCAGCGTGGTCAGAATCCCCTCGCCGTACAAGGCCAGGTTCTTGGCCTGAAAGATGACGTCCCATTTCATCAGAGCTGCCCCCTGCGCGTGCCCAGGCTGTAGCGGGCGTTCACCTTGCGCAGCACATACAAAGATGCGCTGGTAAAGACCAAAAACAAGGCCGCAGAGAACAGGAAAAACTCAAACGGCGAACGCGTCGCGGCGCTGGCCTGCTTGGAGATGTAGGTCATTTCCTTGAGCCCGATCAGGCTCACCAGCGCGGTGGATTTGATCAACACCAGCCAATTATTGGTAAAGCCGGGCAGGGCGTAGCGCACCATTTGCGGCGCAATGATGCGCAAAAAGGTTTGGGTGCGGCCCATGCCAAAAGCCCAGGCGGCCTCGGACTGGCCCTTGGGAATGGCCAAAATGGCGCCCCGAAAGGTCTCGGTCATGTAGGCGCCGTAAATAAAACCCAGCGTCAGCACGCCGGCCACAAAGGGGTTGATGTCCACGGTGCGCTTGCTGCCCATGAGCTCCATCAGGTGGTTCAGCCCCATGGTGCCGCCATAAAACACCAGCAACATCACCACCAAATCGGGGATGCCGCGGATCACACTTGTATATGCGGTGCCCAAAGCCACCGCCACCGGGCGGCCCGAGAGGCGGGCCGCCGCCCCCAGCAAACCCAACACGACTGCCACCGCCAGCGAGCACAGCGACACCGCTACGGTGAGCAGCGAGCCTTGCAAGATACCGAGGTAGTAGGCGTTCATGGTTTAGGTATAAAAAAATCGGCGTGCAGCCAAGGCCGTACGCCGATTTTCAGTGCTTTAAAAGCAGGCCTTTTGCGGCTTATGGGTCGGCTTATTCGCCGTAGACGTCGATGTTGTACTTGGCAAAGTACTTGTCGTTGAGCGCCTTGTAGGTGGGGGCGCTGCGGATGGCCTTGATGGCGCCGTTGAGTTCGGCTTTCAGAGCGTCTTCGCCCTTGCGCAAGGCGATACCGGCGCCGTAGCCAAAATACTTGGGTTCTTTCAGGTCCGGGCCGACGAGCTCGTACTTGGCGCCTTCAGGCTTGCTCAGGAAACCACCGGTGACTTCCATGTAGTCCGCCACGGTGCCGTCCAGACGGCCCGACTTGATGTCCAGGTAAACCTGGTCTTGCGCTTCGTAGGAGTTGACGATCACGCCAGCGGTTTTGAGTTCGCCCATGGCGTATTTCTCTTGGGTCGAACCCTTCAACACGCCAATTTTCTTGCCCTTGATGGACGCGGCGTCGGTGAACTTGATGCCCTTTTTCAGCACGATACGGCTGGGGGTGTTGTAGTACTTGTCGGTGAAATCGACTTCTTTCAGGCGGTCGTCGGTGATCGACATCGAGCTGATGATCACGTCGTATTTCTTGGCGTTCAGGCCGGGGATCATGCTGTCCCACACTTGCTCAACAAACACGCACTTGCGCTTGATTTGCTCGCACAGGGCGTTGGCGATGTCCACGTCAAAACCGGTGGGCTGGCCATCGGCGGTCTTGAAGGTAAAGGGCTCGTAGGTGGGGTCGATGGCGACCTTGAGTTCAGCGGGGGCGGCTGCCACGGGGGCAGCAGCGGGCGCTGCCGGAGCGGCGGCTTCTTCTTTTTTGCCGCAGGCGGCAAGCAGGGCGATCACACTCAGGCTCAGGAGCAATTTTTTCATCGGTAAATCCTCGGGTAGGCCAAACACAGATGGATTGGCCGTTTGGTTTAAAAAAGCACGACCGTTCATTCTACGGTCTGGACCAGCGCAAAAACGCCCGTCCTGGGCCAACGCACCATGGGGTTTATACCGTGGTGGTGGCCAAAACCTGTACGCTTTTTGGGGGATGATCGTGGCATGCATGCCCAGACTTCACCCGCTCAAACTCCTATTCCTTCTCGCCCCGTGCGAGTCGCCTTGGTCGGCTACGGCAGCGCTGGGCGTATTTTCCATGCTCCCCTGGTCTCGGGCGTACCGGGGCTTGTGCTGGCCTGCATCGTGTCGAGCAAGCCTGCAGCGGTGTTTGCCGACTGGCCCGGTGTGGCCGTAGTGGCCCAGCCAGCGCAGGCTTTTGCCGATCCGAGCATCGATTTGGTGGTCATTGCCACCAGCAACGAAAGCCACTTTGCCCTGGCGCGCGAGGCCTTGCGGGCGGGCAAGCACGTGCTGATGGACAAGCCTTGCACCGTAACGCTTGAACAAACCACCGAGCTGCTGGCGCTGGCGCGCGCCCGGGGCTTGGTGTTCACCGTGTTTCAAAACCGCCGCTTTGACGCCGACTTTTTGTCACTACAACAAACGATTCAGAGCGGCGTGTTGGGCCGCATCGTGTACTTTGAATCGCACTTTGACCGCTACCGCCCGCTGGTCCCCGACCGCTGGCGCGAGCAAGCGCTGCCCGGCTCAGGCCTGTGGTTTGACCTGGGCGCGCATTTGGTGGACCAGGCGCTGGTGCTGTTTGGCATGCCCGAAACGCTTGCGGTGGACACCGCCTGCCAGCGCGACGGCGCCCAGGTCAACGACTATTTCCATGCGCAGTTGCGCTACGGCGACCAGCACCCTGGCCTGCGCGTGATCTTGCACTCCAGCGCGCTGGTGCCTGCGGTGGGGCCGCGCTTCGTGGTGCACGGCACGCAGGGCAGCTTTGTCAAATATGGGCTCGACGTGCAGGAAGACGCGCTCAAGGCGGGCGGGCGTCCGCAGTGGGGGGCGGCTTCCGACTGGGGAGTTGACCCGCTGCCCGCCGCAATCACCACTTGCCCGGATGGGCAAATGAATACCGCAAGCGCGTTGCCGGTGGCTGGTGACTATTGCGCGCTTTACGCCGGGCTATTGGCGCATTTGCGTGGCGAGGCTTTGGCGCCTTCGGTTACGCCAGAAGATGTGTGGCGCGATATGGCGCTGCTGGAGGCTGGTGAAAGAAGTGCGGCTTTGGGCTTGCCAGTTCAACTTTTTGGGGAGGCTCCGCGCGGCTTGGATTGAGTTCTGTTTTCCCACTCTCTCCCCCAACCCCTCTCTCGCCCAGCGGGCGAGAGAGGGGGGCCGAAGTCCATATTTGGTTTTGTCGCTTCGGCTAGCCTTCTATTGGCGTAGCGCCTGAGCCGCTGCGCGCACTGCGATGGCGCCCGGTGGTGCCCTAGCCGAAGCGCAGTAACCAAATGTGGCTGTTCGCTCCCCCTTTCCGCCCCGGTGGGGGTGGAAAGGGGGCCGGGGGGATAGGGGGGGCAAGCGAGGTACAACCCTTCACCCCGCAATGTCGAAACCGAAACCGTAAAATCCGCGCCTTTGCACACACTCTGCACAGCTTTTCCACAGCTTTGCCACCGCCTTATCCATGAACGCCCCGCTCGACGTCTCCTTTTTTGCCCGCGCCGCCAAGCCGCTGGGCAGCTACCGCAAGTACTGGGCGTCGCGCTTTGGTAATGCGCCCATGTTGCCCATGAGCCGCGCCGAGATGGAAAAACTGGGCTGGGATAGCTGCGACATCGTGCTCGTGACCGGCGACGCTTATGTCGACCACCCCAGCTTCGGCATGGCCGTGATTGGCCGCATGCTGGAGGCCCAGGGTTTTCGCGTGGGCATCATCGCCCAGCCCGACTGGACGAGCGCCGAGGCCTTCAAGGCCTTGGGCAAACCCAATCTGTTTTGGGGCGTGACCGCCGGCAACATGGATTCCATGATCAACCGCTACACGGCGGACCGGAAAATCCGCAGTGACGACGCCTACACGCCCGGCGACGTGGCGGGCAAGCGCCCGGACCGCGCGGCCATTGTTTACAGCCAGCGCTGCCGCGAGGCCTTCAAGGACGTGCCGCTGATTTTGGGCGGCATCGAAGGCAGCCTGCGCCGCATTGCCCACTACGACTACTGGAGCGACAAAGTGCGCCGCTCGATTGTGGTGGACGCCAAATGTGACTTGCTGCTGTACGGCAACGCCGAACGCGCGATTGTCGAAATCGCCCACCGCCTGGCCGCCAAAGAGCCGGTGCAGAACATCACCGACGTGCGCGGCACCGCATTTGTGCGCCGCCCCGACGACGAGACCGGCAAGGGCTGGTTCGAGATCAATTCCACCAGCGTGGACGCGCCGGGCCGGGTCGAGGCCCATTTCAACCCGTATCTGACGACATCCGAAGTAGCGGCGGAGAACGGCGCCACCTGCGCCCGTGAAGACGAGGCCAAGCAGGTCGCCCAAGACGCAGAAAAATCAGGCGCTGGTGCTGGTGCTGCCACTCCAACTTCCGCGTCCACCTTGCCCGCGCAGCCGCAAACCATGTTGTTTGTCGCCAACCCCGCGCTCAAGGCCAAACTCAAGGTGCCGCCGCGTGAGCGCTCGGTCATTCGCTTGCCCAGTTACGAGCAGGTGCGCGCCGACCCGGTGCTCTACGCCCATGCCAACCGCGTGCTGCATTTGGAGACCAACCCCGGTAATGCCCGCGCGCTGGTGCAAGCCCACGGCGAAGGCGTGACCGCCCGCGACGTGTGGATCACGCCGCCGCCCATTCCGCTGACCACGGCCGAGATGGACATGGTGTTTGACCTGCCCTACGCGCGCAGCCCGCACCCCAGCTACGCCGACGAGAACGGCAGCCACGACGGCGCCACCAAGATCCCGGCCTGGGAAATGATCCGTTTCTCGGTGAACATCATGCGCGGCTGCTTTGGCGGCTGTACCTTCTGCTCAATCACCGAGCATGAAGGCCGCATCATCCAGAACCGCTCGGAAGAATCCATCCTGCGTGAAGTGGAAAGCATCCGCGACACCACCCCCGGTTTTACGGGCATTATCTCCGACCTCGGCGGCCCCACGGCCAATATGTATCGCTTGGCCTGCAAAGACCCCGAGATTGAAAAGAACTGCCGTAAGCCCTCGTGTGTCTACCCCGGTGTCTGCGACAACCTGCATACCGACCACGCGCCGCTGACCCAGCTGTATCGCAAGGCGCGCC
>CANBVJ010000012.1 GCA_947372865.1 Comamonadaceae bacterium
GATCGGGCGCAAGCAAGGCTTCAGTGATGCGTCCTTTCATGCCGCTACAGTTGGCGCATGAATACCAAACAAGAAACTCTGGGCCTGTGGCTAGGCGTGCTGGGCGTGGCGATCTTTGCCGTGACCCTGCCCATGACGCGGCTGGCCACTGGCACTACCGCCGATCCGCAGCTATCGGCCTGGTTTATTACTTTTGCCCGCGCGGCGCTGGCCGGGGGCTTGTCGATCGTGTTTTTGCTGATCACCCGTTCGCCCTGGCCCTTGTCCACCCAGCGCCTGCCTTTGCTGATGGCGCTCTTGGGCAATGCCATTGGTTTTCCGCTGCTGCTGGGCTTGGCGCTGCGCCAGGTTACGTCCGGCCACGCGGCGGTGTTTACCGCTTTGCTGCCGATGGCCACGGCCGCCATGTCGGCCTGGGTGCTGCACCAGCGCGCGCGCTTGGGGTTTTGGCTGTGCGCGGGCTTTGGGGCTGTGTTGGTGGTGGCTTTCGCTCTGTTGCGCGCGCACCAGCACGGCCAGGGTTTTGGGCTGGAGTGGGCGGACTTGCTGCTGCTGGGCGCGATTGCCTCGGCGGCGGTGGGTTATGTGTTTGGCGCGCAGGTCACGCCCGCCTTGGGCGCCGAGCGCGTGATTTGCTGGGTGTGCGTGATGGCGCTGCCGCTGACCGTGCCCGGCGCGCTGCTGCACTGGCCCGAGCAGGCGATTCGCACCACCTCGTGGCTGGCGCTGGGCTATGTCGGCGTGTTCTCCATGTGGGCTGGCTTCTTTGCCTGGTTTCGCGGCTTGGCGCTGGGCGGCGCGCTGCGGGTGAGCCAGGTGCAACTGGTGCAGCCCTTCTTTAGCATCCTGGCCGCCGTGCCGCTCTTGGGCGAACCGTTGGAAGTCATGACCCTGGGCTTTGCCCTAGCCGTGGTGGCGGTGGTGTTTTTGGGCAAGCGCTTGTCGGCGGCTCCGGCAAAGGCGCCGATTGCATTGAAAGTGACTCAGCCATGATCTCGGCGGCCTTTATTTTTGAGCCCGGCACCTACGACGCGCGCTTTCTGGCGCTAGACGCCAAGATTGAGGCCGCAGCCGTCGCCACCCCCGGCTACCTGGGGCGCGAGACCTGGCAAAGCGAAGACGGCCTGCGCTTTAACGCCACCTACTACTGGACCGACCTGGACGCGCTCAAAGCCTTTAGCGCCAACGCCGACCACCAAGAGGCCAAGCGCGACTACAAGCTTTGGTACAAAGGCTTTCACATCGTCATCTCCGAGGTGCTGCGGGCTTATGGGGATGGTGGGGTGACGCACATTACAAGAGGACAAGGCGCCGCTGAATAGGAAGCGAAAAGCGCTATTCCACCAAGGGCACGCCAGACCTCCAAAGAGCGGTTTGCGCGACCTGTAACAGGCGATTCGTCCCCATTTTGACCAAGCGCTGCGCGCCGCGTTTACCCAATTGGAGGATGCCGCTTTCGAAGAGTGCGACGCAGCTGTGCTGCGGGTGTTGGGCCGATGCATACAGAATGCCGTCCAAGTCCATCGCATTGCAGTCCGCAGCAAATTCTTGCGTCTGCGCTATACGCAGCGATTGCAGCACCGGATAAGGCTCCGCCATGCTGCGCAAATCTGCCAGGCGAAGTGGACCTTTCGTGGCAAATTCCACCAGACATTTGCGCCGCAGCTCGGACAGGCTTCGGCTCACGGTCTCTCGCCGCAGCAGTGATTCGTACAGCGCGGTCTCCGGGCTATCGGCCAAATAAGCCACTGGCGCATCTTTTAGACAAAACCTACCATGCATCAGCCCCGAGGGCGGCAAGGACAGTCCATTCAAAACCACGCTGCTTGTGCGTGAACGGATCAGCTGAACGCGGTAGAAAACGTTTGGGGCAGCAAGCTCAATGACCGACGGATTAATGTCAACAAACCGCATGGGTGGCAAGGCTTAGTGCCCTTGTGCTGTTGCCAACTCAACGATACGTTTGGCGCTGATGCCGCGCTCTAGTGCCGTGCGCGGGGCCAAATCATCGAGTGCCGGGAGCGGAGTCTCTAGGAATGACAACAACTGCCAGCCGTCAGTGGTTCCCAGGCTTTCACAGAGTTGCTGGATCACAGGAAAAACATAGGGTTCGAACTGCCATTTGGGCATCTTGAAGCCACGGCGCAGGTGCGCTACACCAATGCAGCGCCCGCTTTTGATCCAGGCGTTGACGGTGACGCGCGTTGTGCCACTCAGTTCGGCAGCTTCGTCGGTGGTAACCATGTCGGAGGCATTTATGCGCTCGCGCCGGTAATCGGCGCCACGGCGAAGCAAGGCCGTGGTCTGCGTTTCAGTGGCGTACGGGTCTGCGGCTGAAGGGCGAGCCGCGCCGATCGAATCAAGAACGGCAGTAAAAGGGTGCGTTATCGTGTTCATGGTGATTGGGTTTGGGAGCGCCGTTGTGGGCACGACAGTTCAATTCTCGATTGACTGGATTATTTTGTCAATTTCGTTAAGTTGAAAAAATCTCGATTTCCCGGTTGAAGCCGACGTGGCGCCGTACTGCGAACCAGAAAGCCGGTGTTACAAACGACTGGTATTGTTTTCAGCCCATCGTTGCCACGCACCAAGCTCAGTCCCCCCCCATGATCCAACGCCCCTTCAAACAAGTAGACGTCTTCACCGCCACCCCCTACCTGGGCAACGCCCTGGCCGTGGTGTTGGACGGCACGGGCTTAAGCGACGCGCAAATGCAAAACTTTGCCCGCTGGACCAATTTGTCTGAGACCACGTTTTTACTTCCGCCCACGCCCGAGGCTGCCGCCGCTGGTGCCGACTACCAAGTGCGCATCTTTGCGCCCGGCTACGAGATGCCGTTTGCCGGCCACCCCACGCTGGGCAGTTGCCATGCCTGGCTGCAAGCCGGTGGCCTGCCGCGCGACCCGGCGCGGGTGGTGCAGCAGTGCAAGGCGGGTTTGGTGGCCATTAGCCGCACGCCCCACCCGGACTCGCCCGGCGGCCAGCGCCTGGCTTTTGCTGCGCCGCCCTTGGTGCGCAGCGCGCCCACGCCCGAGGTGGGGGCCGCTTTGGCCGCTGCCCTGGGTTTGCATGCGCGCCAAATTGTGGCCGCCCAGCATCTGTGCAACGGTCCGCAGCACTTTGGTTTTTTGGTGGACGACGCTGCTACCGTGCTAGCGCTGGAGCCTGACATGGCCGCGCTGGTGCGCTTGCTGCCGCAGTTCGGCATCAGCGGCGTGGGGCTGGCGGCGGTAGCGTCTGGCGGCGCAGCGCCGGGGCTGATTGGGCGCTCCAACCGCGAGGCGCGCGCCTTCGGGGGCGTTGGCGCCACTGCGGCGCAGCAGATGCCAGACGAGCCCTCGGTGGACGTGCGCTTCTTTTTCTCCACCGGGCCGCAAATCACCGAAGACCCGGTCACGGGCAGCTTCAACGCCAGCATGGCGCAGTGGCTGATTGCCGAGGGCCATGCCCCCAGCAGTTACACCGCCGCCCAGGGCAGCTGCCTGGGCGTGGAGGGACGGGTGCACATCGCCCAAGACGCCAACGGCCAGGTGTGGGTGGGTGGCGATGTGGTGACCTGTGTGGACGGACAGGTTTCGCTTTAGAAAATCTGAAATACTGCGCCTAAACTTGCAGCGATTGCCGCCCCAGGGGCAGGCCGCAGACTGAAGGATCCACCATGCACCAACAAGACTACCAATCCCCCACCGTGGCCCGCCTGCGCGCTGACCTGGCGCTGGCGCTGCGCGCTGCTGCCCACCACGGCCTGAGCGAAGGCGTGTGCAACCACTTCAGCGTGGAGCTGCCCGACGCCAGCGGGCGCTTTTTGCTCAACCCGCGTGGGCTGTTGTGGAGCGAGATTGGCGCCGACGACATCGTGCTGGTGGACGCCGACGGTACCGTGCTGGCCGGGCGCCATCCGGTCGAATCTACCGCCATGTTCATCCACGCCGCCGTGCACCGCATTGCGGGCAAGGCCTGCGTGTTGCACACCCACATGCCCTACGCCACAGCGCTCACGCTCACCCGCTCGCGGGCGCTGGACACCACCTTGTCGCAAAACGCCATGCGCTTTTATGGCCGCCTGGCCATTGACGCCCACTACAACGGCCTGGCGCTGGACGCCAGCGAGGGCGAACGCATTGCCACCGCCATGCAAGGCGCCGACGTGGCCTTTTTGGGCAACCACGGCGTGGTGGTCTGCGGCCCGCGCGTGGACTACGCCTATGACGACTTGTATTTCCTGGAACGCGCCTGCATGGCCCAGGTGTTGGCCCATTCCACCGGCTTGCCACTGCTGCCGGTCGGCGCCGAAGTGGCTGCGCTGGTGGCCCAGCAAAGCATGAGCGAGCGCCTGCAGTCGGAGTTGTTTTTTGAGGCGCTGCGGCGTACGGTCTAGGGTTTAGGCCAGCGCTGCTTTGCGGCGGCGCGCGCCCACCAGGTACAGGCTCAGGCCAATCAACAGCATGTCCACCGCCAGCGAGGCCAGGTAGACCGGCACAAACGACTGCTGCTGCTCCCGCAGCAAGCCGCCCAGCAAGTTACCCAACATCGAGCCCAGCCCCAGCAAGACGTTGCACATGGCAAACACGGCCGTGGCCTTGCGCGCATCAAACGACAGGCTGACAAATGCCGGAACCAGCCCAAAGATGGCGTTGAACACCAGCCCAAACAGCGCCCCGCCCACCAGCACCTCGGCCAACGATGCGTGGTGCAGAAACAGCAAGGTGCACAAGGCCAGCAAAAGGTAGCTCAGGTTCAGCGCCCGGACCACCGTAATCTTGTCGGCCAGCGCGCCCATGGCCAAGCCGCCAAACATGCCCACAAAACCGATGGTGGACCACACCCAGCCGGCCGACTCGGCGCTGTAGCCCAGCTCTTCGCGCAAAAACGAGACGAGGTAGTTCATGGTCGGCATGCAGGCGATGCCGTTGAAGAACATCAATAGCAAGACCAGCACCGCCAAGGGATCGCGCACCACAGCGCACCAGCCCAAGTCGCCCAATGGCTGCGGCGCTTGGACGTCCGCGTGCAAGGCGGCAGTCGGGTCCACCCGCAGGCGCACGGCGCCCCAGGCCAGGAGCGCAAACGTCAGCGCGGCAGAAAACACCCACACCAGCTTCCAGCCGCCCAAAGGCAGCAGCGCCGGCGTGCTAAATCCGTTCAAAAACAAGCCGTAAGCCGTGCCCGAGGACAGCAGCCCCAGCACCTTGCCCTGGTGCTGCGCTGCAATGCCGCCTTGCATTACCGCCACCATAGGCACCCACACGGTGGCCGCCGCGCCACCGGTAATCACCATGAGTGCGGCTATTTGCACCGCATTCGTCACCAGCGGCATCAGCGCCAGGCAGGCGCCGCAGGCAAACACCGAAGCCAAGATCAGCCGCACCGCGCCCAACCATCGCACCAGCCGGGCACAGATGAACGCACCCACCAAAAACCCCACCTGCCCCAGCCCGGTAATCCAGCCGATCTCGGCGTAGTTCAGGGCCAGCGCCGCGCGCATGTCTGGCAGCAGCGTAGAAAACAGGTACACGCCAAACGCATAGGTGACCGCAATAAAGCTGGTCAACAGCAGGGTGAGTTCCAGCGGCTGGGTGCGGGCCGGTGTTGGGCGTTGAGGGTGCATGCGGTAAGGAGTTTTGGCTTGGAGCTTGGGTTGGCAAAGCAAGTTTAGATGCTGGCCCAACGCCGACAAAAAATCTTGTTTTCGTGGGTGGAAAAGCTTCCACTCCATTGCTGACGCAGCGCAATAAATTTAAAAACAAATTGGCAAAAATCCCGCATTGACGCGATGGCCGTGCCGCCCGGCGCGCATCGCAATTCAATCGCCTGGCGACCCGCTTCAAGCGCGGCGTCAGGTTTCAAGGATGTCGCTTGCCATGGAAAATTTGCTGACCCGGCGCAACACGGTGGTCGTGGTCGCCTTGCTTGCCCTGTGGCGCCTGCATTTGTCGGCGGCGCTGCAGTTGCACCCCGACGAGGCCTATTACTGGCTTTGGTCGCGCTACCTTGATTGGAGCTACTTTGACCACCCGCCCATGGTGGCCTATTTCATTTGGGCCAGCACCTTGGGCTCTAAGTCGGAGCTGTGGGTGCGCTTGTCGGGCTCGCTAGTCTTGCTGGCGGCCAGCGTGATGATGTGGCGCCTGGCGCTGCAGTTGTTCAAGAGCGAGGCGGTGGCCGCAGGCAGCGTGATGTTGTTCAACCTGTACCCGCTCACCATGCTGGGCCTGATCGTGATGACGCCTGACGTGCCGGTGGTGTTTTTCTGGTGCCTGGGGGTGTATTTGTTTTGGCAGGCCTTGCAAAGCGGCCAGGCCTGGCGCTGGTACCTGCTGGGGCTGGTGTTTGGCCTGGGGCTCTTGTCCAAGTACACGGCGGTGCTGATGGCGCCGTGTTTTTTGCTCTACCTGCTGCTCACCGACGAGCGGCGCTGGCTTAAAACCGTGCATCCGTATATGGCGCTGCTTTTGGGGTTGGCGGTGTTTGCGCCCGTGGTGTGGTGGAACAGCCAGAACGACTGGGTGTCCTTTCGCTGGCAGTTGCACCACGGCCTGGGTGGCAATGCGCTCGATGCGCTCAACGTGGCCGAATACGCGGCCGGCCAGCTGCTTTTGACCGGGCCGCTGGTGTGGCTGCTGGGCATGGTGGCCGCAGGCGTGGCGCTGGTGCGCAAAGACAAGGCCATGCTGTTTGTGGTGTGCACCTCGGTGCCGGTGATCGGGTTTTTTGCGCTCACTTCGCTGCGCAATGTGGCCGGCGCCAACTGGCCGGCGTTTGCCTATTTTTCTTTCAGCATATTGGTCAGCAAATACTGCCTGGACGGCTATTCGCTCTTACGCCGGGGCCTGTGGTCGGTGGCGCTGGCCATGACGCTGGGCATGGCCATGACGGCCACCTTGCACGCGCGCTTTAGC
The DNA here is from genome assembly GCA_947372865.1 of Comamonadaceae bacterium. GTDB lineage: Bacteria > Pseudomonadota > Gammaproteobacteria > Burkholderiales > Burkholderiaceae_C > Allorhodoferax. The sequence continues at coordinate 6,900 of CANBVJ010000012.1, forward strand.
GTGCTGCCGCTGGAGCGCTGGTCCGCGTCCATGGCCACGGCCGACGCCACCAACTGGTTTTACGGCTGGCGCGAGCTGGGCGAAGAGCTCAAAAAGCACCCCGACTACCTGCACGCCGTGTCGCCCTCGCACCAGCTCAGCGCCGAAATCATCTACTACACCGACGCCAGCGTGTCGGCCCAAACCGCCCAGGCCGCGCGCCCCAGCCAGTTCAACCTGCTGGACGTGGCGCACCAGCCGCGCAGCCGCGACCGGCTGTTTGTCTGGACGGATGCGGATTTTCCGGAATACGGCGCCCTGGCGCCCGCTGCGGCGCGGCGCAGTGGCCAGTTCAATACCTACCGGGGTGGCAACCTGGTGCGCAGCTATTTCATCAGCGCCGGGCAGGCGCCGGGGGTGCCGGTGGCCTTGGATTAGGGCCAACGGCGCTGCCCCGGCCCGGTCCCGGGCCTGCTTTGTCCCCTCCGTGACTGGCCTTGCAAGCCCAAACCGGGCCGCTGCGGGCTTGCTGCGCATAATGAGCCGGTCTTTCCAACCACTGGCCTTTGCGCAAGGCAAACCAACATGAAATTTTCGACGGCATCTTCCTTTCGCAAGTCAGCACTCGTGGCGCTTGCAACCCTGGCTTCTATGGCAGCCCTCTCTGCCCACGCCGAAGTCATCAAGATCGGCTTCATCGAAGTGATGTCCGGCCCCTTTGCCAAGACGGGTGAGGGCTCTTTGAGCCAGTTGCGCGAAGTGGCGTTGCAACTCAACGCCAAGGCCAAGGGCAAAGAACCCACCTTTGAGATCGTGCCCTTTGACGGCAAGGGCTCGCCCCAAGAAAGCGTGGTGGCGCTCAAGTCTGCGGTGGACCAGGGCATTCACTACATCACCCAGGGCGGCGGCTCGGGCGTGGCGCTGGCGCTGAGCGACGCAATTGCCAAGCTCGCCGAGCGCGAGCCCGAAAAAGCCGTGGTGTTCATGAACTACGCGGCCATGGACCCTTTGCTCACCAACGAGCGCTGCAACTTTTGGCATTTCCGCTTCTATCCGTCGAGCGAAATGAAGATCGAGGCCCTGACCACCTATTTGGTCAAGCGTCCGGACGTGAAAAAGGTGTTTCTGTTCAACCAAAACTACACCCACGGCCAGCAAGTGGCCAAGGCTTCGCGCCTGTACCTGGGCCGCAAGCGCCCGGACGTAGCCATCGTGGGCGACGACATGATCCCGATTGCCCAGGTGCGCGACTTTGCGCCCTATGTGGCCAAGATCAAGGCCTCTGGCGCTGACACGGTGATCACCTCCAACTGGGGTAGCGACCTGACCCTGTTTTTCAAGGCGGCCAAAGAAGGCGGCTTGAACATCAACTTCTTCACCATGAACGCCAACAACCCCGGCACGCCGGCAGAAATGGGTTCATGGGGCGCAGAAAAAGTCGGCGTGATCTGGAACTGGGGCCACAACGCGCCCACGCCTGAGCTGGAAAAAACCTACCTGGCCTACAAAGCCAAGTACAACGAAGACTTTATCTTCGCCGCCCACTGGAATTCGCTGAGCATGTTGTCAGCCGCCGTGCAAAAAGCCGGTACCGCAGAGCCCAAAAAAGTGGCCTACACGCTTGAAGGCATGAAGTACAAGAGCCCGATTGGCGAAGTCGAAATGCGCAAAACCGACCACCAGTTGCTCGCCCCCTTGTTCCTGGGCATCTGGGCCAAACAAGGCAGCAAAGGCGTGAAATACGACGCCGAGAAAACCGGCTACGGTTTCCGCTCTGAGGTGGTGTGGGATTCGTACATCAGCGCCCAGCCCACTTCCTGCCAAATGGCCCGTCCTTAATCCATTGAAAGCTCCCGCCATGTTCCAACCCGGCCTGATGATGAACCTGCCCTTGCTGCTCTCCAGCGTGATTGAGCACGCCGCAGCGCAATATGGCGCCGTTGAAGTCGTGTCCCGCGAAACCCACGGCCCCCTGTTTCGCTACACCTACGCCGACTGCGCGGTGCGCGCGCGCAAGCTGGCCAATGCGCTGGCCGGTTTGGGCCTGACGGGCGGCGACGCAGTGGGCTCAATCGCCTGGAACAACCACCGTCACCTCGAGGCGTATTACGCCGTCTCAGGCAGCGGCATGGTCATGCACACCTGCAACCCGCGCCTGCAGGCGCAGCAGCTCATCTACATCATCAACCACGCCGAAGACCGCGTGGTCTTGTTCGACGCCACCTTTGCGCCCTTGGTCAAAGGCATTGCCGCGCATTGCCCGGGCGTGCGTGCCTGGATCTGTCTGGCCGACGCGGCCAACACGCCGGCCATTGACGGCGTAGCCAACCTGCTGTCCTACGACGAGCTGATCGCGCCTTGCAGCGAGGTGTTTGCCTGGCCGCAACTCGATGAAAACACCGGTGCGGCGCTGTGCTACACGTCAGGCACCACCGGCAACCCCAAGGGCGCCATGTATTCGCACCGCGCCCTGGTGCTCAACGCCATGTCGGGCTGCCTGCCGGGCTTGTTGTCGCTCTCACCCAGCGACACGATTCTTCCTGTGGTGCCCATGTTCCACATCAATGCCTGGTGCATTCCCTATGCAGCGCCCATTGGCGGCACCAAGCTGGTCTTGCCCGGCCCCAAGCTCGACGGCCAGTCGCTCTACGAGCTCATGGAGTCCGAAGGCGTGACCATCAGCGCCGGCGTGCCCACCATCTGGCAAGGCCTCTTGGCCTATGTGGAACAGCACGGCCTGCGCTTTAGCACCATGCGCCGCACCGGCGTGGGTGGCTCGGCCATGCCGCAGGCGCTGATCGCCAAGTTCATGGACGTGTACGGCGTGGACGTGCGCCACGGCTGGGGCATGACCGAGACCACCGCCATCGGCACCATGAGCACCCTGCCGCCCCAGTCCAAAGACTGGACCTCAGAACAAAAACAGGCCTTGCTGGCCAAACAGGGACGCAGCGCCTTTGGCGTGGAGATCAAGGTCGTCAGCGAAGACGGCGCCACCTTGCCGCGCGACGGCACATCGCAAGGCGAACTCATGGTGCGCGGCCACTGGATCATTTCTTCCTACTTCAAAGGCGAGAAGTCGCCGCTGGTTGACGGCTGGTTCCCCACCGGCGACATTGCCACCATCGCCCCTGACGGCACCATGCAAATCCGCGACCGCACCAAGGACGTGATCAAAACCGGCGGCGAATGGATCAGCTCCATTGACCTGGAAAGCGCCGCCGTCGGCCACCCCGCTGTGGCCATGGCCGCCGTCATCGGCGTCAAGCACCCCAAGTGGGACGAACGCCCCTTGCTCTTCATCGTGCGCAAACCTGGCGCTACTCTGGAGAAGGAAGGAATCCTGAAATTCCTGGAAACCAAAGTCGCCAAATGGTGGGTGCCCGATGACGTGGTGTTCCTCGACTCCCTGCCCGTGGGCGGCACTGGCAAGGTGCAAAAGGGCGATCTGCGCAAGGAATATGGCGGTGTGTTTAGCTAAAGGCGCCCTACCGGCGCGGTGCATGGCGATTGCAGCATGAAGCCGCCGCGCCTGGTGATGTTTGACCTGGACGGCACCCTGGTCGATACCGCCCCCGAGATCTGTGACGCCGTGAACGACACGCTGGGCCACTTTGCGCTGGCGCCGGTGGCGCTGCAGCAAGTCAAGGACTGGATTGGCCACGGCACGCGCGAGTTGCTGGTGCAGGCCCTGGCCTGCAGCCAGGGCCTGCCGGTGGCGGCGGTGCGCGCATCTGCTGCCCTGGCCGACATCGCCGCCGTGTTCAAGACCCACTACGCCCAGCGCTGCGGAACCCGCAGCCAGCCCTATGCCGACGTGCTGCCCACCCTGGAGCGCCTGCGCCAGCGCGGCGTGCACCTAGTGGTGGTCACCAACAAGGAAAGCGCATTTACCCCGGTCGTGCTTGACGCCCATGGCCTGACGCGTTTTTTTGGCGCCGTCATTTGCGGCGACACTTTTGCCACCAAAAAGCCTGCGCCCGAAGGCGTGCTGGCCTGTCTGGCACAGTTTGGCGTGGCGCCGGGGGAGGCGCTGTTTGTGGGCGACTCCAGCATCGATGTGGCCACCGCCCGCAATGCCGGTGTGCCCGTGTGGGTCGTGCCCTATGGCTACAACATGGGCCAGCCGATTGCAGCCAGCGAGCCGGACCGCACCATTGCCACGATTGGGGCGATTGAATAGCGCCCGTCGCCTACTTCACCAACTGGTTCATCTCAATGATCGGCAGCAGCACCGCCAGCACGATCAGCATCACCACCAGGCCCATGGCCACGATCAGGAGCGGCTCGAGCAGCGTGGCCAGGCCCATGGCGCGGCGCTGCACTTCGGTGCTGAGCTGGGTGGCAGCGCGTTGCAGCATCAGTGGCAACTGGCCGGTCTGTTCGCCCAGGCGGGCAAACATTGCGAGCAGGGGCGGAAAGCGTTTCTTTTGCGCCAAGGCGGCGGCCAGCGGCGCGCCTTCGCGCACTGCTACCAGGGCGTCTTGCGCGTCTTGGCGCATGGCCTGGTTGCTCAGGGTGTCGGCGGCGGCTTGCAGGGCTTTGAGAATGGGCACGCCTGCACCGGAGAGCATGGCCAGCGTGCTGGCAAAACGCGCGGTATTGAAGCTGCGCGACAGTTTGCCCACCACCGGAATGCCCAGCCAGGCCGCGTCAAACCGGTAGCGCAGCGCAGGTGCGCGCAGCGCCAGGCGCAAGCCCACGCCGCCCGCCACGACGCTCAGCAGCAGCAGCCAGCCGTAGCTGCGCACCAGGCTGCTCACGCCCAGCATCAGCACCGTGAGCAGGGGCAGGGCGCGCTTGCTGCCGGCAAACACGCTGGCCACCTGCGGCACCACATAGGTCACCAAAAAAACCACAATGCACAGCGCTACCAGGCTGACGATGGCCGGGTAGAGCGCCGCGCCCAGCAGCTTGACGTTGAGCGCCTGCTGGTCTTCCAGGTCATTGGCCAGGTGCTCCAGCACCGCGCCCAGGCTGCCGCTTTGCTCGCCCGCGCCCACCACCGCCACAAAAATGCCTGAGAACTCGCCGGGGTGGCGCGCCAGTGCTTTGGCAAAGGTGCTGCCGCTGTTGACCTCAGAACGCAAATCGGCCACCAGATTGCGCTCGGCCTCGCGTTCAGCCTCGGTGCTGAGTGACGCCAGCGCCCGCTCTAGCGGCAGGCCTGAGGCCACCAGACTGGCCAACTGGCGCGTCCACACGCTCAGGGCGCTGGCGTTGAACACGCGGCGGCGAAACAGGCCTGCGCTGCCACTGGCCTCGCCTTGCGCACCCGAGGCCACCGGCTCGACCTTGAGCGGCACCAGCGCTTGCGCTCGCAACTGCGTGCGCGCGGCCTTGGCCGAATCGGCCTCGACCGTGCCCCGGCGCAACTGGCCGTCGGCCGTCAGGGCTTCAAAAGCGTAGGCGGGCATGGACGCAGCCTCTAGTCGCGCGTCACGCGCAGCAGCTCTTCGCGCGTGGTGATGCCCGCATCGACCAGGCGCTGGCCGTCGTCGCGCATCAGCACCATGCCGCTGGCCAGCGCCGCGTCGCGGATGGCGGCCTCAGACGCCTGGTTGTGGATCTGGGCGCGGATGGCGTCGTCGGTCACCAGCAGCTCAAACACGCCGGTGCGCCCGGCGTAGCCGGTGTGGCCGCATTGCGCGCAGCCCGCGCCGCCGCAGGCGGTGCAGCGCTTGCGCACCAGTCGCTGGGCCAGCACACCCAAGAGCGAGGAACTCAGCAAAAACGGCTCTACGCCCATGTCGGTCAGGCGCGTCACCGCGCTGGCCGCGTCGTTGGTGTGCAGGGTGGCGAGCACCAGGTGGCCGGTGAGCGAGGCTTGGATGGCGATCTGCGCCGTCTCAAAGTCGCGAATCTCGCCGATCATGATCACGTCCGGGTCCTGGCGCAATATCGCGCGCAGGGCTTTGGCAAAGGTCAGGTCAATTTTGGCGTTGACCTGGGTCTGGCCCACGCCCGCGAGTTCGTACTCAATCGGGTCTTCCACCGTCATGATGTTGCTGCCGCGCGTGTCCAAACGTTGCAGCCCGGCGTACAGCGTGGTGGTTTTGCCCGAGCCGGTGGGGCCGGTGACCAAAATAATGCCGTGGGGTTGCACCAGCAGGTGCGCAAAACGCGCCAGCACATCGCCCTGCATGCCCACCGATTCCAAACTGAGTTTGCTTTCGCTTTTGTCCAGCAGGCGCAGTACTGCGCGCTCGCCGTGGGCGCTGGGCAGGGTGCTGACGCGCACGTCTACCGCGCGCGTGCCAATGCGCAGCGAGATGCGGCCGTCTTGCGGCAGGCGGCGCTCGGCGATGTCGAGTTCGGCCATGATTTTCAGGCGCGAGATGAGGGCGGCGTGCAGCGCACGGTTGGGTTGCACCACCTCGCGCAAGTTGCCGTCCACCCGAAAGCGCACCACCGAATGGCGCTCGTAGGGCTCGATGTGGATGTCACTGGCGCCGTCGCGCGCGGCCTGCGTGAGCAAGGCGTTGAGCATGCGGATGATGGGCGCGTCGTCCGAGGTTTCCAGCAGGTCTTCAATGGCCGGCAGGTCTTGCATCATGCGGCTGAGATCCGCCTCACCCTCCACTTCGCTGACCACTGCGGCGGCGCTGGATTCGCCCTGCGCATAGGCCGCGCTGATGCGCTGCGCCAACACGGGGGCGGTGTGGTTGTGCACCTGTTGCACCGGGTATTTGCGCAGCGCCTCGGCAATGCCGCTGGCCAGTGAGAGCGGCTGCACATGCAGCGTCAGGCCCTGGGCGTCGTCTTCCAGCAGCACTTGCTGGCTGCGCGCAAAAGCGTAGGGCAGCGGGTAACGCATGTCAGGGCGCGGCCTTCTTGGGCTGGGCCACTGGGGCGGCCGCAGGCAGGGTGGGCGCCTCGTTGATGGGCACTTTGGCGTCTGGCACGGGTTGGGCGTCTTGCATGCCGGTGCGCATTTGCTCGTAGCGGTCCAGCGACAGGCGTTCGGTGGCAGCGCTATCGCGCACCACCACCGGGCGCAGAAACACCATCAGGTTGGTCTTTTTGCGGGTGCGAGCTTCGCTCTTGAACAGGTTGCCAAAAAACGGCACATCGCTCACGCCCGGCACCTTGTCGCCGTTGCCGGTAAATTCATCTTGCAGCAAGCCGCCCAGCACCACCACCGAGCCGTCGTCCACCAGCACGTTGGACTCAATCGTGCGCTTGTTGGTCGTCGGCCCGTTGGGCGCCGCCACGGTGGAGGCCTGCACGCTGGAGACTTCTTGAAAGATGGTCAGCTTGACGGTGCCGTTTTCACTGATTTGCGGCTTGACCTTCAGCGTCAAGCCCACGTCCTTGCGCTCAATGGTTTGAAACGGGTTAACCGAGCCAGTGCCCGAATTGGTGTTGGTGAACTGGCCGGTCACAAAAGGCACGTTCTGGCCAATCACGATTTTGGCCTCTTCGTTGTCCAGGGTGAGTAAATTGGGCGTGGACAAGACGTTGCCCGCGCCGCTGGACTCCAAAAACCGGGCCAAAAAGCCCAGCACATAGACGCCGTTGGTCTGGTTGGCCACGCCAACATTTAGGCCGCTGCCAGGCAGTACCGCGCCGCCGCCCGTGGCCAGGCTGAGGATGTTTTTGCCCGCCGCGCCAAAGTTGGTGCCCAACAGGCCAATGCTGCTGTCGCCGTTGCTGCCCAAGGCGCGCTGCCATTGCACGCCAAACTCGGCCGCGCGGTCGGCGCTCACTTCGGCAATCAGGCTTTCCACATAGACCTGCGCCCGGCGGGCGTCTAGGCGTTCAATCACTTCGCGCAACTGGCGGTACTGCGGGTCGGGCGCGGTGATGATGAGCGAGTTGGTAGACGTGTCGGCCTGTACCTGGCCGCCCGAGGTGACCGCCGGTGGGGCGGCAGCACCCGGCGCTGCACCGGCGCCCGCGCTCGGTGCGGGGTTGACGGCAGCGCTGCTGATCGCCGCGCGCAAGGTGGCCGCGAGCTTGGTGGCGTCGGCGTTTTTCAAATAGACCACGTGCAGATTGCCCAGGTCGCCATTGCTTTTGCTGGAAGGCTGGTCGAGCTTTTCCACCAGCGACTTGACCAGCGCCACGCGCGCCGGGTTGGCCGCGCGCACGATCAGCGTGTTGCTGCGCGACTCGGCAATTACCGTGGTTTTGAAACCGGTGTCGGCCGCGCCCGCCGGTGCGCCGCCGCTGCTGCTGGCGTCGATGAGTTTGAGGATCAGCGGCGCCAGGTCCACGGCAATCGCGTTTTTGAGTTCAATCACCTCCACCTCGGTGGCGTTGGACACGTCCATGGCGGCAATGATGCGGCCGATGCGCCGCAGGTTGTCGGCGTAGTCGGTAATCACCAGGGAGTTGTTGCCTGGGTTGGCGTTGATGGTGTTGTTGGGGCTGATGAGCGGGCGCAGCACGGCCACCAGGTTGGTGGCCGATTCAAAATTGAGCCGAAAGATCTGCGTCGTGATCTGGCCGCCGCTGGCGCCCTTGGGCGCGCTGTCGTTGGTTTCTACCGCGCTGCTTTGCAACTTGGCATCAGCCTCGGGCACGACCTTGAACAGGCCGGCCGATTCCACCATGGTAAAGCCCTGCAAGCGCAGGCTGGTCAAAAACTGCGCCATGGCCGCAGTGCGGTTCACCGGTTTTTCGGTCACCAGCGTCATGGTGCCTTTGACGCGCGGATCCACCACCACGTTCATGCCGTACAGCAGGCCGATGGTGCGCGCCACCGACTCGATCTCAGCGTTGCTGAAGTTCAGCGTGATGGGCTCGCCCGGCTTGGGCGCGCTTGCCACAGAGGCGGCCGGCGCGTTTTGTGCCAGTGCCACCGGGCAGAGCCAAGTGGCCGTACCTGCCAGTACGGTGGCCGCAAACAGGTGGCGCAGGCGCGCCTGGCCGTGAATCGTGGGGGAAATGCGCGTTGGTGTCATAGAGGTTCAACCCACTTTGATGATGGAGCGCGCGCCCTCGCGCCGTCCGATGATGTTCAAGAGATTGGACAGCGCGTCCTGGCGCTCGGGCGCGGCGCTGGCCTCGCCTTCAAAGCGCAGCCGCCCGTCCGTCCACTGGCCGCTGCCAGTCAATTGCAGGCTGCCCTGCGTGGTGCTTAAGCGCAGGCGCGGCGTGTCGCCGCCATCCACCACAAAGCGGTAGCTGCCCATGGGCCGCAGGGTGGACAGGCGTGAAGCCATGTCCATCGCATCCACCTGCAACTGGCCTTGCAACGCCAGCCGACCATGAGTCCATTGCACGCCAAAGCCCTGGCTGGACACGGCCAACTGGCCCTCGGCGCGAATGGTGTTCCAGGGCGTGCCCAGGCCGGTGAGCAGCAGCGCGGGCCACTGCGAGCGCTGGTCTTGCATGCGCAGGTGCACGCCGCCCCAGCGTAGCGTGAGTTGCAACACCAGGGGCGACTGCATGCAGCAATCGGCAAAAACGGACGCGCGCAAGTGGCCCCAACCGGCTTGCAAGCGCCATACCAGACGCCCGGGCAGGGTGCTGATGTCGCTGCTGCCGGGCCCGCCGGTCAGGGTGAGCTGGCTTGAGCCATTCCATACCGTGCCGCGCGCGTCTTGCAGCAGCACTTGCCCGCGGCTGGCTGCTGCCAGGGGCGTGACCAGCCAGCGTGCGGGGGCAAAGGCCAGCAGCGCCAGCAGCAAACCCAGCGTGGCGCCCAGCAGCGCCCACAGCCAGGGGGTACGAGACGAGGGGGCTTGGGCCATGGTGTGCAAGCGGCTCAGGGCGTCTCGCGGCTGGCGACTTGCAACACGATGCGGCCTTTCCAGAGCCCATGGCTTTGCGTCAGGTGCAGCTCTAGCGGGCGGGCGCGGGCATTCAGGCGGGCCTGGGTCAGCCACTGCGCTAGGGCGTCGGCGCTGCTGCCTTCGAGGGTGACGGTAGCGCGGTCGCCGGTAAGCGACATGCGCGCAGCAGCGCCCAGCGTGGGCAGGGCGGCTTCGAGCAGGCTTTTGGCGTCTTGGGTTTGCGCCGCAGGCTGGGCTTGCAGCAATTGCGCCTGGGCTTGGAGCTGCAACATGTCTTGCAACTGCGCGCGCAACTGCGGGCTTTGGGTTTGTGCGCTGCGCAGCGCGCGCAAGGCGGGATTCAGCGCCACAAACCACACCAAAGCCAGCGCCAGCAGGGCCAGTGCGCCGCGCACCAGGCGCTGCTCGCGCGGGCTGCTTTGCGTCCAGCGCAGTTGCAGGGGTGCACCCACGGTTTTGAGGTGGGCGCGCAGCGTTTCGGCCACGGCGCTCATAGCCCGGCCTTGAGCAGCAGGTCGGCACCTGCGGGGCGCAGGCTGTAGCCCTGGGCCTGGAGTGAGAGCGTGGCCTCGGCCAGCGCAGGCGGCGCCAGGGCCAGGCCGCGCAGACGCAGCTCGCCATTGGCAAAGTCCAGCGCGCTGGGCGCAGGGGCGTTGGGCGCGGCGTGCGCCCAGGCGCCCAGCAGCGTTTCAAAGTCGCGCGGGCCCAGCGCGCCGGTGTTTTGCTGCAGGGCGGCCACCGCACGCTGCATTTGCACCGGTGCGTCCACCACCACCTGCGTGGCTGGAAAGGTGCGGGTCAGTACCGCGTCAATCGCCTTGCGTTGCGCCTGCAGCGCGGCGCGTTCGGCCCCGGCGCGCACATTGAGGCCCAACAGGTTGACGGCGATCAGCGCCAGCAGGCTCCAGCGGGCGGCGCGCCAGCGGGGCGCTTGCAGCAGCGCGCGCGCAGCGTTGCCCAGGCGTTTGAGGCTGCGGCTGCGCTGGTTGTTGAGCAGCTCGAATTGGGCCAGGTCCCAGTCGCTTTGGCAGGCGGCCAGGGCGCGTTCGGCGCGGCTTTGCAAGGTCACGCTGCGCCCAAAGAGTTGCTCGGCCAGTGCGGCCACGGCAGGTTCGGCGTACAGCGCGGCGTCTGCGGGCCAGCCCAGCCGGGCGACCGTGCTGGCTTGCAGCGGCCATGGTGTCACCCCACTGGCATTGGCGTGCAACAGCAGGGGCTGGCCGGCGTTGTCGATGGCGTACAGGCTGTCGGCGCCTGCGGCGCTCTGGTTTACATCCGCCGGGGCGCTGGGCTCCAGCTCGGGCACGATGCGCGCTACCGTGATGCCGGCCGCCTCCAGTGCCTGCAAGCTGCTGCGCAACCAGGCTTTGTCGCACACGGCCACCCAGGTGGTGGCGTCTTTGGTGCCCCCCGGGGCCAGCGCAAAGTGCAGCGCCGCCGGGTCGTCGAGCAACTGGTCTTCCAGCAGGCCTTCGAGCACGGCACGCAGGCGCGTGGCGCTGCTGGCCGCGCCTTTGGGCAGTTGGACTGGGTGCCAGGAAAGCTGGGCGGCGCCGAGCAGCAGCACCGTGTCGGTCACCCGGTTTGCCCCGCCGGCTCCGGCGCCGGGCAGCAGGGCCAGCGGCGCACTGGATGCCGCTGCCACGTTCACGCCGTCGGGGGTGAGGACGTAGTCCAGCGCCGTGCCTGTTTGCAGACCGGTGCGCGGGAGGGTGAGGATCAGGGTGGCCATGGTTCAAAAATCAGCGGTCATTGTAGGTGCCGGGGTGGTCTGCACCGGGCCAATGGCCGGGTTGAGCGGGCGTTTGCGCCACAGGGTTTTGACGTTCATCACATCGCGTTGCACTACCGAATATTCCTGCACCAGATTGCCGTCGATTTGCAGCGTGCCGTTCAGGGAAAAAAAGCGGGTGCTGGTGCCCACCCGTTGAGCGTCGAGCAGGAGCTGCGGCAGCTTGGCGGCTTTTTTCACGTCGTCCAGGCTTTCCCAGGGGCTCAGGCGGCGGGCGTCGAGCAGGCGCTGGGCGTCGGCCTGGGCCACGCCGTCCAGGCAGGCCATCAGCACCACGCCTGAGGCGGTATTCAGATTGACCGGCGTGCGCTCAGGCAGCACGGTGATGTGCGGGAGCAACTGGGCCAGTGTGATGGGGTCCAGCCCGAGCCAGGCCAGTTGGTCGGGCTCTTGCGGCCACAGCGGGCCGTCGGCACGCGCATTCGTGCCCCGGTCGGTTCCGGTGGATGCGGCGCTGGCCCGCTGGGCGCGCAGCAACTGCGCCACCAGGCGGTCGAGTTGGGCGCGCGGCAATCCCAGTTGCGTGAACAGGCGCTCAAACATGCGCAGCGTGGGCGGGTGCACTTTGCCGTCTTGCAGCAAGTTAGTCAGGTTCAGCCGCGCCTGCAGGTCGCTGATCCGACCGGACAAAAAGGCGTTGGTACTGGCATCGGCGGCCAGGGTGTCGCTGCGGTCGGCGGCCAAAAAGGTGGACAGGCGCGCTTGTTCGAGCGGCATGGCCCAGGGTTCGGCCAGGTGGTCGGCGCCGCCCTTGCGGGCGTCCTCGGCCAGGATCAGCCGCGCCCAGTCCAGCGCGCCCGTCAGCACCCAGGACGACTGCGCGCGGGTGCGCTCGGCGCTTTCCACCTCGACCGCGCGCCACTGCTGCCACAGCGCCGCCGAGGCCAGCGTGGCCACCAGCACCACCGTGAGCATGGCCATGAGGATGGCCGCACCACGCTGGCGCGTGCGCTTGGTGCTTGCGCCATAGGTCATTGCGCGCCTCCCAAACCGGGGCGGGCCCAGTCGCGTGTCAACACGCCAGAGATGGCCTGGCCTGGCGGCAGCGTCAGCAGCAGGCGCACGCCGTCTGGCATGGCGCCAGCCACTGCACTGCGCGTGGGGTCGCCCAGCCCTGCGCCCGCAGGCAGGCTGGGCACCGGCGCACCGGATGCGGCTGCCGCCGGGGCCGCAGCTTCAGCAGGCGCGCTGCCATCGGCCGACGACAAGGGATTGGTCCAGGCGCCGCCGCGGTAGAAAAAAATCTGCCAGCCCGCCAACGGCGTGACGCGCACCTCGAAGCGGCGGTCCTCGTCGCTGGGGTTTTGGCCCCAGCGCGCTGCTTGGCTCCAGGCGGCTTGCAGTTCGGCGCGGGTGGTCAGCGCGGGCGACTGCCAGCGCAGCCACTGCGCGCTACCGCCCACCAGCCGCTGCGACCAGGCCACCACGTGCAGGCCCTCGCGGGTGGATTGGCTGCCCCGGCGCAGCAGGCGCAGGGCCCGGCCGTCCCAGTCAATGCTAGGGGTGTTGGGCTGCTGCGCCAGCGCGTCCAGGTCGGTGCCCCATTGCGCCAGAGCGGTTTGCAGGGTGAGCACGTCGTCTGAATGCTGGGCCAGGCGCTTTTGCGCACCCACCATGCCGTCCAGGCCACGCCAGGACATGGCCGCCATCAGCGCCATCAGCGCCAGCGCCACCAGCAGCTCGATCAGGGTAAAGCCGCGCTGGCATTTGCGGCCCATGTATATGGTGCGCGGCGCGGCCATCAGTTGCGTCCCACGATGGTGGACAGGCGCAGCACCGGCTCGGTGGCATTGCGCACCTGGGCGTCTACCCGCACAAAGTTGGGGTTGGGCGTAGGCTGCACATTGAGCAGCAGGGTGAAGGTTTGGCCGCCCTGCACGCATTCGCGGCTGCTTTCGCCCACGCCGGGTATCTGGCGGCCCAGGCGGATTTGGTGGAGTGCGTTTTCGGCGCAGAGTTGGCCCAGCAGCACATCGCTTTGGCGCTGGACGTGCAGCGTCAGGGCTCCGGTGGCTTTGAGGCCTGCCAGCAAGGCCACGCCCACGATGGTGAGCGCTACCAGCACTTCTACCAAGGTAAAGCCGCGCCCAGGGGCGCGGGCGGGGTGGCGCCGGGCTGGTGTCATGGCATCGCACCTGGCGTTGTTCCCAGCGCCGTGCCTACGGGCACCAGGGCAAAGGGGCGCAGGCCGTCGGTGGCGAGTTGCAGGCGGATTTCGGGCTTGCTGCGCGCGACCAGAACCACGGCCTGGGCGTCCAATATCGGCTCGGGCCCCAGGCTCAGGCGGTCCGTGCTGGCATGGGGCGCGCCGGGCGCCGGGTTGTGCTGTAGCAGGGCGCCTACAGTGGTATCGGCGCTCAGCCAGGGTTGGGGCGGCAGGGGCGGGTTCAGGCCGTCGAGCACAAAACCGCCGGGCACAGCGCGCCAAACCACCGGCGTGCCCTGCATGCGCGACTGGGCGCGGCCCGATTCCAGCACGGCGGCCAGGCGCTGGGCGTCGCGTTCCAGGTCAGAGGCGCTGCTGTCGCGTAGGGTGAGCACCACGCCGGCCGAGGCAATGGCCACAATGGCCATCACTACCAGAAGCTCCAGCAGGGTAAAGCCGCGCTGGCCTCGGGGGTCGCGCAAGGCCGCCGGGCGGTGCGGCGTTCCAGAGGCGACGCTGCTAAGCCAGGCGTGCAGGCGGCTGGGCTTAGGGCTGCCAGCTGCCAATGTCGGCATTTTTGCCCTCGCCGCCTGACTGGCCGTCGGCGCCGAAGGACATGACGTCAATCTCGCCTTTGACCCCGGGGTTCAGGTAGACATAGGGCTTGCCCCAGGGGTCGTTGGGCAGCTGGTCGAGGTTTTTCTTCCAGTTGGGCGGCACCGGCTCGGTGGTGGGCTTGCTCACCAGCGCGGGCAAGCCTTGCTCGGCGCTGGGGTAGCGGCCGTTGTCGAGCTTGTAGAGCTTGAGCGCCTGCATCAGGTTGCTGACATCCGTCTTGGCGGCGGTGGCCTTGGCGTCGTCGGCCCGGTCCAGCACATTGGGCACGATGAGCGCGGCCAGCACGCCGATGATGAGCAGCACGACCATCAGCTCGATGAGGGTGAAGCCTGTCTGCAGGCGCGTCATGGCACGCTTGGCAAGCGCAGTGGGCTGAAAAATGGGTGGATTCATGGGCTGAGCTGCCTCTAAGGGCCGCCATTTTGAGGTCAGCGTTCAGTTTAGCCAGAAATCAAGGCCTAGCCCTTGTGTTTGGTCATGGCGGCTGCAAGCAAACGCCCCTGAGGTGCGGGCAAGTTCCCCGATAATGCCTGCATGCCTATCGCTTCCTCCCGCCCCTGGGCGCTTTACTTGATGACGTTTGTGACGGCGCTGCTGGCCGCCGCGAGCGCGGTGTATTGGGTGCTGGGCGTGGCTGGCGTGGCGGGGCAGCGAACACCAGTCACCTCTACCCCGATCGAACCCGCTGCGCCGGATGCCAAAGACCTGGCGCGCGCTTTGGGCGGCGCTCTTGCGCCGCAAGCCAAACCGGCTGAAGCCATCAGCACCCAATACCAGTTACTCGGCGTTGTGGCCGGCCCGGTGGGCAAGGGGTATGCCTTGTTGGCTGTGGATGGTGCGCCGCCCAAGACCTACGCCGTGGGCGCTGCGCTGGGCGACGGCCAGGTGCTGCAGTCGGTGTCCGCGCGCGGCGCCAAGATTGGCAGCACCTTGCAGGGCGACGCGGCGGTCGAGCTCGCTTTGCCCAAACTGCCGGGCGTGTAGGTCAGCGTTTCAGTGCACGCCAGCCTGGGCATCCAAGTGGGCGCCGCCGTTTGCTCGCCACCAGGGGGCTGCGGGTTTTCACCCCCTGAGAAGCGCACTGGAATTCATGTAAGCTTGACGACAGTTATTGTCCCACCTCCCCAGGAGCGAATCCATGCAAATAGGCGTGCCTGCCGAGACCGCAACGGGTGAAACCCGTGTCGCGGTCACCCCTGAAACGGTGAAAAAACTCATCGCCCAAGGCCATACGGTGCGGGTGCAATCCGGCGCCGGTGTGCGCGCCAGCGTCACCGATGCCGCGTATGTCGCGGTAGGTGCCGAAATCTGTGACGCCGCCGCTGCCTTGTCCAGCGCTCTGGTACTCAAGGTGGTAGCGCCAAGCGTTGAAGAACTTGCGCACATGGCCTCGGGAGCCGCTTTGGTGGGCATGCTCAATCCCTTTGACGCTGAAGGCCTTGCGCGCATGGCCGGCGCAGGCCTGACCAGCTTTGCGCTGGAAGCTGCGCCGCGCACCACCCGCGCCCAAAGCATGGACGTGTTGTCCAGCCAGGCCAATATTGCGGGCTACAAGGCGGTTATGGTGGCCGCCGACAAATACCAGCGCTTCTTTCCCATGCTGATGACCGCTGCGGGCACCGTTAAGGCGGCGCGCGTGGTGATTTTGGGCGTAGGCGTGGCCGGTTTGCAGGCGATTGCCACGGCCAAGCGCCTGGGCGCGGTGATTGAGGCCTCGGACGTGCGCCCAAGCGTCAAGGAACAAATCGAATCCTTGGGCGGCAAATTCATTGAAGTGTCCTACGACACGCCCGAAGAAAAAGAAGCGGCTGTCGGTGTGGGCGGCTACGCCCGCCCCATGCCGCAAAGCTGGCTGGACCGGCAAAAGGCCGAAGTCGCCAAGCGCGTGGCGCTGGCGGACGTGGTGATTTCCACGGCATTGATTCCCGGCCGTGCCGCGCCGGTACTGGTGACCGAAGAGATGGTCAAGAGCATGAAGCCCGGCTCGGTGATCGTAGACATTGCCGCCGGCAAGGCCGCCGACGGCGTGGGTGGCAACTGCGTGCTCACCGAAGCCGGCAAAACCGTGGTCAAGCACGGTGTCACGCTGGTCGGTGAAACCAACCTCGCGGCATTGGTGGCGGCAGACGCCTCTGCTTTGTACGCCCGCAACGTGCTGGACTTTTTGAAGCTGGTGCTGAGCAAAGACGGCCAGTTTAAGGTCGACATGGAAGACGACATCGTGGCCGCCTGCCTGATGACGCAAGACGGCGCCGTCAAGCGCAAATAAGTCACCCCCCATTTACGAGGACTAAGAACATGGAAGTTGTATCTCCCACCATACTGAACCTGATCATCTTTGTGCTGGCCATTTACGTGGGCTACCACGTGGTGTGGACGGTGACGCCCGCGCTGCACACGCCGCTGATGGCAGTGACGAACGCTATTTCCGCCATCGTGATCGTGGGCGCCATGCTGGCGGCTGCGCTGACCGAGACCACGCTGGGTAAAAGCATGGGCGTGCTGGCCGTGGCGCTGGCGGCGGTCAATGTGTTTGGTGGCTTTATGGTCACCCGGCGAATGCTGGAGATGTTCAAGAAGAAAGAGAAAAAAGTCGCGGTTAAGGAGGGTGCGCAATGAGCCTGAACCTCGTCACCCTTCTGTATTTATTTGCCAGCGTCTGCTTTATCCAGGCGCTCAAGGGCCTGTCGCACCCTACCACCTCGATTCGCGGCAACTTGTTTGGAATGATCGGCATGGCCGTGGCTGCCGTCACCACAGCCGCTCTGATTTACAAACTGGCTACCCACATGGGGCAAGACGGCTTTACCGGTCTGGGCTGGGTGCTGGGTGCCTTGTTGGTGGGCGGCACCGTGGGGACCGTGATGGCGCAGCGCGTCGAGATGACCAAAATGCCTGAGCTGGTGGCTTTCATGCACAGCATGATCGGTCTGGCGGCGGTGTTCATCGCCGTGGCGGCCGTGGCCGAGCCTAGTGCGCTTTTGCACGGGCTGGAAAAGGGTGCGCCGATTCCTGCGGGCAACCGCCTGGAGCTGTTTTTGGGCGCGGCCATTGGTGCCATCACGTTTAGCGGCTCGGTGATTGCCTTTGGCAAGCTCTCGGGCAAGTACAAGTTCCGCCTGTTCCAGGGCGCGCCGGTGCAGTTCGCCGGCCAGCACAAGCTCAATCTGGTGCTGGGCCTGACCACGCTAGGCCTGGGCCTGGTCTTTACCGCCACGGGCGACTGGAACGCATTTTTTGCCATGCTGGCGCTGTCCTTTGTGATGGGCGTGCTCATCATCATTCCGATTGGCGGGGCCGACATGCCGGTGGTGGTGTCCATGCTCAACAGCTATTCGGGATGGGCGGCAGCGGGCATTGGCTTTAGCCTGAACAACAGCATGCTCATCATTGCGGGCAGCCTGGTGGGTTCGAGCGGCGCGATTCTGAGCTACATCATGTGCAAGGCCATGAACCGCTCGTTCTTTAATGTGATTTTGGGCGGCTTTGGTGGTGACGCCACGGCCGCAGCCAGCGGCAGCACCGAGCAGCGCCCGGTCAAGAGCGGCAGCGCCGACGACGCGGCTTTTGTCTTGGGCAACGCCGAGACCGTGGTCATCGTGCCCGGTTACGGCCTGGCGGTGGCGCGCGCGCAGCACGCCGTCAAAGAGCTGGCCGCCAAGCTCACGGCCAAAGGAATTACCGTGAAATACGCCATTCACCCGGTGGCTGGGCGCATGCCAGGCCACATGAACGTGCTGCTGGCCGAGGCCGAAGTGCCCTATGACCAGGTGTTCGAGATGGAAGACATCAATGGCGAATTCGGCCAGGTCGATGTGGCCATTATTTTGGGCGCCAACGACGTGGTCAACCCTGCTGCCCATATCAAGGGCAGCGCCATCTACGGCATGCCGATTCTGGAGGCCTACAAGGCCAAAACCATCATCGTCAACAAACGCTCCATGGCCGCAGGCTACGCTGGGCTGGACAACGAGTTGTTCTACATGGACAAGACCATGATGGTGTTTGGTGACGCAAAGAAGGTGGTCGAAGACATGGTCAAGGCCATTGAATAGGGCGCGCTGAAGGCATACCCATGACCGCCCACACCTGGCTTAGCGCCTACCCGCCGGGAGTTCCGGCAGAGATTGACCCTACGCAATACCAGTCGCTGGTCGCGCTGATGGAAGAGGCGTTTGCCAAGTACGCCAACCGGGTGGCTTACAGCTTCATGGGCGTGGACATCAGTTTTGCCCAAACCGATCGCCTGAGCCTGAGCGTGGCGGCCTATTTGCAAGGCTTAGGCTTGGCCAAGGGCGACCGTGTCGCCATCATGATGCCCAACGTGCCGCAATATCCGGTGGCGGTGGCAGCGATATTGCGGGCTGGCTATGTGGTGGTCAACGTCAACCCGCTCTACACCCCCCGCGAGTTGGAGCACCAGCTCAAGGACGCGGGCGCAAAAGCGATTTTTATCCTGGAAAACTTTGCCAGCACGCTGCAAAAGTGCCTGCCGGCCACGCCGATAAAACACATTGTGATGTGCGCCATGGGTGACCAGCTCGGCCTGTTCAAGGGCGCGCTGGTGAACTACGTGGTGCGCTCGCGCAAAAAGCTGGTGCCCGCCTATGACCTGCCGCAGGCGGTGCGCTTTAACGCTGCTGTGGCCAAGGGCGGCAAGTCCGGCTTTGCCAAGCCCGCCTTGAACTCCAATGACGTGGCAGTCTTGCAATACACGGGTGGCACCACCGGAGTGTCCAAAGGCGCCGTGCTGCTGCATCGCAACCTGATTGCCAATGTGCTGCAGTCCGAGGCCTGGAACCAGCCGGTCATGCAGGACTTGCCCGCCGACCAGCAGCCCACCAGCGTGTGCGCCTTGCCGCTGTACCATATCTTCGCGTTCACCATTGGCATGATGTTGAGCATGCGCATGGGCGGCAAGCTGCTACTGATTCCCAATCCGCGCGACATTCCTGCGGTGCTCAAAGAGCTGCAAAAGCACACCATCCACAGTTTTCCGGCCGTCAACACCTTGTTCAACGGCCTGGCCAACCACCCAGACTTCAACACCGTGGACTGGAGCCACCTGCGCGTGTCGCTGGGCGGCGGCACGGCGGTGCAAAGCAGCGTGGCCAAGCTCTGGTTCGAGAAAACCGGCTGCCCGATTTGTGAGGGCTACGGCCTGAGCGAAACCTCGCCCTCGGTGAGCTGCAACCCGGTGACGGGCAAGGAATTCACCGGCACCATTGGCGTGCCGATCCCGGGTACCGCCATGAAGCTGCTCGACGAGGACGGCAATCTGTGCGCGCCGGGCGAGCGCGGCGAAATCGCCATCAAGGGCCCGCAGGTCATGGCCGGCTACTGGCAGCGCCCGGAGGAAACCGCCAAGGTCATGACGGCTGACGGCTACTTCAAGTCGGGCGACATTGGCACCATGGATGAGCGCGGCTATTTCAAAATCGTGGACCGCAAAAAGGACATGATTTTGGTCAGCGGCTTCAACGTGTTTCCCACCGAGCTCGAAGACGTGGTGGCCCAATTGGCCGGGGTAATGGAATGCGCCTGTATTGGCATGCCCGATGACAAGACGGGCGAGGCGGTCAAACTCGTGATCGTCAAAAAAGACCCGGACCTGACCGAGGCCGCGGTGCGCGCCCACTGCCGCGAAAACCTGACCGGTTACAAGCAGCCCAAAGTGGTGGAGTTTCGCGCCGACTTGCCCAAGACGCCGGTGGGTAAGATATTGCGGCGCGAACTGCGACCAGCCCCCTAGTTCCCTGAAGCACGAAGCCTGTGCCGCGTGCCGCAGGAGTCTCTAGCGCTCCTCTAAAAGCGTGCGGTGTAGCGCATTCCCACAACAGTCTGAGCTGGCGCGTTGGCGTCGTGGTTGGGGTCAAGGAGTAACTGGGCGATAGCCCCCAGCGCGGCCAGTGGACCAAAGGGTCGCATGTAGCTGAGCTCAAGGCGTCTTTCGATACCACTGGGCGCCAAGTCCAGGCTGTGTTGGGTGTATATCAGGTGGCCGTCGTTGGCATCTTGTTCCGTAGCCGTGGTTACCCGCATTTGCCCGTTCGTCGTGCGGGCGGGCATGGCCACACTTAAGCCGATTTGGTCGCCCGTGCGCCAGACGTCAGTCTGGCGCAGACCCAGCGACCATGCCAGGGACGTCGACGGGTCCGCCCCGTCAATCAGGGACCCCCCTGTATTTTGGTAAGCATCGGTAAAGCCCCAGCTCACCATGGCCGATAGCGCGGTGCGTGCCGACCACTGGTGGCTCGATGCCAGCGTCACGAAGCGTGTAGACGGGTTTGCATTCAACGCCAAAGCGCCAGCCCCCTGCGCGCCCAACACCGATTGTTGTTCTTGTAGCTGACCCAGCGACAACACCCAGACCGTGTCATTGGATTGCTGTTGCAGCTCCAGCAGCGCCATGGACTTCGCTTGCACCGCTTCCAGCGGCGTCACCAAAGCGGCGGTGCCATCGGTAGCGCTTGCTGCTTGCCACAACCAACCGGCACGCATACTCCATTGCGGCGAAAGCGGGTATCCAAACCCGGTGTGCACCGCTTGGGGCATCAGGTTGAGGTAAGGCACGCTGAAGAGTCGCTCCCTTCCTGACAAACGAAGCGGTGCCAGGCCACTGGATTCCAGGCCAAAAAACTCAGACGCGGTTCCCTCGGTTCCCACGCCCCAAGATCGACCGGCGTTGTCAGTCCAGCGTGCGCGCAGGCGGCTCCAGCCGGGCGGCGTACCCCTATCGGCGTTGGCCTCCATAGATGGCTCGCTGTTGGCCAGATCGAAAGAAAAAAGGCCATTGCCCGACTGAACCCGCACCGGCGCATTGGCCGGAATTGCGGAGGTGGTGGCCGCCGCTAAAGCGACCGGGGTGCCTATTTGAACTTTGAATCCACGATTAAAGCTGTCCGTCGCCAGGCTGGTGAGTCCGGACAGGGCGGACGGCGTACCCGATTTGGGACTGGCAAACTGGGTGCCAGCCAAACTTAGCGTCTGCCCGCTCGGCGCGCTCAGGCTTAGCGTACCCAGGGGTTGCAGCGACGCGCTTACATTGATCAAACCCCAGCCGTACACCTTGTCCACAATGGTACGTGCCGCGCATGTGCTAGCGCTCACTCGGTCACTGCAAAGGTGTGTGGCGGATTGAAAAATAATTTTTGCCAGATTGGGTGCCGTCAAAAAGTTCCAATTGCTCTTGATCAGCGCCGCTTCCCCCGCCACCATTGGTGTGGCCATTGAGGTGCCGCTCATGTATTGGTACGCGCTGGTAGTACCAGGAACGGAGTAACTCGACGCAATGTCCACCCCCGGCGCAAACACCGTCCACTGGGCCAGTGAAGTGTCGAAATTGCTGAAGGATGCGCGTGTGTTGTTGGCATCGAGCGCGCCTACCGCAATGAGCTGTCCCTTGGCCCAGGATTGCTTGGCAAACTCTGCCGGCCAAGAGGCTTTGCTGCGGCCATCATTGCCCATTGCAATCGTGACCAAAGTACCCTTGGCTACCGCATTGCGCAGGTTGGACTCGGCGAACGCGCTGGGGCCTCCCAGGCTAAGGGACAATATTGGCGCCTTCACGGTATTGACCACCCAATCAATGCCGCGCCCGATGGTGGCGCCATCTGCGCCGCCCGTGGCAAACACCTTGGCCATTGCCAAGCTGGCCCCGGGGGCCAGGCCCTCCAAGGGCGAACCGTTTTGCAACTCGCCCGCCAAAATGCCAGAGACATGGGTGCCATGGCCAAGTTGGTCGGTCACCGTGCTGCCGCCGCTGATGGCGTTGTAGCTGCTGACCACCTTGCCCAGTAGCTCAGGGTGGTCCACTTGCACGCCTGAGTCCACAACGCCAACGGTCACGCCTGCGCCGTTGCCAATGCCGAGTTGGTTTGCGAAGGGCTTTTTAATCTGGTTGAGCCAGGGCTGGTACTGACGCGCCGTCAACTCTGCTGCGCTTGGGCTGGCGGTCTCCAGCGTACTGGCGCTTTGAAGGGGCGCAGGCCTGGTGGCCAGTAGTTCGCCCATTGTGGGCTCGTTGTTCTCCAGCCCCTGGGCTGCAAGCTGTGCAGAACCCAGTAGTGTGCAAATGGCCAGCGAGATGGGTAGGAGCTTCATGGTTCAAGAATTATGGGGGATTCAAGTCGCAAATATCGAAAAAAATCAGAAAATTTGAAGAATTCGGTTGAGAGCGCGGCGAAGCGACTGCTCGCGCGCTAATATGAAACGATGTCAGACAATGCACACAGCCCGACCACCGCGAGCTTTATCTCCTACCACGCCGGCCTGGGGTCCAGGGTCGCCGTGGAGTTGGATCGTGGCGGGGTCAGTTATGCCCAACTCGACAGCGATATCGCTTTAGCCTGCCGCTACCTGGGGCAGCAAACGCTGCGCTACAAGGACCTGCTGGTAATCGGCCTAAGTGATCCTTATGCCCACTTGGTCTTTGTTTTGGCTGCCGAGCTGCTCGGGCTGATGTCGTGTTCGATACAAATGAGCGAAGAGGTACTGCCGCTCGATGTGATGGCCAGGGCTCAATTGGTGCTTACGCAACACAGCGTGCCGCCTGATGCGGGCGTGCACCATCAGCTACCACCGGACTGGCGCGCTTTGGCCAAGGACTATGCGTCTGTGCGTCTCGTAGCATTGCAAGATGCCGACCCGGTGCGCCTGGTGCGCTCGTCCGGTACGACCGGTACGCCCAAAAAGATCGTTATCCGCCGCGCCCAGCAGGCCCGGTGGCTGGCTTACCTGGCGTTTTCGGCCGGTTACGGCCCGCAGACGCGGTTTTACGTGGCAGCGGCTTTTCCGGTGAACACTTTTTACATGCGGGCGGTGCTGTGCCTGCGCATGGGGGGCTGTTTGTTGATGGGTGGCTTGTCACTGCTCAGCCGTGCCACGCACACTTGGATGTTGCCCACGACGCTGGAGCAGGTGATGGACGAACTGCCGGCCAGCTTTGTCAAACCTGAGCGATTGGAGATCAGCACTGCAGGCGCGGCGCTGGCGAACGCCACACGACTGCGGGTATGTGGCGCCTTGGCCAGCAGTATCGTCAACACTTACGGCAGCAACGAGGTGGGCCCCGTGTGCACCATGACCGATGACGGACGCGGCGTGGTTGTGCCTGGCACGGATGTACAGGTGGTCGACGACCAAGACCAAGTGCTGCCGCCGGGGACGCCTGGACAACTGCGCGCGCGCAACGCCATCATGGCCGAGGGCTACCTCGACCACCCTGATGCGACTGCCGAGCGCTTCAAGCACGGCTGGTTTTACCCCGGGGATGAAGCGCTGTTGCTGGCGCCGGGAGAGTTGCGACTGCTTGGGCGCAGGGATGACATGCTCAATTTCGCCGGTTTCAAGCGCAGGCCGGAAGAGGTCGAGGCATTGCTTAAAACCGTGCCCGGCGTGCGCGATGCCGCTGCGCTGACGCAGCACAACCGAGATGGCGTGGTCAGCCTGTACCTGGGTTTGGTCTTGCACCCCGGCGTGACCCCCGACGCGGTGCTTCCGTCCTTGCGCTCGGTGCTCAAACTGCCTGTCAAGGAGCTGGTGGTACGCCAGTTCAACGCGCTGCCTCGCACCAGCACCGGAAAACTGCGCCGCAACGCCCTGCTGCCTTTTTTTGCTGAAACCCCAAAAAGCGAGGGCTGAGATGTCTTTGAGCCAATTGAACGCCGGTTACGACGTCCGCGAAGACCGCATTGTTTTGCGCGTCAACACCAAGACTGGCGAAGAGTACCGCCTTTTTTTGACCCGCAGAATCACCCTGCAGTTGGTGGCGTTCTCCCAGCAACAGCTGGTAGACCTGTTGGCCCGCGACCATGGCCCGCAAGCGGCGCGGGCGATTGCCGATTTTCGGCAAGACGCCGCGCAGCAGCAAACCGATTTCAACGTGGCGTTTAAAGTAGCCCAGCACTATCCCTTGGGCCTGGACCCCAAGCTCGTTGTGTCATTCCAAGGCCTATTGGCGCCTCGCTTGCAACTCAAACTCGGTCTCAAAGAGGGAACGGTGCTGACGCTGCCCTTGGACGAAGCAACGCTGCGCTCCCTGTGCTTGCTGCTTGAGCGTACCGTGGGCTTGACGCAGTGGCAGAGCGCGCCAGAAGTGCCTGCCCCGCCCACTCCTTCGAGCGCGCCACGCGCGCCCATGCACTAAACACGGCGTGCATACCGTTCGTCTTAGGGTGCAGCCTCTGGCGCCGACGTGCTGCTGGCCAACGCTTTGGGCAGCAGCAGTGGAACTACCGCCATCACGCTGTCGCGGTAAATTTCAAAAGGACGTTTGTCCGCGCGCGGGTTGATGGATACGGCCTCAGGCACTTCTGCCTGTCCGGCCAACAGTTCGGCCAGCAAGCTGGACTTGATGGCGTAGTTCACATTTTGCGGCACGTCCATTTTCTGGTCTTTGAGCGGCACCGCCGCCAGCTTGGAAAGCACGACCCCCACCACTGCGCCATCGGCCGCCAGCAAGGGTCCGCCGGAATTTCCCCGCTGTATTTCTGCGCTGAACTGAAAGTGCCTGGAACTACCGCGCAGCCCGGCGCTGCTATTGATAATGCCGGCGGTGAACTTGGGGCTGAGGCCCTGTATGTCGATTTGCGGGTAGCCAATCGCATACACCTCCAGGCCCACCGGGATGTTGTCGGTGCGTCCCAAACGCAGAAAGGGTACGGGCGACTTCGCTACCCGCAGCAAAGCCAGGTCGTTCGCCGTATCGGTCTTGATTACCTGGGCTGCCACCAGGCGCCCACCGTACAGGACCATGGCTTTTTCATGCCCCTGCACCACGTGCGCGGCGGTCACCAGCAAACCGTCGCTGCTGACAAAAAAGCCGCTTCCAGACCCTTCAAACTTGGTTTGGCCCCACAGTAAAGCAGGGCACAAGCACATCAGCCCCAGCCCCAGCGCCAGTTGCCAGCGTTGGCCCCAGCGCGGCGCTTGCGCAGTCATGCTCCAACGGCGCTGCCCTGGCCGAGTTGCTTCAAGTCGTCGGCGAGTTCGTCCAGCACGGTGTCCCAATCGTGCGGCCTATGCTGACGGTACAGGCGCATGGAAGGGTACCAGGGCGTGTCCTTGCGCTCGAGCATCCAGCGCCAGTCGGGCGCATAGGGTGTCAGCATCCACACCGGGCAGCCCAAGGCGCCCGCCAGGTGCGCTACCGAGGTGTCGACCGACACCACCAGGTCGAGGTTGGAAATCAGACCCGCAGTGTCGGCAAAATTGTCCAGTTCTTGGCTGAAATCGCGCACTTGGGTCTGCGAACTCAGGTAGACCTGGTCCTCCGGGCGCACTTCTTTCATCAAGGACACGGCGGTAAACGGCGTGCTGCCCAGCGCCTCCATTAAATCCTTCAGGGCCAGCGAGCGGTTGCGGTCGTTGGCGTGCTTGGGGTTGCCCGACCACACCAGGCCTATGCGCAGGCCGGAGGCGTCTTTCAGGAGCTCGCCGAAATACGCCTTGCGCTCAGGCCTTGCGCTCAGGTAGGCCTGTGGGCCTGGAATGCTGGCCATGGTCGTGCCTAACAAGGTGGGAATCGAGAGCAGAGGGCAATACAGGTCAAATTCCGGAAACTTGCGGGTGCCGCGCTCTATCCACACCACACCGGGTGCGTAGTCCTTGGCAATTTCCAGCAGTGGCTCGGGGAACTCCGCCAACACCTGGGCACCCTGGGCTTGCAGCATAGGCAAATAGCGCATGAACTGGATGTGGTCCCCCATGCCTTGCTCGGAATGGACAAACAGTCTCTTGCCTTGGATCGACTCGCCCTTTTTCCACTGCGGCTTGCCGAGTTTGCGTGGGCGCAACTCTTTGACCCCGCCACGCCAACGCCACTCGTAGGCTTCAAACCCCTCTTCAATCCGCCCCAGCAGCAGCAAGGACAGCGACCGGTTCCACTGCGCGTCCGGGAAACTGTCTTTTTGCGAGATCGCCTTCTCCAAGCCGGCCAGAGATTCTTCCACGCGGTTGAGTCGCCGCAAGGTGATAGCGTAGTTGTTCCAGGCCTCGGGGTAGATGTCCTGTCGGTCCAAGGCCAGACGGTAATTCGCCAAGGCCTCGTCATAACGGTTGGCCTTGCTATAAAAGTTGCCCAGGTTGTTGTAAACAGCCGCCTGATCGGGAAACATTTCCTTGAGCTTGGTGAACTGCGCTTCTGCCGTGTCGTACTGGTCCGTCGCCAAATAGGCGTTGCCCAGGTTGGTCATCACGTCCAGCCGGTCCGGCGCGTCGCGCAGCACCTCGGCGTAGTGGCTAATGGCCTCTTTGTGGCGTCCGAGCTTCATCAGCACATGGCCTAGTGACATGCGGGCGGCCCATATCGTGGGGTCCAGGTCCAAAGCGCGGTACAAAACGGGCAAGGCGCGTTTGTCTAGCTTGAGCTGTGCAAAGAGCGTACCAAGCGTGTGCAAGTAGGGAGCAAAGTCAGGCCGCAACGCCAGCGCACGCCCTATGCTTTTGACGGCCGCGTCGAGTTGCTTCGCCGCACCCAGTGCCTGACCTTTGTAATAGTGCAAGTCTGGGTCTTTGTCCAAGGCAGGCTCGGCCTTGGCAAACTCTTCTACTGCTGCCTCGGGTTTTGATTGGCGCAACAGTGCCAGGCCCAGCAGCTTGTGGGCCGGCGCCTGGTCTGGCTGCTGAGTGATGCATTTACGCAACAGCTCCTCGGCCAGTGAGTTCTCGCCGGACTGCAGCTTTACCAAGCCGTACTGCAGCAGCAGCTTGGGGTGGTCGGGGTGGCTTTTGAGCAGTCGCTGAAACAGCGCATTGGCCGAATCAAAGTCCTTGGCTTGGGCAAACTTGGCGCCGCGGACCAAAGCCTCCTCCAGCGTCTCCCCCACGTGTGTGGTGGTGGGCGCTTTCACAGCGGGCTTCGGTTTGTTGGGTTTTACTTGAATTTTGGTCATGGGTAATCGGTATTCACCAAAATTGTAAATGCGACATGACTAACATGATTTCATCGTTTCAACTTTGAATTGTGGTAAAAACGCAGGTAGAGCTAATTTAACCCAGGAATCACCACATGAGCAACCTCGCCCCAGGATCGAACGAATCCATGCAAGACCAAGACGCAGCCCTGACCAAGAAGCAAAAGAAGAATCTCTCAGGGGCTAAAGGCTCGGCAGCTGCCCAGACGGGCGTGGTTGCGCCGGAGTCGGCGCTTGCAGTCAAAAAGCTACGCCGTAAATTGGTGGCTGACGATAGTGTTCTCGGGGCTGCAGGCGATGACCTGGGCAGCAGTGGTGCCGTGGTTAGTGATGTAGACGCGAGTGCACTCAACGATGGTGGAACCTGGCAGTTGGCGCAAGCGGAAACTGGTGCGGTGCTGCCCGGTGTTGGCGGAGCGGCTGGTGGCGCTGGTGGTGCCGCAGCAGCAGGTTCTGGTGGTGCAGCTGCTGCGGCCGCAGGCTCTGGTGGTGCGGCGGCAGCGGGTGCTGGTGCCGCCGGCGCAGGCGCTGCAATGGGCGCAGGTGCTGCTGCAGCGGGCGCAGGCCTTGGCCTCGGTGGTGTTGCCGCGGCAGCGGCGGGTGGATTGGCGCTGGCAGGCGGTGGCGGCGGTTCGTCGGCACCGGCCCCCACGCCTCCTGGTGCGCCCTCCATCAGCACCGTAGCTGCTAACGACGTCGTCAACGGCGCAGAAAACACTGCGGGCGTGACTATTAGCGGCCAAGCTGCAGCAAACTCCACCGTGCGCGTATACGATGGTGTGACGCTAATTGGTACAACCACTGCTGACGGCAGTGGCAACTACAGCCTAACTGGCGTGCACTTTGCAACCTCGACAGGCGCCAGCCATAGCCTGACTGCTACTGCCACAAACAGCGTAGGCACTGGCGCAGCCAGTACTGCGCACACCGTGCAGGTTGACACAGAGTTGCAGGTGCCCACGGCTGCCATTGCGCACACCGTGCTTAATGACACAGGTAGCTCTTCAAGCGACAGTATCACCGCCAACACCGCGCCGGTCATCAATGGCACTGCAGAAGCTGGCGCGCGCGTGACCGTTGTGGTTGGTGGGGTAAACGGGCAAACCCTGACGACTACAGCAGACGGATCGGGTAACTTCAGTGTTACGCCTGTGTCATTGGCCAATGGCACGTATACCGTGGCGATCACTACGAGTGATGCGGCTGGAAACACCAACACTGCCTTTGGAACGCCTTTCACCATCGGTTCAGCGCTGAGTGCGCCCACCATCAGTACCGTGGCTGGTAACGACATCGTTAATGGCGCAGAAAACACCGCAGGCGTGACCATCAGCGGCGTGGCTGATGCAAACTCCACCGTGAAGGTGTACGACGGTGCAACGCTCATCGGCACAACCACTGCGGACAGCCATGGCAGTTACAGCATCACAGGTGTTCAATTTGCAACATCGGCAGGCGCCAGCCATAGCCTGACTGCGACTTCCACCAACAACGTAGGTACCAGCGCCGCCAGTGCCGCGCACACCGTGCAGGTTGACACCGTGGCGCCAGGCGCGCCCGCTGCGGCCATTGCGCACACCGCGCTCAACGACACGGGCAGCTCTTCGAGCGACAGCATCACCTCCAACGCCACGCCAGTCATCACCGGTACTGCCGATGCTGGTACGCAAGTCACAGTGGTGGTGGGTGGGCAAACCCTCACGACTACTGCAGACGGCTCGGGCAACTTCAGTGTGACCCCCGCAGCATTAGCCAACGGCACCTACACCGTGGCGATCACGACGACCGACGCGGCTGGCAACAGCAGCTCTGGCACTGGAACCCCTTTCACCATTGGTACAGCGCTGAATGTCCCCACAATCAGCACCGTAGCCGGCAACGACGTCGTTAGCGCCGCAGAAAACACCGCAGGCGTGACCATCAGCGGCGTGGCGGCTGCAAACTCTACCGTGCGTGTATACGACGGTGCAACGCTCATCGGCACAACCACTGCAGACGGCAGCGGTAACTACAGCATCACAGGCGTGCAATTTGCACTCTCGGCAGGCGCCAGCCATAGCCTGACTGCGACTTCCACCAACAACGTAGGCACCAGCGCCGCCAGTGCCGCGCACACCGTGCAGGTTGACACCGTGGCGCCAGGCGCGCCCGCTGCGGCCATCGCGCACACCGCGCCCAATGACACCGGTAATTCGTCAAGCGACAGCATCACAGCCAACACCACGCCAGTCATCACTGGCACTGCCGATGCTGGAACGCAAGTTACTGTTGTGGTTGGTGGTCAAACCCTGACGACCACGACGGACGGCACGGGCCACTTCAGCGTGACACCTGCGACACTGGCCATTGGTACATACACCGTGGCGATCACGACGACAGACGCGGCCGGCAACAGCAGCTCTGGCACTGGAACCCCTTTCACCATCGGTGCGGCGCTGAGCGCTCCCACCATTGGCACCGTAGCTGGTAACGACATCGTTAATGGCGCGGAAAACACCGCAGGCGTGACCATCAGCGGCATGGCGGCTGCAAACTCTACCGTGCGTGTATACGACGGTGCAACGCTCATCGGCACAACCACTGCAGACGGCAGCGGTAACTACAGCATCACGGACGTGCACTTTGCACTCTCGGCAGGCGCCAGCCATAGCCTGACAGCTACTGCCACCAACAACGTAGGCACCAGCGCTGCCAGCGCAGCGCACGCGGTGCAAGTTGACACCTTAGCACCAGTTGTGCCCGCTGCGGCCATCGCGCATACCGCGCTTAATGACACGGGTGACTCGTCAAGCGACGACCTCACTTCCAACACGGCTCCCGTCATCACCGGAACAGCCGAAATCGGTGCGCAAGTCACCGTTGTGGTTGGTGGACAAACCCTCACGACCACTGCAAACGGCTCGGGTCACTTCAGCGTGACGCCTGCACCGTTGGCCAGCGGCACCTATACCGTGGCGATCACTACGACTGATGCGGCAGGCAACAGCAGCTCTGCCGCTGGGGCACCGTTCGAAGTTGATCACATCGCGCCGGGCACACCTAGCGCTGCCATTGCGCACACCGTGCTCAACGACACGGGTACATCTGCAACTGACAGCGTCACCCTCAACACCACGCCTGACATCACCGGCACCGCCGAAATCGGCGCGCACGTGAATGTTGTGGTGGGCGGGCAAACCCTCACCGCCATCGCTAATGGCTCGGGCATTTTCACTGTGACGCCATCAGAAATGGCGCCTGGCACCTACACTCCTGTGGTTACCGTGACCGACGCTGCTGGCAACTCCAGCGTCCCGTTCAACGGCACGCCTTTCACCGTGGAAGCGCTCCCTGCGCCTAGCACCGCGACTCCGCTGGCCACCAACAGCACCCTGGAGCACCCCACGGCAATTATCCATGGCCACGCGGATGTTGACTCCTGCGCTGATGGCGGCGTGACCGTGATTTTTGAAGGTACGACCTATTCTCAAAGCGGCCTTGAGCTGATTGTTGACGACAACGGCAATTGGTACCTGGATGTGGGCGCGCAAGTGCTTGCCGAAGGCATTCAAGATGGCCACTATGACGTGACTGTCCGCGCAACCAACTTGGCTGGTGGAGAGACCACCACCACGCTGACCGACGTGCTGTGGTTGGTCAATGGATGCCAGACCTTTAACGCAAACTCCTTGCCCGAAGACAACCATTGGAATATCACTGGTGAGTCCGGCATGGAAACCCTGGGCGTGGACTTTGGCGTTTACGTGACATCTTTGGGTGGCATCGAGGTGACCGACTTTGTGGTGTCGGATTTCAATCTCGACGCGCAAAACGTGACGCTGGCCGAATGTGGCATCGACGTGTCCCATGGCAACGCAACGTTCCACTCCAACAACATCACTCTTGACGGCAGCAGCATCTCCGTGTCGGATACGGCAGTGCGCCACAGTGAATACAACCAAGTGCTGGACGCTGGCATTACCCTGGCAGCCAATGGTTCCATCGTGATGCTGGGCTATGGCGACACGGGTGGCGGCATTGCGCCGCAGACCCAGGCGTCCGGCAACGGCGGTCTGGTGACCTTGTCTGAAACAAACACTGGCTTTAATGGTCAGTACGGTGGCGCCGATGTGTACGCTGCCGATGCCGGTATTTATTTGACGGCAAGCGACAGTATTTCGATCACAGTTGACGGCCACACCACAGCCGGTGTCACCCTATCGCAAAGCGACCTGGGCCAAGGTGAAGACGCGAATGTGTACGTTAACAATGCGCACATTGACCTACTGGCTGGTGGCGGCATCTCCTTGCTGGAGACCTATACCGACGTGTATGAAAGCGGTACTTACACTCTGGTGGACAACGGAATCTCCCGCACTGCTACCGAATCGAGCACCATCTCTGGTGGTTCGGGACTGGACATCGAGCTCTTGCAAAACCACCTGAGCGCCTATGACCTGGTGGATGCATCTAACGCTAGCATTTCTTTGGGCGCAGACTGGATTGCCGCAGGCTCGGTCCTGCTTGAACAGCAATCATTCCAGGGCTCGGGCGTGGACCTGTCAAATGCCCATGTCGACGTGTTTGGCAATGGTGTGAGCTTGATGGACAGCTTCGTGACGTCGTTCTCAGAGGCCGACTTGGGCAACTCTTACGAGTCGCACCACAGTTCTTACTGGGATTCGGGTAGCGTGCACATTTTGCAAAGTGCAGTCACCGCCTTCGACGGATCAATTGATGCGCACGACGCTCAGATCTCTGTGGGCGCCAACTTTGTTGCGGTGGGTGAGGTTGGCGTTGAGCAATCAGATATGCACGCCTCCCAGGGGATTGATTTGTCTGGCGCCCATGCCGTGGTTAATTCCGCGGGTCGGTTTGATATGGGTGCTGTAAGTTTTGAAGACGACTACGCTTACTCCCAAACTTTGGACGGTTACCAGGGTGACTTCTACTCCAGCGCGACCGACGTGGTGTTTAGTGCATCAGACGTGTATGTCAATCAGTACGACATCCATGCTGACCACGGCGACATTAATGCCGCGGGTGCCACTGCTTCAAATGGTGCGGACTATGAAGGGTCATTTTTCGTTCCACAACAAGGCAGCGTGGAGGTTTACCAAGAAAGCATCACCGCCCTTGACGGCAGTGTGACCATTGCCAACGCTGAAGCCAGTAAATACGCCCATGAAGAGTCGTATTGGTTTGGTGGGTCGAACGACTTTGGTGTGTTTAACTATTTCAGTGCTGGCTATACATCCGTGCAAGACCACACGGTGTACGACGCTTTCAGTTACCAAGACTATGACCGCACTGCCAGTAACATGTCGGCAGATGGATCCAATGTTGCTGTGGACCAGCATTACATTCGTGCTGCTAATGGCATTGTTGCCGATGGCGCGTCCGCTGGACTGGGTATTGATCACAACTACGATTTCCCCGTGGTGTTTGGCGGTGACGTCTCGGTCAGCCAGACGTATTTCACGGCGCAGGGTCTTGACGGTGGTGGCATCAACCTGAACAACGCCCAAGTCTGGCTCTCAAGCCAAGACGACTTTGTGCTGTTGCACCATACCGCGACCGCCGATGTGAGCGTGTACGAGTACTACGTGGAAACCGTGGGTGGTTTGAACTCAGGCCATCTGAACACCTCTTTGCACGAGTACACCCTGTCCTCCGACACGATCGACTTTGCCAGCGTGCATGTGGACCAGATCCTCATCCACGCCGCTGCAGGCGACATCAGCGCTGTAAATGCGGCGGTGGACATCAGTGTTGGTGGCTTGTATTCGGGTGACCTGTATATCTCGCAAGACTACATGACGGCGCAAAACGGCAGCATCGATGTGCACGGCGCACATGTGGCTGTGTCTGCGGCAGGCGCCATCACCCTAGTCAACTCGGTCGTCTCGTTCTGGGAAAGCGCGCACGATTCGTCTTCGACTTTTGGCGGATCGAGCACTTCGTTTAGCACACTCGATTACAGCGACTACAACACGAATGTAGGCTCGATTTACTTGGAGCAAATTGCGTTGACGGCCGAAAGCGGTGGCGTGGATCTGTCCAGTGCGACCATTTCCGTGACTGCCGGCGAAGGGATTAGCGCTGACAGCGTCTACGTGACACAGCATGCTGTGTGGGCCTTCGGCGGAGATGTGGATGCCAGTGGTGCTGCGGTTGACGTTACCGTGGGCGACTACGCCCAAATGGAGCTGAACGGTAATGCTTACGTTACGCAGAATCAGATCGTCGCCCTTGGTGGCTCTATCAGCGCAAGCGGCGCGCAGGTAACGCTTGCGGCGGGTAACAACAGCTACATCTCTGCCGACAATGTGTACGTGGCGCAAACTGGGTTCTATGCAACGTCTGACATTGACATGTGGAATGCACGTGCAGTGGTCAGTGCCGGTGAAGGCGCAAATGTGGATGTGCCTTACGCAGTGTTTGTGGAGCAGAACTATATCTCGGCGGGTGGCTACCTGGACGCGAGCGGTGCGCAAGTGGGCATCACAGTGGGTAGCGACACGACTAACTATGACGCCAGTATCTACACCGATGGCGCCTATGTGTCGCAAGATCACCTGACCGCACACTACGGCATGGACATCGACAACGCCGGTGTTAATGTGGTGGGTGGCAACGGTGCAACCGTTTACATCGATGGTAGCGCCTACGTATCCCAAACGGATAACTATGCAGGCTACAACAGTGAACTCAATGCCGCCAATGTCCATGTGACCGTTGGGGCAGGTGACAATGCTTATGTGTCTGCTACTTCGGCCTTCATCGAGCAGAACAACATGACTGCCGGTTCTGTCGACATCAGTGCTGCCAGCGTTGAGGTCAGTGTGGGCAGCGATGCTGAGCTCCTATTGAGCGGAAATGCCTCCATTGACCAGAACTGGATCCTCGCCCGCAACGGCGACGTCAGCGTAACCGGCGCCAATGTCACACTGGCAGCTGGTAACAACAGCCTCGTCTCTGCCGACAACGTGTATATCTCACAAACTGAAATCACGGCGGCTTACGACATTGACATGTGGGATGCGCGTGCGGTAGTCAGCGCCGGCGATGGCGCGCATGTGGATGTGCCTTACGCAGTGTTTGTGCAGCAAAACTATATCTCGGCGGGCGGTTACTTGGATGCGACCGGTGCACAAGTAGGTATCACCGTCGGAAGTGATGACAGCAACAACGCAAGTATTTATACCGATGGCGCCTATGTGTCGCAAAACAGCTTGCTGGCCGATGACTGGATGGACATCGACAACGCGGGTGTGAACGTGGTGGGCGGTGATGGTGCATCCATCTATATCGACGGCAGCGCCTACCTCTCGCAAACGGACAACTATGCGGGCTACAGCAGTGAACTCTATGCTGCCTACGGTCACGTTTCCGTTGCGGCGGGTGACGATTCCTTTGTAAGGGCAAACACTGTCTTTATCGAGCAGAACAACATGGCTGCCGGCTCTGTCGACATCAGTGCTGCCACCGTTGAGGTCAGTGTGGGAGGCAACGCCCAAATTATGCTGAACGGAGATGCCTACATTGAGCAGTACAACATCCTCGCCCACAACGGATTTCTTGACGCAAACGGCGCAGCTGTCACACTAGCGGCGGGCAGCGATAGCTATATCTCCGCCGGCAACGTGTATGTGTCGCAAACTGAGCTCACTGCGGCTGGAGGCGTCGGCCTTTGGGACGCGCGTGCGGTGGTCAGTGCTGGCGATAGCGCGTATGTGACTGTGCCTGGCTCGGTATATGTGGCACAGAAATACATCTCGGCAGGCTACGCCATTTGGGCGACTGGTGCGCAAGTTGACATCACTGTGGGCGACAGCTACACAACTAACTATGACGCCAGCATCTACACCGATGGCGCTTTTGTGTCGCAGTACGAATTTACGGCCGATGGCTGGATTAATATCGCCGGTGCAGGTGTGAATGTGGTAGGTGGCAATGGCGCAGTCATTGAGATCGATGGCAGTGCCTATGTGTCGCAACAGTACATCTATGCAAACGAATATAACTGGTCAGATGGTGGTCTGAATGCTGCCGATGCCCATGTGACCGTTGCCGCAGGTAACAATGCGGTGGTTACGGCAAACGAAGTCTTCATCGCGCAGAGCGACATGACGGGTCACTGGGTCGACGTCAGCGCAGCCAGCGTTGAAGTCAGCGTGGCTGATAGTGGCCACATCTCGCTTGAGTACGGTGCTTATATTGACCAGCACAACATTCTTGCCAGCGACAACACAACCTACTACAGCGGCTTCGTGCATGGCGAGGACGCTAGCATTCGCATAACCGGCGGAAATGATGCAACGATCACGATCGACAGCACGATGTATGCCAATAACTACAACGGAACTTATAGTGGCGGGCACGCTAATTGGGCGCCTTATTGGCCAGGGGTCAACAATGCCGCCGGCTTAGGTGACATATCCGTTTGGACTGACACCCACAACACCTACGATGGTGCAAGCATCTATATTAGCCAAACAGAAATTGCGGCGACTAATGGTATAGATTTGTCGGGCGCGTCTATTGTGGTGGGTGCCGGTGGTATTGCGCCAAATAGCTCATCCTTGCCAAGCAACCTGGATGTCGTATTGAGCGGAGTCGCGGTGACGATTGACCAATCGACTATCTACTCTGACAACCTGAGCGTGGACTTGAGCTCTGCTCACGTAGGCGTACTGGTGGGTGACTACGGAAACATCGATGTCACGCCGCAAACGACGCAGGACGGAACCGACTACTACCGGTCGTACTCCTATGTGACTGATTTTGGAAATGACGATTGGAACTACAGGTCTTGGACGACCGAAGTCATCACGAATACCCATGCGGAAAACAACCGAATTGGTATTGCGCAGTTCGACATCCGAGCCGCTGGTGATATTTATGCAAACGATAACATCGTAGAAATCGCAGCAGGCGACCAGAGTTCGATTTCTCTGGATGCAACGTCCGTGCTGGTGGACCAGTCGGACATGCATGCAACACATGGCAGCATTGAAGCGACCGCCGCGAGTGTGATTATTGAGATTGGCCAGTTAAGCGAATTGAATATGACGCCCGAGCGTGACGGCTATTCATATGCAGATATGTATAGAAACTTCTTTTTAGGGATTGATGTCGGTCACTACCATCACTACTACGACACCTATGTGGAGTACCGCACCTCCTACGAGAATATCTATGGTGATGTGGCTGTGTGGCAAAATGATTTGACCGCCGGATCCTCTGTTAATGTGGATGGTGCCAATGTTCGGATTTCAGAAGCTGACTATTCCGACATTAACCTCACTGGTATTTCTGTCGATATCAATCAATCGCGACTGATTGCGGAGTCGGGTAATGTGAACGCCCGTGATGCGGTAGTGACGATCAACGCTGGAGACCACTCCGGCGTGACTTTGGTTGCTGCGTTGGAGCTGAATTTCACCATGGGCTCACATTATTACCATGAGAATTGGAGCGAAGGCGACTACCAATCTGGAACCGGCACCCTGACGAGCTTGTTGAGCGAGCAAGAGTTCAGCATCAACGTTGGGCAAGACCACCTGACCGCTACCGATGGCGACATCAATGCCACCGGCGCTGCTGTCAATATGAATGTGGGCAATAGCTCAGATATCTTCCTGCACGGTGCAAATGTTTTCGTTTCACAGTACGATGTTGTTGCCGACGGCGGCAATGTGGACCTGAGCAATGCAGCCGTTGCACTGACTGGCGGCACCAACAGTCGCATCGAGATTGAGCAAGGCACTGAGACCGCATGGGAGCAGCATGAGTCGGGCTGGTTCCAGAACTGGACCAATCAGAGCGTCGTTTACCGAAACTCTTATGCAGCTGACGTATATATCGCTCAGTCATTCATCTATGCCCAAGAATCCTTGTCCGGCACTGCCTACGAGGTTACGTCGGGTGGCGAAGTCAACATGAATGACGTGGCAATTAATCTCTCTGTGGGTGATGCCGACAACTGGAATCAAGGCTGGATTTCTGCCCATAATGTGACCATTGAACAGACGTATATCGCTGCAGATGAAAACCTGTATGCGACCGCAGTGAGCGTGAACGTTGAGGCTGGTGTCAATGCGTTTATCGAGATTCACAATGCAGACGTTATCCAGGCGCAAATGCATGCTGGCAATGTGTTGACGTCCAAGCTGGTTGGTGATTACTTCGACGGGAACCTGACGGACGGCACGACCAACACGGATCTTCCTATTGCGTATTGGGGAACCTTGGACTTGTCGGGTGCCGCTGTCAAGCTGTCGGCGGGCGCCAATGTCTATGCGCATGAAGCGATCGTTGCCCAGAATAACCTGTGGGCAGGCGAGACGGTTGATTTGTCGTCTGCAACCATCAACGTCACCGGTGATGATTACGTTTCGGTTGACCAAGTGGTAATCGCCCAAAGTGACGTGACGGCCGGCGGGGTGGTTTATTACTACGATACAACGGGTATTGAAGACTACTCACATTACCAACTTGACCAGTTGCAAACCCTCACGGTGCGCGACCCACTTACGTTCGTTCCCACGACCATTACTGGTTTGGTTGATCTGGCGAATGCAAGTATTGACATCAGCGCCGGTTGGAATTACGTAGGCGATGTGGTAGCTATAGAACGCAATAATATTGTGTCGGGCCAATTAGTTGATGCGCATAACAACCGCATTGATATCACTGCATCGGATATGACCATTGGTGATATTCATAACTGGCTTGGTGTGGATGGCTATTACTCAGACGGCAACTACGATAATTTGGTTGACGGTGTCACTGCTGCAACGTTTGACTTCAGTAATAACGTGATTGCATTGGCGGCGTGGAATGGCGATATTGATGTCAGTAACTATGTTGAACAGTACCGTTTCGTGACAGCCTCTGTCATCAATGCCGACGACAACTATGTTGGGCTGACGGCGTCGGGCAGTATCTACGTTGGATCGTCGGTGGGTATTGGTAACGAGGTCGTTGCTTCCATCTACGAGGAGCCCGTTGTAGTCAACATGAGCGGTAATGCTGTTGACATTATTGCTGGCGGCAATGTGAATGTGTCCGATGTTTATATTGGCGTTTCAAGCGATAACAACAGTACGCTGGATCTGACCATGAACGACAACAGCATCTACATCTCCGCGGACAATGTGTATGGCGGTAGTATTTGCAACGTGGAGGTCGATGCCCTGTTGACAGACGGCAGCTCGGTGAATCACAACTCCCTGCAGGTGACTGCCAATGAGAATTGGGGAAGTATCGACTTCACCAGCGTTCACTTGTCGGGTACTGATGCCTACGCCAAATTGTGGGGTAACGATATCTCTGTCGGATCTATGACTGCACAGAATATGGATGAAAGTCACATCACCGTTGGTGCGGAGTATTTGACGCTCTTCGCTGATTCGGCGATGACCATCGATTTGATTGATCTGTCTAGCCAGGACGTTGCCGGTTACTCTTTGCCATCTAAGGATTACTGGTGGCAGTCCGATGCCACGATTGGCTCGAACTCGACGCTCAACATAACGCAGCTCAAACTCGATGGTGCGCAAGCTTTCCTGGAGTTTGACGTGAGTACTGTCTCAACCATCCACTACGACATTACGGTCGATCAGTTGGGTATTGGCCAGAACAACGGCGATTTGAGTTATTTGGGTCATTCTGGAAGTGCGGTTTCTGAATTCGGCATTAACAACATGACGCACGATTGGTCGCAACAGTACGATCTGATTGATTTGAGTGATTTGGGTATCACCAGCGCCGATCAGCTGAACTGGAGCGTGACCTTGGGTAGTGGGTTTGCGGCGGGGGTAGTGGAGAATATTCACTTCTCGCTGAACTCGACTTCCGGAACAAACCTGGCCGCAGGCAGTACCGTAGAGTTTGATCTGCAAAACGTGCGACTCGACAGCAGCGCGCGTCATGACTATTCCGCGCAGTCCGGTCAGGGTGCGGTTGGACAAGTGGATAGCACTGATGTCTGGTATGCCTTCTGGAACTACTCGCTGCACCTGCAGGGACCCGTCTAAGGACACTGATGCAGATATTGGTATCCTTACTCGGGGCGCAGGGTGACGCGGTAGCCCGCGCCACGGCATTGGGCAAGTTGCTGACGGCGCGGGGTCACAGCCTGACGTTTTTGGGGGATTTCCCCGAAAACGCCTTGCAAGAGATTGCGGCGCTGCCGGCCCAGGCGCTCAAGCAGGTGTCGGACCAAAAGTTTGACGCATTGCTGGTGGCTGCCTTGGGTGGGCCAGAGCGACTGGCTGCCATTGCCCGGAAACTACCGACGCTGGTCTGGGTGCAAGAGAGCTTTTTGGACCTGATGGCGCTCAAGGGCGACTTTGTCCATTGGGTTACTTTGTTTCGCCACGCCAAGCGCATTGTGTTTCTGACCGAACGGCAAAAGGACAAGACCTTTGCGTCGTTTACTTCGGGCTTGGATGACAAGATTGCGGTGATGGCCTGTGGTGCTCCAGCCGACATTGGCAAGCTGCGCGTGCCATCGGAAAAAGAGCACTTTGGCGTGGTGATGCACGCTCCAGTGCTGCCGCACAAGCGTCAGCAAGACCTGATTGCCGCAGGCGAGCGCCTGCGTGACTTCAACCTGAGCTTCACCTTTATCGGTGAAATGCAAGGTATGGGAGGCATGCCCGAGGGCATGCGCAAGATTGTGGAGCGCCAGCCGGAGCGCTATAACTTTGTTGGCTACCAGACCGGTGCGCAAACGCGTGCGTTGCTGGCCAAGAACGATTTGTACGTGCACACTTCCTCCGACGAAGCGTGGCCGCAGTCGGTGATAGACGCTGCAGCTATGGGCTTGCCTCTGATGCTCAGCGAGATTGAGGCCTTTTCCAAGGTGTGGGTGCACGGGGTGAACTGTTTGAAATTCCCCACCAACAACCCGGACTTTCTCGCCTCGAGCCTGCGTATGATTCTGCAGGACGATGTGCTGCGCCACAATCTCTCGGTGCAGTCGGGCAACACGGCGAAGCGTTTTTCTGGCGAACGTTTTTATGGTGCTCTGGTGCAAATGGTTGAAGGTCTGGCGCCGTGAAGCTGCGCAGCCCCATGCTGGGCTTGCTGTTGTCGGCGCTGGTCGGGACCGTTTGGGCAGAAGGTCAGGAGCTTTCGTTTACCGAGGTGCTACGCCTGGCTTTGGCCAATAGCCCGTCGGTACAGGCCAAGGCACGGGAGCTGGACGCGGCTGACAGCACGCTCAAGGGCGCGCAGTGGGGCCGCTACCCGGCGTTCTCGGCGTCTCTGGCCACCGCGCCCGCCGCCGTGGACAGTAATCTGGCGCCCAGCCAGTCGGCACCATCGTCGTACTTGCGGGTGGACCAGCCGCTATACGCCTGGGGCGGCATCGATGCACGCATCAAGACCGCGGACCTGCAAAAAAACGCGGCCAAGCTGGCGATAGACAGTGAACGCAACAGTGTGGCCGACCGTGTGATTGGTGCCTACGGCCAGATCGTGGCCGCGCAAGAAAAAATTGGCGTGCAGCAAGATGCGGTCTCGCGCTTGGTGGAGTTTGAGGGCATCATCGGCCGACGCTTGGCCACGCAATTGAGCTCGAAAAATGACGCTTCCTTGGTGAACTCGCGCTTGCAGCAGGCACGCTCTGAGCTGGTGCAAAGCCATGCCACCGTGACGCGTGCACGCGCGCAGCTAGAAGAGATTATTGGCCAGTCGCTCAAAGGCAAGATGCAGGCTACGCCCGCTGCCGTGGACTGGGCCAATCTGGACGCACTGCAGCTGAGTTGTCTAGACAGTGCCAGTGAGTTGGCCTCCGCGCGCGTGGGTCGCGACCTCGCCGAAAACCAGATCAAGCAGCGCAGCGCCGACTTGTTCCCCCGTCTGGTGGGACGTGTGGAGCGCATTCACGCACCCTCGGTAGGATTGGGAAGCAGTGACTACACCCAGGCCTATGTGGTGCTGGAAGCGAGTTTAGGCAATGGGCTTTCGGCGCTTGAGGGTGTGAACGAGAGCTCAGCGCGCTTGCAGGCCAGTGAACAGCAAATCGAATTAACGCGCCGGGCCCTGATGCAACAGACGGCCAGCGCTTGGAGCGACCTCCAGTCCTATGCGGACCAGGAGAGCATACTCAAAGAAATAACGTCAGAGAATCAGGAAATCGTGGAATCATTTATCAGGCAATACCTCGCAGGTAAGAAAAGTTGGCTTGACGTGTTGAACGTTGAGCGGGAGCTGGTGCAAAGCCGCCTTCAAATGGCCGACATTCGTTCAACGCTGATGACGGTCGCGCTGCGGCTGCAGCGTCTGGGCGGGCATTTGAATCTCGCGGTAGGATCCACAGCTCCATGATCGATGCCATCGCCCAAGACACACTCCCATTAACTCCACAGCCCGCACCGAATCACGGTGACGAGTTGCTGGCAGCGCTGCTCTCACGCCTTGCCGCGCTGCAGGGGCATGCGGTAGGTCGGGTCACCATGCTGATGACCCAAACCGGTCTGCAGGGTGCCGACATTGCCGACATGGGCCGCGCCGAGCAGGCCTTGGAGATTTGGTCGGCGGTGTTTCCGTCCGGCCAGGCTCGCCGAATAGACCAGTTGCCCGAGCCGCATGACATGCCGCTGCTATGGCTTGATGTCACAGGCGAACAGGCCCTGATTCTGACCGGGCAGCTCAGCATGGGCAGCTACCAAGCGCTTACGTCCGACGGTGCCAAAGCAACCGTCACGATGGAGCAAATGCTGTCAGGCCATGTGCTGAACCTGCGTTGCGATGTGCAGAACCTGCAAGAAGACAGCGACCGCCCGGTGACCGCGCGGGATTGGTTCAAATACGCCCTTTTCAAGCGCAAGAAGACCTTTTTCGAGGCATCCATTGCCACCGCCTTCATCAACGTCTTGGCCTTGGTGAGTTCGCTGTACTCGATGAATATTTACGACCGGGTAGTGCCTTCCAAGACCTCGTCGACCCTGTGGGTGCTGAGCGTGGGCGTGGTGCTGGCCTATGTTTTTGACCATGTGCTCAAGCATGTGCGCGCCAAATACGTGGAGCAGGCCTGCCGCGAGATCGACAACGAGCTTTCAGGTGTGTTCTTCGACAAAATGCTTAGCATCCGCATGGATGCTCGACCGGCCGCGGTGGGCACCTTTGCCTCGCAGTTACGCCAGTTTGAGACGGTGCGTAATGTGCTTACGGCCACCACCATGTTTGTGCTGGTGGATGCGCCGTTTTCTTTGGTGTTTATTGGCGTCATCGCCCTGATTGCCGGCCCCATTGCGCTCATCCCATTGATGCTGCTGCCGCTGACCATGGGTATTGCGTTCTTGTCGAAGGGCCGCTTTGAACGTTTGGCGCGCGAAAAGGTGGGTGAGACCAATCAGCGCAACGGCCTGTTGGTTGAGGTGATCTCGGGTATCGAATCGGTCAAGGCCGCGCAGGGCGGTTGGAAGTTTGCCCGCCGCTGGAGCCAGCTCAACGAGTCGCTGGCGACCAACGACCTCACGACCCGACTGCACTCGCAGTCACTGATGAACTCGGTGCAGATGATTCAGCAGTTGCTGTATGTCGCGATCATGGTGGCGGGTGTCTATGCCATTCATGACGGGCAAATGACCACAGGTTCATTGATCGCCTGCACCATTATTGGTTCGCGCGCCTTGGCTCCGGCGGCCGGATTGGCCGGCATTGTTGCGCAGTGGCAGGGTGCCAAAGCCGCGCTGGCAGTGCTGGAAAGAATCATGGTGCTGCCTTCTGACACGCGGGCGGACCAGAGGCCCATCATTCCGGAGTCTTGCACCGGAAACCTGACGCTCGAAGGCATTCGCTACCAATATGGTGAAGGCATTCCCGCAAGTTTGCAGCTCGACGGCGTGCAGTACAAGCCCGGCGAGCGCGTGGTGGTGATGGGCGCTTCGGGTTCGGGCAAGTCGACCATGCTCAAAGTCGCCTCGGGCCTGTATGCGCCCACCCAGGGCAAGGTGCAGCTCGATGGCCTAGACATGGCACAGCTCGCGCCAGGTTATCTGCGTGAGCACATTGGCTACCTGCCGCAGGATGTGTGGCTGTTTGAAGGCACACTGCGCGACAACATCATCATGGGTTTGCACTCGCCGAGCGATGCCCAAATTCTGCGGGCTGCAGAATTGACCGGCCTGATTGCGGTCATTCGCGCACATCCGCAAGGTCTGGCTTTGCCTATCTCCGAGGGCGGACGTGGACTGTCGGTGGGGCAAAGGCAGTTGGTGGGGCTGACTCGCCTGCTGATTGCGCAGCCTAAAGTCATGTTGCTGGATGAACCCACGGCAGCGCTGGACAACCGGCTTGAACAGTACGTGATCCAGCAGCTGGTGACCCACATTGCGCCCGACTCGGTACTGGTATTGGTGACGCACAAGGCGGAGTTGATGCGCTTTGCCACCCGTGTGCAAATTATTGACGGTGGCAAGGTGGTGCTTGATGGGCCACGTGACCTGGTCGTTGAAAAGCTGAAAAACCGCTTGAACGCGAACGCCGGCGCCCCCCCTGCAGTGACGCAGGCTTAAAGCACGCCCACCGAGGAGTATTTCCGTGAACCCCAACCGTCCATCCAAAGCAGCGCCCGGCGGGCGCTGGGCCCTATGGGCCATTATGGCCAGCCTAGTCGTATTTTTCACCTGGGCATATTACAGCGAGCTTGAGCAGGTTACCCGGGCAC
Organism: Comamonadaceae bacterium; assembly: GCA_947372865.1. Taxonomy (GTDB): domain Bacteria; phylum Pseudomonadota; class Gammaproteobacteria; order Burkholderiales; family Burkholderiaceae_C; genus Allorhodoferax. The sequence goes on from CANBVJ010000012.1 coordinate 50,758, forward strand.
CTGGCCAGGTGATCGCGAGTTCGCGTACCCAAATCATCCAGTCTTTGGACGGTGGCGTGATCGAGAGCGTTGCCGTGAAAGAAGGCGCCACCGTGCGTGCCAACCAGGTGCTGCTGAAGTTCAGTGCCGCGCGGGCTGATTCAGCCTGGCGCGAAACCCGCGCCCGTGCGGCGGCGCTGGCCGCCGCAGTAGCGCGCCTGCGTACGGAGGTGTTTGACGAACCCATGGTGTTTAACGATTTGGTCAAGGCCCATCCCGGCTTTGCGGAAAACCAAAAAGAACTGTACAAAAAACGCAAGCGTGCGATTGACGACGAGTTGGCGGCTTACAAAAAGGCCTTGGCGCTGGCGCAGGAAGAATTGCAAGCAACAGAACCTTTGCTCAAAAATGGCGATGTCGGCCTGGCCGATGTGCTGCGACTGCGCCGCCAGGTGATGGACCTTGAAGGCCAAATCGCCAACCGCAAGAACAAGTATTTCCAAGACGCGCAGACCGAGTTGGCTAAGGCGCAGGAAGAGTTGGCGTCAGTATCGCAAGCCATGGAGCAACGCAAAATACAGCTCGACAACACCGTGGTTCTGGCACCGCGTGCCGGTATTGTCAAAAATATCCGCTTTACTACCTTGGGCGCAGTGGTGAAGTCGGGCGACGATATCTTAGAGCTGGTGCCCGCAGACAGTGATTTGGTGGTGGAAGCCAAGGTAAAGCCCGCCGACATTGGCTTTATTCACATGGGTTTGCCTGCCACGCTCAAGGTCGATGCCTATGACTACTCGGTTTTTGGAGCGCTGCAAGGTAAAGTGATTTACATCAGCGCGGACACCATGAAGGAAGACACGCGCGGTTTGCAGGATCAGACTTATTACTTGGTGCGGGTCAAAGCCGATGCCGCCCATCTGCTGGGACGCAATGGCGAAGAGATGGCCGTCACGCCCGGCATGACCGCTACGGTAGAAGTCTTGACCGGCAAAAAAACCATCCTGAACTACCTGCTCAAGCCGATCGTAAAAACCTTGCACGAGTCGATGAGCGAGCGCTAGGGCGGTGATTCACTTCATTCAACATGGCTTGCGCGACTGCCACAGCCATTTTTATGGGGAAACTCTTGGATTCTTACAGGCGGCGCGCGAACTGAACGTTGGCTTGCAAGTGTGGACGCATGCCAAATGTGAGCCGGAAATTCTTGCGGCCTGCAATGCCAAAGCGGTATTCCCGCTACAGACCGATGGAGTGCTGGATCTCGACCCAGTGAGTGCCGAGTTGTCCAGCTATATCGTGGGTGCTACAGCCTTCGCTGGTATCCTGAGCAAATACCTGACGACCGATATTTCGGCCGTTGATTGGGTTTTCGTGGCTTATGCCTCGCAAAACGAAGCCTATGCGCTTGCGTTATGGCTACAGACCTTGCCAAGCGGGAAAAGGCCGCAGGTTGCTCTTTTTTGCCACCGCCCCGAGCTGAAATGGAATATTGGCCCACAGCGTGAAAAGATGTCGGCAAATGCTTCATTTTGGCGTTTTGCCGCCTTGATTTTTGAAAAAATCGGCATCAAAGACCGTGTACATGTGTTCGCGCCCGATGCTCGGCTGGCAAACGTCTTGGCAATGGCGTCTGGGCTTCAGGTGCAAACCACCGGAATCGCCACCCCGTACTTTTTGACGCCCGAACAGGTGTTGGAAGTCCCCAAAAAATTCGATATTGGCTTGATCGGCGAGTTTCGTTCCGAGCGCGGCAGTGATCTGGTTCCGGATTTGATGGTCGAATTGGACCAGCAACGACCTGGCATGCGTTATGTGTTGCAGCTTAGAACCGCAAACGAGACGGGAAAAGTTCGGCGGCGATTGGCCGATAAGGGTTTTGCGGGCGAGTTACTCCTTGTCCCGAGCACGATGCTGGAGCCGGCCGAATTTGCCCGGCTTATTCCACAAATGCGTCTGATGGTCTTGCCGTATTTTCCTGATCGCTACCGTATGCGCAGCTCGGGAGTATTGTCCGAGTGCATTGCTTACGCAACGCCCTGCGTAGTTCCGGTCGATACCTGGCTCGGTGACCAAGTGCAAAGCGGCGCTGCCGCAGGTGTGGTGTTTGCCGAATGGACAAGCCAGGCGATTTGCGCTGCCACCCTGAACGCTTTGGACCAGTTGAACGCCTTGTCCGACTCCGCCAAAGAAAAAATGCAGCCCTGGCGGCAACAAAACTGCGCGCGGGCGATGCTTGAGCGTCTCGTTTAAATCATCCCCCGACACGCTCACGCGACGCCGGGGGGTGACTGCTCAGGAGCGCCGTTTATTTGGCTACGCAGAGAAATCCGCCGGCGGCAAATGACTCGCCTTGTTCATTCATAGCACGGCTGTGGTAGCCGCCAGACTTGGCCGTACTTTTGTCTCCGCCACAGGCAGCGACACCGGCAGCCAATTTGTCGGCGGGCACGGGCCCAAACGCAGTGGGACGGTCCCAGGCCACTACGCCCGACGCGTCTTTGACCAGGCGTGGAGGAGTTTTGTCTTCGCTGGCGCCCGGGCCGGTGGAGGCGCAAGCGGCCAAAAATGCCAGAGAAGCCAAAGCCAGAAATTGCAAACGCATGGGATGTGTCCTTTAAATGGTTGTTACTAAAATCACAGATTGAAACTGCAAAAAATTTGACATGCATATTATAAAGTGCTGCAGTGTAAAATTGTTGTCGTCGAATTTAGTATTGATTATGAGAATAAATGTTATAAATATAATAAAGTGGGCCGCACTGTTGACGCTGCCCCTCGCCTTTACGAACCCTGTGTCAGCATGTCAAAACTATCCCTGCAAGCCCATTAAGTTGGTGGTGCCGTCCGAGCCTGGTGGCGGCATTGACAGCATGGCGCGTATGCTGGCCCAGGTATTTAGCGTGCGGCTGAAGACGGATGTGGTGGTGATGAATAAGCCGGGTGCGTTTGGCGCTGTAGGTGCGGTCTGGACGTCCAAAGCGCCGGAGGATGGCTACACCCTGCTAGTCAACGGTCTGAGCCATGTCTCCACGCCCGTGCTGTCTGAGCGCGCGCCCTACGATGCGGTGCAGGATTTTGTGCCGATTGCCAAAATTGCCGAGGCGCCTCATGTCTTGCTGGTCAACAGCGAGTTGCCTGTCAGCAGCTTGGCTGATTTAACCCGGCTGGCGCGTCAGCGGATCCAGGGCGTCACATATGCTGCAGCCGGTGGTGCTACGAGTTTCGCGGCAGAGTCGTTTAAGCAACGCGCCGGCGGAAACTGGTTACACGTCCCCTACAAGGGTAGTGCACAGGCGCTGCGCTCCACGATGACCGGCGAGACCGATTTGATTTTTGTCGCCAGCCAATTGGCCCAGACCGCACTAGAAAGTGGGCGGGTGAAGGCCTTGGCGATCAGCCACCCCAAACGGTTGGATTATCTGCCGGCGGTCCCTACCTTGCGGGAATTGGGTTATGACGATGTCGACACTTCCCAGTGGTATGGCGTATTTGCGCCAGCCGGAACGCCGGTGGCGGTCATCGACGTATTAGATAAGGCGATCCGTGAAGAGTTAATGCCCGGAGGTTTGTTGCAAAAATATATTCAAAGTAACAGGATGGAGCCAGCGTATTTAGCCAAGCAGAATTTTAAGATTTTCTTGCAAGAGCAGACCAAGCGTATTAAACAACTCAATATTGAAATTGAAAATTAATGGAGTTATTTGAATGGATTTTGTAGAATGTAGTGCGAACACCAGCGAGTACGTAGCCGTTCATGCGGCCATGGAGCCTGCGCGGCCGGCGGTCGTGGTCGGTGGTCAGGTGGTCAGCTACGGCCTGGTGTTTGAGCAGATTAAAAACTTCACGCTCGCCATGCACGCACTCGGCATCAAGGCCGGCGACCGGTGTATCGTCAATGTCGCGCATCCTTATGTGCATTGGTTGATTTTGCTGGCGCTGGAAAACTTGGCGGCGGTGTCATGTTCGGCGCGCCCGGACGAAGAGGCTTCGCTAAGGGCATTGATGGCCAGTATGGATAAGCTCATTTGCCAGGAAACCAGAGTGCCTGATGGGCCGGTGGAGCTGGTTCATGTGCCATTGGAGTGGATTCAGACCCAGCTCAATGCGCGCACCGACGACGTGCGTTACCGCGAAGTGCTGCGCTTTCTGGGGCCCCAGGCTGGCCAGCGTATCAAGCGATCCTCGGGTACGACCGGTGGGATGAAGACCATGCTTTCGTCGAACCAGGGCGAAGAGGCATTCATCAAGGCGTATGCCGACGTTATGGGTTTCACCCGGGATACGCGGTATTTGGTGGCCAACGGTTTTGTAATCACCTCGGTACACCTGTGCGCCACACTGTGCCTGCGCTTGGGCGCAATGGTGATTTTTGACCAGGGAGAAAATCGCCTGCAACTGATTGTCCGCCACCGGGTGACGCATGTGCGCTTTTTTCCGCAGCAGTTGCTCGATCTACTCAAGGTAATGGAGGCGGGCTCTCTGCCCAAGCCGAAAGACTTGACGGTGATTTTGGGTGCCGCACCTGTTTCGCGCATTCTTTGGGACCGTGTTTTGGCTTTGATCGCCAGCAACATTGTGTACACCTACAACACCAACGAGTGTGGCTCTATTTGCGTCATGGGGCCCGATGGGGTAGGGGTGGTGCGTGCCGGTGTCCAGGTGAGCATTGTGGGCCCCGATGACCAGGTGCTTGCGCCGGGTCAAACCGGTCGCATCCGTGTCAAAGTGCCGCACGCGGTGCGGGCCTACCTCGACAGCCCCTTGGCCACCCAGAATAACTTCAAGGAGGGGTGGTTTTATACCGGTGACGCCGGCCATTTCATCGGCTCCAGGCATCTTAAGCTGGTCGGCCGCATCGATGATGTGCTTGTTTTTGCCGGCTTTAAGCGTGGTGCCGACGAGTACGAGGCAGAAGTCTGCACGGTTGACGGGGTTCAGGAGGCCTGTGCACTGTCAGCACCAGATGCGCTAGGAATAGACCGCTTGGTGGTTTGTGCCGTGGCGGCACCTGCAGCAAAGAGACCGGTATTGGTACAGGCGTTGAGGAAACTCTTTCCCCCCTATATTTCCGAAGGTGCACGGGTGTTTTTTGTCGACAGTTTGCCGCGCACGGACAACGGCAAGCTCCAGCGCGCCGCGATGAAATCCCGCTTGCCGCAGCTCACCGGGGGCCACGCTCTCTAAGCGTACGCAGGTCCTGCAACCGCGCGCGCAATGCCGCGCGCTGGACTTTGCCTGTGGGCGTGCGGGGAATGGCGTCTACCTGCGCCCATTCCACCAGATGCCCAAAAGCTGCCATGCTGGTCGCCGTTTCTTTTTGCAGGCGCTCCAGACGACCGGTGGTAGTAAAGACGACCACAATTACCACGACCTGCGCACCCTCCGGGCCTGACCCCATCAGCACTGCGGCATCCTGAACATAGTCCAGGCTACGCAGCTTGGACTCGGCTGCGGCAGGGTTGACTTTGATGCCTCCGATATTGATCAGGTCGTCTTTGCGACCCGTGAGCTCCAGCCACCCATTGGGCAGCAATCGGCCCAGGTCGCCCGGCCAGAACCAGCTATTGATGAAGTGGGTGGAGGTGGTTTCGGGCTCGCCTTCGTAGCGTGCAGCCATGTGGGGGGTACGCACCTTAATATGACCGACTTCCCCCGGGGCCAGCGCATGGTCCAGATCATTCACGATACGTACGTCGACCCCGGGCAGTAGCGAAATACCTGGGGTGTCGTTTTCGCAAGGTCCCGCGGACTGTGCACCGATGAACCCTACCTCGTTGGTGCCGTACATGTCGACCACAGTATGGGCAAATACGTCCAGGCATTGCGCCACCGTGTCCGCTGGCAATACGCCACCAAAAGCGGTGAGCATGATTTTTTGTTGAACCGCAGGAGTTTCGTGCTGGGTTCGCGTGATGTTGGCCAAGTCCATGGGTAGCACGGTCGCGTGGCTGACACCAAAATCATGCAGCGCCTGCAAAAACGAACGTTCGTCGCGCTTGACCACTGTGCCGCCAGCGCGCAGACAGGCAGTGGCTGCGGCGTATATGCCGCCGACAGAGAAGGGGTGCTGGATCAGGCAGACGCTGTCGGGTCCGTAGTGGCAAAACCATTGCCAGCGCTCGGTCCAGCCATCCCACATGCGCCTATCCAAGACAATGCGTTTGGATTCGCCGGTGGTGCCCGAGGTGCGTAGCAGGCGCAGTGCTGTTTTTTGGTAGCGGTCTTGTTCTGGTGGCTGAATGCTCGCGTCACTGTCCTGCGCACCCAGGGCCTGCGCATTGACGGCCAGTACTGGTACTGGCAACACCTGGGCCACCTGCGAGAGCAGCGCACCCACCCCAAACTGATGTAGAAAGGCGGTGTTCACTTCGCTGGGCAGGACCGTCATACTGCAGTGGCCCAGATTTTCCAGCGCCAGCAAGCTGACCCATTGCCACAAAAAGTCCTCTGTAGACACTGCCACGATCTGGTCTTTTGCAAGTACTGGCAGGTTGTTGCGCAGGAATGCCGTGCAGAGGGTCAGTCGCGCGTGCAATTGAGTAAAAGTGCAAGAGTTAGCGCCCCATTGCAAAGCGGTTTTATCCGGCGTTTTTCGGGCATAGAACAGCAACAAATCGGCCGTCGTTGGAAGGGGGCTGCTAACATCGTTCATAGATTTAGGGATTTTGGAGTTTTTATTGAAAGCTGGACTTTATCCGTACAGCACGGCGATGGCGCCGCGCCAGGGCTTGTATGACGTAGCCGTGATTTTGCCCACCATCGGACGCTGGACTACGCTGCAAGCTATTGAATCGGTGTACGCACAAGTCGATGCAGGCTGTATTCAATTATTGGTGGGGATTGACGCGGTGGAGCACGATTTTTTGCGCATAGAGCAATTGTTGCAGTCGCCACCACCGCATGTCGATGTGCTTCTTTTCTACCCTGGTTATTCCACATCGGTGCGCCACGGTGGCGTGCATACATCTGGCAGCGGCGGCGCCTTGCGGTCGGTATTGAGTTATCTGGCGCATAGCAAATACCTGTGTTATCTGGATGATGACAACTGGTGGGCGCCACAACATTTGAGCACGCTATTGCGCGCGGTGCAGGGAAAAAGCTGGGCCTTTGCGGGCCGCAGCTTTGTGCATCCTGAACAAGACGATTTGCAGTGTCCGGACGATTGGGAGTCTGTCGGTTTGAACGGCGGAGTTTTCGCGGCGGAGTTTGGCGGTTGGGTGGATCCCAATTGTTTGATTCTTGATAAAACCCTCTGCGCCGAAGCCTTGGGATTGTGGAGCGACGCTCTGAAGCTCAATGCACAGGGCTGGGGTTTGGCGGCCGATCGCCGGGTTTTCGCATGGCTACGCCAAAAACCGGTCGGTGCGACCGGCGCGCACACGGTGTATTACCGTATTCGGTCCGACGATCCCAATTTTATAAACCGCATTCACCATCTGCGAAAAATCGAAGCAGCGGAGTTCTACCTCCCAAAGCAGCACAGCAAAGCAACAGCTGCCATGGTGATTGTGTGCAAAGGCCGCTTGCAACACCTCAAGCAAAGCCTCCCTTTGGTGGCCGGCATGGACGATTTGCAGGTGATTGTGGTGGATGACGATTGTCCCGAGCACTCTGGCGAATGGGTTGCTCAAAACTATCCTGCGGTGCAAGTGGTGCGCCCCTCTGAGCCAAGGCCGTTTAATTTGGCACGCGCGCGTAATTTAGGTGCGACTGCTGTCACCGCCCCGTGGATCGTTTTCATGGACGCCGATGTGCTGGCCAAGCCCCCGTTTGCACATTGGTTGGCCCAGCGGCGTGATCCTGGCTTCTTCTACTGCAATAGTCAGGAGGTGCCGGAGCTTCTGGGCACCTTTGTCTGCACTACCCAAGCGTTTAAAGCGGTGGGTGGATACGACGAAAATTTTAGAAGCTGGGGTGGCGAAGATGCTGATATCTACCGCCGCCTGGAACAAGCAGGCTACGCCAAGGTGGCAATTCCTGCCGCCCTATGGGACCCCATATGGCATGACGATGCCTTGCGATTTACTTTTGTTGCTGGACCTCCGTCCAAGATGGTTTCGATTCTGCAGACGCATTTTTATTCAACCATCAAATACGATTTTCAAGCGCTTGGATTTGATTTTTCCAAGCTGCCGCAATTCGAGTCGGTTTTGCAAAAAATAGATGCCTCGGTGTTGGATGCCATCGCTCAAAAAAGAGCGCAGGAATTTGTATTCAATCTGGGGCGGCGAAAAAAACTTTTGATGGCTAACGGTTTTTTCGTAAGTCGAAAAATAATTTATCAAATCAGCCAAGAGGCCTGAGTTCCATCCAAGGCAAGGTACATGCGAGCCGGCAAATTATGAATGCAACAACACAAACCCAAGTTTGGCAGCAGCATGCGTCCCAATGGGATCTTGTAGGCGCTCCACTGCGCCCCTCGCCCATAGACGCTGAGCTCATGCGCGCCGCCATCCTCGGGCGCCACGGCGAAGACCTGCAAGGCCTTCAAGTCGCTGTATTGGGCGTTACGCCCGAAGTGGTGGGGCTCGCTTGGCCCCTGGCTTCAACCATCCGTGCCTTTGACCACAGTGCGGACATGGTGCGCAAGGTCTGGCGGCCGCACCCTACGCTAGCCTCTGAAGTTTGTTTGGCGGACTGGTCCGGGCTGCCCCTGGCCTCCGGCTCGGTGGATGTCTTTGCGGGTGACAATTCCTTGGGCGCTTTACCCACTTTTGTCACGTGCCAAAATGTGCTGCGCGAACTGCACCGCGTATTAAAGCGCTCAGGCACCTTGTGCTTGCGCTGCTTTATTGCGCCGGAGGTGCCTGAGTCTTTTGCGAGCATCAGCGAGGATGTGGCCCATGGACGTGTGCTTAGTTTTCACGCGCTCAAGTGGCGTTTGGCCATGGCGCTGTGTACGGGCCCGGATCAAAACGTGGTCGTGCACCGTATTTTTCAGTGCTTTGAATCTGTGTTTCCTGACCGGCTGGCTTTAGCGCGCATGACCGGCTGGTCCGCGGAAGTGATCAACACAATTGACGTGTACCGCGACAGCGACACCGTGTACACCTTTTTTACCATTGCGTCATTGAGGCGTTTGGCCATGCCGTGGTTCAGCGTGCAAAGCATTCAGTACCCGGACTATGAGCTCGCGGCTAGGTGCCCGACGGTGACGCTGGTGCCCCACGCCAGCGTGGCACCGTGACAGCGCTCTCCCCTGCACGTCACTGTGCCCTGCTCAGTCCCGCCCATTTCCTGCGTGGCTTTGCCTTTGGCTTGCGTTACCCGGCCTTGGTGGTTGCTGTTGCGTGGGATATGCCTCCTGACACGCGCTGGCTCGATGCGCTGCAGCAGCAGGTGCCAGCTATCCCTGGCCTGGCCCGTGTCTGGACCGCGGCGGACTGGGAGGCTCTGCGCACTGAACCGCACCAAGACGCGCAGGCCTTGTTACGGGTCTTGCATGTACTCCAGCGGGCCGCCGCTTTGCCCTTGTTTGAAGAGGGCAAGATCATTTCCATCAGTGGCACGACACACCGCTATGCGGTGCCCATTTTTGCGCGCAGCGCCCAAGCCATGCTGGCCACGGTGCGGGCTTTGCTACAGGTGGTGGAGCAGCTCGCCGCTGGTGTGCGCAACCCGCCCCTTGCCGAGCTGGAGTTGGCCCTGAGGGCCCTGGCGGGAAGCTATGTTTGCGGCTCGAACGTTCCGCCATTTTTGCAGGCCGCTTTGGCCCGTGAACTGCCGTTTTATGAGGTGGCGGGCGATGTCATTCAGTTTGGTCAGGGACGCCGTGGACGGTGGTTGCAAAGCTCGTTTACCGACACCACACCCCAAATCGCAGCTACGCTGTCGCGTGATAAAAAGCTCTGCGCCCAGGTCTTAAAGCGCGCAGGCATTCCCGTGCCAGCGCATGAGACCGTGCGATCGGTCGAAGAGTTGGGTCCGGCAGCGCAGCGCTTGGGGTATCCGGTGGTGATTAAGCCCGCTGACCTGGACGGCGGCGTAGGTGTGGCTGCGGGTCTGGACAGCGCCCAGGAGGTCGCACAGGCTTATGCGCAGGCGCTAAAACATTCCCGCAACATTTTGATTGAAAAGCACATACCGGGGCGCGATTACCGGCTCACCGTATTTCACAAGGAGGTGGTTTGGACCATTGAGCGCCAGCCCGCAGGCTTGCACGGCGACGGCGTTTCCACTGTCGAACAACTGTTGGCCTTGGCTAACCAAGACACACGACGTGGCGACGGAGCGCATGCGTCGCTGAAAAAACTGGTGCTCGATGGGGAGGCGCAGTCGCTTCTGCGCCGCCAAGCCCTGGGTGGCCAGTCTGTCCCACCCAAGGGAAAGTTTGTTCGCTTGCGGCGCAGTGCCAATATCGCTAGCGGAGGCTTGCCGATCGCCGTGGTGGCAGATATACACCCCGACAACCTCGCCCTGGCGGTGCGGGCCGCACAAGCGCTCAAATTGGACTTGGCTGGTGTGGACTTGTTGATTCCGGATATCAAAGTGTCCTGGCTGGCCGGCGGCGCTGCTGTGTGCGAGGTAAACGCCCAACCGCAACTCGGACGAACTACCAGCTTGCATTTGTACCCATTAGTGCTGGGCAAACTCGTTCCCGGTAATGGGCGTATTCCCATTGTGTTGGCCTTTGGCGCCGGACAGGCCCAGGCGTTGGTGCAATCGCTAGAAGCGCAATGGGGCGCCCTGGGGCGCAGCTTGGGCGTGGCCGATGCCGCGGGGGTGCGGCTCGGCGGTGTGCAGATTGGCAAGGCCGGCACATCGGCCTACGACGCCGGTGCGTTGTTGCTGGCGAACACCCAAGTAGATGCGATAGCTTTGGTCATCGACGACAGAAGTCTGTTGGAAAACGGCTTCCCATTTTCAGCGTTTGACATACTTTTGGTGACAGATGACCATCGTTGGCGCTCTCCTGCACAGGCAGGCGCGGCGCCCGACTTCATTGCCTGCCAACCGGCGTGCGATGGGTTTTTCATAGCGACGGGATTTGATGAAGAAAAAAAGAGATTGCTTGCAAGCTACAGCACGGAACTGTTCGAACATTTTGACGTCGCAGGTCAGGGTTTGTTGGACCGCTTGTGCAGTATTTACCACAACCATGGTGAGGCAGTTTGAAACTGGACTCAGCCTAAAACCTGCGCCGCGCATTTGTCTGAATATTCGCCACAGGCAAGGCTCAGCGTGCGCGTAGCACGTATTCAAGGAAATTTAAGTGAAAAAAATATTCCAAACTGCTGATGAGTTATTTAGGTTGGAGGCAGCGCTGCTGCGAGATTATTTGCCTACAGATCGAGAAGGGGATCTGATTTATTCGCTCATCAGCTTTGTTCGGTCGCACGCCAGGCTTCCAACAGAAAATAAAATATTTAATGATGTGCTTTTTAAAATAAACACCAGCGATGAAATACTAAATCCACTGCGCGTTTTTGTATCCGATAAAGAACATGGAAAACAATACATAAAAAGTATTTTGGGTAATGATGTCAATGTTCCTACACTTCGGATCTTAAGAAATAAAGAGGATATCTTGTCGTATCATTTTCCGGAGCGTTGTGTTATCAAGCCCACGCACGCCTCGGGCGAGGTAATTATTCGCGAAGCAGGTGAGCGGCTGGACTTGGCAAAGCTCCAGTCGTGGCTCGCATTGAGTTATTATAAAAAAACACGTGAGGCAAATTATCGCTACCTTGAGCCAAAAATATTGGTCGAACCTATATTATTCGATGATCCCAATCTCAGTGATATCAAAGTTTTTTGTTTCCAGGGCAAGGCGAAATTATTATTCGTTGATTTGAATGTGCGAGTCAAGCATCAAAGAAAATTTTACGATGTCCATTGGAATCCATTAAACTTTTCTCTGCGATACCCTAACCCGGCAGCCCTTTCCCTGCTCCGACCTTTAAACCTGGACGCCATGCTGGCTGCGGCCGAGCGGCTAAGTGAGCAGTTTTCCTTCGTAAGAATAGATTTTTATTCCAACCAAGAGCGGTTTTATGTGGGTGAAATTACCAACTGTTCTGGGGCGGGACTCGCGAAGTTTGATTCCTACGAAAATGAGTTGCGCGCTTCTGAGATTATCTTTGGACCCTATTAAACTCCGAACTACTTACTTCCAGTCACGGTGGCACGTGCCCCCGGGGTGGCAAATTTGGTGATTTTTGCTGCCTTGAGTCCCTCTTCCCGCCAGAGTTGGCCGTCGCTTATTTCAGCCAGCCGCGTTTGCCAAAATACCACATGGGCACCAGCGCGCTGCAAACCATCAGCGCCACCGTGTAGGGGTAGCTCCAGGCGCCCAGAAATTCCAGCTCAGGAAACTTCAGGTTCATGCCGTAGACGCTGGCAATCAGCGTGGGCGGTAGCAGCGCCACGCTGGCCACCGAGAAGATCTTGATGACCTTGTTCTGGTTGATGTTGATGAAACCGACCGTGGCATCCATCAAGAAGTTGATCTTGTCAAACAGAAACGCGGTGTGCGAATCGAGTGAATCAATGTCGCGCAAAATCTGGCGCGCCTCTTCAAACTGCTCGGCGTTGAGCATTTTGGAGCGCATCATGAAACTCACGGCGCGCCGGGTGTCCATCACATTGCGCCGGATGCGCCCGCTCAAATCCTCGTGGCGGGCAATGGCGCCCAGTGCTTCGCCGGCAATCGCGTCGGTCACGTCGCCTGAGAGCACTTTTTTACTGACTTTTTCCAGCTCGTCGTAAATGCCTTCGAGCGTGTCGGCGGAGTATTCGGCGTCGGCGTCAAACAGCTTGAGCAGCACTTCCTTGGCGTCTTCAATCAGCCCGGGTGCGCGGCGGGCGCGCATGCGCAGCAGGCGAAACACCGGCACGTCTTCGTCGTGGATGGAAAACAGCACGCCTTTGCTTTTGAGGCTGTCGTTGACCAGGTTCAGGATAAAAGCGGCGCGCACCGTGCGCGGCTCGTCTTCGTCGGCGATCAAGAAGTCGCTGCGAATGTGCAGTTCGCCGTTGTCTTCGGTATAAAAACGGGCCGATTCCTCGATGTCCTCGTCCATCGCATCTTCGGGGATGGACAGGCCGTAGTACTGCTTGATCCAGCGTTTTTCTTCAACGGTGGGGGATTCCAGATCGACCCAGATGGGCTGGAACTTGGAGAGCTCTTCCAGGGACTCGATTTCTTCCTGGAACAGGCGGCCATTGGCCAAGGTAAAGATGTTGAGCATAGGCGGGGGTGGCTGAGGTTCGGGGCCCATCGTGCGATGGGGCGAAGGTGCTGCTGCAGCTTTCGAACGACGGGCCAGGAACACCGCAACCATCCGAAAGCTACCTACTGGGGTAGTTGTCCAAGAAACACGCTCCAAAGTGGGGAAGCGCAAATTATCGCACCCGCGTGTGACGCAGCGCGCCTTTTGCGCCAGGCGGCTCGGCGCTTGCTGCACTGCGTCACGAAAAAGCCTTTGCGTTTGGCGAAAAAGGGGCGCATAGTGGAGCCGAGGATCTTAAAGTCCTCGGGTTTTTGTGGAAGTGGACCGGCGGCCTGCGGGTTGCCGGGTTTTTATCCTGAGAGCAACTGGAGCCCCATTTATGAATCTGACAATCAGCGGTCACCATCTGGAAGTTACCCCCGCCTTGCGCACGTACGTCACCGAAAAGCTCGACCGCATCACGCGCCACTTCGACCAAGTGGTCGATGTCAAGGTACTGCTCAGTATCGAAAACCAGAAAGAAAAAGAACGCCGCCAGCGCGCTGAATGCAATATCCACGTCAAGGGCAGCGACCTGTTTGCCGAAAGCGCACACGCCGACCTGTACGCCGCCGTGGACGAGCTGGTGGACAAGCTGGACCGCCAAGTCGTGCGCCATAAAGACCGCATTCAAGACCACCACCATGAGGCGCCCAAGCGCCTGATGTAATCACGGTCTCCTCTGAGCCAACGCCAAACCCGCCGCACCAAACGGCGGGTTTTTTTATGTGCATAATCCGCTCACCTTATGAACCGCCTCGCCTCATTACTGCCCCAGCCGCACGTGCTTGCCCAGGTGGACGTCACCAGCAAAAAGCGCGCTTTTGAAGAAGCCGGGCTGCTGTTTGAGAGCCTGCACGGCCTGAGCCGCGCGCTGGTGACCGACAGCCTGTTTTCGCGGGAACGGCTGGGCTCGACCGGGTTGGGCCACGGCGTGGCCATTCCGCACGGTCGTATCAAGGGTTTGAAGTCGCCGATGGCGGCGGTTTTTCAGTTGCTCAAGCCCATCGGCTTTGACGCGCCGGACGACCAGGCGGTAACCCTGCTGATATTTCTCTTGGTGCCCGAAGCGGCCACCCAGAAACACCTCGAAATTTTGTCTGAAATCGCCGAGCTGCTTAGCGATGCGGACATGCGCCAGCGCCTGACCACGGCCACCGACGCCGTCGCGCTGCACGGCCTGCTGGCCGGCTGGCACTCAACGCAACTGCATTGAGTTTGGCCCACCGGCCCTTTTAAAAGGCGCTTTACCCCGTGAAACCCAACGCCATCAGTGCTGACGTCCTGTTCGAGGCCTTTCGCTCCTACCTGCATTGGGAGTGGGTCGCCGGTCTAGGGGCTTCTGAGCGACGTTTTGACGAGGTGGCGGTGCGCGCCGCACGCTCGGGCGCCGATTTGGTGGGCTACCTCAACTACATCCACCCTTACCGGGTGCAAATTTTGGGTGAGCGCGAAATCGCCTACCTCACCAACTCCACGCCGGAAGACTGCGCCCGGCGCACCTCGCGCATCGTGACGCTAGAGCCGCCGGTCATCGTGCTGGCCGACGGACAGCAGGCGCCCGACGCCCTGATTTCCATGTGCGAGCGGGCGCAAATCCCGATGTTCGCAGCCCAGGGCTCGTCGGCCTTTGTGATTGACGTGCTGCGCGCCTATTTGTCCAAGCACTTTGCCGACCGGGTGTCGATGCACGGCGTGTTCATGGATATTTTGGGTTTGGGTGTGCTCATTACCGGCGAATCCGGCCTGGGCAAGAGCGAGCTGGGGTTGGAACTGATCTCGCGCGGTAACGGCCTGGTGGCGGACGACGCGGTGGATTTGTACCGCATCAACCAGACCACGATTGAGGGGCGCTGCCCCGACCTGCTGCAAAACCTGCTCGAAGTGCGCGGCATTGGCCTGCTCGACATCCGCGCCATCTTTGGCGAAACCGCCGTGCGCCGCAAGATGCGGCTCAAGCTCATCGTCCACCTGGTGCGCCGCGAGACGCTGGAGCGCGACTACGAGCGCATGCCTTTTGAGCCGCTCACCCAGGACGTGGCCGGCATTCCGGTGCGCAAGGTGGTGATTCAGGTGGTGGCCGGGCGCAATATTGCGGTGCTGGTGGAAGCCGCCGTGCGCAACACGATTTTGCAGTTGCGCGGCATTGACACCTACCAGGACTTTGTGGACCGCCAGCGCCGGGCGATGGAGCAGGCCGGCTAGGCCGCAGGCTTTAGGCGTAGCGCTTGCTGCGCAGGTTCTGCCGCATTTCGCTCAACAGCGGGCCTAAGGTGGCGCTGCCAATGCGCAAGGCCACGGCGGTGGCCAAAATATCCAAAATCATCAGGTGCATCAGGCGCGAGACCATGGGGCTGTATTTGTCAAAGCCCTCCGGGTGGTCGGCGCTCAGGTGAATATGGCCAGCGCTGGCCAGGGGCGAGCCGCTGGCGGTAATGACGATGGTGGTGGCGCCGTTCTTGCGCGCAATGTCGCAGGCGTCCATCAGGTCGCGGGTGCGCCCGGAATTGCTGATCACCACCACGCAGTCGCCTGGGCGCATGACCGAGGCGCTCATGACCTGCATGTGGCCGTCGCTGTAGGCGGTGGTGTTCACGCCCAGGCGAAAAAACTTGTGCTGCCCGTCTTGCGCCACGATGCCGGAGTTGCCCACGCCAAAAAACTGGATTTGCCGCCCGGCCTTGTAGGCCTCCACCAGCGCCACCACCGCGCGCTCCATGGCCATGGTGCTGGCTTCGTTGCGGTATTTCAGCAAGGCCGCCACCGTGTTGTCGATGACCTTGACCATCACGTCGCCG
>CANBVJ010000013.1 GCA_947372865.1 Comamonadaceae bacterium
GAACTCGGCAATGATGAAGTCGATGATGCGCTGGTCAAAGTCTTCACCACCCAGGAAGGTGTCACCGTTGGTGGACAGCACTTCGAATTGCTTTTCACCATCGACATCGGCGATTTCGATGATGGACACGTCAAAGGTGCCACCACCCAAGTCATACACGGCAATCTTGCGATCGCCCTTTTCGTTCTTGTCCAAGCCGAAGGCCAGAGCCGCCGCCGTGGGTTCGTTAATGATGCGTTTGACGTCCAGACCGGCAATACGACCTGCGTCCTTGGTGGCTTGGCGCTGGGCATCGTTAAAGTAGGCCGGGACCGTAATCACGGCATCGGTCACTTCTTCGCCGAGGTAATCTTCGGCCGTCTTCTTCATCTTGCGCAGAATGTCGGCGCTGACCTGTTGGGGAGCCATGCGGTTACCGCGCACTTCAACCCAGGCGTCGCCATTGTCGGCAGCAGCAATCTTGTAGGGCATCAGGTCGATGTCCTTTTGCACTTCTTTTTCCGTGAACTTGCGCCCAATCAGGCGTTTGACGGCGTACAGCGTGTTGCGCGGGTTGGTGACCGACTGGCGCTTGGCGGACGCGCCGACCAGCACTTCGCCGTCTTCCTGGTACGCAATGATGGAAGGCGTGGTGCGCGCGCCTTCGGCGTTTTCGATGACCTTGGGCGTGTTGCCCTCCATGACGGCTACGCAACTGTTGGTGGTGCCCAAGTCAATACCGATGATTCTTCCCATGATGGAACTCCTGCTGATTCAAAAAATTGGATAAAAACTAAGTAGGGACGCCTGGCCACTATTTCAAGTGCCCGCGTCCCGCTAAAAAGGCTTATTTAGGGGCGGAAACCGTGACCAAAGCCGGGCGCAGCACGCGCTCAGCGATCAAATAGCCCTTTTGCAGCACGGTGACCACGGTGTTGGCGTCCAGTTCGGACGGCACGACGCTGATGGCCTGGTGGTGGTGGGGGTCAAACTTGGCGCCCGCTGCCGGATTGATGGCGATCACTTTGTTGCGTTCCAATGCGGCGATCAACTGACGCAGGGTGGCTTGCGCGCCTTCATTGATCTGCTCCACCGTGGCGTCTTTGATCGCCAAACCGGCTTCCAGGCTGTCGGCCACGGGCAGCAGGCTTTCGGCAAAGCTTTCCAGCGCAAATTTGCGGGCTTTGGACACCTCTTCCTCGGCGCGGCGGCGGGCGTTCTCGGCGTCGGCTTTGGCGCGCAGAAACTGGTCGGCGAGGTCGGCAGATTTGGCTTGCAACAGGGCCAGGTCGGTTTGGGCCTGGGCCAGTTGCTCGGCCTCGCTCAGGGGCGTTTGTTGCGTCTGGTCTTGGGATTCTGCGGAACCGGAGGGCTGGTGGGATGCGTTGTCGGACATGGAATTTCGGAAAAAAACGAAGGGACGGGCAAGACGCCGTAAAAACTCTGCACTGTATTTGGGGCGCACGCGGGCCTTTTCAAGGGCTCGCGTCCACCACTGGCGCATGGGCGGCTTCAGGTGCCGAGCAGTTCAACGTCAAATTTCAGGGTGGCGTTGGGTGGAATCACGCCGCCCGCGCCGCGCGCGCCGTAGCCCAACGATGCGGGAATGATCAGCGTGCGTGCGCCGCCCACTTTCATGCCAGCCACGCCTTCGTCCCAGCCCTGGATGACCTGGCCCGCCCCCAGGCGGAACACAAAGGGGTCGTTGCGGTCTTTGCTGGAGTCGAACTTGGCGCCTTGCTCGCCGTCGTTGAACAGCCAGCCGGTGTAATGCACGGTGACGTTTTTGCCGACCACGGCGAGTTCGCCTTCGCCCACCACGGTGTCGATGTATTGCAGGCCAGAGTTGGATGTTTGCATGGGGAAATCCTTGAAGTGCTAATAAAAAGTGGTGATAAACGGAAAAAATTCAAATGCTGGGCGCAAGGCTGCTGGCCCATTTGGTGGCAAAGCTTTGCAGGTCGCCCAGGCGTTTGAGCAACTCGGCGCCCAGCCCGGTAACGGTATAGCCCTCGCCGCCGTGGGTCAGCAGGCCGGCTGCGCGCAATTCCTTGATGCGGGTATTGAGCGTGTTGGGCGTGATGCCGCCCACCGAATCCTGCAGCAAACGAAAGGTTTGCGGATGACCGTCGCGCAGCGCCCAGAGCACGCGCATGGCGTAGCGCGACTCCAGCAGGCCCAGCAACTGGCCCACGACCGGTGTGGCGCTCTGCGCGGTGTTGGGGGTGGCGCTGCTCATGGTCGGCGTGCGGGCGGGCAAAGGCGGTTCACAAAGTGGCTTGCACTTCAAGCAGCAGCGCAGGCGTTGCCTCAGGCAACACGCCAAACCAGGCTTCAAAAGCCGCTCGCGCCTGGTGGATCAGCATGCCCAGCCCATAAGCCACCGGGTTGCCGCGCGTCAGTGCGGCGGCCAGCAAGGGCGTGAGGCGTGGCACATACACAATGTCTGACACCAGCGCCTGCGGGGGCAGGGCGCTCAAGTCCAGGTCCAACGCGGGTTCGCCGTGCATGCCTTGGCTGGTAGTGTTGACCAGCAAGGCCACGCCAGACAATGCTTGTGCGCGTGCCTCCCAGGTTACCGCGCACACTTTGGGACCAAATTCACGGGCGAGGGCCTGCGCCTTGTCGGGGCTGCGGTTGCACAGGCGCACTTCGGGCACGCCAGCGTCCAGCAGGGCCGCCAGCACCGCGCGGGCTGCGCCACCTGCGCCAATCACCAGGGCCGGGCCCGCGTCAGCTCGCCAGTCGGGCTGCGCCTCTTGCAGGCTGTGCAGGTAGCCAAAAGCGTCGGTGTTTTTGCCGGTGAGGCTGCCGTCGCCTTCCACCACCACGGTGTTGATGGCGCCTATGCGCTGGGCCAGCGGCTCCACGCGGTCCACCAGCGCGAGCGCCGCCACCTTGTGCGGAATGGTCAGGTTGCAGCCGGCAAATCCGAGCTTGGGCAGGCCGCGCAGGGCGGCTTCCAAATCTTCGGGCCGCACCGGCAACTGCACATAAGCGCCGCGCAGGCCGTACTGGGCGATCCAGTGGCTGTGGATCAGCGGCGAGCGCGAATGCGCCACCGGCCAACCCATGACGCCAGCCAGCACATACGGCGTTTCGTGGAGCGTTTTGCCTGCAGGGGCTTTTTCAGCCACGGCGTTACAGCGTGTCGGTGAAGCTGCGCAGCTTGTCGCTGCGGCTGGGGTGCTTGAGCTTGCGCAGCGCCTTGGCCTCAATCTGGCGGATGCGCTCGCGCGTCACGTCAAACTGCTTGCCCACTTCTTCAAGCGTATGGTCGCTGGCCATCTCGATACCAAAGCGCATGCGCAGCACCTTGGCTTCGCGTGGCGTGAGGCTGTCCAAAATGTCTTTGACCACGTCGCGCAAGCCCGCTTGCATGGCCGCTTCCATGGGGGCGGTGTTGGCGCCGTCTTCAATGAAGTCGCCCAGGTGGCTGTCGTCATCGTCGCCAATCGGGGTTTCCATCGAGATCGGTTCTTTGGCGATCTTCATGATCTTGCGGATCTTGTCCTCAGGAATCTCCATGCGCTCGGCCAGAACCGATGCATCGGGCTCAAAGCCGAACTCTTGCAAATGCTGGCGGCTGATGCGGTTCATCTTGTTGATGGTCTCGATCATGTGCACCGGGATACGGATGGTGCGCGCCTGGTCAGCAATCGAACGGGTAATCGCCTGGCGAATCCACCACGTGGCGTAGGTGGAGAACTTGTAGCCCCGGCGGTATTCAAACTTGTCCACCGCCTTCATCAGGCCGATATTTCCTTCCTGGATCAGGTCCAGGAACTGCAGGCCGCGGTTGGTGTATTTCTTGGCAATCGAGATCACCAGGCGCAAATTGGCCTCGATCATCTCTTTCTTGGCGGCGCGGCTTGATGCCTCGCCCTGGTTCATGCGCTTGTTGATGTCTTTGAGCAAGTCCAGCGGCACCACGACCCGGGTTTGCAGGTCGGTGAGTTTTTGCTGGATGTCTTGCACTGGCGGAATATTGCGCGCCATTACCGTGCTCCAGGGCTTGCCGGCGGCGGCTTGCTTTTCGATCCATTTCAGGTTGAGCAGCTGGCTGGCCACCTTGTTGCCGTTTTTGTCGCGGCCACTGAAGTCGGCAATGAAGTTGTCCTGGCTGTAGCCGCATTTGTCCACAATGATGCGGCGCAGTTCGCGCTCTTTCTTGCGGATGTCGTCCACCTGGCCGCGCACCATGTCGCACAGCTTCTCGATCGCCTTGGCGGTAAAGCGGATCGTCATCAGCTCTTCGCTGAGCAGCTTTTGCGTCTTCATGTAGCTGGGCGACCCGTGGCCTTCCTTGTCATAGATGGCGTGCATCTTCTCGAACAGTTCGCGCAAGTGGTCAAAGCGGATCAGGGCTTCGCGCTTGAGTTCTTCGAGCTTTTTGGTCAGCGCCTTGGAGCCGCCTTTGCCGTCGTCGTCATCGTCGGCGTCAAATTCGTCAAAGTCTTCTTCGGCCACATAGTCGTCGGCCTCGTTGGGGTTGGAAAAACCGTCAACGATGGTAGTAATCACCACCTTGCCTTCGCGGATTTCTTCGCCCAAACGCAGGATTTCGGCAATCGTGGCGGGCGAGCCAGAGATCGCCTCCATCATCGCCATCAGGCCGCCTTCGATGCGCTTGGCAATCTCGATTTCGCCTTCGCGGGTGAGCAGCTCGACCGTGCCCATTTCGCGCATGTACATGCGTACCGGGTCGGTGGTGCGGCCAAACTCGCTGTCCACGGTGGACAGCGCCGCTTCGGCTTCTTCTTCGGCCTCGGCCTCGGTGGCGGCGGTGGCCACGTTGTTGTTGAGCAGCAGGGTTTCGGCGTCTGGCGTTTGCTCGTAAACGGCCACACCCATGTCGTTGAGCATGGAAATCACCACCTCCAGCGTTTCTGCGTCTACCAGCTTGCCGGGCAAGTGGTCAGAAATTTCGCCGTGCGTCAGGTAGCCGCGCGTGCGACCGAGCTTGATCAGGGCCACAAAGGCCAGGCGGCGCTTGGTTTTTTCTTCCTCAGACAGGATGGTTTCTTCCAGTCCGAACTCTTTCATCAAGGCGCGCTCTTTGGCCTTGCTGATTTTCATGCGCAGGGGCTTGACCTTTTCGCCCGTGGCGCTGACGACCACCGGTTCGGCTTCCAACTCGGCTTCGATGTCAGACAGGTCGGCGTCGTCGGCGCTGGCGGCGGACTTGGCTTTGCCTTTGGCGGCAGTTTTTGCAGCGGGCTTGCCTGCGGCTTTTGCAGCAGTTTTGGCTGCGGGCTTGGCAGCAGCGGTTTTGCTGGCTGGCTTGGCGTCAGCCGCCGGGGCTGCCGTTTTTGCCGCAGTCTTGGCGGCTGCTTTGGCTTTGGCCGGTTTGGCCTGGTTGAGCAAGGCGTCGGCAGCAGCCTGGAGTTCAGCTTTGGAGAGGGACACGGATTTCACTTTCGTAGGGGGCGCGGCGGGTGCTACGGCAGCGGGCGCCGCTTTGGCGCTGGGCTTGGCTGCCGGCTTTTCAATTGTTTTTGTAGTCGTTTTCGCAGTTGTTTTAGCGGCGGCTTTGGCTGCGGGCTGAACGGGCTTGGCGGATTTGGATGCGGGCATAGTGAACCTTGGAACCACAAAAAAACAAACGGATCAGACAGCAGCCACCGGCTGGAGGCCGGTATGGCGCCTGGGGCGAAAAAACAAATGGGAGCGAAGGAGAGAAATTCAACCGGCAAGGTGTACGGGCGAACATTTGGTTTGCAGTCCTTGCGGAAGGGTGGCCTGGGTGATCGGTGTCACTGCGTGGCCGGAAGTCCGGAGGTGCTGCTGTCGCTCTTGCCGAGAAAAAACGGATTATACCTTTTCTGACATTTTTCTTATCAAGGCCTCCAGCCGTGCGGCCAGCGGCGCGCGGCGGTCCTTCATGGCGCGGTAGCGTTGGCCCACGTCCGCGTCGGGGGGGGATTCGGCAATTTGCTTCATTTCGGCATCAATGCGGTCGATGGCCAGTCGCAGCAACACATCTTGCAGCTCCAAAACCGCCTCGTCGCTGTGTTCGGGCGTGGCGGCGGCCTCCGCCATCAGGCGCAGCGCCAGCGCTTCAAAGGGTTGGTTGGCCGCCTCAATGCGCAAGGCGCTCCAGGTCAGCGGCCCGTGCTCGTGCAACTGGGTTTCCAGCCAGACAAAGAGCGCGCCGTGCGGTTCGGGCAGTTCGCAGAGCATGGCGTGGTCTTCGCCGGAGAGCGTTTCCCAGAGCTGGCTTTGCCCCAGCAGGATGCGGGTGGCGTGGTCGGCGCGGCTGGCCGGCCGGGCGCGGCCACCGGGGCGGCTGCGTGGCGCGCTGGCGCGCGGGCCCCAGCCGCCGCTGCGCGGTGCGTCTGGCTCGCCAAAGTTGCCGAAACTGCCAAAACTTTGTGCGGACGCGGCCTCAAAGCCGGAACCGCGCTCGGATGTGCGGCGGCTACGGGCGCCGTCTTTGCTGCTCGAGCGGGCCGGAGGCATCCAAAGGTCGCCCAGTTCGCGGCTGGTGAGTTGCACCAGGTCGGCGATTTCTGCCAGCAATTGGAGTTTCAGCGCGCCTTCGGGCAGCTGCATCCACATCGGTTTGGCGTTGCTCGACAAATGGGCGCGGCCTTCGGCCGTGTTCAGGTCGCAGCCTTCGCTGGCGGATTCCACCAAAAAGCGGCTCAGGGGCGTGGCCTGTTTGACGTAGTCTGCAAAGGCGTCGGCGCCATGGGCGCGGATAAAGCTGTCGGGGTCGTGTTCGGCAGGCAGGAACAAAAACTTGATGCTGCGCACGTCGGTGGCAAAGGCCAGCGCGCCGTCCAGGGCCTTGCGCGCCGCGCGCCGCCCTGCGCTGTCGCCGTCAAAGCTGAAGACCACCGCGTCGGTAAAGCGAAACAGCTTTTGCACATGGTCATTGGTGCAGGCGGTACCCAGCGTGGCCACGGCGTTGGGAAAACCCAGTTGCGCCAGCGCCACCACGTCCATATAGCCTTCGGTGACCAGCGCATAGCCCTTGTCGCGCAAATGCGCGCGCGCCTCAAACAAACCATAAAGCTCGCGGCCTTTGCTGAACACCGGCGTCTCAGGCGAGTTGAGGTATTTGGGCTTTTCGTCGCCCAGCACGCGCCCGCCAAAGCCGATGCATTCGCCCTTGATATTGCGGATCGGAAACATGATGCGGTCGCGAAAGCGGTCGTAGCGCTTTTCTTCGCTGCCTTCTTCGGCGTTGCTGATCACCAGGCCGCTTTCCACCAAGAGTGGGTCGTCGTAGCTGGGAAAAATGCTGGCCAGGCTGCGCCAGCCTTCGGGCGCGTAGCCCAGGCCAAATTGTTTGGCAATGTCGCCTGAGAGGCCCCGGCCTTTGAGGTAGGCCACGGCGCCCGGCGCGTCTTTGAGCTGGCGGCGGTAGGCCTCACCGGCTTTTTCGAGCACGCTGGTCAGGGTGTGCTGCTTTTCTTTTTGCTCTTGGGCGCGGGCGCGGTCTTGGGGAGAAGCCTCGTCTTCGGGCACTTGCATGCCGTATTGCTGCGCCAGGTCGTGCACCGCTTCGACGAAGCTCATGCCGGCATGGTCCATCAAAAAGCCAATGGCGTTGCCGTTTTTGCCGCAGCCAAAGCAGTGGTAGAACTGTTTGGTGGGGCTGACCGAGAAGGAGGGCGACTTTTCGCCATGAAAGGGGCACAGGCCCATGAAATTGGCGCCGCCCTTTTTGAGCTGCACGTAGCGCCCGACGATGTCGACCACGTCGGCGCGGGCGATCAGTTCTTGGATAAAGGTTTGCGGTATCGCCATCCGCCCATTGTAGAAGTCCGCTTTTGGCGCGGCGGCCCGGGCTTTAGTCGCCCAGCACCACGCCTTCGCGCCGGGGGTCTGCGCCGCCAAACCAGCCCTCGGGCGTGCGGGCAATGGCTTGCAGGCCGCTGGGCAGCGGCGCTTCCACCACCGTGTGGCCGCGCGCTCGCAGCGCGTTGGCGGTGTCCGCAGAAAAACGGCCCTTTTCCAGAATCAGCAGATCGTCCATGGCGCCAAAGTTGGGCAGGTCAATGGCTTGCTGTGCGTTGAGGCCCCAGTGCAGCATGCCGTACAGCGTTTTTGCCGTGAAATGGATGATGAACGCGCCACCCGGGCTGCCTGCGCTGGCCAGCAGTTGGCCGGTATCGGCGTCAAACACCAGGGTAGGCGACATGGACGAGCGCGGCCGCTTGCCCGGCTGCACCCGGTTGGCCACTGGCTTGCCGTCGGCGCCCGCAGGCGCAAAGCTGAAGTCGGTGAGCTGGTTGTTGAGCAAAAAACCGCCCTCCAGCCCCAAACCCCGGTTGACCATGAGGCGCGCACCCCAGCCGTCTTCGATGGTGGTGGTCATGGCCAGGGCGTTGCCAAAGCCGTCAACCACCGAGATGTGCGAGGTGCCGTGTTCGGTTTGCGCTGCCATGGGGGCGTAGCTGCTTTGCTGCGCTCCGGGCAGACCGGGCGGGGCGCTGGGCATGCGAGGGCCGTCGGGGGCGATCAAGGCGGCGCGTTGCGCCAGGTAGCGCGGCTCCAGCAAGCTGGCCCAGTCGAGCGCCGGGGCAGCGGTAAATTGTGGATCGGCGACATATTGGGCGCGGTCGGCAAAGGCCAGGCGTGCGGCCTCGGTGTACAGGTGCAGCCAATCGGCGCCGGGTTGCGCGTCGCGTTGGGGCGAAGCGCCTTCAGCGCTGGGCGGGCGCGCAAAAGCAAGGGGAATGTCGGCGGCGCGCGTGTGCGCCAGCGTGCCCAAAATTTGCCCTACTGCCAGCATGCCCGAGCTGGGCGGCGGCATGCCGCACAGGCGGTAATTGCGCGCGGGCGCCTGCACAACCCGGTACACCATGCACAAAGGCGCGCGCTCGACCGGCTGGTAGGCCGCCAAATCAGCCAGCGTCAGCGTGCCGGGGTTGCTGGGGTGGCTTTGCACCTTGGCGGCAATGGCTTGCGCTACCTCGCCGCGCGTGAGCGCACTCGGCCCTTCGCTCGCGATGCGCTGCAGCACGGCGGCCAGTTCGGGGTTGCGCAAGACATGGCCCGCAGGCCAGGGTTGGCCGCTGGCGTCATAAAAATAGCGGGCAGCGACGGGGTCGGTTTGGAGGGCGGACTCGGTGGCCAGCAGCGTGGCCATGCGCGGGCTCACTGCAAAGCCCTCGCTTGCCAGCGCAATGGCCGGGGCAAACAGTTGTGCCCAAGGCAGCTTGCCATGCTGGCGGTGGGCCAGGGCCAGCATGGGCACGACGCCGGGCGCACCCACCGAACGCCCGCCCACGATGGCCTGGCGCATAGCCATGGGTTGGCCGTTGGCTTGTAGGAACAAGTCGGGCGTTGCGGCGGCGGGTGCTGTTTCGCGGCCGTCAAAGGCCTGGGTGGATTGGCCGTCAAAGTGCAGCAAAAACGCGCCGCCCCCTATGCCGCTGCTTTGCGGCTCCACCAGCGCCAGCACCATTTGCACCGCAATAGCCGCGTCCACCGCGCTGCCCCCGGCGCGCAGCATTTCGTAGCCAGCTTGGGTGGCCAGCGGATTGGCGGCGGCCACTGCAAATTGGCGCGTAGCCCAGCCGGGTTTGGCTTGCGTGGCGCTTGCGGCCTCGGGCTGGGTGGGGGCGGTTTGGGCCCAGGCTAAAGGCACCGTGCTCGCCAGAGCCAGCACGATCAGCGCACAAGGCCAGCGGCTAAACCCCCTCATTTCTGCCTTGGCGCGCGCCCCAGCAGGTAGAACTCGGGGTTTGGCATCATGCCGGTGGCGTTGGCCATGCGGTTGGACAGGCCGAAAAACGCGGTGATGCCGGCAATGTCCCAGATGTCTTCGTCGTCAAAGCCGTGGGCGTGCAGGGCTTCAAAGTCGGCGTCGCTCACGGTGTGGCTCTCGAGGCAGACTTTCATGGCGAAGTCGAGCATGGCGCGCTGGCGTGGCGTGATGTCGGCCTTGCGGTAGTTGACGGCCACCTGGTCGGCCACCAGCGGTTTTTTCTCATAAATGCGCAAAATTGCGCCGTGCGCCACCACGCAATACAGGCAGTGGTTGGCCGCACTGGTGGTGGTGATGATCATCTCGCGTTCGCCCTTGGTCAGGCTCGATTCTTCGCGCAGCATGAGTGCGTCGTGGTAGGCGAAAAACGCGCGCCACTCGGCCGGGCGCCGCGCAAAAGCCAGAAAGACGTTGGGCACAAAGCCGGATTTTTCCTGCACTTCCAAAATTTTGGCGCGCAGGTCTTCGGGCAGGGAGTTGAGGTCGGGCAGGGGAAAGCGGCTCATGGGCGTGTCCTGGGTGGGTGGTTTGATTCATTATGCTGTGGCCTTTTGATCTACAGCCTGAGAGGAAACCCCCTATGCAAACCGCCTACGACCAAGGTCTGGCCACCCGCAAAGCCGTAATGGGCGAAGACTTTGTGGCCAACGCCCTGGGCAACGCCACGTCCTTTACCCAGCCCATTCAAGACCACATCACCCGCGCCGCCTGGGGCGATGTCTGGCAGCGCCCCGGCCTTGACCTGAAAACCCGCAGCCTGATCACCGTGGCCATGTTGACCGCGCTGGGCAAACAAAACGAGCTCAAAGGCCATGTGCGCGGCGCCTTGAACAATGGCGCCACCCAGGCCGAAATCCAGGAAGTGCTGCTGCACGCGGCGGTGTACTGCGGCGTGCCCACGGCGGTGGAGGCGTTTCGCAGCGCGAATGAGGTGGTGGCGGGCTTGCCCAAAGCTTGAGCGGATTGCGCGCACGGGTGGCGCGCCGGTCAAAACTCAATAATGCGGCGGCAACTCATCCCGCAAATTGCGCTGCCCTGGCGCCTGGGGGTCGGAGGCCTGCTGGCGCAGGTGCAGCACTTCGCTGATCAGCGCGTTGATCTGGGTTTGCTGGCGGATGACGATCTGGTCGAGTTTGTCGAGCAGGTCTTCGGCAAAGCTGGCTTTGATCTCGAGTTCGGTCAGGCGCTGGGCGGCGTCTTGGAGTGCGTCGGGCAGCGACTGTGGGGTGCTTGGGGCTTGGGGCATGGCGAGGGATGGACTCGAATAGAAGGTGGGGGCGATTGTCGGGCTCTGGCTGGCGCAGCGTGTAGGCGCGTTCAGCCCGACATCAGTTTTTGCACCAGGTCGGCGGTGGTGGAGGCCTGGTATTTGCGCATCAGGCGGGCGCGGTAAATCTCGACCGTGCGGTGGCTGATGACCAAGGCGCGGCCGATGTGTTTGGAGGTGAGGCCTTGCATCAGGTGCGCGGCGACTTCGCGTTCGCGGGCGGTGAGTTCGGCTTTGACCGGGCGGCGCTCGCTTAAATCCTCAAAACTCCATATGCCGGCTTCGTGCGGCGCGTCGCGGTTCAGGGCGCGGCCGGTCACGTGGCACCAAAAGGCTTCGCCCTTGAGGCGGCCGTCCAGGCGGCGCATGACGCGGTCGTCGGCGTAGCTGCCGCTGCGGTTGAGGATGGGCGCGATGCGCGCGCCGGTGCGCTCAAACTCGTCGGCGCTGGGGTACAGCACCTGAAAACTCTGGCCCAGCAACTGTTCGCGCGCGGCGCCAAAAATCTCGCAAACGCGCTGGTTGCAATCCTGAATGGTGCGGTTGCGCGAGAGCACCAGGCCCACGGGGGCCAGGTCAAACGCCAGTCGGTAATCAATGTCCATGGTGCGGGGCGGTTGGGGCCGGTCAGGGAGAGGGGGCAGGGTTAACGCGCTACGAAAAACTACGTATGCGCATAGGTAGTATCGTTGGGTTCTGGCCTTTAGTCTGAACCACCGGAGATTTGCGCAGTGAACAAAATTTTCCCCAACGCCGCCGCCGCGCTTGACGGCATCGTGCATGACAACCAGTTGATCGCCGTGGGCGGCTTTGGCCTATGCGGTATTCCCGAAGCCCTGATTGACGCGCTGCGCGACAGCGGCGCGCAAAACCTGACCGCCATTTCCAACAACGCGGGCGTTGACGGCTTTGGCCTGGGCAAGCTCTTGGAGACGCGCCAGATCAAGAAAATGATTTCCAGCTACGTGGGCGAAAACAAGGAGTTTGAGCGCCAGTACCTGGCGGGCGAACTGGCGTTGGAATTCACGCCCCAAGGCACGCTGGCGGAAAAGCTGCGTGCCGGTGGCGCAGGCATTCCGGCCTTTTTTACCAAAACGGGCGTGGGCACCATCGTGGCCGATGGCAAGGAGCTGCGCGAGTTTGACGGCGAAACCTATGTGATGGAACACGCCCTGGTGCCCGATGTGGCACTGGTCAAAGCGCACCGGGCGGACAAGTCGGGCAATTTGCAGTTCCGCTTTACCGCGCGCAACTTCAACCCGGCGGTGGCCATGGCCGGCAAGATCACGGTGGTCGAGGTGGAAGAGATTGTGGAGACCGGCGCGATGGAGCCCGACCAGGTGCATTTGCCCGGTATTTATGTGCACCGCATCGTGCTCAACGCCACACCCGAAAAGCGCATTGAAAAGCGCACGATTACCGAAGCGCCGCGCGACCACGCGGCACAGACTGAAAAAGCAGGAGTTTGACCATGAGCTGGACCCAAGACCAAATGGCCGCACGCGCCGCCCAAGAGCTGGAAGATGGTTTTTACGTGAACCTGGGCATCGGCATTCCCACCCTGGTGGCCAACCATGTGCCAGCCGACAAAGAGGTGTGGCTGCAAAGTGAAAACGGCATGCTCGGCATCGGCCCCTTTCCCACCGAAGACGCGGTGGACGCCGACCTTATCAACGCCGGCAAGCAAACCGTGACCACCATCAAGGGCTCCAGCATCTTTGGTTCTGACCAAAGCTTTGCCATGATTCGCGGCGGCAAGATCAACCTGAGCATTTTGGGCGCTATGCAGGTGAGTGAACAGGGCGACCTGGCCAACTGGATGATTCCGGGCAAGATGGTCAAAGGCATGGGCGGCGCCATGGACTTGGTGGCGGGCGTGAAGCGCGTGATCGTTTTGATGGAGCACGTGGCCAAAAAGAAAGACGGCACTATCGACCTGAAAATTTTGCCCCAATGCACTTTGCCACTCACTGGCGTGGGCGTGGTGGACCGCATCATCACCGACCTGGCGGTGATGGACGTGACGCCCTACGGCCTGAAGGTGGTGGAAATGGCGCCCGGCGTGACGCTGGAAGCCCTGCAAGAAAAGACCGGCGTCAAACTCGTTTGATGTGAAACGGGGCGCATCAAGCGCCCCGTTTCTTAGCCTAGAGCTTAATGCGCTCCGTCTCCGCCCGGCGCAGCCGGAGCCGCCATGCGCACCCGTTTGGCAAACCAGATGGACGGAATCAACAGCATGAAAATCACCGCCGAACCCATGAAGATGTCATTGGCCGCCAGCATGAAAGCCTGCTGATCGACCAGGCGGTTGATGGTGGCCAGGCTTTGCGCGCTGTTGAGCCCCAAGCTGGAGAGCCCGCCCAGCGCGCTGGTGGTGGCTTGGCTGCCCAGATTGACCGACTCGATGATTTGCGCGTGGTGCACCGCCGCCCGGTCTTGCCAGATGGTGATGGTGATGGAGGTGCCAAAGGCGCCGCCCACGATCCGCATGAAGTTCGACAAGCCTGAAGCCGAGGCCATTTGCGCTGGCGGGATGCCACCCAGCGTAATGCTGCTCAAGGGAATGAAGAAAAACGCCACCGCCACGCCCTGCACGATGGTGGGAATCATGATGGTAAAGAAGTCCGCCTGCGTGTTGAAGTGCGCGCGCATGATCAGCACGATGGCAAACATCACAAACGCAAACGTGGCCAGCATGCGCGGGTCGGTCTTTTGCACGTTTTTGCCCACAATGGGCGACAGCAATATGGCAAACAAACCCACGGGCGCGAGCAACATGCCGGCCTGGGTAGAGGTGTAGCCCATGAACTGCTGCAGCCACAGCGGCAGCAGTACCAGGTTGCCAATGAACAGGCTGTAGGCGATGGCCAGGCAAATCGAGCCCACGCGGAAGTTGCGCAGTTTGAGCAAGCGCAGATCCACCACCGGGTGCTTGTCGGTCAGCTCCCACGCAATAAAAAATGCCCCGCCAATCAGCGCCACCAGCCCCAGGGTGATGATTTCACCCGAGTGGAACCAGTCCAGTTCCTTGCCCCGGTCCAGCATGATTTGCAAGGCCGCCACCGCCAGCACCAGCAGGGTCAGGCCCATGGTGTCAATCGGCAGCTTGTGGGTGGGTGTTTCGCGCTTCTTGTAAATCGTCCAGGTAATGAACGCAGCCAAAACCCCCACGGGGATGTTGATGTAAAAAATCCAGCCCCAGTGCATATTGTCCGTAATCCAGCCGCCCAAGAGCGGCCCCATCACGGGCGCCACCAGCGTGGTCATAGCCCACAGCGCCATGGCCAGCCCGGCCATGGCTGGCGGGTAGCTGGACAGCAACAGCGTTTGCGCCAGCGGCATCATGGGCCCGGCGACAAAACCCTGCAGCGCGCGCATGGCGATCAGTGTGGACATATTGGGCGCCAGGCCGCACAGCCAGGACGCGATCACAAACAACAGCACACTGGCGGTAAACAGTCGTACCTGCCCAAAGCGCTGCGACAGCCAGCCGGTAAGCGGCACGGCAATCGCGTTGGCCACGCCAAAGCTGGTGACCACCCAGGTGCCCTGGTTGGGGCTCACGCCCAAGTCACCCGCAATGGCCGGCAGGGACACGTTGGCAATCGATGAGTCCAGCACGTTCATGAAGGTGGCGGCCGACAGCGCAATCGTGCCCCACAGGCGCGCCGACCCCTGCAAGGGCTGGTTTTGCGCAAACGAGGGCGCCGCCGGAGCCGGTGTTGCTACTGGCGTCGGCGCGCCATCTGCGGCCGGATTAGCTGCGCTCATGGGGTGGTGCCGTTGCGGCCCCGGCCGGCGTTGGCGGCGATGGTGCGGCTGATCTCCGCCGTGGCTTGGTCGTCCAGCACGGCGTACACATCGGTTTGCACGCTGGAGCTGGCACGGGGTGCGTCAGACAGCGCCTTGCCGTCTTGCTGGGTCACGTCCACGGTGGCTTCCATGGACAGGCCCACGCGCAGCGGGTTGGCGGCCACTTCTTTGGCGTCCAGCGCCACACGCACCGGCACGCGCTGCACCACCTTGATCCAGTTGCCCGTGGCGTTTTGCGCGGGCAAGAGCGAAAACGCCGCGCCCGTGCCGGCACCTAGACCTGCCACCGTGCCTTTGTATTCCACGTGCTTGCCATACAGGTCGGCGGTCAGCGTCACCGGCTGGCCGATGCGGATATTGCGCAGTTGCACTTCCTTGAAGTTGGCGTCCACCCACAGGGTGTTGAGCGCAATCACCGACATCAGCGGCGTGCCCGCAGCCACGCGTTGGCCGAGTTGCACTGTGCGTTTGGCCACAAAACCGTCCACTGGGGCGGGCAGGGCGGCGCGGTGCAGCGCCAGATAGGCCTCGCGCATTTTGGCGGCGGCGGCTTCCACGCTGGGGTGGTTTTCCAGTTTGGTGCCGTCGGTCAGCGTCTGGTTGCTGCCCAACTGGTCGCGGGCAGTGGCCACTGCGGCTTTGGCGGCAGCCAGTGCGCTTTGCGCTTGCGCCATTTGCGACTGGGCGTGCGCAAGTTCTTCCTTGGACACTGCGCCGTTGCCCACCAGCGACTGGCGTCGGGTCAGGTCGTCGCTGGCGCGGGTCACTTCGGTTTGGGCTTTGGCCACATCGGTGTCGCGCACGCTGATTTGCGCCTCCAGCGTCTGGTTATTGGCATACAGGCCGCGCACCTGGCGCACCGCCTGGGCCAGATTGGCCTGGGCCAGTTGCAGCGCCACTTTGGCGTCGGCCGGGTCCAATTGCACCAAGGGCTGGCCGGCTTTGACGAAGTCGGTGTCGTCGGCCAGGATGGCCGTGACGGTGCCGCCGATTTGCGGCGTGATCTGGATGACGTTGCCCTGGACATAGGCGTTGTCGGTGGATTCCTGGTGGCGGCCCTCAAACCAGGTGTAGCCGCCATAGGCCAGGCCGATCAGGACCACCAGACCGACCACGGTCAGGGCTTTTTGGCGAGCGCCAGGTGCTTGTGCTGCGGGGGTGTTGGGGGCTGTGCTCATAGTGTGTACTCTTGAATCGTAAAAATGGGGTGGTAACTGAATTGCGCGAAGTGGCTCAGGGCGCAAGCACGCTGCCGCCAGTGGCGCGCAGCAGCAGGGCCTGGGCGTCCAGGGTGCGGGCGGCCAGTTCAATGGCCTGGCGCTCTTGGGCCAGCACCGCCGACTGGGCGTTAAGCACGTTGGCGCGGCTGCTCAGGCCTGCGGCATAGCGCTGCGCCGCAATATCTTGCAGTGTCTGTGCGGCGGTAAGGCCTGCCTGTTGTTCCTGGCTTTGGCGGGCAATGGATTGCAGCGTGGTGATCTGGTCGGCCACTTCACGCACTGCGTCAATCACCAGCGCGTTGTAGGTCTCAACACCCACATCCACATCGGCGGCGCGCCCTTTGAGCTGCGCACGCAATCGTCCGCCGTCAAAAATCGGCAGGCGTATGGCCGGGCCCACGCCCCATTGTTCGCTGCCCGCTTTGGAGATATTGCCAAAGCCAATGCTGTTCAAGCCAGCAAAAGCCACCAGGTTGATGTTGGGATAGAACTGTGCCTTGGCCACTTCCACCTCGCTGAGACCCGCTTCCACGCGGGCGCGGGCAGCGGCCACATCGGGCCGGTTGGCCAGCAAATCCAGAGGCACGGCTTGGGGCGCGGTCTGCGGCTTGATTTGCGCCAGCGCGCCGGGCTGTAGGTCTTGCAGACCCAGGGGCTGGCCGGTCAAGGCGGCCAGGGCGTTGCGGGCCAGCGCGGCTTGCTCGCGCAGGCTTTCCGCGTACTGGCGGATCTCGGGCAGGGTGGCCTCGCTGTTGCGCAGCTCGGTGGGGCTGTCCAGGCCGGCAGCCAGGCGCGACTGCACGAGCGCCAGCAGCTGTTCGCGCTGGGCCAGGTTGCGTTGGGCTAATGCCTGCAGCGCGTTGATGCGCAGCAGCGTGAAATAGCTGCGCGTCACCTGCGTGGCCAGCAGCAGTTCGGCGGCTTGCGCATCGGCCTGCGCGGCGCGCACCTGGCCGAGCGCCGCGTCCAGGGCAGCGCGGTTTTTGCCGAACAGGTCGAATTCGTAGCCCGCGTTGATCTGGGCGTTGGCCGTCTCGTAGACGCCTCCGGCCAACGGTGGCGGGTAAATGCTGTTGGCGCTAAAGCGCTGGCGTGTGGCGTCCACCGAGCCGCTCACATTGGGCAACTCGGTGCTGGCGACGGTGTCCGTCAGCGCTTGGGCACGTGCTACGCGGGCCTGGGCGATGCGCAGGTTGGGGTGGTTTTGCAGGGCTTGCTGCACCAGTGCGTCGAGTTGCGCATCGCCAAAACGGGTCCACCAGGCCGGGCTGGCCACTGCGGCCACGGTGGGCGCGGGCGCGGCTTTGGCGGCGGGGCTGCCCAAGCCCAAAGCCTGGGGCTCGGTCATGCGCGCCTTGGGGCCAATGCCAGCAAAGTTGGCGCAACCGCCCAGGCCAAGCGCCAGGGCGACCAGGGCCGCGCTGCGGCACCAGGGCACAGGAACGGGAGAAAAAAGACTAAAGGGCATCGGGGGTTCCTGAGGGCGTAGATGAAAGAGGTGCAGCGGCGCAGTCGGCGTCCTGCGATAAAAAGGCCAGCGGCGTGTGCGCGGCGCCTGCCTGGCTGGTGTTGGCCAGCACGCGCCGGAGCAGGCTTTTGAGTGTGGAAAATTCGTCGGCATTCAGGCCGGTCAGGTGCTGGTTGAGCACGGTGCACAAAATGGTGGGGAGGCCTTGGGCCACGCTACGCCCGGTGTCGGTGAGTGCAATATTGACCACCCGGCGGTCGGTCTCGGACCGGATACGTTTGCACAGGCCCTTGGCCTCCAGCCGGTCGAGCAGCCGGGTCGTGGCGCCGGCGTCCAGATTGCAGGCCCGTGCCAGTTCAGCCACGGTGGACGCGTGGCCCTGGTGCAGCTTGAGCATGGGCAGCCACTGGGCGTTGGTCAGGTCCGAGCCGGCCAGTTGCGCGTCAATGCCATGGGCCATGCTGCTCAAAATCAGGCGCATGAGGTAGCCCACGCTGTCTTCGGGGCGGTAGTTGTCCAGGTCGTAAAAGGCAGATTGCTCAGGGTTAACCATGGGGCGGATTGTATTGCATGCCTAGGCAAATATTGCCGTGGAAGCCAATATCCTGCTTGCCTGTACGACAATAAAAAACGCCGCCGGGGATCTCTCCCCAAACGGCGCCAGTCTTGTCGGTGGTGACGTGGCTTACTTCAGCACGTCCCCGATGCACAGGTATTTGATTTCCAGGTAGTCGTCCATGCCCCAGTGCGAACCCTCGCGGCCCAGGCCGGACTGTTTGACGCCGCCAAAGGGCACGTGCTCGGTGGCCAAAATGCCCACGTTGATACCGACCATGCCATATTCCAAGGCTTCGGCCACGCGGTAGATGCGGCCGATGTCGCGGCTGTAGAAGTAGCTGGCCAATCCAAACTCGGTGTTGTTGGCTGCGTCAATGGCTTCTTGTTCCTTTTCAAACTTGAAGATGGGCGCAAACGGGCCAAAGGTTTCTTCGCGGGCGCAGGCCATATCAGCCGTGGCGCCCGAGATAACGGTGGGCTCAAAAAACTGGCCTTGCAGCGCGTTGCCACCGGTTTCCACTTTGCCGCCCTTGGCAATGGCGTCCGCCACGTGGCGCTTGACTTTGGCTACCGCCGCGTCTTCGATCAGTGGGCCTTGGGCCACGCCTTCGTCAAATCCGTTGCCCACTTTCATGAGCTTGACTTTGGCCGTGAACTGCGCGACGAACTGGTCGTACACCCCGGCTTGTACATAAAAGCGGTTGGCGCAGACGCAGGTTTGGCCGGCGTTGCGGTATTTGCTGGCCAGCGCGCCTTCCACCGCCGATGCAATGTCGGCGTCGTCAAACACGATGAAGGGTGCGTTGCCTCCCAACTCGAGCGACATTTTCTTGACCGTGGGCGCGCTTTGCGCCATCAAAATCCGGCCCACTTCGGTAGAACCGGTAAAGCTCAGGTGGCGCACCACGTCGCTGGCGCAGATCACCTTGCCCACGGCGATCGAGTTGTCGGCATCGGCCGTGACCATATTGAGCACGCCTGCCGGAATGCCAGCGCGAATCGCCAACTCGGCGGCGGCCAGCGCGGTCAGGGGCGTGAGTTCAGCCGGTTTGATGATCACCGGGCAGCCGGCGGCCAGGGCGGGTGCCACTTTGCGGGTGATCATGGCCAGCGGAAAGTTCCAGGGCGTAATGGCCGCGCACACGCCGATGGGCTGCTTGAGCACCATCAGGCGACGGTTGTTGTCAAACTGGGGCAGGGTTTCGCCGTTGACGCGCTTGGCCTCTTCGGCAAACCACTCGACAAAGCTCGCGCCATAGGCAATTTCGCCCTTGGCCTCAGGAAAAGGCTTGCCTTGCTCGGCCGTCATGATGCGCGCCAGGTCGTCCTGGTTGGCCATGAGCAAATCAAACCACTTGCGCAGAACAGCACTGCGTTCCTTGGCCGTCTTGGCTTTCCATGCGGGCCAAGCAGCGTTGGCGGCAGCAATGGCGGCCTCGGTCTCAGTGGGGCCCAGATTGGCCACATCGGCCAGTTTGTGGCCGGTGGCGGGGTCAAGCACGTCAAAGCGGGTAGCGCCTGCAATCCACTGACCGTTGATCAGGGCGTCGGTTTTGAGCAGGCTGGGGTCTTTGAGCAGGGACAGGGGAGAGGCGTTGGACATGAACGGGGGTTCCTGAAGGGGGTGGTTGGCTTCAACCCTGCGCTGCGTCGCCTAAGGTTCCGGGCGCACCAGAATGGCAGGGTAAAGTGGCGCCATCTTAACGGTTCAACTTGGACGCACCCTATGGCAATCATCAATTACATCACCCAGGTCAACTTGGATTTCGGCGCTATTTCTACCCTGCGCGCCGAGTGCGAGCGCATCGGCATGCGCAAGCCGCTCATCGTTACCGACGCCGGGGTGCGCGCCGCCGGTGTGTTGGACCGAGCGCTGGCCGCGCTGGGCGATCACCCCTATGCGGTGTTTGACCAAACGCCCTCTAACCCGACCGAGGCCGCCGTGCGCGCCGCCGTGGCGCTCTTGCACAAAGAAGGCTGCGACGGCCTGATTGGCGTGGGCGGGGGCTCCAGCCTGGACCTGGCCAAGGGTGCCTGTATCGCCGCCACGCACGAAGGGCCGCTCAAAACCTACGCCACCATTGAGGGCGGCAGCCCCAAAATCACGGACCGGGTGCTTCCGCTGATTGCGGTGCCCACCACGGCCGGCACCGGCAGCGAGGTGGCGCGCGGCGCGATTGTGATCGTGGACGACGGGCGCAAACTGGGCTTTCATAGCTGGTTTTTGGTGCCAAAAATTGCCATTTGCGACCCCGAACTCACCCTGGGCCTGCCGCCCATGCTCACCGCCGCCACCGGCATGGACGCGATTGCGCACTGCATGGAAACCTTTATGGCGCCCGCAATCAACCCCCCGGCCGACGGCATTGGCCTGGACGGCCTGGCGCGCGGCTGGGGCCACATTGAGCGCGCCACCACCAACGGGCAAGACCGCGAGGCGCGCTGGAACATGATGAGCGCCAGCATGCAAGGCGCCATGGCCTTCCAAAAAGGCCTGGGATGCGTCCACAGCCTGAGCCACTCTTTGGGCGGTGTCAACCCGCGCCTGCACCACGGCACTTTAAACGCGCTGTTTTTGCCCGCCGTGGTGCGCTTTAACGCCGCCGCTGATTCGATCCAAAAAGAACAGCGCCTGCAGCGCATGGCCCACGCCATGGGACTGGGCGGCTGCGACGCCCAAGGCGACGCGGTGGCCGAGGCGATCCGCGAAATGAACGCGCGGCTGGGCCTGCCCACGGGCCTGGCCACCTTGGGCGTGACGGCTGATTTGTTCGAGCGCGTGATCGACGGCGCCATGGCCGACCATTGCCACAAAACCAACCCCCGCATCGCTACCCGGGACGACTACCGGGCGATGTTGGACGCGTCCCTGTAGGCGCCGGGTTGCCACTTTTTCTCGATCTTTTGATGCGTAACTTTGGGCGGACGCCCCGGCCCGTTCTTTGGCTGCTGTGTGGCCTGGAACTGGCGTCAAGCCAGGTGAATGCCGGCAGTTTGTTGGGTGACCACAGCTGCCCGCAGTGGCTGCGCATGCAGGGTCCCGCAAAAAAGGCGTGGGCCAGTTCGTTCTTGGCGCCGCTGAGCCTCACCTTGAAATCAATCCAGGGCGCACAAGGCACCGCAGCCAACGCTTCGTCCCGGCCCGCAGGCGATGCAGTGCCCTACATTGATGGCTATTGCGCAGCCCACCCCGAAAAATTGGCGGCCGATGGTGCCGGGGCCTACTTCAAAACGCTGGTGGGGCCCTGATTTTGGGAATTGAAGGGTCGGCCGCATCGAATGGGGCTCCCTGCCCCTTCCGTGCGCCCGCCAAGGCCCGCCTCAGGCTCGCGGCGATAATTCGGCCTGTCCACGGCCTGAGCTGTTTGCCTTGAACCGCATTATTTTTTTGTTGAGAAGCCTATCCGCATGATTGCTACCACCACGCCAGGCGCCATGAGCGTCGCCGACATTCGCAAGACCTTTCTGGACTTCTTTGCCTCCAAAGGCCACACCGTGGTCGCCAGCAGCCCGCTGGTGCCCGGCAACGACCCGACGCTGATGTTCACCAACTCGGGCATGGTGCAGTTCAAGGACGTGTTTTTGGGCGCGGACAAGCGCTCTTATGTGCGCGCAGCGTCCGTGCAGGCCTGCCTGCGCGCAGGCGGCAAGCACAACGACCTGGAAAACGTGGGCTACACCGCGCGCCACCACACCTTCTTTGAGATGCTGGGCAACTGGAGCTTTGGCGACTACTTCAAGCGTGAATCGCTGCACTGGGGCTGGGAGCTGCTCACGCAGGTCTACAAACTGCCGCCCGAGCGCCTGCTGGTCACGGTCTATATTGACGACGACGAGGCCTATGACATCTGGCACAAAGAGATTGGCCTGCCCGCAGACCGCATCGTGCGCATTGGCGATAACAAGGGCAAAAAATACGCGTCCGATAACTTCTGGATGATGGCCGACACCGGCCCCTGCGGCCCGTGCTCCGAGATTTTTTACGACCACGGCGATCACATCCCCGGCGGCCCCCCGGGCAGCCCGGGCGAAGACGGCGACCGCTTTATCGAAATCTGGAACCACGTGTTCATGCAGTTCGACATGCAAACCGACGGCAGCCTGGTCAAACTGCCCGCACCCTGTGTGGACACCGGCATGGGTCTGGAGCGCCTGGCCGCCATCTTGCAGCACGTGCACAGCAACTACGAAATCGACATTTTTGAGCAGCTGATCGCATCCGCTGCCCGCGCCACCGGCTGCACCGACCTGCAAAACAAGAGCTTGCGCGTGATTGCCGACCACATCCGCGCCACCGCCTTTTTGGTGAGCGACGGCGTGGTGCCCAGCAACGAAGGCCGGGGCTACGTGCAACGCCGCATCGTGCGCCGCGCCATCCGCCACGGCTACAAGCTGGGGCAAAAAACACCGTTCTTCCACAAACTGGTGGCCGACGTGGTTCGCTTGATGGGCGACGCGTATCCCAAAATCCGGGCGGAAGAAAAGCGCATTACTGAAGTGCTGCGGGTCGAAGAAGAGCGCTTTTTTGAGACGCTGGCCACGGGCATGGAGATTTTGGACACGGCACTGGCCGACGGAGTGAAACAGCTGCCCGGAGACGTGGCCTTCAAGCTGCACGACACCTTCGGTTTCCCGCTGGACCTGACCAATGACGTCTGCCGCGAGCGCGATGTCGAAGTGGACGCCGCCGGTTTTGACGCCGCCATGGACCGCCAAAAAACCCAGGCCCGCGCCGCTGGCAAATTCAAGCAAGACCGCGCGCTGGACTACACCGGCGCAGGCAACGTCTTCGTCGGCTACGACCAGCTCGCACAAACCTCTGTCATTGAAGCTTTGTACTTGGACGGCGTGCAGGTGCAAGAGCTGCAATCCGGCCAGAGCGGCGTGGTCGTGCTGGATGTGACGCCCTTTTACGCCGAGAGCGGCGGCCAGGTGGGTGACGTGGGTACGCTGAGCGGCGCTGCCGCCGTCTTTGCCGTGGACGACACGCAAAAGATCAAGGCCGATGTGTTTGGCCACCACGGCAGCGTCTCTCAAGGCAGCCTCAAGGTGGGCGACACGGTGCAGGCGCAGGTCGACACAGCCCTGCGCGCCGCGTCCATGCGCAACCATTCGGCCACGCATTTGATGCACGAGGCCCTGCGCGAAGTGCTGGGCGACCATGTGCAGCAAAAAGGCTCGCTGGTCACGCCCGAGCGCACCCGCTTTGACTTTGCCCACAACGCGCCGGTCACCGACGCGCAAGTGCGCCAGATCGAAGCTTTGGTCAACGGCCAAATCTTGCACAACGCCGCCACCCACGCCGAGCTGATGGACATTGAAGCGGCCAAAACCACCGGCGCGCAAATGCTGTTTGGCGAGAAATACGGCGAAATCGTGCGCGTGCTGGAAATCGGCACCACGCGCGAACTCTGCGGCGGCACCCACGTGGTGCGCACGGGTGACATTGGCTTGTTCAAGGTGGTGGCCGAGAGCGGTGTGGCCTCGGGCGTGCGCCGCATGGAAGC
This sequence comes from Comamonadaceae bacterium, assembly GCA_947372865.1. Lineage (GTDB taxonomy): Bacteria > Pseudomonadota > Gammaproteobacteria > Burkholderiales > Burkholderiaceae_C > Allorhodoferax. The sequence continues at coordinate 23,537 of CANBVJ010000013.1, forward strand.
CGTGACCGGAGAACACGCGCTGGCCTATTTGCAGCAGCTCGAAGACACGGTAGCCAGCGCCGCCCACGCGCTCAAAACTCCGGTGACCGAACTCGGCAGCCGCATCAAGAGCACGGTGGAACACATCAAGGCGCTGGAAAAAGAAATTGCGGCGCTGAAAGGCAAGCTCGCATCCGCCCAAGGCGACGAGCTGCTGACGCAGGCCATCGACATGGGAGGCGTCAAGTTTCTGGCCGCGCGCCTGGACGGCGCCGACGTCAAAACCCTGCGCGACACCATGGACAAGCTCAAGGACAAACTCAAAACCGCCGTCATCGTGCTCGGCGTGGCCGAGGGCGACAAGGTGCAAATCGCGGTGGGCGTAACGCCTGACACCACGGCCAAAGTCAAGGCCGGTGAACTGGTCAACTTCCTGGCAGCGCAAGTGGGCGGCAAGGGCGGCGGCAAGCCAGACATGGCCATGGCCGGCGGCACCGAGCCGGGCAAACTGGACGCGGCCTTGGCCAGCGCCCAAGCCTGGGTGGCGGGCAAACTCTAAAGCGACCATCCGTGATGCGGCAGTCCCCGTCCCGGCGTGGGCTGCTGCTCGCAGGTTTGGGCGCCGCGCTGGCGCTGCTGGCTGGTCCGGCGCAGGCGCAGGCCGGTTTTGAGGTGCAGGCGTGGCCCGCGCTCAAAGCGCCGCCCATGCATGCGGGCCTTGACGCCAGCGGCAAACCGCTGCTCCTCAAAGACCTGCGCGGCCAAGCGCTGCTGATCAACTTCTGGGCTACCTGGTGCGAACCCTGCCGCGAAGAAATGCCCTCGCTGGCGCTTTTGGCCCGAAGCCAAACCGGCAAGCTGCGCGTGTTGGCCGTCAACTTCAAAGAGTCTGCGGCCACGGTCAGCCAGTTTGCGGCGGCCACGGGCTTGACGATCCCCACCCTGCGCGACGCAGACGGCGCCTTGGCCCGCGCCTGGGGCATCCGGGTGTTCCCGTCCACGGTCTTGATCGGCGCTGACGGCCAGGTGCGCAGCGTGGTGCGCGGCGCCTTGGACTGGCACGGCGATGCCGCCGCGCCGCTTATTGCGCCTTTGCTGCCAGGTGCCGCAGCACCCGCTGTGCCAAAGCCTGGGCTTGTGGTTCAACGCTAGGCGCACGCTCGGCGCTGAGCTGCGTTTGCAGGATGCGGCGCAGGGTGTCGAGGTGGGGCGTGAGCGTGCCAAAAAAGCGGGCTTGGCCGTCGGCCACCACCAGCAGGGTGGGAAAGTTGTCCACTTCCACCGGGTCCACCAGGTCGGCCTCGTCTTCGATGTCAATCCAGACAAACTGCGCCTCGGCAAACTCGGCCTGCAATTGGTCAAAGAGCGGGCGGTAGTCGCGGCAGGTGCCGCACCACTGGGCGCACAGGCAGGCAACCAGGAGGTGGGGAGGGGAGGGCGAAGTGGCGTTCGTCATTAGGCGATGATGGCAGAAATACAGGCCTCTATAACGATATGCAAGGGGCCGGTGGTGCGAGGTTTTACACTAGCGGGTTCGCCGCTGTGGCATTTTGAACTCTCCCAAGGCCCCCATGAGTGCATTTTTAGATGAAACGGTGCTAAGCGTGCACCACTGGACTGACCGACTTTTCAGCTTCACCACCACCCGCGACACCACGCTGCGTTTTTCCAACGGCCACTTCACCATGATCGGCCTGCGCGGCGAAAACGGCAAGCCGCTGCTGCGCGCTTACAGCATCGCCAGCGCCAATTATGAAGAGCATCTGGAGTTTTTGAGCATCAAGGTGCCCAACGGGCCGCTCACGTCCAAGCTGCAGCACATCCAGGTGGGCGACAAGATTGTGGTGGGACGCAAACCCACCGGCACTTTGCTGATTGACTATTTGCTCAAAGGCAAAAACCTGTACCTGATTGGCACGGGCACGGGCGTTGCGCCGTTTTTGAGCATCGTGCGCGACCCGGCCACCTACGAGCAGTTTGAAAAAGTGATTCTGGTGCACGGCGTGCGTCAGGTCTCAGAGCTGGCCTATTACGACTACCTGACCCACGAGCTGCCAGACCACGAGTTTTTGGGCGACATGGTGCGCGCGCAACTCTTGTACTACCCCACGGTCACGCGCGAGCCCTTCAAAAACCAGGGCCGCGTCACCGATTTGCTGGCCAGCGGCAAGCTGCAAGCCGATTTGGGCCTGCCCAAGTTTGACCCCGCCACCGACCGCGTCATGCTCTGCGGCAGCCCCGAAATGCTGCGCGACCTGAAAAAAATGCTGGAGGAACGCAGTTTTATGGAAGGCAACACCACCAAGCAAGGCGACTACGTCATTGAGCGCGCTTTTGTCGAGCAGTAATCCGGTCTTAAGCGTCTTCCCCCCCAAAAAAACTACAAGCCCGCCATGAAAAAAATTGACGTCTACGCCATCGGCAACGCACTGGTTGACTCCGAGTACGAAGTCTCGGACGCCTTGCTGGCGCAGGCCGGCGTGGCCAAGCGGCATATGACGCTGATTGACGCGCCGCGCCGCGCCGCGTTGCTGCACCACATGCAGGGCCTGCACAGCCGGCGTACCGGCGGCGGCTCGGCCGGCAACACGGCGGTGGCCGTAGCGCAGTTTGGCGGCAAGGCGTTTTATTCTTGCCGCGTGGCAGACGATGAGTTGGGCGCTTTTTATGCCCAAGACCTGGCCAGCCATGGTGTCGCCACCAACCTGAGCTACATGGCCGCACCTGCAGGCCAGACCGGCGTGTGCTTGGTCATGGTCACGCCCGACGCCGAGCGCAGCATGAGCACTTTTTTGGGCGCCACGGCCGAACTCGACCACAGCGCCTTGCACCCGCAGGACATTGCGCGCTCCAAGGTGTATTACATGGAAGGCTACCTGGCCGCTTCCCCCACCGGGCTGGACGCGGCGCTGCGGGGCCGCGCCCTGGCCACGCAGGCGGGGGCCGCGCTGGCTTTGACGCTGAGCGACATGAGCATGATCCAGTTTTGCCGCCCCGGCCTGGAGGCCATGCTGGGTGTGGCGAGCGACAGCGACCCGGCCAGCCGCCTGGACTACCTGTTTTGTAACGAAGAAGAAGCCCAGGTCTGGTGCGGCGCCCAAGACTTTGACGAGGTGTGTGCCCGCATGGCGCCGCTGGCGCGCGTGGTTTGCCTTACACGCAGCGCCAAGGGCAGCGTCGTGCTTGAAGGCGGCCAGCGCACCGCCGTGCCTGCGGTTGCGATCAAGGCGCTCGACAGCAATGGCGCGGGCGACATGTTTGCCGGTGCGTTCTTGTACGCCGTAACTCAGGGCCACAGCCACCAAGAGGCCGCTAAGCTGGGCAACCATGCCGCCGCGCAAGTGGTGGCGCAGTATGGCAACCGCCTGAGTGCGGCCTCGGTGGCGGCGGTGCAGGCGCATTTTCCGGCCTTGGCCTGCGCGGCCTAGCGCGTTACTGCAAATGCGCTTGCCCTTGATCTAAGGCAAGCGAGGCCTCCGGCATATTGATCAAAATAATGGCCAATGTTGTCAAGGAGACGCAATGGCTATCGCACCGGAAGCAATGATTTTTACCGCCATGGCAGACTGCCATGGGCAAATGCAGTCCCATTTGACTGCGCTGGAGGCACTGGTGAAGGGCATGGAAAGTTCTCCACTGGACGCCGCAGGCCAGAAACGCATTGGCGCCATCGAGGCGTTTTTCTCGAGCACCGCACGCCAGCACCATGCCTTAGAAGAGCGCTATTTCTTTCCGCCCTTGCTGGCCGGCGATGAACCTGACTTGATTGCCACAGTGCGGGGTCTGCAACAAGACCACGGCTGGATCGAGGAGAACTGGATCGAACTCTCGCCCCAGCTCAGCGCTTTGGCGTCGGGCAATAACTGGTTTGACCTGGCGGAGTTAGCGCACGGTGTAGAGGTGTTTGCCGAACTGTGCCGGCTCCACCTGGAGCTTGAAGACACCCTGGTCTACCCAGCCACGCGCGCGCGGCTGGTGGACCTTGCTGAGGCTACTCTGTAGGCGTGGCCAGCGGCTCAGAAGCAGGGACTGGTGCCGGGCCTGACATCGGGACCGAAAGCGTCTGGCGCACGGCTGCCTTGTCGCCTGCGCTGGCAAACTTGCTGTATTTGCCCAGCATGCCCACCAACTGGCCGTAGACGCGCGGCGCGCCGGCAATGCATTCCTGCTGGTCCAAAAAGTCGGCCTCACCTGTGAAGTTGCCCACCAGGCCGCCGGCCTCGGTCACCAACAGCGAGCCTGCGGCCACGTCCCAGGGTTGCAGGCCGCGCTCAAAAAAGCCGTCGGTGTAACCCGCAGCCACATAGGCCAGGTCCAGCGCGGCGGCGCCAGGGCGGCGAATGCCAGCGGTGCGCTGCATCACGTCGCCCATCATGGCCAGGTATTCCTGGAAGTTGTCGCCTTCGCGGAACGGAAAACCGGTAGAAATCAGGCAGCCCTTGAGTTCGGTGCGCTTGGACACGCGAATGCGCCGGTCGTTCAAAAAAGCGCCCCGGCCCCGGGTGGCGGTGAACAAGTCGTTGCGGGTGGGGTCGTAGACCACGGCTTGTTCGACCTTGCCATTGACTGCCAGCGCAATGCTCACGCAGTAAACGGGCAGGCCGTGGATGAAGTTGGTGGTGCCGTCCAGCGGATCGATGATCCAGACGAATTCGGAGTCTTGGGCGCCGTGTTCACGGCCGGATTCTTCGGCCCAGATGGCGTGGCCGGGGTAGGCCGCCAGCAGGGTGTCGATGATCGCTTTTTCTGCAGCGTGGTCCACTTCGGTGACGAAGTCGTTCGCCTTCTTTTGGGAGATTCGGACCGATTCAATGTCCAGCGCGGCGCGGTTGATGATGTTGCCAGCGGCGCGAGCGGCCTTGATGGCCACATTGATCATGGGGTGCAGATTGAGCGACATAGATTGTGGGGTGAAGAACGAATAATGGGTCGCACTGGCGATGCAGCGGCGGCGGGCTTGGCCAAAACGTAGGGCACGCAAGGCGACAATAGCCGGATTTTACCCGCCCATCCATGTCCGCTGATTCGCCTCCCACCACCACGACCGGTTTGCACACCCGTTTCATCCTGATTCAGACCAGCCACGCCGGCAATGTGGGCGCGGCAGCGCGCGCCATGAAGACCATGGGTTTTGACGATCTGGTGCTGGTAGCACCCCGCTGGGCCAACGTGTTGCGCCGCGAAGAAACCATACAGCGCGCCAGCGGCGCCCTGGACGTGCTGGAAAAATGCCGCATCGTCGATACTCTGGACGAGGCCCTGGACGGCGTAGACCATCTGTGTGCCACCGCCATGACGCCGCGCGACTTTGGCCCACCCACCCGCTGGCCGCGCGAGCACTTTGCGCAGTTGATGGCCGCACCCGTGCCTTCTACTGCTGACGCTGATGCCGCAGCAAGCCGCCCCGCAGGTGTGGCGTTTTTGTTCGGCTCCGAGCGCTTTGGCATGCGCAACGAGGACGTTTACCGCTGCCACGCTTGCCTGAGCATTCCCAGCAACCCGCAGTTTGGTTCGCTCAATATTGGCGCTGCGCTGCAGGTGATTGCGTATGAGTGGCGTCTGGCGCTGGGTGGTTTTGGGCCGCACGCGCAAACGCCCACCGGGGTGCTTGCCGACGCCGCCCAGGTCGCGGGCATGCTCACGCACCTGGAGCATGCCTTGGTCGAACTGGGCTTTCTGGACCCGGCGGCGCCCAAAAAGCTCATGCCGCGCCTGAACCAGCTCTTCAACCGCGCCGCTGTGACGCAAGAAGAAATCCACATCCTGCGCGGCATTGCAAAAGCAGTCATGCAGCAATCGACCCAGTTGCGTGCGGGCAAAACCCCGGTCGCTGCCGACGGCGGCGCCAAGGGATAGACTCTTAGACATGTTTTCTCGTATCCGCTCCGACATCCAATGCATTCTTGACCGCGACCCGGCCGCGCGCAGCACCTGGGAGGTCATCACCTGCTACCCCGGTCTGCACGCGGTGGTCTTGCACCGCCCGGCGCACTGGTTTTGGACCCACGGCTTTCAATGGCTGGGGCGTTTTACCTCGCACATCGCTCGGTTTTTGACCGGCATTGAAATCCACCCCGGCGCCAAAATCGGCGACCGCGTGTTTTTTGACCACGCCATGGGCACGGTCGTGGGCGAGACCGCTGAGATTGGCGACGGCTGCACGATTTACCAGGGCGTCACCTTGGGTGGAACCTCGCTTTACAAAGGTGCCAAGCGCCACCCCACTTTGGGCAAAGATGTGGTGGTCAGCGCCGGGGCCAAAGTTTTGGGTGGCTTTGAGGTGGGGGACGGCGCCAAGATCGGCAGCAACGCGGTGGTCATCAAACCCGTTCCTGCAGGCGCCACCGCCGTGGGCATTCCGGCGCGCATCATCCAAAGCAAAGCGGGTGAGAGCGCCGACGTGGCCGCGCAGCAACCCAAGTTCAGCGCCTACGGCATCACCCAAGAAGACGACCCCGTCAGCCAAGCCCTGCGCGGCCTGATCGACAGTGCTTCGAGCCAAGACCACCAGATCGCCATGCTGTGGCAGGCGCTGGAAAAACTCTGCCAGCAACAACAGGTGCAAATGCCCGGCGACGCCGCGCGCAGTGAGTGTTTTGAGGCCGAGCGCCTCAACCAACTGGTAGGAAAGTAATCAGCCCACGCGCGGCGCACGTTGCGCGGTTTTGGGGCGAAAGGCTTTGCACACCGCGTCCACGGTTTCCAGGTAAGGCCCGCCAATCAGGTCAATGCAATAGGGCACGGCGGCAAAAATGCCGGGCACTTGGGACGCGCCGGTCTCGTCTTTCAGGCCTTCGAGCGTTTGCGCGATCGACTTGGGTTGGCCTGGCAGGTTGATGATCAGGCTCTTGCCCCGGATCACCGCCACCTGGCGCGACAAAATTGCCGTAGGTACAAAGTGCAGACTGATTTGGCGCATTTGCTCGCCAAAACCGGGCATTTCCTTGTGTGCCACGGCCAGCGTAGCTTCGGGTGTGACGTCGCGCAGGGCCGGGCCGGTGCCGCCGGTGGTGAGCACCAGGCTGCAGCCTGCGTCCACCAGTTCAATCAGGGCGGCGCTGATGCCAGGCTGCTCGTCAGGAATCAACCGCGCCTCAAAGGTGATGGGGTTGATCAGCGCGCTGCGCAGCCAGTCTTGCAGCGCGGGCAAACCCAGGTCTTGGTAGACACCGCTGCTGGCGCGGTCGCTGATGGACACGATGCCGATCTTGACGGCCTCGGGTGGCGCGGCATCTGCAGGCGCGCTTCGGCTCATGCATCGGCTCCGGGGTTGGTGGGCGGCAGTTCCTCGTCGTCCACATTGTTTTCACCCAGCAACTGGGCGCGCAGCAATTGAAAGATGTCGCGGTAAGCGCGGCCGTGGCGCTGGGCTTCGCCCGGGCGCTCGGGCACCGCGTCCTTGCGCGCCTGGCGCACCAGGGCGCGCAGTTGCTGGCTGTCGGTGGACGGGCTCAGGGTGATCCACTGGCCCAGCGCATCGTCGTCGGCCAGCAGGCGGTCGCGCCACATCTCAGCCTGGTGCAGGGTTTGCGTTTCCAGGGCTGAGGGCGTGTGTTGCTCCACCAGCGCAGTGCGAATGGCCTCGTGCTTTTCGGGCTCCAACTTGCGCATGAGCTTGCCGATGAACTGCATCTGGCGGCGCTTGCCCTCAAAGTTGGTGATGCGCTTGGATTCGGCCAGGGCTTCGACCAGCTTTTCCGGCAGGTCCAGGCGCAGCAGCAGTTCGGTGCGCAAGGTCAGCAGGTCTTCACCCAGCTTTTGCACTTCGGTGCTTTCGCGTTTAAGGTCAGTACGGGTCGCTTCGTCCGTGCCTTTGAGTTCGCGCTTGTATTCCAGATCCAGCGCGCTGCCCTCGGCGACGAACTGGCCTTTGACGAAGTAGCCTTTTTTTAATTTTCTTGACATAGCCAAGTATCATAGCTTCCGCATGAAAAAACCAAAAACCTCCCCCAAAGCGCTCGCTTCCACACCCCTGCCGGGTTTTGCTTACAGCCGCGCATTTTTTGAATCTCGCGTGGACGCCAGCCTCAAGGCGGCCAAAAAGCTGGGTGCGTCCGACGCCGCTGCCGAAGTGTCCGAAGGCTGCGGCCTGAGCGTGTCGGTGCGCAACGGTGAGCTGGAAAACGTGGAGCGCAACCGCGACAAGTCTTTGGGCGTGACGGTTTACCTGGGCAAGCGCCGGGGCAACGCCAGCACCTCTGATTTTTCGGACGCGGCCATCGCGCAAACCGTGCGCGCAGCCTATGACATCGCCCGCTTTACCGCCGAAGACCCGTTTGCCAGCCTGCCCGCGGCCAAAGACATTTGCCCGGCAGATGAACGCGAGCGCGACCTTGATTTGTTCCACCCCTGGGCCGTAACGAGCGCCGAAGCCGCCGAGATTGCCTTGCAATGTGAAGGCGCCGCCCTGTCGGTGGACAAGCGCATCACCAACAGCGAAGGCGCTGCCGTTTCAGCCCAGCAGTCGCACTTCTTTACCGCCCACACCAACGGCTTTCGCGGCGGCTATGCCAGCTCGCGCCATTCGCTGTCGGTCTCGCCCATCGCTGGCAAGGGCAAAGACATGCAGCGCGACGGCTGGTACAGCTCCATGCGCCGCGCCTCAGACCTGGCCTCGCCTGAACAGGTTGGCCGCTACGCCGCCGAGCGCGCCCTGAGCCGCCTCAAATCCCGCAAGATCGCCACCACCGAATGCCCCGTGTTGTTTGAGTCACCCATGGCTGCTGGCCTCTTGGGCGCCTTGGTGCAAGCGGTCAGCGGCGGCGCGCTCTACCGCAAAAGCTCGTTTTTGCTCAATTCGCTGGGCAAACCGGTGTTGCCCAAGCACATGGACTTGTTTGAAGACCCGTTTGTCATGGGCGGCAAAGGCAGCTCACCCTTTGACGAAGAAGGCGTGCGCGTGCAAGCCCGCCAGGTGGTGGAAGCCGGGCGCCTGCAAGGCTACTTTTTAAGCAGCTACACCGCGCGCAAACTCGGCATGCAAACCACGGGCAACGCCGGGGGCTCGCACAACCTGGTGCTGCGCTCGCGCCACACCCGTGCGGGCGACGACCTTGACGCCATGATCCGTAAACTCGGCACCGGCCTGCTGGTCACGGAGCTCATGGGCCAGGGCGTGAACTACGTCACCGGCGACTATTCCCGGGGCGCCAGCGGCTTTTGGGTCGAAAACGGCCAGATCGCCTATCCCGTTCACGAAATCACCATCGCCGGCAACATGAAAACCATGCTGCGCGGCATTGAGGCGGTGGGCGCCGACGCCTACAACTACGGCGCCAAGACGGTGGGGTCTATTTTGGTGAACCGGATGAAGGTGGCGGGGTCGTAAGCGGCAGTCGCCAGGCTGCCACTGGCCTAAAGCGCTGCTCAAAGGTGCGACTTATCCCGCCAGCGCCGACTTCACCGCCGCCGATACCGAAGACATTTCGGCCTTGCCCGCCAGGCGCGTCTTGACCACGCCCATCACCTTGCCCATGTCGCCGGGGCCTGACGCGCCCATTTCCACCACGATCGCCTTGACCGCAGCAAGCACTTCGTCGGCCGACATGCGTTGGGGTAGGTAGGCCTGCAACACAGTGATCTCAGCGGCTTCCTTGTCGGCCAGATCTTGGCGCGCGGCGGACTCGAATGCGGCAATCGAGTCTTTGCGTTGTTTGATGAGTTTGTCCACCAGCCCCACCACGGCGGCGTCGTCCAGCACGATGCGTTCGTCCACTTCTCGCTGCTTGCAGGCGGCCAGCAGCAAGCGGATGGTGCCCAAGCGCTCGCTGTCTTTGGCACGCATGGCGGTTTTCATATCTTCGGTAATCTGGTCTTTAAGCGACATGGCCTTAGGCTCCTGCGGATGGGGGGTAAGAAGTTAAAAAAGCCCGCCGGAGCGTCCCCAGGCGAGCTTTTTGTGCTTTAGAAGCCCTGAGGGCTTCTGTCGCAAAAGAAACTTAGAACAGTTTCTTGGGCAACTGCATGCTGCGAATGCGCTTGTAGTTGCGCTTCACGGCAGCGGCTTTTTTGCGCTTGCGAATGGCGGTGGGCTTTTCGTAGAACTCGCGGGCGCGCAAGTCAGTCAGCAAACCGAGCTTCTCGATAGTGCGTTTAAAGCGGCGCAGTGCGACGTCAAAGGGTTCGTTCTCTTTTACACGGATCGTGGTCATTACGTAATGGTGTCCAAAATATGCCGACGAAGGTCATGGTGGAAGATCGGGCCACCCATGCCACGTTCGGCGAAGTTCCCCGCTATTAAAGTTGATCAGGCAGCGGGGGTTTGCCAGCAAAGCCTCGGATTATAGCCCTGACGGATCAGGCTTTTGGCACTTTAAGGCTGTCGGCCAGTGCAATTGCGCACGCATGTGCGCTGGCCCAGGCCCATTGGAAGTTGTAGCCGCCCAGCCAGCCGGTCACATCCACCACTTCGCCAATGAAATAAAGGCCTTTTTGGCGCGACTCCAGCGTCTGGCTGGAAAGCACCCCGGTGCTTACACCCCCGGCGGTGACTTCGGCCTTGCGGTAGCCCTCGGTGCCGTCGGGGGTGATTTCCCAGCGGCTCACGCGCTCGGCCAGGGCGGTGAGCGCCTTGTCAGGCGTGTCGGCCACATTGCGGTCCCAGGGCTGGCCCAGTGCTTTTCCCTGTTCTACCCAGGTGTCGGCCAAGCGGGCGGGCAAGACGGCGGCCAGTTCATTGGCCAGCAGCTTGCGCGAGTGCGTTTTGGCTTGCACGAGCTGCTGCGCAACATCAGTCTGCGGCGCCAGGTTCAGGCGGATCGGCGTGTTGGGCTGCCAGTAGCTCGAAATCTGCAACACCCCCGGGCCGCTCAGGCCCCGGTGGGTGAACAACAAGTCTTCGTTGAACGCCATGGCCGCTTTTTTGCTGCCTGTGGCAATTTGCACCGGCAGCGACAGGCCGGCCAACTGCGCGAAAGGCGCCCAATCGGCCTCATCAAAGGTGAGCGACACCAGCGCCGGGCGGGGCGCGACCAGTGGCAGTCCAAACTGGCTGGCAATGCGGTAGCCAAAGTCGGTGGCGCCAATCTTGGGAATGGACAGACCGCCGGTGGCAATCACCACGGAGTTGCAAGCCACCGGGCCCTGGCTGGTGTCAAGCAAATAGCGGGGCTCGGGCGGGCTGGTTTGCGTGGCCTCGCCATTGGCGTCCACGGGCGCCGCGCGCAGCGACTTGATGCTGCAGGGCTGCCAGCGGGTGACGCCGCCGGTGGCGCATTCGGCCAAAAGTACGTTGATGATGTCTTCTGCCGAGCGGTCGCAAAAGAGCTGGCCCTTGTGCTTTTCATGGAAAGCTACGCCGTGCTTTTGCAACAGGTCCAGAAAATCGCGCGGCGTGTAGCGCGACAGCGCCGAGCGGCAAAAGTGCGGGTTGTCGCTCAAGAAGTTGGCCGGCGTGGTGTCCAGGTTGGTGAAGTTGCAGCGTCCGCCGCCTGAGATGCGGATTTTTTCCGCCACTTTTTCGGCGTGGTCGATCACCAGAACATTCAGGCCACGCTGGCCCGCCGCTCCAGCACAAAACAAACCGGCAGCGCCTGCGCCTACCACCACCACGTCAAAAAATTGCATGGAGGCGAGTGTAGGCGCAGGGTCAGGCTTAGGCCTGGGTCAACAGCGGCAGGCTGCGCAGGCGCTTACCCGTCAGGGCAAACATCGCGTTGGACACGGCGGGCGCCAAGGGCGGCAGGCCCGGTTCGCCCACGCCGCTGGGTTTACGCGTGCTGGCCATGATGTGCGTTTCCACCACCGGCGCATGTGCCATTTGCACCATGGGGTAGTTGGTGAAGTTGTTTTGCTGCACCACGCCCGCCACGATATCGATCTTGCCCCAGAGTGCGGCGGACAGGCCAAACACCACGGCGCTTTCCATTTGCTGGGCCACGATGCCGGGGTTGACCACGGTGCCGCAGTCAATGGCGCAGACCACGCGGTGTACGCGCGGCACGCCGTCTTGCACCGACACTTCGGCCACCTCTGCCACGATGGAGCCAAACGACTCATGCAGCGCAATGCCGCGTGCGTGGCCTGCTGGCAGGGCGCTGCCCCATTTCGCCTGCTCGGCCGCCAGATTGAGCACCGCCAGATAACGGGGCGCGGCCTGCAGCAGGCTGCGGCGAAATTCGAGCGGGTCTTTCTGGGTGGCAGCGGCGAGCTCGTCGATAAAGCTTTCTGAGAAAAACGCGTTGTGCGAATGTCCCACCGAACGCCAAAAGCCCACAGGAACGCCCATGTTGGTGGCCACGTGCGCCATGTGCTGGTGTTGAAAGCCATAGGGCAGGTCAAACAGGCCTTCGGACGTGGTTTTGTCGGGCAGGTCTACCGGGCCGGCCAGCAGGGGAACGGCGCGTTCCATCCAGCGCGGCGAAATGGCGTCGCCCGCCGACTTGATGCGCAGGCTTTGCACCTGGCCTTGGGCGTCGAGCGTGGCTTTCAGGCGGGCTGCGTGCATGGGGCGGTAGAAGTCGTGTCCCATGTCTTCTTCGCGCGACCACGCAAGTTGCACCGGTTTGCCACCCGTGGCCAGGGCTACTTTGACGGCCTGGGCAATAAAGTCCACCTCCAGCCGGCGACCAAAGCCACCGCCCAAGAGGGTGACGTGCACCACCACTTTGTCTACGGCCACACCTGCAGCTTTGGCAGCCGCCGCGCGTGCGGACGAGGGGATTTGCGTCGGGGCCCAGATTTCGACCTTGCCGTCTTTGACCTGCGCGGTGCAGTTCATGGGCTCCATGGTGGCGTGGGCCAGGTAGGGTGCGGTGTAGCTGGCCTCAATCGTCTTGCCGCCTGATTTTTCGGCGGCGGCTATATCGCCTTGCTCAAAGAAGGTGAATCCGCTCTCTTTGTCGAGCTGGCTTTGCAGGGTGGCGGCAATTTGCTGGCTGTCCAGAGCGCCTTGGGGGCGCTGCTGCCAGTTCGCCGTAACTGCCTGGGCGCCCTGGCGTGCGTGCCAGGTGGTTTTTGCCACCACCGCAAAGCCGGCGCTGGCGCCATGCAGCGCGTCCAGCGCCACCACTTGCTGCACGCCGGGCAGGGCCAAGGCGGCTTTGGTGTCGAGCGCAGCGGCGCTGCCACCGAGCATCGGCGACAGGCGCACCGCAGCAAACAGCATCTCGGGCAGGCGTACGTCCAGGCCAAAAGTGGCGCTGCCGTTGGTCTTGCCGACCAGATCGGTGCGCGGGGCGGCGGTGCCAATCAGCTTCCAGTCCTTGCGCTCTTTGGGCGCCACGGTGCCCGGCGACGTGCCGGCGCCGGCTTGGGCAAATTCCCCGTAGTGGGCTGATTTGCCTGAGGCGTGCTGCAACTTGCCTTGTTGCACGGTGATTTCAGCGGCCGGTACTTTCCATTGGGCAGCGGCCGCGCCCACCAAGCTGGCGCGGGCGGTGGCCGCCGCCATACGCAGCGGCTCCCAGCCGTCAGACACGCTCGAAGACCCGCCGGTGGCGATGATGCCCAGTTCACGGCCGAGCTTGCCCACAATCCATTCGCCCACTTTGACGGACGTGGGCTTGGCGCCACCTTCAGAGGCCATTGGATGAAAGGGCAGGCTGCCCAAAAGCATAGCCACGTTGCCGTAAATGGCGTCAGGCCCGGCTTGTTCCAGCCGGACTTGCGCCAGTGGCACGTCGAGTTCTTCGGCCACCAGCATGGACAAGGCGGTGTGCACGCCCTGGCCCATTTCGCTGCGCGGCATGGCCAGCACCACGGTGCCATCTTGGGCGATCTTGATCCAGCCGTTAAGTGCCACTTCGTTTTGGGTGGCCAGCATGTTGTCGGGCTTGCCTAAGCGCGAGCGCGCGGGCATCACGCCCCAGCCCACGACCAGGGCGCCGGTTGCGCCCAGGGCGCTCAGTATCCAGGTGCGGCGCTTCATACGGTCACCTCCGCTGCCTTGGATGCGCCTTGCGCGTTGGCAATTTGGGGGGCGCCCGCAGCGCGGTGGATGGCGGCGCGCACCCGTTGGTAGGTACCGCAGCGGCAGATGTTGCTCATGGCGGCGTCGATGTCGGCGTCGGTGGGGTGGGGGTTGGCCGCCAGCAGGGCGGCAGCAGCCATCAGAATGCCGCTTTGGCAGTAGCCGCACTGGGGCACTTGTTCGGCAATCCAGGCGCGTTGCAGCGCATGGGGCTGCTCGGCGCTGCCCAGCGACTCAATGGTGCGGATGTCTTTGCCCACCAGGATTGACGCCGGGGTCACGCAGGAACGAACCGCTTGGCCATCCACGTGTACGGTGCAGGCGCCGCAGGCGGCCACGCCACAGCCAAACTTGGTGCCGGTGAGGTGAAGTTGGTCGCGCAACACCCACAACAGGGGCATGTCGGCTTCGGCATCGGCTTGGACGGCCTTGCCATTGATCGTGAGGTCCATGGGCGTTTTCCTGGTTAAAGCAGGCGCGCATGGTAATGCAGGCCAGAGCGCCCGTGCCGCCAGCGGCTGACAAAGCCCCTGCGGCGCACCTTGTCCGTAGTCCTGCTATTTGACCAACACCACCGGCTGTTTGGCCAGCGCGATGAGGCGTTGCGCCACCGAACCCAGCACCAAGTCGCTCAGGCCGGAGCGGCCCTTGCTGCCCAGCACCAGCGTGTCAAATTTGCCGGCGTTGGCGGTTTTCAAAATTTCTTCCACCACGTGGCCGATTTTGATCACCATGTCGTGCGGCAGTTCGGCTTTGTCCAGCAATTTGCGCGCGGGCTTGAGGTCGCGTTCGCTCACTTCGCGGAAATAGTCTTGCAGGCCGTCTTTGGGCAAATGCTTGGACAGGTGTCGCAGCCCGGTGTCGTCGTGCACAGTTACCAGGGTAATGTGGGGCTTTTCTGCGAGCTGCTGGGCCAGTGTGGCTGCGTATTTCACCGCGCGCAGGGCGGAACTGGAGCCGTCAACAGCAATCAAAATTTTCATGGAACTCTCCGTAATTGAAATGAAAAGCGCGAAATTGCCGGTCTTGAAAGCACCGCTATTTGGCCTGTCCTTGCGCTGCGTCTATGGTCGCCGCAGGGCGCGCGTCGTATATTGATTCGCATCAACAAGTGCTGCAAAGCACATACCTATTACCTATGCTGGCTCCAAGCGATATATCTACCTGGTTCAACCTGAGCGTGGCCCTAGGAATAGGCCTGCTGGTGGGGGCTGAGCGCGAGCGGCGCAAGAGCCCGGACAAGCACCGCAGCGCCGCAGGCATACGCACTTTTGCCCTGAGCGCGCTGGTGGGCGGCGTGGCCACGGCGCTGGACCAGCCCTACGTCCTATTGGTGGTCTTGCTGATTGTGGGAGGCCTGTCGCTGGCGGCCTACCAGCGCAAGGTGGAGCGCGAGCCGGGCCTCACGTCTGAGGTGGCGCTGCTGATTACCTGCCTGTTGGGCGCCCTGTGTGTGACCCGTCCGGCCATGGCCGCAGGCATTGGCGTGACGCTGGTGGCCTTGCTGGCCGGGCGCGACCAGATGCACCGCTTTGTGCGCATGGCGCTGACCGAGGCGGAGCTGCACGACGTCATCCTTTTTTTGGGCATGGCGCTGATCGCGCTGCCCCTGGCGCCCGACCACTACCTTGGCCCGTTTGAGGCCATCAACCCACACGCCCTGGTGCGCTTTGTGGTGATGATCATGGCGGTGGGCGCCATGGGCCATATTGGGCGGCGCCTGCTGGGCGCGCAGTACGGACTGGCCGTGAGCGGCCTAGCCGGCGGCTTTGTGTCCAGTACCGCCACCATTTATTCCATGGCCCGGCTGGCCGCGCGCGACACCTCGCAACTGCGTGGCGCCGCTGCCGGGGCGGTGCTCTCTACGGTGGCCACCATGGTGCAACTCTCTTTGGTACTGTGGCTGTTGCTACCCCAGCTTTTTTTGATGCTGGTCTGGCCCTTGGCTTTGGGCGGGGCTGCGGCCACGCTGTATGCGCTGGCGCTGCTGCTTCGCAGCCCAATGCAAGCCACAGCACTGCCTGAAGATCTGGTCCACGGCCATGCGTTTGAACTCAAAACCACGTTCACGCTGGCTGCGTTTGTGCTGCTGGTCACCCTGGTGGCGGCCGCGCTCAACGCCTGGATAGGCGCGGGCAGCTTGGTGTACAGCGCGGCGGCTACCGGCTTGGTGGACGCGCATTCCATCGTTGCATCGGTCAGCGCGCTGGTGGGCAGTGGCAAGTTGCTGCTGGCCGACACGCCCTGGGCGGTGTTTGCGGCGCTCACCTCCAACACCATTACCAAGGCGGTCATCGTCTGCTACAGCGGAGGCGCCGGCTATCGTTGGCGCGTGCTGCCCGGTTTGCTGCTGCTGATGGCAGCGGTGTGGTTGTCGGCGCTGGCGACTTTGCCTTAAGCCTGGGCGCTGCGCTTGGCCGCCGTGGCGCCAGCAGCACTGGCGGCTTGCAGGCCGTGCAGCACATTGCCCACCACGATCACGCTGGGGCTGCCAAGGCGCTCGGTTTGCAAGGTGGCGTGCAGCGTGGCCAGCGTGGCCGTGGCGTGGCGCTGGTTGGTCAGGCTGGCGTTTTGGATGATGGCCACTGGTGTGTCGCCGCTTAATCCTTGCAGTAGCGCGCTTTGGATGGTGGCCGCGCCACTCACGCCCATGTAAATCACCAGTGTGAGTTTGGCCTGGTGCGCGGTGTGGGCCAGCGCCACCCAGTCAGTGCCGCTGTCGCCCGGTTTGGCGTGGCCAGTGACAAACACCACGCCGTGCGCATGCTCGCGGTGGGTGAGCGGCACGTTCAGGCTGGTCAGCGCAGCCAAGCCTGCGGTAATGCCATTGACCACAGTCACCGCAATGCCTGCGGCCTGCAAGGCCTCTACTTCTTCGCCGCCACGGCCAAAGACAAAGGGGTCGCCGCCCTTGAGCCGCACCACCTGTTCGCCGCACTGGGCTTTGCTAACCATGAGTTTTTCAATAAAGGCCTGTGGCGTGGACGCGCAGCCGCCGCGCTTGCCCACATAAACAATGCGCGCGTTGGGTGCGGCATGGGCCAGCACTGCGTCGTTCACCAGATCGTCCACCAGCAGCACCGTGGCGCTGGCAATGGCCTTGACGGCCTTGAGGGTGAGCAGCTCCGGGTCGCCGGGGCCGGCGCCCACCAAAGTGACGGTGCCTGCGGGGGTATTGAAATGGGAGGACATGAAAAAGTCGTTTTAAAGGCGGGACGCCAGTTGCACGATATGGGCCACTTGCTGGGCAACGGGCGCGGGCAGGGGCAAGCTGCCGCCCAGCACCGCTTGTATATAGCGCGCGGTAGACGCCGCGTCGATGGCCGTGGGCAGCGCGGGCAGCTCGCTCAAGGTGCCAGACTGGGGCGCTTGCAGCAGCACGCTTTGGCCGTGAATAAAGGCCTGCATCTTGGGCGCGCGCCGGGGGTCTGCCACGGCTTCGCCTTCGGTACCGCGCAGCAGCAAGGCGTTGGCCTGGGTGAGCGCGAGCGTGGCGGCCATGGATTCGGCGTATTCGGGGTGGGTGTAGCTGCTCACCAGCAGGCTGGTACCCGTGCAGGGGTTCATCAGCTTGACCAGGCTGTGGGCGGAGTTGCGCAAATTGACCACCCGGCGCACATCCAAGAGGCGCTGTAAGCCGGGGTGCAGCAAAACGGTGGGAACAAAGGCCACGCTGCCAGGGGCAATGGGCCTGACTTCAGTTTGCGGCGCAATGCCCAACTCGGCCAGCACTTCGGCGGTAAATACCCGCGTGTTTTCGGTAGCCACGCCGTGGATCAGCACCGGCAGGCCCTCGCGCGCCAGCAGCAACGCCAGCAGCGGTGTGAGCACCGGCAGCTTGCGCGCGCCGTTGTAGCTGGGAATGACGATCAGCGCAGTGGCTCCCGCAGGCACACGCTGCATGCGCGCGGTGGTGGCGTCCAGAAAACCGGCCATCTCGTCCGGCGTCTCGCCCTTGATGCGCATGG
The DNA here is from genome assembly GCA_947372865.1 of Comamonadaceae bacterium. Taxonomy (GTDB): domain Bacteria; phylum Pseudomonadota; class Gammaproteobacteria; order Burkholderiales; family Burkholderiaceae_C; genus Allorhodoferax. Next base: position 41,393 of record CANBVJ010000013.1, read on the forward strand.
CCAGGCAAAAGGCGCCCACTTCCAGGTCGGTAACGCTGCCGTCAAGCAACTGGCCCCACAAATCGCAGGCCTGCGCGCGCGTGAGTGAGCGTGCGCCTTCTTTGCCGCGCCCGATTTCCTTGAGGTAAATGCCGATTCCCATGGCGTGATTGTCGGGGATGGCTGAAAACTCGGGGGTATGAGCTTATGCCGGGGAGCCGACGCTCTGGTGGCTTTCACCTTGCAATAGCCTCCAGAGAGGACTTGGATTCTGCCGAGCGACTTATATCTGCGCGGGGTTAGGTTTCACCGCTTCTGTTCGCGCCAAGGTGGTAATAAAATGTGTACGATTTCCTGGAGATTACACACATGCGAACGAACGTTGTGATTGACGACAAGCTGATGGCCGACGCGCTAAAAGCGTCCGGTGCGCGCACCAAGCGTGAGGCGGTGGAGCTTGGCCTGAAGACTTTGCTGCAGGTCGGGCGGCAGGTCGAGGTGCGTCGCCTCAAAGGCACGGTGAACTGGGAGGGCGATCTAGAAGCCATGAGGCGCGACAAATGATTCTGGTTGACTCCAGCGTCTGGATTGACTACTTACGAGGCAATGCGACGCCGCAAGCGGAAAAGCTCGATGCCCTACTGGGAACGGCGCCGCTGGCGATTGGCGACTTGATACTGGCGGAAGTCTTGCAGGGCTGTTTGACCGACCGAGAGTTCAACGAAGTGAAGCGAACACTCGCAACACTGCATACCGTCAACCTGGGGGGCTTTGAACTCGCCATCGAAGCCGCCAGGAACTTTCGGCGGTTGAGAGCGCTTGGTATCACCGTGCGCAAGACCATTGACACCGTGATAGCGACGTGGTGCATTGTGGACGGCCTAGAGTTGCTGCATAGCGACCGGGACTTTGATCCGTTTGAACAGCATCTTGGGTTGCGGTGTGTTCGGTGTGAAACCTAGCGGTCTACATAATCGACTGGCGCGGCTTTAACGCGCAGCGTCCAAGGACATGATGCATTGGGCGTCAATCACTCTTCTTGCAAGTGCCGTCAAAGAAGTCGGTCGATAGATTGACGGGAATTTGGATGGCTAATGTCTTGCTTAGAGTGGAAAAATTTCCCTTGAGGTTACTGGCAGAGTCAAATATTTGGTACTGATCGCCTACTTTCTTTACGTTTCCAAAATACTCGATATGGATGTTGGGAACTTCTAGGTGCATGGCTGCGTCTGACTTGCTCCATAAGCCTACCCACCATCTGTATTCCTCAAGTTTTAGATATGCCGTTACAGAGCGTATGCCATCTGACGAAGAGATTTCTCCGGGACATTGAAAGCGAGTTTCCAAAGACGAGAATTTCGTAACGAACACGAATAAAAGAAGAGCAGCGACTACTGTAGCGCCGAGAATTTTTATTGGCTTCATGATTGCATTCCTTAATAGCTAAATTTGATATGGCCCGCACATCACCCGATATCTCAAGTGGACAACTGGATAATAAGTTTGCAATAACTTTAATAATTTTTTGACACCAAAGCTTCGGCCAAAAAATCTCATGAATACACGGGTATGACGAGCTTGAGAAAGTTGACAAGCCGGCATTGACCTAAACGCACTTGCTGGACCAAGTGGCTGTGTGCATTCGATACCTGCACTACAGCCTCCAAAGTGAAAACAACTATCTTTTAAAAGTGCGTCTTTTTGTACCCTGATAGGCTAAAAGCGGCGGCATGTGCCAACCGTTTTAATCGGGTGGCGCGGGTCGAACTGCGCAGGCCCACCTAAAGACACTGCGGTCAACAAACCTTCGGCGTCTGACCCAGCTGCGCATCCTTGCGCCAATAGTGATACCGCCACGCATTAGCAAACCCCGCCTTGCGGTACAAGCCCTGCGCCACCATGTTGTCGTCCTCCACCTGCAAAAACACGCGGTGCACTCCTTGCGCTGCCGCATGCGCAGCCAGGCAGGCTAGGACGCGTGATGCCAAACCCCGGCCTTGGGCGCCGGGCGCGGTGCGCATGCCGTGGATGCTGAGCCAGCCTTGGCTGATTGACCCGGTGCCTGCCGCCAGCGCCTGCCCGCCTTCGCTGACATGGGCGTACACGACATGGCGGCTGCGGCTGAGCAATTGCACGCGGTTGGCGCCGTCTACCGGGTCAAAGCCGTCAGCGGTGTAGACCGAGGCCCAAGCTGCGCTGGGCGTTGCGCTCAGGGTGGCTGCGTCGCTCGGCGCCAGGCGCAGCAGTCCTGCCAGTTCGGCCACTTGCACCAGCACCGCCTGTGTCTCGACATAGCCCATGGCTTGCAGCGCGTTGCCTATCTCGGGGCTGATCAGACCCTCTGGCAGGCGAAACACCGTGGGCCTCCCGCGCTGCTGGTAGTGCGCCTCAATTTGCAGCAACTCGGGCAGCGCAAGCGGCGTATGCGCCAACGGCACCGCGCTTTGCGCGCGGCCAATGGGCAGGGGGTCATAGGGCAGCAGCCAGCCAGGAAACTCGTGGACTTCCGCGGGGCACACCGCGTCCAAAGTGGCGCGTTCGATGGACGCACTGTCGTTGGGGTTTAACATGCTTGGGATTGTTACCCAGGCGCTGCCCTAAACTTGGCGTCCTGTATGACACTTGCCGCACCCGCTTCCCTCCCCGACGATGCCCCCACCACGCTGGTGCTGGGCTTTGAGTCGTCCTGCGACGAAACCGGCGTGGCGCTGGTGGCCTTGCGCGCGGGCGGGGTGCCGGTCTTGCTGGCCCACGCCTTGTACAGCCAGGTGGAAATGCACCAGGCTTTTGGCGGCGTGGTGCCCGAACTGGCCAGCCGCGATCATATTCGCCGCGTGCTGCCGCTCACCGAACAGGTGCTGACCCAGGCGCAGCGCAGCCTGGCCGACGTGGACGTGGTGGCTTACACGCGCGGCCCCGGTCTGGCCGGCGCTTTGCTGGTGGGCGCGGGCGTGGCCTGCGCGCTGGCCGCCGCCCTGGACAAACCCGTGCTGGGGGTGCACCACCTGGAAGGCCACTTGCTCTCGCCCTTTTTGAGCGCCGACCCGCCGCAATTTCCGTTTGTGGCGCTGCTGGTCTCTGGCGGCCACACCCAGCTCATGCGGGTGGACGGCGTGGGCCGGTATGAGCTGCTGGGCGAGACGATTGACGACGCCGCAGGCGAAGCCTTTGACAAATCCGCCAAGCTCATGGGCCTGGGTTACCCCGGCGGTCCGGCGCTGGCCGCACTGGCCGCCAACGGCAACCCGCAGGCCTTTGCCCTGCCGCGTCCGCTGCTGCACAGCGGCAATCTGGATTTTTCGTTTGCCGGCCTAAAAACCGCCGTGCTGGTGCAGTCGCAAAAAATGGTGGCGGCGCAGGGCGACGTGGCCTGGAACGGTTCGGCCTCGGGCGTCAAGCTGGCATCCGGCGCCACGCCTGGTTTTGAAGATTTACCCCTACAGGCGCGCGCCGATCTGGCGGCGTCTACCCAGGCGGCTATTGCCGATGTGCTGGTCAAAAAATCAATCACTGCGCTCAAAAACACCGGCCTCAAACGCCTGGTGGTCGCCGGTGGCGTGGGCGCCAACACGAGTTTGCGAACCCAGCTCAATACCGAATGCGCCAAGCGCGGCGTGCGCGTGCATTACCCCGAGCTGCATTTGTGCACCGACAACGGCGCCATGATCGCCATGGCCGCAGCCATGCGCCTGCAAAGCGGCTTGCAGGCCGCGCGGTTTGACTACGCGTTTGACGTCAAACCGCGCTGGCCGCTGCACGCGCTCTAGGCGACCAGCGCCCAGGCACGCGCAAGCTTAGGCAATCGCCAGTTCGGCCACTTTGCTCACGGGCACCATTTTGGCTAAGGTCAGCGTCAGCACGCCGTTTTCCATGCTGGCGCTACTGGCAGCACTGTCGATGTCCTGGCCAAACTCATAGGCTGCACGGTAGCGCCGGGGCGCGTCTTCTTTGGACTCGATTTGCACAATTGCGCCTTCAATGCGGATGCGCAGTTGGTCCTTGCTGATGCCGGGCACGTCGAGCGTGAGCACAAACTGCTTTTCGTCTTGGGTAATGGCGGCGTCTTGGGCCGCTGGGTTGCGCGATGCGGCCACGGCGTTTTCCAAAAACTGGGCGGCTGAACGACCGGCCTGGGCGTAGACCCGGCGGCGCAGCGGGTGGTCAAAAGCCGTGCCAAAACCAGCGGCCAAAGGGGAGGGGGCGGTAGCAAAAAACATAAACACTCCGAGTACACTGCGCGGCCCCCACAGTGGGCGCCGCATGGACCAGAGGTGCGCGCATTCCCCCGCAATTCAAGCTTTTTTCTGCATGTTTATTCTTCTCCCCCGACCCTTGAAATCTATTGCGCTGGCGCTATGTGCGCCGATTTTTTGCTTGTTGAGCGGCATGTCTATGGCGCAAATGCAGACCCCTGCACCCCTCAAACTGACCTTGATCGAAGGCCTGAGCGGCGCCAACGCCAACGGCGGCGAAGCCGTGTTTCGCAACCTGGCTTGGGCGGTAGAACGCGTCAACGCGCGCGGCGGCGTGGCGACATCGGGTGCTGCAGCCCCCAAGCAACTGCTGGCGCTGGAGCGCATGGACAGCAAGGGCCAGACCGAAGAAGCGCTGTCCAACCTGCGCCTGGCCATTGACGGCGGCGCGCGCTTTGTGTTGCAAGGCAATTCATCGGCCACGGCGGCGGCGCTGATTGACGCCATCCACAAACACAACGAGCGCGATCCCACCCGCCGCGTGCTGTTTTTGAACTATTCGGCGGTAGACCCGGCGCTCACCAACGAGAAATGCAGCTTCTGGCACTTTCGCTTTGACGCCCATGCCGACATGCGCCTGGCTGCGCTCATGCAGGTGATTCGTGACGACCAGGCGCTCAAGAGCGTGTACCTGATCGGCCAGGACTACAGCTTTGGTCAAAGCGTGCTGCGCGAGGCCAAACACCAGCTCGGCCTGCAGCGCCCCGACATTCGCATTGCCGGTGAAGAGCTGCACCCCATGCTGCGCATCAAAGACTTCGCGCCCTATATGGCCAAGATCAAGGCCAGCGGCGCGCAGGCGGTGATTACTGGCAACTTCAGCGCCGACCTGACCCTGCTGGTCAAGGCCGCCAAAGAGGCGGGGTTTGAAGGCAAGTTCTACACCTTTTACGGCAACGCCCTGGGCGCGCCCGCTGCCATTGGCGAAGCCGGTGTGGGCCGCGTGCTGGCCGTGGCCGACTGGCTGCCCAATGTGCAGACCAAAGCGAGTGAGGCCTTTTACAAATCCTTTCGCGCCCGCTTTCCCCAGCCCGAAGACGACTACGTGCATCTGCGCATGCAGCTCATGATTGAGGCTCTGGCCCAGGCGCTCGACACGGTGGGCCGCAGCGCCAAACCCGGCGCCGCCCTCGACGTTGTGGCCGTGGCCAAAGCACTTGAGCAAGCGCAGGTAACCATGGCCGGCCAGACCGGCACTATGCGCGCCGCCGACCACCAGTTCCAGCAGCCGCTGGTGGTGGGCATGATGGAGCGCCAGGGCGCCCCCGGCGTGCCCTTCGACGTCGAAGGTTCGGGCTACGGCTTCAAGGTCGTCAAGACCTTGTCCGCCCAAGCGGCCGAACAAGCCAGTAGCTGCAAAATGCAGCGTTACTAAAACCTATTTCAATCAAAGCCCCCCATGGAAATCATCACCGCCTTGCTTGACTTTGTGCTGCACGTGGACAAGTACCTGGAAGTGTTTGTTGCGCAGTACGGCCTGTGGGTGTACGCCTTGCTGTTTGTGGTGATTTTTGTGGAAACCGGCGTGGTGGTCATGCCGTTTTTGCCGGGCGACTCGCTCTTGTTTGTGGTGGGCGCCATGTGCGGCGTTGGGCTGATGAGCTACCCGCTGGCCGTGGCTTTGCTGTTTACAGCGGCGGTGCTGGGCAACCAAAGCAACTACACGGTGGGCCGCGCCATTGGCCCTAAAGTGTTCCAGTGGGAAAACTCGCGCTGGTTCAACAAGGCCGCGTTTGACCAGGCGCACGCCTTTTACGAACGCTATGGCGGCAGCACCATCGTAGCCGCCCGCTTCATGCCCTTCTTGCGCACCTTCGCCCCTTTCGTAGCCGGCGTGGCCCAAATGACCCGCGCCAAGTTCACCTTTTTTGACGTGATCGGCGGCGCCCTGTGGGTGGGCGGCATCGTCACCATCGGCTACTTCTTTGGCAATATCCCCTGGGTCAAACTGCACCTGGACAAAATCATCTGGGCGATGATTTTTGTGCCTGGCTTGTTGGTGGGGTTGGGGGCTTGGCGGGCTAGGCGTGGGGCGGGGGAGTTGTCGTAACCAAGCGCCGTGTGTGCAATTTCCTTAGCAATGTCCAAATGCGGTCTGCGGCTCAAGGCTGCGCGGTCGAAGTACCTCGGCCCTGAACTGGCGGTCCTGGTTGGAATGCACCATTTCTCGTATGTGATTTTCGGCGCCACAGTGCTATCAGCGACGCCTGGAGCTCCCGATTGCTGGTCATGCGCTCCCTCATGGAGTAGCCAATGATCTGACGCGAGAACAGGTCCATGATGACAGACAGAAATAGCCAACCTTCATGGGTGCGCAGGTAGGGCTCCATAACTGTTCTACTTTTAGATTGAGTGGAAATTGGGGGGATTACCATTGCAGGCAAAAACTTCTACCGTCCGGCCGTGTCCGACAAGGCCAAGGCCAAGTACGCCAGCCAGTTCCCCAAGATCAAGCTCTTCACCATTGACGAGGCCTTTGGCGGCTGGGAAAAGGCCGACAACGAGCACTTTGCCGATGGCGGCAGCTTCGATCAGATTTACACCAAGAAGTAAATCGCACCCAGTCCTTCATGCTTTTCGCCTAGCGGCTCGGTAAGCTGCGCCTAGGGTTGCTTTTGGGGATCGCTGCACTGCGTATCCCCGTTTTTTTTCCAGCAACTGCAGGTCAGCGCATAGTCTTTCATCTGCGCTTTCTTGACGCCATGAATGCCCGTTTGCTTGCTCGTACCGGGCGCAACGTAGAGGTAGGGCGAAAACGCTTTGTTGACCTCGGTGCCAGACTGCATTTTGACCAGCACACCGTGGCAGGCCAGGGGTCCGGTCAGTTTGTTGTTGATTTCAATGAGCAGTTCGGTGTCCTGGCCAGCCGCCCATCCGGCTTTCAAATCCACTTTTTTCCATTCGGTACCTGACAGTGCCACTTCGCGGTACGGTTTATTGTCCCCAAGCGGGTTCCATGCCCACGCGGTGCTCGTGCACGCACAGACCGCTGCGGTGAGGGCCACATTGATAGCGCGTTCGAGGGCTTGGTATTTCCGGTGTTGTGTCATCCCGAGTCTTCCCATTGTTGCGTGCTTGCTTGTCCGTTCACCCTGACGCCACGATCTATGATGGCGCACTGGCGGCTAAAGCTATTTTTAGCCTGCCCTGGTTCACGATTGCCTTGTTAACTGCCCTATGAACTCACAAAAGTCCGCCTTTAACCCCCTGCTGGGCCGCCACTGGCGCAGCCTCGCCATTTTGTTCGCCAGCCTGGTGGCGGGTGAAAGCGCCTTGGCCTACAAGGTGGAGCGGGTTTGCGAGACCTCGGAGCCCACGGGCAAAAAGCCAGCGACCAAAACCTGCAAGACCTTGCTGGTCAAAGGTGAAGCTGGCGCGGGCAAGGACGAGAAAAAAGAGGCTAAGAAAGAAGAAAAACCAGCAGCGGCGCACCACTAGGAAACTCCCTTTCCAGCGCGCCCTTTTCTTACTTATGCGGTCAAGCCTTCGAGTGCCTCGGTGGCTGCAAGCCACTGGTCTTCCAGTGTTTTGAGCTCGTCGGTGACGGCTTTCAGGCGTTTGCCCAGTTCGGCAATCTCGTGGGGCAGGGGGCTTTGGCTGAGTTTGCCTTCAAGCACCGCGCCTTCGCCGCTGAGCGTGGCGATGCGTTCGTCCAGGCGCGCAATCTCAGTCGTCCATTTGCGCCGCTCGTCTGGCGACGCAGCCACTTTGGCTGGCTTGGCCACCGCCTTGGCTTGCTGCTTGTTGAGCTGGTTTTGTGCCTCTTTGATGGCTTCGCGCTGGCGCTTGGCTTCGTCCAGCAGGTAGCGCTGGTAGTCGTCCAGGTCGCCGTCAAAGGGCGCTACGCCGCCGCGCGACACCATCCAGAACTCGTCGCACACCGAGCGCAGCAGCGCGCGGTCGTGGCTGACCAGCATCACCGTGCCCTCAAATTCATTGAGCGCCATGGCCAGCGCTTCGCGGGTGGCCAGGTCCAAGTGGTTGGTGGGCTCGTCAAGCAGCAGCAAATTGGGCCGCTGCCAGACGATCATGCACAGCACCAGGCGGGCCTTTTCGCCGCCGCTCATGCTGCCCACGGCCTGCTTGACCATGTCGCCGCCAAAGTTGAAGGTGCCCAAAAAGCTGCGCAAGTCTTGTTCGCGCGTGGCCTGGCCGGCGATGCGGCCCTCAGCCGTCATTTCCTTGACCAGGCGAATCATGTGCTCCAGAGGGGTGTCTGCCGGGCGCAGCACGTCCAACTCTTGCTGCGCAAAGTAGCCAATGTTCAGGCCCCGGCCCTCGGTCACTTCACCACCAATGGGGGCCAAGTCGCGCGCCACGGTTTTGACCAAGGTTGATTTGCCCTGTCCGTTGGCGCCCAGAATGCCGATGCGCTGGCCTGCCAGCACCGAACGGCTCACGTTTTGGACGATGACCGTGGGCGGCGTGCCCTCGGGCGCGTCGGCGGGCGGCGGGTAGCCAAAGCTCACGCCCGACATGGACAGCATCGGGTTGGGTAGGTTGGCCGGCTCTTTGAACTCGAAGGTGAAGTCGGCATCGGCCAACAACGGCGCAATCTTTTCCATGCGGTCCAAAGCCTTGACACGGCTTTGCGCTTGTTTGGCTTTGCTGGCCTTGGCCTTGAAGCGTGCAATGAACTTTTGCAGGTGGGCAATCTTGTCTTGCTGCTTGGAAAACGCGTTTTGTTGCAGCTCCATCTGCTCGGCGCGCATATCTTCAAACTTGCTGTAGTTGCCGCCGTAGCGCACCAGCTTGCCGGCGTCAATGTGCAGGGTGACGTTGGTCACCGCGTCCAAAAACTCACGGTCATGGCTGATAACGACCATGGTGCCTTCGTAGCGCTTGAGCCAGGCTTCCAGCCACACCAAGGCATCCAAGTCCAAGTGGTTGGTAGGTTCGTCCAGCAGCAGCAAGTCGGACGGGCACATCAGCGCGCGCGCTAACTGCAAGCGCATGCGCCAGCCGCCCGAAAAGCTGTTGACCGGGTTTTCCAGCTCGGTGGTTTTGAAACCCAGACCCAAAATCAGCGCCTGCGCGCGCGAAGGCGCGTCGTGCTCGCCCGCGTCGTACAAGGCCATATAGGCGTGCGCCATGCGGTCGCCGTCGTCGGTGGCCTCAGAGGCCTTGACTTCGTCGCGCGCCGCGTTGAGCACGGTGTCGCCCTCAATCACAAATTCGGTAGCACTTTGCTCGGTCTCAGGCATATCTTGCGAGACCTGGCCCATGCGCCACTGGGTGGGGATGTAGTACTCGCCGGCGTCCTCGTGCAAATTGCCATTGAGCAGGGCAAACAGCGAAGACTTGCCCGCACCGTTGCGCCCGACCAGGCCGACTTTTTCGCCCGGGTTCAAGGTGACCGAGGCGTGTTCCAGCAAGACCTTGGCGCTGCGGCGCAAGGTCACATTTTTTAAAGTAATCATGAATTAAGAGCTTCGCGCGTGAGGAGCAAGACCTGGTCTTCACCAGCGCTGGTTTCCAGCCAAATCACTTCCAGCGACGGAAATGCGGCTTCAAAATAGGGGCGCTCGTTGCCGATTTCCAGCACCAGCACCCCCTGTGGGTTCAGGTGTGCGGCCACGCTTTGCAGCAGGCTGCGGACAAAGTCCATGCCGTCACTGCCACCGTCCAGGTTGCCGTCCAGCGCCATGGCGGGTTCGGCCCGGTATTCCGGCGGCAGATCGGCCATGCTTTGGCGGTTGACGTAAGGCGGGTTGCAAAGAATCAGGTCAAAGGGGCCACGCGCTGCCAATTCGGGCGCAGCCAGGCCGTCGGACGCCAGCAGCGTGATGCGCTCTTGCAGGCCGTGTTTTTGCACATTGATCTGGGCCACGGCCAGTGCGTTGCTTGAGAGGTCGCTCGCCGTGACTGTGATGTCTGGAAAGACGCTGGCCGCAATCACCGCCAGGCTGCCGTTGCCGGTGCACAAATCCAGCACCTTGCGGGTGGAAGGGCTTAGAAAATAGTCCATGCCGCCATCGACCAGCAGTTCGGCAATCAGCGAGCGCGGCACGATCACCCGATCATCTACGTAAAACGCAAAGCCTTGCAACCAGGCCTCGTGTGTCAGGTAGGCGGCGGGTTTGCGGCTACGGATGCGCTCGGCTACCAGCGCCTGCACGAGCGCCTGCTGGTCTGACGCGACTGGCGTATCGGCCAGGCTTTCTTCACCCTCGAGCGCCGTGTCCAGCGGCAAACCGATTTGCCAAAGCACCAGCCAGGCGGCCTCGTCTTGCGCATTGGTGGTGCCGTGGCCAAAAGAAACACCGGCGTCTGCGAGCTGGGCGGCGCAGGCTTCTATCAGGGCTATCAGCGTCATGCGGCAGCCTGGGCGTGCAAGCGTTCAAGCACGCGGCGGTAGATGTTTGTCAAAGGTTCAATGTCGGCCAGCGCCACATATTCGTTGATTTTGTGGATGGTGGCGTTGGGCGGGCCCAGTTCGATCACCTGCGGGCAAATTTGTGCCAGAAACCGGCCGTCACTGGTGCCGCCGGTGGTGGATAGCTGAGTTTCCAGCCCGGTCTCGTCCCGAATAGCGTCGCGTACCGCGTCCACCAGCGTGCCCGGGGGGGTGAGAAAGGGCAGTCCACCAATCGTCCAGACCAACTCGTACCGCAAGCCGTGCTTGTCCAAGACCGCAGCCAGGCGTGACTGCAGCGACTCGGGTGTGGACTCGGTGGAAAAGCGGAAGTTGAAGTCAATCACCACTTCGCCGGGAATGACGTTGCTCGCCCCGGTGCCGCCATGCATATTGCTGACCTGCCAGCTCGTGGGCGGAAAATAGGCGTTGCCTTCGTCCCAGCGCACGGCCACCAGTTCGGCCAGTGCAGGCGCTGCGCGGTGGATGGGGTTGTCCGCCATGTGCGGATAGGCAATATGGCCTTGCACGCCCTTAACCGTGAGTTTGCCGCTCATGGTGCCGCGCCGGCCGTTTTTGATTATGTCGCCGGTGCGTTCCACCGAGGTCGGCTCGCCCACGATGCAATAGTCCAGCACTTCACCGCGCGCTTTCAGGGCCTTGCACACCACCACCGTGCCGTCCACGGCCGGACCTTCTTCGTCGCTGGTCAGCAGCAGGGCGATGTTCAGGGCGGGCTCGGGCGTCTGGGCCAAAAACTCTTCAATGGCGACCACAAAGGCGGCCAGCGAGGTTTTCATGTCGCTTGCACCCCGGCCATAGAGCTTGCCGTCGCGGTGGCTGGGGCTAAAGGGCGCGCTGTCCCATTGCGCCAGCGGCCCGGTGGGTACCACGTCGGTGTGGCCGGCGAACACCAGAGTTTTGGCGCTTGCGTTGCCTTCGCGGCCAGTGGCTTTGCGTTTGGCCCAGAGATTTTTCACCTGGAAATCGTCCGGACCACTGTCGATCGTTTCACAGACAAAACCCAGCGCCTGCAAGCGTTGCGCAATCAGCGCCTGGCAGCCGGCGTCTTGCGGCGTGACCGAGGCAAGGGACAGCAGCTGCTCGGTAAGTTGCAAGGTGGCGTTGGCGGCGTGGAGCATCAAGGATGGAGTGTCAGGGTGATAGGGCCCACGGCCGGGGCGGGTGTTGTGCGCAGCACTGGCGCCGGGGCGGTGGTGTCTGCGCTGTTTTGCAGGCGCCACATCAGGTTGGTCGCAGAGTCCGAGTTGGCCAGGCCTTCTCTTTCCTGCACCGTGCCTTGGGCAACCAGGCGCGCGATGTCCTGCTCAAACGATTGCGAGCCTGCCGACAGCGATTGCTCCATGGCGGCCGGTATTTCGGTGAAATTGCCGGCCTGGATCAGCTCGGCGATGCGCGTCGTGTTCATCATCACCTCGCAGGCCGGAACGCGCTGCCCGCCGGAGGTGCGAATCAGGCGCTGCGACAACATGGCCTTGAGCGACAGCGCCAAGTCGCGCTGCACGGCTTCGCGCCCCTGGGCGGGATAAAAACCCAAAATGCGGTTGAGCGCGTGGTGGCTGTTGTTGGCGTGCAGGGTGGCCAGGCACAAATGGCCGGACTGCGCATATCCCAAGGCGGCTGACATGGTTGCCTGGTCGCGAATTTCGCCAATAAAAATCACGTCAGGCGCCTGGCGCATGGCGTTTTTCAAGGCCACGTCCAACGAGTTCGTGTCCAAACCGATTTCGCGCTGGTTCACCACCGACTTTTTGTGCTGAAACACAAACTCGATCGGATTCTCAAACGTCAGAATATGGCCCGACAGGATGGAGTTGCGGTAGTCCAGCATGGATGCCAGCGTGGTGCTTTTGCCCGCCCCGGCAGCGCCCGCCATCAGCACCAAACCGCGCTTTTCCAAGACCAGTTGGCGCAGCACTTGTGGCAAGGCGCTGTCCTGCAAGGGTGGGATGTCAAAGGGCACGTATCGGATCACAATCGCGACCGTGCCACGCTGAAAAAAGGCGCTGACGCGAAAGCGCCCCAGGTTTTGCAGCGACAAGACCATCGTCAGCTCGTTGGTGCTGAGCAGCTCTTGCATGCGCTCGGGCGGCACCAGGCCTTCGAGCAATTCGCGCGGCGCCTGCACGCCCAAGGGCTGGCTGGTGATGGGCACAACGAGACCATGAATGCGAACCATGGGCGGGCTGTTGGCCGAAAGGTACAAGTCTGACGCGTGCCGGTCCACCATAAAACGCAGCATGCGTTCCAAAACGTCGTTTTTGGTGGTTTGCGTCATTGCCAGGGCAGCTTTGAGGTGCGGGGAGATTAATCGCGCAGCAAGTCGTTGAGCGAGGTCTTGGCACGGGTTTGCGCGTCCACCCGCTTGACGATGATGGCCGCGTACAGGCTGTATTTGCCGTCGTTCTTGGGCAGGCTGCCGCTGATTACCACCGAGCCTGAAGGAATGCGGCCATAGCTCACCATGTCCGTGGCGCGGTCGTAAATCGGGGTGCTTTGGCCCAGGTACACGCCCATGGAGATCACCGAGTTTTCTTCCACGATCACGCCTTCAACCACCTCGGAGCGTGCGCCGATGAAGCAGTTGTCCTCAATGATGGTGGGACCCGCCTGCATGGGTTCGAGCACGCCGCCAATACCCACGCCGCCGCTTAAGTGCACGTTTTTGCCGATTTGTGCGCAAGAGCCTACGGTGGCCCAGGTGTCCACCATGGTGCCTTCGTCCACGTAGGCGCCAATATTCACGTACGACGGCATCAAAATCACGCCCTTGGCAATAAAGCTGCCGCGCCGCGCCACGGCTGGGGGCACCACGCGCACGCCGGTGGCTTTCATTTCCGCTTCGCTCATGCCCGCAAATTTGGTGGGCACCTTGTCGTAAAAGCCCAGGTCACCGGATTGAATGAGCACGTTGTCTTTAAGGCGAAAGCTCAGCAACACCGCTTTTTTGATCCACTGGTGCGTAGTCCACTGGCCCACGCCGTCACGGGTGGCCACGCGCAGGGCACCGTTGTTGAGCTCGGAGATGACGTGCTCGACGGCGTCGGTTACTTCTTTAGGGGCGGATTGCACCGAGATGTTGGCGCGGTTTTCCCAGGCGGCGTCGAGGATGGATTGGAGTTGTTGGGTCATGGAATTCTCAGTGGTCGCAAAAGGGTTGGGATCAGAAAAAAAAGGGGCGTTCAGGCCGGGCGGCGGGCTTGCACAAAGGCCACGATGCGCTGCGCGGCTTCGAGGCACTCGTCGCCTTGCGCCACTAGCGCCATGCGGATGCGCCCGGCGCCTGGGTTTACGCCATGCGCCTCACGGGCCAGATAGGAGCCGGGCAAAATCGTCACATTGTAGGCAGCGTACAGATCGCGGGCAAAGTCCACGTCGCTGCCCTGCACGCCAGCCCACAAATAAAAACCGGCGTCTGGCAGCGCCACGTCCATCACCGTGGCCAGCAAAGGCGTGATTTGTGCAAATTTTTGGCGGTACTGGGCGCGGTTGTCCAGCACATGGGCCTCGTCGTTCCAGGCGGCAATGCTGGCGCTTTGCACCACCGGGCTCATGGCGCTGCCGTGGTAGGTGCGGTAGAGCAAAAACTGCTTGATGAGCGCCGCGTCGCCTGCACAAAAACCGCTGCGCATGCCGGGCACATTGCTGCGCTTGGACAGGCTGGTAAAGGCCACCAAGTTTTTAAAGTCTGCGCGCCCCAGTTGCGCTGCCGCTTCCAGGCCGCCCAGGGGCGCTTCGTCGCGGAAGTAGATTTCGCTGTAGCACTCGTCCGAGGCAATGGCAAAGCCGAAGCGGTCGCTCAAATCAAACAGCAGCTTCCATTCCGACAGCGGCATCACCGCGCCCGCAGGGTTGCCGGGGCTGCACACAAACAAGAGCTGCGTGCGCGCCCACACCGCGTCGGGCACGCTGGCCCAGTCTTGGGCAAAGTTGCGCTGCGGGTCAGAATTTACAAAATAAGGCTCGCCACCGCCCAGCAGCGCCGCGCCTTCGTAGATTTGGTAGAAGGGGTTGGGGCAAACCACCAACGGCTTGGTGCCGGAGGCGCTGGGCGAAAGCACGGTTTGGGCAAAGGCAAACAGGGCTTCGCGCGAACCGTTGATGGGCAAAATTTGCGTGGCCGGGTTGACATCAAGCTGGTAGCGGCGCTGCAGCCAGTGGGCAATGGCCCCGCGCAAGGGCGGGTCGCCCGCTGTGGCCGGGTAGCCCGCCAGGCCGGCGCCCATGATGGCCTCGCAATAGGCTTGCTTGATCAGCGCGGGCGTGGCGTGTCGGGGTTCGCCGATTCCCAGGCTGATGGGGCGCAAATCCGGGTTGGGCGTGACGGCGGCAAAGAGCTGGCGCAGGCGCTCAAACGGATAGGCCTGCAATAGCGATAAATGGGGATTCATGGGCGAGGATTATCGTTGATTCGTCGTTAAACTTAAAAATTTGCGCGCTATAGGGCAGGGCTGCCAGCGCCGCGCTGACCGGGAGTAATTTCAATGCAAACGGGCCTTCAGACTGCTTCTGGCTACACCTGCTTTAACCTGAGTGGCGCGCTCGACTTTTTGGGTGACGACCAGGGCGTGCGCGATTTGCTGCCCGCCTTGTGCACCGCATTAAGCAAAGACGTGCCAGAGGTCGCCGATTTGCTGGCGCTGGGTCGGTCGGCAGACGCCACGGCGCGGCTGCATTCGCTCAAGGGCTTTGTGCCGGTGTTTTGCTTTGCGCCGCTGGTGCAAGAGCTCACCCGCATTGAGCGCCTGAGCCGCGGCGGTGCGAGCGCAGAAGTCATCGCGTCCTACGCCGCACTGGCGCCTGCCTTGCAACGCCTGGGCGAAGAGGCTGCGCACTACCTGGCCCAGCGGCCCTTGAAGCCCTAAGGCGGCCCGCCTGAGCCATGTCTGGGGCCGACAAAACCCGCACAGTATCATTGGCGCTGCCCCGAAAGCCGGTTTTGGGGTCTTGCTAACCTCCCGAACACCCGCTCAAGTCCAGCCCCAACGCAGTGCGCCTCAATTCGATCAAGCTGTCAGGATTCAAGTCCTTTGTAGAGCCGACCAACTTTTTGCTGCCTGGGCAACTGGTGGGCGTGGTGGGGCCCAATGGCTGCGGCAAGTCCAACATCATGGACGCGGTGCGCTGGGTTTTGGGCGAAAGCCGCGCCAGCGAGCTGCGCGGCGAGTCCATGCAGGACGTGATTTTTAACGGCACCACCACCCGCAAACCCGCCAGTCGCGCCAGCGTGGAGCTGGTGTTTGACAACGCCGACCACCGCGCTGGCGGCCAGTGGAGCCAGTTTGCCGAGATCGCGGTCAAGCGCGTGCTCACCCGTGACGGCACCAGCAGCTACTACATCAACAACCAGCCGGTGCGACGTCGTGATGTGCAAGACGTGTTCTTGGGCACTGGCCTGGGCCCGCGCGCCTACGCCATCATTGGCCAGGGCACCATCAGCCGCATCATTGAATCTAAGCCTGAAGAACTGCGTTTGTTCTTGGAGGAGGCTGCGGGCGTTTCGAAATACAAAGAACGCCGCCGCGAGACCGAAAACCGTCTGAGCGACACCCGCGAAAACTTAACGCGCGTGGAAGACATCTTGCGCGAATTGAACGCCAACTTAGAGAAGCTCGAAAAACAAGCCGAAGTGGCCCAGCGCTACCACGCGCTCAATGCCGATGTGACCTTGAAGCAGCACCAGCTGTGGTTCTTGCGCCGTGCCGAGGCCGAAGCCGACCAAGTGGGCATCAAAACCCAAGCCGACAAAGCCGTGAACGATCTTGAGTCGCGCATTGCAGATTTGCGCCACGTTGAGGCCGACTTAGAAACCGTACGCCAAGCGCACTATGGCGCTGGCGACCAAGTGAATCAAGCCCAAGGCGCTTTGTATGAAGCCAGTGCCGAAGTGGGCCGTTTGGAAGCCGAAATTCGCTTTGTGGTGGAAGGGCGCCAACGCGCCGAAGCCCGCCTGATTCAAATCAAAGAACAAACCGCGCATTGGGCCGCACAGTCCGAAACCGCGCACCAAGAGATTGAAAACTTGGCCTCGATGGCCATGGACGGCGAAGAAAAAGCCATCATGCTGGCCGCACAAGTGGAAGAGCAAGCCATGCAGCTGCCCGAGTTGGAAGACGCTTTGCGTGTCGCCCAACAGCGCAGCAATGAGCAACGCGCGAGCGTGGCCCAAGTGCAGCAGCAAATTCAAGTGTTGGCAGCGGACCAACGCAACATCGAAGAACAAAGCCGCAGCCTCAATGCCCGCCAAGAGCGCCTGAGCGCCGATAAAAATGCGTTGGCTGCACCCGATGAAGCGCGCCTGAACAACCTCAAAGAGCAACTCCAAGAAGCGCAAACCCAAGCCGAAGTGACGGCTGCGCAATTGGAAGAGTTGCAAGCCAACGTGCCCGTACTCGATGACGCACGTCGTGCGGCCCAACAAGGGGTGAACGCCGAGCAAGCCAAGCAAGCCGATATTTCGGCGCGTTTGGAAGCGCTGAAAGCCTTGCAAGAAAAAGTGCAAACCGACGACAAGCTCAAGCCTTGGCTCGCCAAGCACGGCTTGGACGGTTTACAAGCGTTGTGGAGTCGCATTCACATTGAAGCGGGTTGGGAAAACGCCTTGGAAGCCGCTTTGCGCGAACGCATGGCCTCGCTCGAAGTCAGCCGCTTGGACATCGTGCGTGCCTTTCAAACCGATGCACCGCCTGCCAAGCTTGCGTTCTACACTGCGCCAAGTGCTGCGACCTCCGACGCGCACAGCGCGTTGCCTCGCTTATCAGACCTGTTGCGTTTGAACGATGCAGGCCAAAAGGCCTTGTTGACTGACTGGCTCAATGGCTGCTTCACAGCCCCCAACCTCGACGACGCCTTAGCCAAGCGCAGCAGCTTGGCAGCCGGGCAAGTCATTTACGTGCCCAGCGGCCACGCCATCAGCGCACACAGCGTGAGCTTTTACGCGCAAGACAACGCGCAGTCGGGCTTGTTGGCCCGTGCCCAAGAAATTGAAAACCTCGACAAGAGCAGCAAAGCACAAGCCTTTATCTCTGACGAAGCCCGCAACACCTTGGTGCGTGCAGAGGCCGCTTACAGCGAATCGTCGCAACGCTTGGTGCGCATTCGCTCGGAAGCCACCGCGGCACAAACCTCGGCCCACGCGCTGCAAGTCGAAACCCTGCGCCTGAGCCAATTGGCTGAGCAAACCCGCGCACGCAGCGAGCAAATCAGTGGTGATTTGTCCGAGGTCGAAGCGCAGCTGGCCGATTTGCAAGAGCGTCGTGTCACAGCAGAAGCCCGCTTTGAAGAGTTGGACATGCAATTGGCGGATAGCCAAGAGCGTCATGCGCAACTCGACGATGCGGTCATCAGCGCTGAACGCCGTTTGAACGACAGCCGCGAGCAACAACGCAGCTTGGAGCGTCAAGCCCAAGAAGCTCAGTTCTCACAACGCAGCTTGGCCACGCGCGAAGCCGAACTCAAACGCATCATCGACACAGCCACGCAACAAGCCTCCTCGGTCGCCACCGAAGAACAACGTGTGCAAGAAGACCTCACGCGTTTGAACGATGCCGCAGCCCAAGCCGGTTTGCAAAACGCCTTGGACATCAAGATGGCGCGCGAAGCAGACTTGGGGGCCAAACGCAGCGCATACGACGACCTCACCACCAAACTGCGTGCCAGCGACGAACGCCGCTTGCAGCTAGAGCGTGAACTGGAGCCTTTGCGCCAACGCATCACAGACTTCCAGCTCAAAGAGCAAGCCGCGCGCTTGGGTCTGGAGCAATACACACAACTGCTGGCCGATGCCGAGGCCGACCTCGAAGCCGTATCGGCCTCCATTCTTGCCAACAACGTGCGCTTGGGTGGTTTGCAAGGCGAGATTGACCGCCTTCACCGCGACATCACCGCTTTGGGGGCTGTGAACTTGGCTGCCTTGGACGAGTTGGCCAGTGCCAGCGAGCGTAAGCATTTCTTGGATGCCCAAACCAAAGACTTGACCGACGCCATGAACACGCTGGAAGACGCCATTCGCAAGATCGACGGTGAAACCCGTGAGCTGCTGGGCGGCACCTTCAAGATCGTCAACGAGCACTTTGGTCGCATGTTTCCCGAGTTGTTCGGCGGCGGCAATGCGCGCTTGGTGATGACGGGCGATGAAATTTTGGATGCCGGCGTGCAAGTGCTGGCCCAGCCACCTGGCAAAAAGAACCAAACCATTCACTTGCTGTCGGGCGGCGAAAAAGCGCTGACGGCGATTGCCTTGGTGTTTGCGATCTTTCAACTCAACCCAGCGCCGTTTTGTTTGCTGGACGAAGTGGACGCGCCCTTGGACGACGCCAATACCGAGCGCTACGCCAAGTTGGTGTCGAGCATGTCCAAAGAGACCCAATTCCTTTTTATCTCGCACAACAAAATCGCGATGGAAATGGCCGAGCAACTCATTGGCGTGACCATGCAAGAACAAGGCGTTTCTCGCATCGTCGCCGTGGACATGGAGTCCGCAGTTTCCTTGGCCGACGCCGTTTGATTTCAGACTAAAAACATGAGCACTCTTCAAATTGGTTTAGCGATTGCTGGCGGCGTGGTGCTGGCCGGCGTGGTGGCACACAGCACGTGGACCTCGCGCAGAAACAAGCCCCGTCAGGCACAACCCCTGGCACAACACGACGCTGTCGAGCCCACAGGCTTCTCGCTTGACAATCGCCAAGCGCAAGAGCCTTCGTTTGACTCGGCGCCTGCACGGGATGCAGACCACACGACAGAACCCACCACCACGCCCTTGGCGCCCGCTTATACAACCAGCGGCAGCCTCGACCCCGTGACTGACCTGGCGCGCAGCATGATGGAAGAGGCCACCGCCCATGCGCAACGTGTGCCCGATGAGGCCGAACTGGCGCGCATTGCGCAGAGCCAAGCCGCAGCCGCTAAAGTGGCCGCGCAACAAGCGGCACAAGTGCCGCCAGTGCCACCCGCTTCGCCAATCTCGGCGATGAAACCTGCTGTGGCGCAGGTGATGGGCAACGCAGCGTCCGAGTTGCCTCAGCTCGAAAAACGCCCCGCCTTGGACGCCTTGATTGATGTCATCGCAGCCGTTGAAATTGATGCCCCCATTTCTGGCGAAGCGGCCTTGTCGGCCATGCCCGTCACACGGCGCGTGGGCAGCAAACTGTTTAACGTTGAAGGTTTGAATGCCCAAACGGGCTTGTGGGAGCAACCGCGCACCCAGCAGCGCTACAGCGCCTTCCAAACCGGCGTGCAATTGGCCAACCGCACCGGCCCCTTGAACGAAATTGAATTCTCTGAGTTCGTTGGCAAGACCCAAGCTTTCGCCGATGCCATCAACGCGGCGCCTGAATTTCCTGACATGCTCGAAGAAGTGGGCCGTGCCCGCGAGCTCGACAACTTTGCCAGCGCCCACGACGCGCAATTGAGCTTCACCTTGAAAGCCACCCAAGCTGCTTGGAGCCCCGGCTACGTGCAGCAAAACGCTGCGCGCTTGGGCTTCATCGCGGGTGTGTTGCCGGGCCGCATGGTGGTGCCAGCCCCCACGCTGGGTTTGCCACCCATTTTGGGCTTGACCTTTGACACACAAGCCGCCATGTCGGAGGACCCCACACAGTCCGCCATTTACGAACTCGCTTTGTCACTCGACGTGCCCCAGGTGGACCGCAAAGAAGAACCCTATGCCCGCATGATCCAAACCGCGCACGAATTGGCGCGCGTGATGGATGGCGCGATCACCGATGACAACGGTCAGCCTTTGTCTGAAAATGCCATCGGTTCGATTGCCCGCGACCTGCT